>NZ_JALEGS010000037.1 GCF_022763345.1 Phaeodactylibacter sp.
ATTTACGCTGGGAAGTGGCTTGCGCCTGCCCTGACAAGCTATGCTTCGTCAGTGGCCGATGTCGCAAATCCAAGATCCCAGACGATGAATGTCTGGACTGTAAGCCCGACATTCATCGTTCCCCGTGCTGGCCGTTAGCGCCAGTAGGTGACCACTTCGTATTGCGTATAGATGGGGCACTTCATCCAGCCATAATCGATGACCATGCCTTTAGCGATCAGCTCTTTCTCTAATGCCGGAAAACCAATTTTTTGTACAGCTACATCTTGCTCCAGGGCATAAAAAATGATCAAGCCCCGGCGTGCCCCGCCAGCATTCAGGCGGACTCCAGGCAGTCGGCGCAAAAAGCAACCTGGTCGAAGGAGATACGAGCCTGCCCTGATTCTATTTTGGGTTACCTTGACTGCGCCCTTCTTTGTACTTTGGTTTCTCAAACCAATATTGATTTTGTCATGAAGTCCCTACCCTATGCTCTAATGCTCCTTCCAATTTACATGCTGGCACAACAGCCCTCTCCAAAACCACCGGTACGCATAGGCATTGCAGGCCTGGTCCATACCCATGTACACTGGATACTTGGACGAGCAGAACGAGGTGATATTGAAATCGTCGGTATCGCCGAGCCCAACCGGGCGCTGGCGGAGCGCTATGCTAAACAACATGGCTTCTCTATGGACCTGGTCTATCCGGATCTGGAAAGTATGCTGGAAGCGACGCAGCCTGAAGCCGTTACCGCTTTCAATACCATCTACGGGCATTTGGAGGTGGTGGAAACCTGCGCACCCAGGGGTATCCATGTTATGGTGGAGAAGCCGCTGGCCGTGAATCTGGAGCATGCGAGAAAAATGGAAGCCCTCGCCCGAAAGCATAAGATCATGCTGCTGACAAATTACGAAACCACCTGGTATGGCTCTAATCACCGGGTTAAAGCGCTGGTAGATGGCGGTGCCCTTGGCCCCATCCGTAAAATGGTGATTCACGATGGACATGAAGGGCCGATTGAAATTGGCTGCAACCCGGAGTTCACCGACTGGCTCTGTGACCCAAAGTGGAACGGGGGCGGTGCCCTTATCGACTTTGGCTGCTATGGCGCGAATTTATCGACCTGGCTAATGAAAGGAGAACGCCCAACTTCAGTTTTTGCGGTCACCCAGCAAATCAAGCCCCAACTTTACCCCAAAGTAGACGACGAAGCGACCATCGTGCTCACCTACCCCGAAGCCCAGGCCATCATCCAAGCTTCCTGGAACTGGCCCTACAGCCGCAAGGATATGGAAGTCTACGGGAAATCCGGTGCCGCCTTCGCGCTTGACGCTACCCGTTTACAGGTCCGGCTACCGGAAAGTACCTCCTTTGATCCCCAAACGGCAACTGCCCGGACGGCGCCCTATGATGACCCTTTTGCACTTTTAGCAGCCCTGGTCCGGAAAACCATACCTTACGAGAAAATGAGCCTGTCTTCGCTGGAAAATAATATGATCGTCGTGGAAATTCTACAGGCAGCTATTCAATCCGCTGAAACGGGCGAACGGGTGTACCTACCGCTGGATTGACAGAAACGACTTAAAAAAATTGTGTTGTTTTTAGTTGTTTTAAACTTTTATGTTTATTTTAGCAGGGCATTTATCTCTGTATCATGCCCCAAGATTTTCAAATATATCAACCGGACGACCGCTTTTTCAAATCGGCTATGAGCGACCCTGAGGTTGCTAAAGCTTACCTGCTGCACTTTTACCCCGAAATCTCAGAGATTGCTGATTTTGAAAGCTTGAGCTTAGAGAGTAGTCTCAGTGTCCGTCCCAGCCTCAAGCAATTTGAAACTGATGTGGTTTACCGGTGCCGGTTTAAGGGAGAAGCTAATGAGTATTTCTATTTCTGTTTGGTCTTTGAGCATAAGTCGGAACCTGACAAATATATTGCTGTGCAAATCGGGTTTTACATAATGGAACTGATGTTTAGGATGGTCAAGGAGCGAGGGCAAAACCTGGAGCCTGTACTACCATTAATCTTCTACAACGGTAAAAAGGAGTGGGTCCCAAAGAGATTACCAGAGCTCTTTATAGAGCACCCGTATTTTAATATTGTGAAACCCTATATACCCGATTTCAGGTTTCTGTATCAGGACGCTTCGCGCCTAGCCCCGGAAGAACTGGTGCACCTTGACCTGAGCTACTTTCGGAGTGTGATTATGGCGATGGCCTTCAGATATCGGCAGCACTTGATATTTCGGTATATAGAACCTATTTTTGAAGGAGCACTGGGCAAAGAAAAAATCACAGCAATCACCACCTACATCCTGGGTGTGGGTGAGCGTTCGGAAGAATCTTTTTTGCAAGAACTTAACAATACAGCATTCAGTATAAAACCGGAAGTGATGAGTACATTGGAGCAAATTCTGGAACGGGGCCGAAAAGAAGGCTTGGAGAAAGGCTTGGAGAAAGGCCTGGAAAAAGGCCTTGACAAAGGCATATACAAAAATCGTATTTTCAACTTGCTCAAGACTACCATCCGTTTTCCGAAACTGACCGGGGAAGAGCTATCCGATTTCACAGAGCTGGACTTGCCAGTCGTCACCACTTTCCTGTCTGTAAAATCGCAGAAAGATGCCGCTGCCCTGAAAAAGCATATCCTGGAGGACTTACTCGCTGATATTCCTGTGAGCAATGCGGAAAAAGGGAAACTGACGAACCTCATTGAACAATTGTCATGAGAAGTTACCTTAATGCTGAACTCCGGGGCAGAACTACAGAATACCCAACCGCCTAATATACCCCGCTACATCCCGCGCCCAAACCTGATAAGTCAGTGCCGAAGGATGCACCCCATCGCTGAAATAGTCGGCAGGAGGCGCACTGACACCCAGTCTGTCCCGCCAGTCCTCCAGGGTGATGACCCGCGCATAGTAAAACACATTGGGCATCGGTTCCGTAACATGATGCAAAGACCGCCCCAGTAGTTCGACATGACTGCCCACGACGCGTTTGATCAGCGGGGTAAAAGCCGGGAAACGCTTAATTGGAGGCATATTGGTAAACACGACAGGCGTTTCAGAGAAGCGTTGGCGTAAGGCAGCAATCAGCTCCCGGATGCTGCGGCGCCAGCGCCAGGGCGAGTTGAGATGAAAAGCATCATTGCCCCCAAGCCCAATGACGATGAGGTCAATATCGTTTTCTGCTATTTGCGGAACTAGTTTTTCCGTCACCCGCTCAGCAGTGTACCCGCTTTCAGCATAAACCTTCCACGCAACCGGCTTCCCCAACTGATCAGCCAAAGCACGGGCTAATGTGCCACTGAAGCCTTCCGCATGGGTTTCCACTCCAATACCGGCAATCGTGCTTTCGCCGAGGGTGATGAGCCGCAATGCCTGCCCTTTACCGTCGCCGATGTAACCTGAAGAGCCTTTTGCAGAAGGCAACTTTGGCACCGATGCCCGGATGCGTTTGCCCTGTACGGCCATCAAAGGTAACAATGGAGCAACCAGCAAACCAGATAAAATGTACTTAATATCCTCCATTTTTCGCGGAAGATACAGCATATTGGCTACTTCGTACGTTATGCCTCTACGCAAATCTCTTACAATATGAACCCCCGATTAACGCTCCTTTTGATCTTTTGCACCCTCGCTCAGGTTCTAGGTGCCCAGGAACAGCCTGACCCTAAAAAGTGGGGGATCCATATAACTCCGGCAGGCCTTGTCAATTTTTATCCGCGTTTTAGAATCGGCACCCAATATGTGAGCGGACAATATGGCTACCTACTCGATGCTTCCTATGCTAACTTTCCTTCTTTTTGGGGTGGTTCCAATTACCGTAAAGGGTTTTCCTACATTGCTATTCGTCCGGAAATACGCCGCTTTCTCACCTCCCGCCCGGAAATAAACAGCGGTGGGTTTTATACCTCAGATTACTGGGGGCTTGAACTGGACCTAAGCCACTTTCCCTTGTTTATCAGAGAAGATGCCTACGAAGATACCGATGGTGAGCAGTACAGCTTTGATGAGGCCACCCGCCTCCGAAGGCAACTGGCTGTGCATATCAAATATGGTACACAACGCGTCTATAATAAAGTATATATTGACCTGTTCGTTGGGGTGGGCCTGAGGTTACGGCACCTTGAGTATCAGGATATTTCCGGACAGATACTTCGGTTCGACAACCCAGCTGAGCAGCCGCTGTTCACCATTGAGCCAAAGCGGGAAGGCTGGACCTTACGCCCTTCTCTAACCCTGGGGCTCCGGCTGGGAATTGGTGTGGGGCCGTAACCTAAGTATCCCTATAAGGCATGGTGTATTTTTGGTTCCGTCGTTGATGGCTATTCCTCTATTTCCGGAGTGAATATAGGAATCCGCTCTGCATGCTGTGTTTTATAAAACTCCACTTTGGCCACCTGTTGCGGCCGAACCGAGCCATCCTCTTGCTGGAATTGGAAGTAAAGCTCAAGATTATGCAGTCCTTTCTCCAGATGGGTGATATCAAGATAAGCCTGCAGGCCTACCTGAAGTGGCTCCTGCTTTCGTGTAAACAGATAGTCGGTTTCTACCGGCATACCATCCAATTGCAGGGTATAAAACCTAGAAAGGCAATCCATCACCAGGATATCCTGATCAACGGAATCCTGCCGGGAACTGTAGTTGCATAATGGTTTTATGTAGCGTTCTTCGTACGCCGACCGATGGACCACAAACACACTCAGCACGTTAGCTTCAATCACATCAGAAGGAATCTGTAGCAGCCCTGAGGGCTTGTTGCCCGCCCAATTCGCATAGTGGCCGGGATACATCAGCTGTTCTGCCGTATCCAAAAGGCGCAAGGCAAGCGCATCAGCCGGGTTGTTTTTCAATCTGAACCCACTGTAAAGCAATGCCGTAACGCTCAGAAAAATAAGAATGGCCAGCACGGATTTCCATTTTGCGTGGTTACTGACAAGCCCGTAATAAATTTTCCGGTAAAGAGGAGAGAGGGTCAGCCAGCTCATGACCCGGTAAATGGGCAGATAAAACTTTGAGAAATAGGGAATACGCTTTAACAGCCCCAAGGTTAAAAAATCAAGTACGTAAATTCCTCCAATGATGCTGAGTATAGGATCTATCGTAGTTAGCTGCTCTGCACGATTTGGAAAAAAGTACAACCAAGCTGCGAGTAGAGCCACTACTACACCGAGAAAAAAACATCCTCCAAGGAGCAGCATAAACAGCAAAAAACTGACTGCAAAAGTGGTACTGCAAATCTCTTCCAGACGAACTATATTTCGGGTATACTGCGCATCTTTGAAAATCAACCGATTGTAAGATTCGCCCATCTTCAGCCTGGAAATATCCACGCCATTTTTGTACACATAGCTCAACCCTACCAGAGCTACCCAGATGCTTCGCAGCAGAAGGTGTACCATAAAACCGCCGATAAGCCATACGTTAGCGACCTTAAGTACGGCAACCATGCTCTCATCGGCCGTACCAGCGGAAAAAACTTCAAAAGAAAAATGGCTCAGGAAGTGTTGTAGCCGTTCCAGCAATGCCGGCGCCTGAAAAAGCCCATACAGCACAATACCGGAGACCAGGATTTCCGGCTCCCAGCTTTGCTCCTGTACACGGAGGAGCCAGGCAGGCGTTTCCTGTTCCGGACTTTTATTGGAAGGCTCTTTTTGATGCGCCAAAGGTTAAGCTTTTAGATTTCAGGCTTTAATTTTACGAAAAATCTGCGATTTGAAAAACCTGATGCTAATTGCGCTCACCCTGCCCGTAAATGTTATGGGCTAATTCAAAAATACTGCCCCAGCCCCAGGACAAATCCTCCCTCCCCGGCATCCCGAAGGGAGTGCCCGTAGTCGACCGAAAAGACGGTGTTGTAAAACTGCTTTAGGATGAACCGCCCTCCTACCCCACTGTGCAACCGTATGACTTCCGGGTCGGTAAAATCGCTAAAAGTGCCGCCGGGCAGGCGCCAGCTCCCGGCATCTACAAAGCCCACAGCCTGCAGGGCGATTTGGCTGTTTTCCAGAAGGGTGTACCGGTATTCTGTATTAAGGGTCAACATGCCGGTGCCCCGGTCAATGCGGTCGCCAACGCCACGTATAGAGATGTGGTTGTCCAGTGCGAAGGGCGCAAAAGGCGTATCGACATTCGTACTCAGCCCCCAGATGAAGCGCAGCGCCCAATTCCCACGCATTCCAGTGCGCCGGTAGTACTTCCAGGCCTGCCGGATGATGTAAAACGGCTCGGAGCCCAACTCATCAAGCACCACTTGCGCGTAGGTATCCACCGATAGCCCCGACCAGTAGAAATAGTGAGGCACCGCTCCACGGTAGAAGTGGTTGGCCCGGATGCCGAGTTTCCCGATATCCAGTTCGCGTGGGAAGAGCGGGCGGTCTTCCTCCGCTACGGTACCCAATTGGAAGGCTTCCTGAAAAAGGCTGAGGCCCACCTGATACTCCTGCCGCCGGGTAGGCGTAAAAAAGACAGTCGCATTCAGGCTGGAGTTGGAATAATCATACCAGGCCGTAGCAGGGCCTTTGTAGAGTGGCTCATAGGAATTCCAAAGCGTGTAGGAAATTTCCGCCCCGAACTTCCCCACCAAAAACGGGTGCCGGTAAAACAGCCCAAGGCTATGCCGCAGGTTGTACTGATAGTAAGCCCCCACACTAATGCCCCGCCCCAGGAAATTGAACTCAGAAAGCCCGCCAATGACCGTGGTGATGTCATTGGAAGACCACAGCCCGGCGTAAGGCAATACTGTTTTCGCTTCCTCCGTCTCCCAGCGCAGGTGGAGTCCGCTATCCGTCGTATCCAAATGATAGGCTACGGCGTTAAAAGCCGGTTGCAATACCAGCCATCGCCGCATTTCCTCCAGCGCTTCGTAAGTGACCGTATCTCCGGGCGATGCCCCGGCAATACCGTAGAAAAACCCGGGATGAGTACGCTTTAGCCCTTCTGTTTCCAGGGATTGCAAAACCATGCCTTGTGCACGAAGGGCAGGCAGGCTAAGCAAGAGCAATAAAAAAGAAAAAACAAGCCGCATCATAGGTTTACATAACGGAAGCCGATATTGTAGGTTGCGCCCAGGCCCGAGCTGTTGCCAAACAAGAACTGCGAGTGAGAAATCTCCAGGTTCAAGGCATCCGTGAGCTGATACTTCGCGCCCACCCCGGCCAGCGTAAAGTGCTGACTGAAGTTGTTGCCCAGGTCAATCCGCCGGGCATGCTGCGCATTGACATAAAAGGTAAGGTTGGAACTGGGAAAGTAGCTTAAAAATACAGATACAGGCATAAAGCCGCTGTCGTTGGCATAGCTCTCTTCATTCGGCCCAAACAAATAATCAAAACTCAGCTCCGTAAACAACTGCCAGTCCCCGTTCGCAAAGGAGTGGTCGTAGTAGACTTTATTAGCCCAAATAGTGCTGCGCTCTGCAAAAAACACCCCATTGATGGACTCCTCCTCAAACACTGGCAGCATCACAGAGGACTGAAAGGACAGGCGCGGCAGGCTCCTGAAGGGCGTAAACCGCACAGAGGGGGCAATATAAGAAACCCCACTTCTCGCAAATTCCTCATTATTGGCGTAGCGAAGGGCATCAAGGGCTGGGTGCTCCATTTCTGCGGAAGAGATGAGGGAGGACCGGAAATTGACAATCACACCAGCATTGACCCGCGCATTGGGCGACACCCCAACGAAGCCTTCCAAGATATTGGTCAGGAAGGTGGAACGGGGGCGGTCGCTCACCTCTCCACTTTCATTGGCTCCACGGGTTTCCGTGTATAGATTATTAAAAAGCTTGACTTCCCAGCTCCCTTTCGGCAAAAGGCGGGAAGGGGTGTAGGTTTGTATGATGGACTGCCCCTGCTCAGGTTGGGCCAAGGCCACATGCACCACAAACAACAACAGTACCGGACTAAGGAAATACTTCATGGCTCTATCGTTTTGATCTGTGCCTTTAACGCAGGACTTGCTTTTTTAGCTTTTACAAAATGGGCCGGACGTCCGGGCTGCGACACCTGTAACGTGCTACACCGTAGCGGAGGTCGCTGCATAGGCTTTGACCTTAGCCCAATCCTCCGCAAAGAAGTCGCGCACGTTTTCCAGTTCCTCCGGTGGGATAAGCGGGGCAGGGTCTACAAAACGCTTGGGCAAGAGCTTGGAGGGGTAAAGCACCGCGTAGCTGGCCAGCATCTGCCCGCGCCGGCGCAGCCATCCCCCTAAAGAGCGCCCCTTCGTGGTCGACCGCTCTTCTCCGAAGATGTACTTGCCCATTTTCCGCATGACTTTCAGTTCCTTCTCCTTGTAGGAAGTATGCACCTTGGCGAGCGAAACGTCTTTGGGGTCGTAGGCGGCGTCTGCGTATGCGGCAATTTTATCAAAAAACGCCCAGGGATCGGACCGCAGCTCTTCGTAAAACAGCACCAGTGGCTTATGGGTAAAGTGCTTTTCGAGCTGCTCAATGTGGTTGTAAAAAATAAAATCACTGACCTTCCACAAGCCCGTGTCCCCTTCCACATCCAGAAAACCGGTAAAGGGCAGATGCCCGCCATTCTTCACATAACGCCGGTACTGAGAAGCCGCCCAGCCATCGTGCCGCCGGAAAATAATGATGGGCTTCACCTCCGGATAGTAGGATGCAAACCAGCTGACCTCCCGCTCCAGTTGCTGATCAAACTCCCGGGAGACGAAGTACCGCCCGTACTTCCCCTTTTTGATGATGTCCGGCACCTGCCGGTAACGGTTGGTGGGGATATAGTGGATTTTTTGCAGCTTCGGGAAAAAGCGGTGCTGCAAATAAGTGGAGGCGACCTTGCCCAGGCCAACGTGGAAAACGATCTCAGGTACTGCCATAACTCGATTGAATATGGCGCAAAAGTACAGGAAAAATTGGCAACTGGTAAATGGCGCTTTTCTATAACTGAACGATGCAGAGCCGTTGCCCCGTCAGAGGCAAAATATTGGTAACCCAAAAGCAATGGACTAGATTCCGTGCCGTTAAGTGCGAAATGTAAGCTGCCGACCTCGTTAAGACGACACGCCTTCGTAACTTCCACTTGCGGATCGGGCTTGGCTTAAAGCTTTTGGAAGGAGACACATTCCGCACCTACGGCGCAGGGAGGGACGTTAGCAGATTGAAGATTACCCACGTACAGCCCCTAAAAGGCCTTTACACCGCTCTAACAGGGAAAAGGATCGAACAAGAATCACGTCTGTAAACGACTGATTATTAAAGGCCAGACACGGAAGAACCCCTAAGCGTAAAAAACATCAAATCATTCGGTGTGACCAGAAAAATATTTTTACCCTTAAAAAACCTACTCCACCTAAAGCTCCATTAAAAGGCGCTTAAACGCCCTCCTTAATCTCACATTTTGATCAACGGCACCACCTTAGCCCCATTGGCACTCCGGGCATACAGAAAATACGGCCCTTTCGGCAAGTGCGCAGCGGGGATTTGCAAGGCCCTCACGCTAATCTGCTGCGCCATGACTTTGCGCCCGGTCGCATCAAATAGCGTAATCTGGATATCAGGGGTGCCTTCCTGCTCCGTACTCAACTGAATGAAATCCTGAAACGGGTTTTGCAGGACCTCAATACTAAAGCCCCTGGCTTCCGGATGAAAACTGGAGGAAGGAAAGTCCGGGTACGCGCCAGCTATGCCTTCAATATCGGCATTATACTTCATGATCAGGGCATATTTGCCCACGACAAACCCGGTCGAATCGTTTTGAAAATCAACATCAAACAAGGGAATGCCCGGAGTAGGTAAGACCTCCCAGCTCACGCCCTGATCTGCAGTACTCAAAATAGTGCCTTCAGGCCCGGAGTTGCCTGTAAATACCAGGTGCGCACAGGTTGAAAAAGCCCGGTCCGGGGAAATAAAATTCAAATCCGTAACATCACCATAATTTCCGCCCTGCAGGTCCCAGCTTACGCCCTGATCTGTAGTCTTGAACAACTGCCCGTTGTCCAGATGGAGGTATCCCGTTTGGGTGTCGGTAAAATCCAAGCCGGGTGCAAACAGAAAATCAGCCCCCAGGTCGGTACCTGCCACCCAGGATGTCCCCTGATCCGTAGTTCTCAAAATGAAGCGGTCCAAACCTCCGGGGATGTCCTCCGCATATCCATAACCTGCTGCCAGCCCCACCTGCTGATCCGCAAAGTGTAAACTGCTGATTTCTCCTGTTTCGTAGCCCGCCCCTTCCAAAGACCATCCCGTTTGCCAGGATTGCCCCTGATCTGTGGACTGGTAAATCCCGGCATAGCCCGCGACCAGGACTGCAGCGTCGCTAACGGCGGCTATGGCATGAAACGCTTCGGCTTCATCGGAGTACACCACAGACCATGACTCTCCAAGGTCTGTGGACCTTACCATCTGCTTCCTTCCCACAGCAAGGAGCACCGAATCCCCAAGCCGCTCAATATCCAGGAAATCCATATCCAGGCCGGTGTCAAATCCCTCCCAGGACTCCCCGGCATCATAAGACCGGAAGCAAGCCGACGAGTCCCCCATAGCAAAGAGCGTGGAGTCATTGATGGCTTTAATGACGTGGAGGTTGCCCGGGAAATCAGTATCCACGTATTTGACTTCCCATTGGCTGTGGGCGGGGGAGAAGAAGAGGGCAACAGACAGAATGGTTAGAAAAGCGCTTTTCATACTTTATGATTTGGGGCAACAGTTTGACTGGGGTGAAAGAGAAACCAAAAGCTTGGTGTAATTTAATTCCTGTTCACCTAAAAATCCAGTTGTTTGGGATGAGTTGTCATCGGTATTACAATTATCCCTGTCAATCTGATTAAACCGCTATCCCGGGAAAAGCCGGGGCAGTGCGCCTGGCAAGGCCATGGAATAAGCGCTACACCAGTACCGGCGTTGCTCCTATCGGGGGAGCTTTTTCCTGGTCTTTACCGGAATCCAACTGGTTTTCCCTGAAAAGCTGGGGCAGAGCTCTTGGCATCGCAAGGGAGCGCCGTGCTTCACCGCACCACTACCCGCTCCCCAAATACCATATCACCAGTCTCCACCTGCAGCCAGTACAAGCCGGCGGGTAGGCTGCCTACCTGTAGCTCACCGGACCAGTATTCCCCTGCCATCCATTGCCGCGTCTGCACGGGCTGCCCCTGCGGATTGAAGAGCGTCAGGGCCACCACACCAGCGGATTGCTGTTGCCCCTGCACGGTGAGGCGGTCACGCGCCGGATTGGGGGCGACGGTCAGCCGATTCTCCTTTGCGTAGGCTGCAATTACCGGTTTTAGCAGGGTGCCATCAGAAAGATAGGCACGGTTGAAACCCGAATCGACCAGCTCAAAGGATTCCGGGGTGCTATTGACCTGCAAAATGGGCTGACCCTTGATTAAAGGGGTATCCGAGATACGATAGGCAAGCAGGCGCCAGATACCGTTTGCATATTGGGCTTCTAACTGAAAGCTCTGACTGGTTTCCCAAGCCAAGTGCTCCGGCCCGCGGAAGGACAGCTGAAAGCCGGAAGCGGCCTGGATTTCACGGGTGGGGACCAGCGCAGCTCCGCCATTGCTTGCAGGCTTCCAAACCAGGGGCCAGTCTGCCGCTGAGCGCTCATCGGGTAACTGTTGGAAAGCGGTAGCGTCCCCATTGACGTCTCCCATTTTTATGCCAATGCAGTCAGCATTAAATGCCACGGGAGGCCCTCCATATGCATATGGTATGGCATATACGTCTTCTAAACAACTCTTCCACATGCTACTGTCAATCTCAATCCCATACCAGGGGTTATCCGGAGCAGGGAAAACATAGGCCTTATCCACAAAAACCCAGGCAGGGACGCCAGCCACCCCGTTGTCCTCCGGATCTAAAATAGCATTTCTTATGGCTATCAAATCCATGATGGTGATGTTTTCGGACTGATTCACATCTGCAGCAATAAGTTGGTACGGTGTAGAAAGCGGCCCTACTCCCGCAATATGTTTGGAAATCAGTACCATGTCAAAAACCGTCACCCCGTTGGTCCAGGAACCATCCTGAAAGTGGGAGACTTGATAGGGGACGCCCACTTCGACAAACTCAAAGCGCAGCTGATTGTCAAATGTAGTGTCAACCTGAAGGGTATCGCCTTCCAGCAGCAATGCGCCGCCCAGCATCGTTAGCGGTTCATTATCTTCTGTATCAGCTCCCAGTACAATAAAACCAAAGTCCGGGTCTAGTAAGCCTGACATGACCGTCAGCAGGGAGGCATTGGTTGTATCCACTTGCCCATTTCCCCAATGCAGGGCCGCCTGCATGATCAGCTGTTCCCCATTAGCATTGCCATGGCGTTGCCTCAGCTGAAAACTCAAATGCCCTTGCTCACCGGCTTCCAACGGCGCTTCCAACTCAAAACGTAGTTGCCCGTCCGGCGTAATCAAGCTATTGCAGGCATGGCTACTGGCACCGGCCTTGAAAGACCATGAATAGAACCCCTCAGGTATCGGAGCTGTAATGACCAGGCCCTGCGATAAACTGTCACTTTCATTCTGAAACCGAACCTCATAGACAATGGGCAGGCCAGGCAAGACCAGGTTCTGCTCCCCTTCTCCGTTTGGATAGGCAACAATGCCGACATTGACAGTATCCTGGCTGGAGTCTTCCCTGCAATACTGAATGGTGAAAGGGGCACCATTATGATTGGGATAATCGACTACATAGCCTGTACTACTTCCGTTTTGGGCATTCGTCCCACAAGCTTCAACCGCCAGTCCCGGAGAGGGCTGACTATACCAACCGGGCGCTGGAGATATCTGCAGACGCTGTGTCGTACCATTCGCTGCCCGGCTAAATTTATACGTTTCAAAGGCATCTAACTGAATGTTTTCCTGTAGCATGACCAGATCGTCCTCTATGACGACATAACTTCGGGGCTCCCCCATGCCCAGTCCCGTGTTTTTAATCGTAAACTTCACGCTATCGCCATCGCAAATCGCATTCAATTCCAATATCGATCCATCCCAGCTGTAGTCTGTAGGATTACAAACCTCATCCGGTGTGAAACTTGCATCCAGGCAATAGGTACTGCCGGGTAAGACATTTGAAGCCATTTCGACCTCCACGGTAAAGCTTCCGGCCTCCATGACTGCTACATCCCCTAACGAAAACACATAGACATCATCTGAATTTTGCACGTAGGGTATGCTGCTGCTTACGACCGTTTGTGCAGGGTCAAATTGTAGCTGGGCTTCAGCATCAATGGCCAAAGCAGTCCCTTCGTTCCGGTAATAGACCGTGTAGGTGGAAGTGGTTCCCGGTGCCAGAGATTCTGAAACGACCGAGGCAAATATATACGGGCAGGTTTCTGCTACCTGCAAACCCAGGTTGACCGAATCCTGGGCAGTTCCTTCTTCCAGTTCCAAAACCGTGTTGGGGCAGGACGCCCACAGTAAGTTAGGAATCAAAGGTTGCACCTCGTAGGTTGCCGGAGGAAGTTCGACCGAAAAAGCGCCCTGCGCATCAGTTGTGGAATAGAAATGCTGTTGCCCGTCCCAAAATTGAAGATGGATACCGTTTAGGGTCGTCAGGGTGTCTGAGGGGACACAAAGGGCTTCCTCATCCAGGTATACCTGCCCGGACAGGGCAACAACGGGCGGGCTGACAAAGGGCAACTCCGCACTACAGTCCAGATCGCCCCGCTTCACCCCAATGAAATCAAGCCCTTCAATACCATCTGTACTATCGACATTGATAACCAGGGGCAGGCATACCGAATCGGGGTTAGAAGGGACCTGAAGATCAAAATCAGCAGGCAGAATGAACCAGTAAGGTTCCATGATGGCGCCCGTTATTCCCTGCAGCCCCCGGGCGATCCCAATTAAATCGAATGTGCTCACACTTCCTGAATTATTGACATCCCCTGCCAGCAACTGATAGGGCGTAAGCGAGAAGCTCCCCGTGGAATCGAACATCGAATTGGCAATAATCTGCTGATCTTCAGCGTCTACTCCATTCATCATTTCATCATCCAGGCTTGCAAAAACCGTATAATCCTGCCCGATCTCCAAATCAATTTGGTAAAAACCTTCCTGATCAGTGATGACGGTCAGTTCGCTGCCAAAGTGAACGATCACACCTGGCATTGGGTCACCGCAGTGCGTGGTGATCGTACCCGATACAGGTGCGGTATTCGCTATTCCCGATATCGAAAACAGGGACAAAAGTGCTGAAAGGAGGAGGTGTCGCGTATTCATGAGCCTTGATTTTTCTTTACGCTACAAATATCAGGGCTTATTAGTAAGCGCACAATGACATTTTCACCAATTTGTCTCTTTAAAAAACACTAATTTCAGACTTAAATCACCACAATAATTAGTTTTTAAATCATAATTTGTCTCTGCAATTAATTTTCAAACGCATGAAAAACAGTAAACTCTGGCAGGCACTCGAGACGCTTTCTTCAGAGGAACAGCAGCGGTTTGGCTTGTTTGTGCAGTCGCCCTACTTCAATTCACAGCCTATGGTCACAGCATTTTTTGAAGCCTTTGTTAAGCATTGCTGGAAAAAAGGGCTGCCACCGGATAAGGCGGCTTTGCATCAGCAACTGTACCCTGCCCTGCCCTATGATGACCATCGGATAAGATTGCTAATGAGCAAGCTGTTTAAACTCCTCGAAGTCTTTTGGAAAGTGGAAAAGTCTGATACCGAAATGCCCTGGTCCGTGCCGCAGACCTACCGGCAACGACAGCTGCCCAAGCACTTCGAACAAGCGCTCTGCCGGTCCCAACGGCAACTCAGCAACTCGCCTGAACGCAGCAGCAGGTATTTCCTGGATCAGTACCTGCTTGCAGATGAGGCCTACCGACAGCGGGCACAACAAAAACGGACCTCATCCCTTAATTTGCATGAAGCCGACCAATACCTCAATATATTCTACTGCATCGCTAAACTTAGGCAGGCCTGTCTGGCCAAAAGCCATCAGTTCGTCTTCCCGACTGATTATGAAATCGCACTCCTGGAGGAGTTACTACAGCACCTGCGCGGTAATCCTCTGCTGCAAGAACCAGCGGTTGCGGCCTATTACCACAGCTACCACTACCTGCATGGATCGGCTGATGCTGCCCGGCATTTTGATGCTTTTCTTGACCTTATTTCCGGTCCAAAGTTAGCGGTTTTCCCGGCAGAGGAACTACAGGATATGTTCCTGTTGGCCCTCAATTTCTGTACCCGGCAGTATAATCTCGGCAGCAGTGCCTACCTACAGGCCCAACTACAGCTTTACAAACTGGGGCTGGAAAAAGGGTTGCTGCTGCAGCAGGGGCAGCTCTCGCCATTTACCTACCGGAACATCACTACCCTTGGGCTCATACTGGAGGACTACGAATGGGTGGATAACTTTCTGGAGCACTACCGGGCTGCCATGCCCGTAAACAGGGCGGATCAGATGTACCACTTTTGCAAAGCCAGGCTAGAATATGCAAAAGGCAGGTATGGTGCTGCACTCCAACGCCTGAACGAGGTGCACTTTGGGGAACCCCTGCTACAGCTCTCTGTTCGTACGGTCAGGCTGAAGCTTTTCTACGAAACCGGCGCCTTTGATGTCCTGGAAGCCCGAATGCATGCCCTCGAAAAATTCATCCGCCGTAAGAAAGCCCTTAGCTATCACCGGGAAAACTACCTGAACCTGCTGCATTTTCTAAGGCAGCTTCAGGAACTGCCACCGGGTGAAAAAAATGCGCGGGAGGCACTTGCCGATGAAATAAAAGCCTGCCCCAACGTTGCAGAAAGGACTTGGCTGCTCAGGCAACTATCTACCTAAAATCAGGTAGAAACACGGTCTTCCATCCCTCTGCGCTCAAAAAAATTGCCGCCACAGGCAATATTTTTTCAAACGGCCTAATCGAGACGAAACCAACTAAAGGTCAACAATTTATAATTAAAAAAATACAAGCATAAAGGGAGAAAGCGGAGCAAAAGCAGCGGGCAGGCCAGAAGAAAGGCTTGGTGAGATATATTTTTTTTCTAACTTTGAAGCAGTTATTATTTACATGAGATAGTAAGACGACCTTTTACGACCTACTTTTTTACGACGACCTACAACAAAAAAAAGCTCCGTCTGCGACGGAGCCTCTTGCTAATAACAAATCATAATCTCATGAAATAATAAGACGACCTAATTTTTCAAACAAATCTATATTTTGATGTTGCTCTAGTTTTTTTGGAGCTCCTTGCCAGTCTTTTGTGTTGATCCGGCAAGGAACCCACGGCGTTTGGGATTATGATAGCGTACGCTCAACTTGATATTCATCCCCTTCTGAGCAGTACATCCGGCTGTTTATCCCGAGCTTTAAGGCTAGAGATTGTACCATTTATCATAAGACGGTTGTGTGCTGCCGCAAGCAAACGAACCGTTTTAATGTCAAAGAAAGAATGGGCAGCAGTATCAGAAAATTTATCCCTACAGCTTAAACGTTTTTGGGATATGAATCGGTCTCTGGGAACTGTAGGCAATCTCCCCTACACTGCCGCCCGGTGGTAAAGTATCATGAAGTTGGTTTTAACAAAAAAACTGGCTTAAATAGTTGTTCGTAGCCTTTGGGATAGCCTCTCAGTTTGATGTTAGTTACTTTACCATTGATCTGTTCTTTCAATTTTAACTCCAGGCTTTCCTGGTGTTTTTCTTCAAGGCTGTTTCGTTAGCCCCTTTCCTTTTGATTACATTACAAATATGCAGGCTTTCTTACGCCAGGACAAAGACAAAAAACGGGTTTTGTTGAAAAAAAACCGAAATAAAAACCTCATCTTACCATTAATTATAACCTTAACCCGCTGTAAAACAACTATATAGATCGAAACCTGATTTATAATCCTTGTTGATTTTTATTGAAAATTACAGCTCTTTTTCTTGCTAATTTTTTTCATTTTTTTTTAAAAAAAGGTTTTTAGGTGGATTTTCACCCTGAATAGTGTCGGTTTCTGTCCCCCTCCATATCAGATATTCCTCTTATTTTGAGCACTGAATCTTAAGCTTTAGCGACGAAGAGAAGCTAAATGGTACAATTCCCGCCAAACTACTTATGATTTATGAGCCTGAAAAAGACGTACTCTAATTCCGGAAAAGCGGCACGCCCTCCGATGCTAACCCAAAGCGCCGAAAAGAAAAAACGATTTTGGAATACAGAGAAAATCATGAGCACAAGCGCAATCATGATCAGCCTCATGTCTTTAATTGCGCTCTTCTACCAAACCAACCTTATGAGAGAGGAGCAAGAGCTGCAGCGCAATGCTCAGCTCAAGTCTACGATGCCTTACCTTATGATCGCTAATGCCAACTACGGAGGGCCTGATTTCTCCATCGTACTCAGCAATAAAGGGATCGGCCCGGCAATTGTCGACTCCACGATAGTTATTTATAAAGATTCAGCCTATCAGATGGATTTGCCAACATTCCTGTATCAGGAAATCCCTGAACTCAGCGAAATCAGCAATATCTATCATTCCAATATCGCTCCGGGACAGCTCATCTCTCCCAATGAAAGAATCGAAATATTCAAGGTGGATAATTCGCAGGAAAGCGCGAATCAGTTTTTGCAGCTGTTAATGGCCATTGACATAGACTACCGGCTCATCTATCGAAGTGTATACGACGAGCGCTGGGCATTGACGGGAGAAAGCTATTTTCCGGTAAAGCTGGAGGAAGAGGAATAAAAAAAGCTCTGCCGTTGCGGCAGAGCCTCTCACTAATAACAAATCATAATCTCATGAAATAAATAAGACGACCTAAGTCTTACATCTTTATAAACGCGCTGAAGCTCAGCAAAGTATCAGCGGTAATGTCTTTTTAACCGTTTGTTAACGAATAATCAGGGTGCCGGCAGCGATTTTCTGCCCATCTGCCCGGACCAGATAAATATAGCTTCCGGCAGGCAGATTATTTCGGTCAAAGGTGCACTGATGCCCTTCCCTGTTGATAGAACGCACAGGCTGCCCGTATAAGTTCAATAAAGTAAAGGATAATTCATGTTGACCCTGCAGCCCCTCCACTTCGAGGGTAATGTATTCCGTTGCCGGATTGGGGAAAGCCCTTACGGTGACCCCTGAAGCCCATTCCGGCTCATTTATATCAACCGGGATAATATCCAGCAAACCGGTGGTCGTAGGCGCACCAACCACATGCCTCGTGCGCCCCGTGAATACCGGGGTATTATAATCGTAAATAACAAGGGCGCTGTTCTCAATTACAGTGCCTGTGGCATTGCCATCGGTTTGTGCCACGCGGTATTCGAAGAATGCATAGTCCTGTGGGCTTGTCCCGTCAACCGGTAGCTCCAGGTTCTCAAAAGTGGCCTTAATGACACCATTCTCATAAATATCGTAAGTCGCAGGATGGCTGCTCGCTCCAAACTCCAGAGTGGAAATGTCCAAACCTTCAGGCAGCGTATCGCGAACGACGACTCTAAGGACACTATCCTGGGTAATATTCCGGAAGAAAACCCGGTAAGTGAGTGCCATCTGAGCAGAAATCAAAGAATCCTGCCAACCTTTGGGGTGGGCGACCATCGCCACTTCCGGCACATCAGCCAAGACCTCATCCACATGAATGGAAACCGCCTGATCCCCATCATTTTCGGGCCATTGGGTAACGTAGCCTACGCTATAGCCCCCTTCTTCATCCGTTCCACAACCCTCTACTGCTCGTGTGGGGAAGCTGTTGCCCGGATGGCCATCGACCTGCTCCGCGATGATCCGGTAGGTGGAGCCGTTGGCAGGGAGCAATATCGTAGTATCCTGTTCCTCATCGAGATCAAACCCATTGGTCAGGAACATCAAATCTTCCTCCACGATGAAGTAGCTTTTTGCAGACACCATTGCTGCATTTCCGGTATTGGACAACCGGAAAGTCACTGTCTCATCGCCTTCGCAAAGCCCATCCACCGAAACACTCGCGCCATTCCAGCCCGGATCAGCAGGCGAACAAAGCGTGTCCGGGAAGATACGTGCGGTAACCAGCCCGGACTGATCCTCTACGATGGAGTCGCAATCCATAAAGGTCTGAATGGTGAAACTGCCCTCTGTATTATAAGGCACATTACCCAACTCAAAGGTATAGGTGTCATTCGCGAAAGAAAATGGCAAAGAGGCACTTTGGAAAGAAAGGGCCGGGTCCAGTTCCACTTCTACACTTGCTTCACCATCGGTTCCTCCGGTACCCTGATTGGAATAATTAACAGTGTACTCAATATCCGTACAGTTGGATATCCATGGCGTTGAAATATCAACCTCCATCAACGGGCAGTCGATGTATTTGGCTTTTAGCGGGAAGTTTACGCCTACGGTATCGTAGATTTGGTTGAAGCCTACGTTGACACCACCGGGGAAACAGCTTTCCCAATAGTCGTTTCGAGGCAGCGCTTCTACTACGTATGACCCCAGGCCAACCCGCATTTCGAAAACACCAACCTCATTTGTAGTCGCGAAGTACGTTTTTTCATCACCTGTGGCCCGCACCAGCCAGCCGGAAAGTCTCGGTTCGCCGGGGTCCAAATCACAGGCCACATCTATATCGTGGAAAACCTGCCCCCGGATCACATTGGAGACGATCTGCCCCTGCTCATCGGTTTTCATCAGGCTCAACTGGGGGTCAAATAAAATATCCACACCACTGTAACCCGCTGTTGCATAGCCTCCCGATTTAGATTTGACAATATCAAATGTAATATCAGAGGACTCTACATCACCATTGCTTGTATTCCATACAACATCAAGGCTTTGGTCAACTTCCAGGAGCAACTGATCGAGGTTGGAGTCATCAACCTCCGTAAAACCAGCTACTACATACCCCTCATCCAGCGCAACTATAGCCTCCCCCACATTGCCATTGCCAAACATGGAGAATCTAAGGCTATCTGTACTCTCCCCGCCCTGATCATATTTCCAGATAATCAGGTCAGCATCTATAAAACCGGTGATTACAATATTACCGTCATTATCAACGAGAATGTCATTTCCTTCATCATTTTGGTCAGAGGCTAATTTGCGCTGCCAGACGATTGCGCCGGCTTCATCCATGCGCAGGGTAACAATATCATCCCCAAAGGCAGCAGGCGGCTCCACCTCGCTATCCACCTGCCCGGTCACGACATAGCCCCCGTCGATTACCGCAATCGCATTAGCCCGGTCATTCACCCCAACGTCCAGAATCCGGTGCCACTCCAGCTCCATATCAGCGCTGATCTTCATGATGACCATATCGTCATCCTTTTCTGCATAATAATCTGCAAAGCCTGCAACCAGCAAGCCCCCATCGGGAGCCAGGATCATATCATTAATGCGCAGGTTAGGCACCTCATCTAGTGAAAAGGAGAACGTATCCAGCAAAACGCCGCGCTCATCAATTTCCAGCAACATTAAGCCGAACGGCCCCTGCTGAGAGGCGTCAGAAGCTTCAGCGGCCAAGACATAACGGTTCGCTTCAATCTCCACGACGGCCTTAGCTCTGTCGTAAAAGGCTGTATTGTAAGCGCGTTGCCACACCAAATCGCCATCCACATCGACTTTCAGAGCATAGACATTCACACCCTGATCACCGCCGGGCTGCCCGAAAGACTGGGTATTACCCACTACAAGGAAACCCCAGTCTGAGGTCGACAGCAGCGCTTCCCCTATATCTTCAGCATTTCCGCCGTAATACCGCTCCCAGCCCTGGGCAATGGCGGGGGGAGCACCAATGCAAAAAAAGAACATTACAGACAGCAACAGGGCTGTCCGGTAACGATTCAGTGAAAAGAAGAAGTTTGAAGTCGTCATTAATGAATTATTTAGGCCGTTTGGTGAAAACAAAGCTATTTCCTTCAATGCTGTTATAGCGTTTTGCTTCGGGTAGTAACAAACCTGGAAGCTTCTTTTTTTTGCAAACGCTTTGAACGTTACTTTGGTGCCGGAAATTCGGCTATGAAGCGCGGCTTGTCTTTTTCACCCGTTACAAAAGTGCTCACATTCTGTAAAGGAATCAAAGACAAAAAAGCGAATTTGTTGAAAAAAAAGCGTACTTTTAAGATCTTAAAAACCACTACTTTTCACACAAGTAACTAATAAACAAACTAATACACATCAGCAATTCCTAACTTTTTGTTGATCGTTATTAATTTAGCCTATTGTATGACAAACAGCCACTTAGTATTAATCTTGCGCACCTTATCTAAAAAGGAGGAACGGGAACTCCGAAAATGGCTGAATTCCCCCGCCCACAATCACCGGGAGGACGTGGTCGCGCTGTTTGAATACTTAATGGCCGGGCAGCACCTGTATGAGGAAAAGTTCTTGGAGAAAGAAAGGGTGTTTTCGCGAATTTTCTCAAATGAGCCCTATGATGATGCTAAGTTAAGGCAAAGCATGCACTTTCTCCTGAAATCGGTAGAGGAATTTCTCATCTACCAGGAACAACAAAGCGACGAAGTACGGGCACGGATGGCACTGGCCAGCGTATTCCGCAAACGGAAGCTGGACCGGGCATTCAGAAAAGCCATCAAAGCCGTGGAAGCACAGCAGGAAAAAGCCAATTACAGAAATGAGCAGTTTCTCAGAAATGAATACCTGCTTCAGCTGGAGAAATACTCCTTTTACGATGGCAAAAAGCGGACCACGGAGATGAACCTGCAGGAAGTCTCTGATGCGCTCGACCTGACCTTCGTAGCGGATAAGCTCCGGCAGGGCTGCCTCATGATCGCCCACCAATCGGTTTATAAAGCACAGTACAACATCGGATTGCTGGAATACATCATCGAATATGTGGACCGCCAAAAGCTGATGCTCCACCACCCCGCTATCGCAGTATATTTCTATGGCTACAAAGCCATCACAGATGAGTCCGGCAAGCAGTACTTCGAAAACCTCCGCCAGGAAATCCAAAAGCACCGCACCTCCTTCCCTAAGTCTGAGCTGCGCGACATCTACCTCATGGCGGTCAACTACTGCATCCGGCAGGCAAACAAGTTCAATGACAGCGAGCTCATCCGGGAAGCTTTCCGGCTTTACCGGCAGGGGCTTGAAAACGAAATCCTCCTGGAAAATGGCGTAGTTTCCCCGTTTACCTTCAGAAATGCCGTGGGCGCCGCCCTTCGCCTGAAAGAATACGACTGGGTCGAGCACTTCATACACCAATACAAAAAAGCCCTGCCCCCCGATTACAGGGAAAGCTTTTTCCTCCACAGCCTGGCCCGCCTCAATTTTGAGAAAGGCGACTATGGGTCGGCTATGCAGCTTCTGGCACAAACAGACTTTGATGACACCCTCATCAACCTCAATGCCAAGAGCATGCTGCTCAAAATCTACTATGAGCTGGATGAGTACGATGCCCTTGAGTCTTTACTGGAAAGCATGCGTGCCTACCTCAAAAGGAAGCAGCTTATGGGTGCCTATCGTTCCAATTACCACAATTTCATACGCTTCACCCGCAAACTTGTGCGGATCAACCCCTTCGATGAGCAGGAAAAAAGTGCGCTGAAATCTGAAATCATTACCGCAAGCCCCCTAACCGAAAAAGACTGGCTCCTGGAGCAGGTCACGGCACTATAAACTTAGGTACACATACCTTAGCTTTGCGGTCTAAAATTTTCCATTGTTATGCAGACGCTTGCCCTTGATACTTACCCTATCCATATTGGCCCCGTTGCCGAATCCCTGCCCCTCACCCTCGAGCAGCAGCCCTTTAGCCAGCTCTTTGTACTGGCTGATGAAAATACAAGGGAGCACTGCTGGCCACGCATTGCACCTGCCCTTGAGCGATATCAGCCCATCCTGATTGAAATCCCAAGCGGAGAAGCCCATAAAAATCTACAGACCTGTGAGCGCATCTGGGGGCAGCTCATGGCCCACAAGGCCACACGGGATGCCCTCCTGCTCAACCTGGGCGGTGGCGTTATTGGCGACATGGGCGGTTTTGCGGCAAGCACCTTCAAGCGGGGCATGCGCTTTTTGCAAATCCCGACGACACTGCTTTCTCAGGTGGACGCTTCCATCGGCGGCAAACTGGGCATAGATTTCAGACAAGTCAAAAACAGTATCGGGCTGTTCCGCAACCCTCAGGCGGTTCTGGTTGACCCCGCCTTTCTCGACACCCTCTCCGACCGGGAATTACGCAGTGGCTTCGCCGAGGTCATCAAGCACAGCCTCATAGCTGATACTGGACAGTGGGAAAGCCTGCAACAATTAACAGATCTAAGAAATACGGACTGGGCAAGCATTATCCCGGCCTCTTTGAATATCAAAAAGCAAATCGTGGAAGCCGACCCCTTCGAAAAGGGCCTGCGCAAAGCCCTCAACTTCGGCCACACGATCGGCCATGCCATCGAAGGGCATGCGCTGGAAACCGACACGCCACTATTGCACGGGGAGGCTATAGCCATAGGCATGATCTGCGAGGCATTCCTGAGCACACAACAGCAGGGCCTACCGGAAGCCCAGCTCCGGCAGATCACCGATTACCTGACTGCACGTTATGGCAAGGTTGCCCTTCGGCCAGACGACTACCCGGCTTACCTGCAGCTCATGGGCAACGACAAGAAAAACGAGGGCCAGGCCATCAACTTCAGCCTGCTGCCGGAAACCGGAAAGGTGGTGGTCAACCAAACAGCAACGGAAGCTCCTATAATCGCCGCCCTGGACTACTACCGCAGCCTGTAATCCTGAATTTCCCGTCCGCACCACATATGAAGGCAGCCGGTTACTACGTTCAAGTGCAGGAAAAAAGGGCAGGGCGCTTAGCGTAAAGCAAGCGTTTTACTGCCTAACAACCCACAAGAATTCACTACTTTTGAACCCGGAACTCAAAGCAGACCATGGAACAACAAACCGGATCCAAGCCTAAAGAACAGCAGTACCGCAACATTATGCGGTGGATGTGGTACCTCGCTGGTGCAGGCCTTTTGGGCGTAGCGCTCACCTTTATCGCCCTCTCTTTTACCGACCTGCCCTCCGTTGAGCAGCTCGAAAACCCCAAAAGCGAGGAGGCTTCTCAGGTATTTGGCGCCAATGGGGAAGTCATCGGGCGGTACTATACCGAAAACCGGGTACCCGTCACCTACGATGAGCTGTCGCCCAACCTGGTCAATGCCCTTATCTCCACGGAAGACGAGCGCTACTATGAGCACAGCGGCATCGACTTTGCAGCATTGGGCCGGATTGCCGTAAAAACCGTCCTGCTCGGCCAACGCAGTTCCGGCGGGGGCTCTACCATCACCCAGCAGCTGGCTAAGCTCCTCTTCACGCAACAGGTCTCCAAAAACATCTGGGAACGCGGGCTCCAAAAACTTAAGGAATGGATCATCGCCGCCCGCCTGGAACGCCGGTATACTAAGGAGGAGATTATTGCGATGTACTTCAATAAGTTCAATTTCATTAATGGCGCCTATGGCATCAAAGCGGCTTCGGAAATCTATTTCGACAAAGAGCAGGACGAGCTCAACGTCAACGAAGCAGCCATGTTGGTGGGCATGCTGAAGAACCCCTCCCTGTTCGACCCGCTCGACCGCCCCGATACGGTATTGCACCGGCGTATGGTAGTGCTCAAGCAAATGCAAAAAAACAACCTGATCGACGAGGCTGCCTACGATACCCTCCGTACCCAACCACTGAACCTAAAATACACCGCCCAAACCCACATTGACGGCATCGCGCCATATTTCCGCATGGAGCTGGCTAAAGACATCAAAGAACTACTCCGCAGCGAGAACATCAAAAAAGCCGATGGCAGCCATTACAATATCTACCGGGATGGGCTTCGTATTTACACCACCATTGACCCCGATATGCAACGCATTGCTGAGCGGATCATGAAAAAGCACATGGCCGAACAACAGAAGCGCTTCTGGGAAACCTGGAGCGTGGTCCGAAAGGACCCCTGGGAATACACGAGCGGCTCGATACATGAAGTCCCGGTGGAGCGCCGGCAAAAAAAGCTGGAAGACCTAATCCGGGATTCGGACCGTTATCAGAAAATAAGGTCTAAATACATCAAAGACATCGTTGCTAAACTGCAACAGGAAACAGAACTCATGTTCCATGCAGATGACCGCGAGGTAGAACGCGTAGTCCTGGAAGCAGAAGAAGGCGGTGTGATCGACGAGCTGGTCGAGCGCAACTACATCAGCACCGGGCTGGCTGCTCAGTACCGGCAGATCATGCGCAGCAAGCACTTCAACGCACTTCGTAAGCAATGGCTGGCTATGCAGGAGGAAGTGGACCGCGCCTTCAGCACGGAAACAGAAATGCGGGTCTTCACTTATGAAAATGAAGAAATGGAAAAGGATACGGTCATGACACCGATCGATTCCATTAAGTACCACCTGATGCACTTGCAGACCGGCATCCTGGCAGTAGACCCCGTAACGGGCCACATCAAGGTATGGGTAGGCGGTATCAACTACAAGCGGTTCAAGGTAGACCACAACCGGACTTCCAGGCAGGTCGGCTCCACCTTCAAGCCTTTCGTTTATGCCACTGCCATTGCCCAGCAAGGGTTCTCGCCCTGTTATCAGGTTTATGATTTGCCACAAACGATTGCGCCCGGGGACGGCAACTTCGGGCTGCTGGAGCCCTGGACGCCCCGCAACTCTTCTAATTCCTATAGCGGCAGGCTGTTCACACTTAAGGAGGGTCTAAAGCAATCCAAAAACACCATCTCCGCCCACCTGATGAAACAACTGGGCGATACGGATCCGGTCCGCGGCCTTGTACACCAAATGGGCATAGACAGCTCAGCCCGCTATTCCAACGGGCGGTACCGCGTACCCAAGGCGCCTTCCATTTGCCTGGGGGCTACCGACCTAACCAACTTAGAGCTCACCGGAGCCTATACGGCATTTGCCAACAACGGCCTATTCACCAAGCCTTACTGCATTCTTCGCATTGAGGATAAGGATGGCAAAAAGCTGTACGAAGGCGTACCCGAAGAAAACGTAGCCATCAACCCCAACGCCAACTACGTCATGGTGGAAATGCTAAAGTATGCCGCCGGGCTTGGCAGAACCCTTGAGGTGGAAGCAGGCGGAAAAACCGGCACCACCAACGACTATGTGGATGGCTGGTTTATGGGTATCACGCCCAACCTCGTAGTGGGCACCTGGGTAGGGGGCGAATACCGCTGGATTCGCTTCCGGTCCATACACTATGGGCAGGGCTCAGCTATGGCCAAGCCCTTCTTCATTAGCTTCATCAAAGAACTGGAAAAAAATGAGGACATCGACTTCGATACCGAAGCCCGGTTCAACCGCCCTTCCGGCGACATCGGCATTGAGATGAACTGTGACGAATACCAAAACAACCAATTCCCGCTGGAACAAGAGGGAGAAGAGAATTTTGAGGATGAAGGGTTCTCAGATGACATGTTTGGGGATGAGGAATTTTAAGCCTCTCCCACCTGACAAACAGCGTTTTTTAAACGAAAACCGACTAGAGCAAGACTGCCATGAAACACCAACGCCCCACTTTGCTGATTTTGGCCCTGACGGCGCTTTTTTACAGCGGCTGCATGCCTCCTTCCAATGAAGTAGACAGCAACATCACGCTTGATGCCAGCTCACCGGAATTTCAGCGTATTGCTGATTTCCAGGACCAGCAACTGGCCGACAGCCTTTATACCTTTTTTCACGATGAGCAGCCGACGCTGCGTTACCTTTCTGCCCGTGCCTTTGCCTCCATGCGTTCACCGGAGGCCATAGACAGCCTTGCCCGGCTTTTGCAAGACCCTGTGGACCGTGTGCGGGCCATTGCCGCCTATGCCATAGGGCAAAGTGGAGCCGCTGCGGGCGAACGCTACCTGCTGCGCGCGTTTGAGCGCAATGACACCGCTGGCCATTACCGGTTAGCCAATCGGGCTATTCTTGAGGCTGTAGGCAAAATCGGAACCGAACCGACTCTGGCAGACCTCGCGACGGTTTCTACTTATGAGCCTACAGATACAGCACTGCTGGAAGGACAAGCCTTGGGCATCTATCGCTATGCCCTGCGGAATATTACCAACGAAGCAGGCACCAAGCGTATGATCAGCCTGGCAACTGATGGACAGTACCCGACAAGTGTTCGCCTGATTGCAGCAAATTACCTCTACCGGGCAACCGGGCTAAAGCTTGACACTTCTGCGGTACCCTTATTGAAAAATGCATTGGCAACTGCTACGGATCCCCGCATTCGCATGGTGCTGGTCGTGGCGCTGGGCAAAACCAAAGCCGATCAGGCGATGCCTGCCCTGCTTCAGCAATATAAGCAGGAAAACGACTACCGGGTGCGGAGCAACCTGCTAAGGGCATTCGCGAACTTCCCATACGATAGTGTCAAAACCACAGTTCGGGAAGCGCTCAAGAGCTCCAATGCCAGTGAAGCCCGTAGAGCTGCACAATTCTTTATCGAGCATGGCATTTCGGACGATGCCACCCAATACTGGCAGTGGGCCAAGGACTCTCTGCCCTGGCAGGTGCAAATCCCGCTATACCAAGCAGCTAACCGGCACTTACCTGCCTATTCGGTCAATTCCAGAGATGGCATTAACGCTGAACTTCGGCGCTGGCTGGGCAACAGTACTTCCGTTTACGAAAAGTCTGCTTTGCTAAAAGCCCTGGCTGAGTTTGGCTGGAATTACAAATATATCTATCGGGAAGGTGCGCCTTCCAGCTCTCCGGTTATCCGCACAGCTACAATGGAAGCGCTGAGTATGATCAGCGGGCGGCCGGACTTCAGAGCCTTCTTTGGGGCGGGTTACCGGAGTGTACGCCGTGAATTACTCGGGATGTACCTGGAAGCCATGCAGACCGGTGACCCTGGCATGATTGCCGTAGCTGCTGAGGCACTGCGCAATGAAAACCTCAAGTTTGATGCGCTCATGTCCAATACCATTATTTTGGAGGAAGCGCTCGAAAAACTGGAGCTGCCGAAAGAAATCGAAACTTACAATCAGTTGCAGCAAACGATTGCCTACGTCAAAGGGGAAGAAGCCCCTGAACCTAAAACTCCGGCCTACAACCATCCGATCGACTGGGCTATGCTGGATGACTTGTCAGAGGACCGGCTGGTCACCATCAATACCAACCGTGGCGCTATTACGCTGGAAATGATGCCCGAGTTTGCCCCCGGCACCGTCGCCAACTTCATTGCACTGGTCCGGCAGGGTTTTTACCAGGATAAGACCATTCACCGGGTGGTCCCTAATTTCGTCATACAGGCAGGCTGCCCCCGGGGCGATGGTTATGGCAGCCTGGATTATACCATCCGTTCTGAGCTGCCCCCGCTTTATTACGATGAAGCCGGCTATGTAGGCATGGCATCGGCAGGCAATCATACAGAATGCACACAGTTTTTCATTACCCATAGCCCCACACCACACCTGGACGGAGAATATACTATATTTGCGCGCGTCACAGACGGGCTGGAGGTCGTTCACCAAACGCAGGTCGGTGACCGTATCAAAAACATCGAACTCTAACCATGAAGACCACACCACTTACCGCAATACACGAAGGGCTTGGCGCCAAAATGGTCCCCTTTGCCGGCTACAACATGCCCATTTCCTATAGCAGCCTCAAGGAGGAGCACCATCAGGTACGAAACAGTCTTGGCGTATTTGATGTCTCGCACATGGGAGAATTTATCATCCGGGGCAAAGAGGCCCTTGACCTTATTCAAAAAGTGACTTCCAACGATGCTTCCAAGCTCGCCATCGGTGATGCACAATACACCTGTATGCCCAATGATACCGGGGGGATCGTGGACGACTGCATCGTCTACCGCCTGACCGAAGAAATGTGCTCTGATGGCGAAAAGGCGTTCATGATGGTCGTCAATGCTTCCAACATCGAAAAGGACTGGGCGTGGATTACGCAGGCAAATACCTTTGATACCCAGTTAATCAATATTTCCGACCAAACGGCTTTGCTTGCCGTGCAGGGCCCCAAAGCCATTGAAGCCATGCAGCCCCTTACCGGGACGGACTTGAGCGGCCTAAAATTCTACACCTTCACCAAAGGGACATTTGCCGGCATCGACAACGTACTCATCTCAGCAACCGGCTATACAGGTGCCGGCGGGTTGGAGCTTTACGTCAGTGCAAATAAAGCAGTCGACCTTTGGAACGCCGTTATGAAGGCCGGCGAAAGCTTCGGTATCAAACCCATCGGACTAGGCGCACGGGACACCCTCCGGCTGGAAATGGGGTATTGCTTATACGGTAATGATATTGACGATACCACTTCCCCGATTGAAGCAGGGCTTGGTTGGATTACTAAAACGAAAAAAGGCGAATTTACCAGTCGCGATACCTTCATTAAGCAACGGGAAGAAGGCGTAAGCCGCCGCCTGGTAGGCTTCGAGCTACCGGATGAACGTCGGGTGCCCCGCAACGGTTATCCTATTGTAGACGCAGGGGGAGCAACCATCGGGCAGGTCACCTCAGGAACACTGTCTCCGTCACTCGGCTACCCCATCGGCATGGGCTATGTCAAGGAGGCTTACAAAGCCCCGGGCACAACTATTTATGTACACGCTGGCCGGAAAAATCTGGCTGCCACAGTAGTACGCCCACCTTTTTATAAGGGTGCCGAGGGAAAATAACCTCCGGTTTGACAACAAATTGCCACAATTTTCATTTATCTACCCGAATGAGCGGTCCCAGACTTTTGGCTGGAACCCTTAAATTTTATTTGCACCCAACGAAAATCAGGTTTTCATGACACTGGAAGAAGGAAAAGACAAATTCATCCAATCCTGGGGAGCGCTAGGCTCCAGCTGGGGAATCAACCGCACCATGGCACAGATCCATGCTCTGCTGCTGATTTCTCCGGAAGCGATGAGCGCCGAGGAAATAATGGATGAGTTGAAAATTTCCCGGGGTAACGCAAATATGAATATTCGGGCCCTGATCGACTGGGGCCTGGCTTATAAAGAGCTGAAAACGGGTGAACGCCGGGAGTACTTCGTAGCGGAAAAAGACATGTGGGAGGTGGTCAAGTGCATCATTACCCAACGCAAAAAGCGGGAACTAGAGCCCATGCTCAGAGTGCTCGATGAAATATCAAGCGTTGATGAAATTGATGAGGAATCCAGAGAGTTTGCGGAAGTAATCCGGGAAATCAAGCTTTTCTCCAGCAAGGCTGATTCCACATTAGACTCCCTGGTTAAAGCTGATTCCAACTGGTTTGTCGGCACTTTCATGAAAATGATCAAATAGCCCCCTGCTGTTTAGCCTTCCTGTTGCTCTTCTTCATCCCCCATGTGGCCTTCCTGGTGGAGCCGGTTAAAAAGCTGATTGAGCCGGTACATCTCGTCCAGGGTATCATCCAGATAAAAGGCCACATCAGGCACGCGGCGCATGTGCTTTCTGATGCGATAAGCCAGTGCTTGCTTGAGGCGGGTAATTTCGTGCTCCATTTTAAGAATCACCGATTGTTTGTCCTCGGTATTGTAAACGCTCAGGTAGATTTTTGCCTGGCTGAAATCCGGGCTCACCATAACTTTTGTGACCGTCACCAACGGTTCGGTACCATAAACATACCCGCCTTCATTCTGTAATACTTCGCTGAAGTGCCGCTTGATTAATTCTGCTACCTGTAAATTGCGCTTCGTCGCCATATATCGATTAATCTTCTCTTGTTGTATCGCAGGAAAATTCGCTGCCTGGTCTTCTCCACCGCTTTTAACGGGCCGCAAAGATAGAATTATTGGAGCACCTTGTCAACTCTATCAGCCTGGGGTGACCACTGTTGTGCGAGTTTTACAACAAAACTGCCCCTCCAGAGTTCCATTGCCGGTTGCAAAAACTACTAAAAAGTTGCTATTTTTGATGGCGCCACATATGAACACCCTCGATTCTGACATATCCTACCTCAAGGGCGTGGGCCCTAAACGCGCAGAGCTTCTCAACAAAGAGCTGGGCATATTCACCTGTGGGGACCTGCTGCAACAGTACCCCCACCGTTATATCGATAAAACCCAATTCCACAAAATCAACACCCTACATCAGGAAAGTGGGGAAGTCCAGCTCCGCGGTATACTGCGCCGCCTTGTGCCCGTTGGGGAAGGCAGAAAAAAACGCCTTACCGGCCGCTTCCGGGATGAGACGGGCGCTATCGACCTGGTATGGTTCTCTGGTGTCAGCTATTTGCAAAAGCAGCTGGAGGTTGGAAAAGAGTATGTCATCTATGGCCGGGTCAATGCATTCCGGGACCAACTGAGTATCCCTCATCCGGAAATGGAAATTGCCAATCCCGAAAAGATCAAAAAAGCGGCAAGCTTCGCTCCGGTATACCCCAGTACCGAAAAGCTAAACACCAAGGGGGTAGATGCCCGCAACCGACGCCGGATGATGGCGGCTCTGCTGGATAAACTTCAACCCGAAGACCTCCCGGAAAACCTGCCGCCCTACATCGTCAAAAAGTTCCGCTTCCCTTCCCGTTACGATACTGTGCGTGCCATCCACTTTCCAAAATCAGAAGAACAACTGCAGCAGGCCCGCAACCGCCTGAAGTTTGAAGAACTCTTCTTCCTGCAACTTCGCCTGCTCCAAATCCGACGTCGACGGGACGCGATCAAGGGGTTCAATTTCGAACAGGTGGGTGAGCATTTCATGCACTTCTTCAATCACAAATTGCCATTCGAGCTGACCGGTGCCCAAAAACGGGTCCTTAAGGAAATCCGCCGCGACCTGGGCAAAGGCATCCAAATGAACCGGCTGCTGCAGGGCGATGTAGGCAGTGGCAAAACCATCGTGGGCCTCATGACCATGCTGCTGGCTATTGACAACGGCTTCCAGGCCTGCCTTATGGCCCCTACCGAAATCCTCGCCCAGCAGCACTACAATTCCATCAGCGAATACCTGGAAGGCATGGACCTACAGGTCGGCTTTCTTTCTGGCAGCGTAAAGGGGAAAAAGCGCAAAGTCCTGCTCGAAGCTCTGAAAAACGGAGAGGTTCACATCCTTATCGGCACGCATGCCCTGCTCGAGCCTCCTGTTGTCTTCCAAAATCTGGGCCTGGCCATTACCGACGAACAGCATCGCTTTGGCGTGGCGCAGCGGGCGAAACTCTGGAAAAAAAGCAGCCCCTACCCTCCCCATGTCCTTGTGATGACGGCGACGCCCATCCCGCGTACCCTCGCAATGACCCTCTACGGCGACCTCGACGTATCCGTCATTGATGAGCTGCCGCCCGGGCGCAAAGCCATTCAAACCCTGCACAAAACCGAAAACAACCGGCTGCGCGTACTGGGCTTTATGAAAGAGGAGATTGCGAAGGGCAGGCAGGTCTATGTGGTCTACCCCCTCATTGAAGAATCTGAAACCCTGGACCTGCAAAACTTACAGGACGGGTACGAAGCCCTGAGGCGGGAATTCCCACCGCCCAACTACCAAATCAGCGTGGTGCATGGCCGTATGAAACCTGCCGACAAGGATTTTGAAATGCAGCGCTTTGTGGAGGGCAAAACGCAGATCATGGTGGCGACCACCGTGATTGAAGTGGGTGTGAATGTGCCAAATGCATCCGTTATGGTGATTGAAAATACAGAGCGCTTCGGACTGTCACAGCTCCATCAGCTGAGGGGGCGCGTGGGGCGGGGTGCCGAGCAGTCTTTCTGTATTCTGATGTCGAGTTTTAAGCTCAGCAAGGAGAGCAAAGAGCGCATTCAAACCATGGTCCGCACCAATAACGGTTTTGATATCGCCGAAGCGGACCTCCGCCTCCGGGGCCCGGGCAATATCGAGGGCACACAGCAGAGCGGCATTCTCAACTTCCGCATTGCCGACCTGGCTAAGGATGGGCGCATTCTGCAAACGGCCCGGGAAGTCGCCGCCCGCATCCTGGATGATGACCCTAAGTTTGAGCGCCAGGAGCACCACCCTATCGTTTGGTACCTGGATAAGCATGGGAAGAAGCTAAGGGGCTGGAGCAGGATAAGTTAATCAATAATTTTCCCACAAACTCCTCAACTGATCAAAAAGGCGGAACAGCAGCCGCCGGTCTTCGGTAATGATGTTGGCACGGGCCGAGAGTTCCTGTGAAAAGGGCAATTCCTGGCCGTAGGTCGTCTGCAGACCTGCTGTAAGCGCGAGCTCAATATAGTAAGCCTGCTGCTCCGGGATGGGCGCTATATGGCGGACTTCAGCCTTGAGCGCACCATACTGCTGCTCCGGATAAGCATCCAGAAATAAACGAGCTTGCATCCCTGTATCCACGCGTCCGGCATTCTGAGCGGGCAGATAGCCACGAGCCAGGGTCGGACTGTGCGCTCCTGAGGCCGGAAGCACCGTCATAACCAATTGCCCTTCTTCCAAATACTGCCCTGCGGTGAGCGGTTGTTGGAAAGCCACCCGGCCTGCTATTTCGGCCCAAAGTAAATTGTTTTGCTGCCAGGATTTCACCGCAGCGTTCAGGTTGGCTTTGCTTTCTTCGTAGGCCAGTTTCAGTTCTTGTGCGCTGTTTTGCTGCTCCTGTTGTAAAGTGATGAGCAGAGCGTTGTTCCGTTCTGCCTCTAGGGCATTGCGCAGGCGCTCGGCTTCCACTTCGCGTATCTCCCGCTCCAGCCGGAGCACCGCCAACTGCGCTTGTTCCTTATCGAGCTGACTGACATTCCCGGAGGCAGCGAGGGCTTCATTTCGTTTGAAGTTGGCCTGCGCCAGATCCCGTTCTGCCTGTAAAACTTCCAGTTTTTGGCCCTGTGCTGCCGAAAGCGCCACCAGCTGCTCCTGCTGATTCCGCAGAGAGCGAATCCGTTTCGCCCAGTCTGACCGGCGAAGGAAAAACTGATAGGCCTCCCGGTTGCGCTGCAGCTGCGCCATCGGAGCCTGCAATGTGCCAAGACGAAGATCGGGGACAGGGGTTTCAAGGGTATCCTTTTCCAGCCAATGCTGAAGGGCTTGGACCTCCTCCCATACTGCGGTGTTCTCCAGTACAGCTAGCATTTGACCGGGCTGGACCATTTCACCGTCTTTCACCAGCAGCCGCTGTAATTTCCCGCCACGGGGCGCCACGATGCGAATGGCAGGCTGCGGCGTAGTCAACATGACCTGAGCCGTCACAGTATCGGGGTAGCGAATCAGCCATGCCCCTGCCAACAACAGGACTACCGCTGCAAACACCGCCGAAATCCCCCAACGCAAAGCCCAGCCCGGAGGCGCGCCCAGCATTTCCTGAACGGCTGCCCGTCCGCCGCTGGCATCCGATGGTGCATGATTTGAAGTTGCGTTCCCTGGCATTATTGTCCGAGTTCTAGTTGATTCTTAACCAATTGGTAATAAACGCCTTTGCGGGCGACTAATGCTTCATGTGTGCCCCGCTCTGCAATTTTTCCCTGGTCCAGCACCACAATTTGGTCGGCCTGGCTTACCGTACTCAGGCGGTGGGCTACCACTACAACGGTCCGGCCTTCGAAAAAGCGGTCCAGATTATGGACTATTTCGCGTTCATTATTGGCATCGAGGGCGTTGGTGGCCTCGTCAAAAAACAGAAAATCAGGGGTTTTGTAGATGGCGCGGGCGATAAGCAGCCGCTGCCGCTGCCCCTGACTGATGCCATTGCCCATAGCGCCGATCTTGGTATTGTACCTTAGCGGCAGGCCATCAATGAATGGCTTCAGATTGGCCAGCTCCACCGCTTTCAGAAGGCGTTCCGGGTCTACGGCGGGGCTGCTTTCCGCAATATTATTGGCGATGGTATCCGAAAAGATAAACCCATCCTGAAGCACGGCTCCGCAGGCAGCCCGCCAACGGGATTTGCGCAACCCGCTCAGCGGCTGACCTCCAACGCGGATCTGCCCCTGCTCCGGCTCGTAAAAGCCCAGCAACAATTTGACCAATGTCGTTTTCCCACTTCCGCTCACCCCAACAATAGCGGTGACTTTGCCCTCCGGAATATCCAGGTTGATGTCTTCGAGCACCCATTCGGCAAGGGGATTGTACCGAAAACTCAGGTCCCGAATCTGAATATCCCTGCGCTCCGGTAGATCATCCCAAACCGGCGCACCATCTGCAGGGGTTTCCTCGGGCGTTTCCGATTGCACTTCCAACAGGCGGTCCAGGCTCAAACGGGCATCTTGCCAGCGCCTCAGGAAGTCCGCTAGCCGGCTTAGGGGTAAATTCACTTGTCCAAGAATAAATTGGATGGCGAGCAGCATACCCAAGGTCATTTGCCCCTCTATGACCAGCTTTGCAGCCAGAATCGTAATGAGAATATCTTTAACCTGGGATATGGCTGAAGCACCGGCATCCTGTGTTTGCTCCACATCCAGCGACCTCAGGTTGGCCCGGAACAGGCGGGTTTGGATGTTCATCCACTGCCAGCGCCGCTTGGAGCCGCTATTCTGTAATTTGATCTCAGGCATCCCCTGAATCAGCTCAATGAGCGCGCTCTGATTATCCGATAATTGCCGGAAGCGGGCGTGGTCAATAGCCTGCCGCTTATTCAAATAAATGAGGATCCAGCCCAGATAGAGCAGGCTGCCAATCAAAAAAATCAGGAAGATCGATACATTATAAACCAACAGGACCCCGCCAAAAATAAGCAGGCTGAAAGCAGAGAATAAAAAGCTCAGGGCGGAGGTGGTCAGGAACTGTTCAATACGCCGGTGGTCGCCAATGCGCTGCAATAAATCGCCGGTCATTTTGGTATCAAAGTAGGTAATGGGCAAGCGCATGAGCTGCTGTAGGAAATCAGCAATCAGGGAGACATTAATGCGGGTGCCCAAGTGAAGCAATATCCGGTTTTGGATGATGTTCACGGTCAGACGGCCGGCAAAAAGCAGCAGCTGACCAATCAGAATCAGGTTGATGAATGAGAGATCGGCATTGCGGATACCGATATCAACAATCGCCTGAGTCAGAAACGGGAAAAGCAGCTGGAATATACTACCCAGGATGAGCCCAAAAACCAATTGTACAAAGTAAGGCCGGTAAGGGCGCAGGTACTGCAGGAGGTAGTTTAAGGGGGCGGATTGTGCGGAGGGCAGGCCTTCCTCTTCGTAAAAAGCAGGCTGTGGCTCCAGGAGCAAAGCCAGCCCCTCATCACCATCACTGGTCCAGTGGCGGTTAAACGCAGCACGTGTGATTTTCCGTTTTCCGGCTGCCGGGTCGGCAACCCAAACATGCTGTTTGGATATTTTGTAGACCACCACGAAATGCCGTTGCTCCCAATGCGCAATCAGGGGCAGAGGGGCCTGATCAATGCCCAGGCGTTCCTCCGTACTTTCCAGTGGTAATTTTACCGGTAATGGCCGCATTCCGATGGACTCGGCGGCTTCCACCAGGCCCGCCATTGAGACGCCCTCCCGGTCGACGTATGCTCTTGCCCGCAGCTCTGACAAGGTAAAATGCTGCCCGTAGTGCCGGGTGATCATACGCAGGCAGGCAGGCCCACAGTCCATGGCGTCGTGCTGCGGATAATGTGGAAAGCGGTCGAGCATAAGGATGAAGCATTGCTGACTGCCTAAGGTACGGATTTGGGGTAAATAAAAAAGCGCTAAAGTCTCCTTCCAAAAAAAATGGAGCCCGTACGAATGAAAGCCCTCCAAAAAGCAACAGGGGCAAATCCGTTGCTGCAGATCTACCCCCTCAAGCTCTTTCCAGTACCTTTAAAGCTACAGCTTGCGGATATCGCCGCTGCCTACTACGCTTTTCTTCACAGAAGGATTTCCTTTGTAATAAACGTCGCCACTGCCGGCAATACTAGCCTCCAGCTTATCAACTGTCCCCACTTTGACATTACCGCTGCCGGCGATGCTAATTTCAGCCCGGTCTGCGTCAACGCCTGAAGCGTCAACATCACCACTGCCTGCAACACTTACTTCAATACTTTTGGCTTTCCCGGCGATATCAACATTACCAGACCCACCAACCGAGATGGACAGCTTGCCCATATTGTTAAAAGCATCTTCCACTTTCACATCACCGGACCCACCGATGGCAATGGAAGACAGGTTAGGCATGGTGACGTATACCTTTACGCCCCGGCTGTTCCAGTTGCGGGTACCGCGTTTGGTGCCTATGCCGAGCGTGCCGCCATTTACCTCGAGCTCGACCTTATCAATACTCTTTTCAGGACCTGTAATTTCAACATTATAATCTCCTTGCGAAACATAAACATCGGCAGAAATGCCCAGTGCAATGCCGTCAAAATCGCGCAAATCAGCGCTGGAGCGACTCATGTCTGCATTGGTCTGTGCGCAGGCTGTGATTGCAAAGCCGGATGCCATCAAAAAACAAAGTGCTAATAGGTTTTTCATATCGTTGTGATTTCAATTGGGCAAAAATTACCCCCGTTTATAAAAAATGGATTGCTGCTTTATGATGCAATAACAGGCTGCTGCCCCCTATTGCTTCATAACCAACAGCGCATAAATTCAGCCAAAAGCTGCATCTATGCTTCTTTTTTCTTCTAAAATGGGGTTTGGCTGGACGAAAAGGTGGGCGACCCCTGAAAAAATCCGCTCAACATGAAGTACAAGGTTTTCGTTGAATACCTACATTTGCCGAAAGAAAAACCAGATCATGAAAAAGCATAACTTCAGTTCCGGCCCTGCCATCCTCCCGCTTCCGGTTTTCGAACAAGCCGCAGAAGCGGTCCGTGACTTTAACGGCATGGGATTATCCATTCTGGAAATTTCTCATCGATCTCCCGAATTCACGGCTGTGATGGAAGAGGCGAAGTTGCTGATCAGGGATTTGCTCAACGTTCCTGATGATTATGCGATCCTGTTTTTGCAGGGCGGCGCAAGTTCGCAGTTTTTCATGACCGCTATGAACCTGCTGGATCAGGATGCGAAAGCGGGCTACATCGACACCGGCAGCTGGTCCACCAAAGCGATTAAGGAAGCTCAGGCTTTTGGCACAGTCCAAACCCTGGCCTCTTCTAAGGCGGATCACTTCACTTACATTCCGAAGGGTTTTGCGATTCCGGAGGACCTCGCCTATGTGCATATCACCACCAACAATACCATCTACGGCACGCAGTTCAAAACCCTGCCGGAGACCTCCGTCCCTTTGGTCGGCGATATGTCCTCTGATATCTTCAGCCAACCAGTGGATGTCAGCCGTTTTGACCTGATCTATGCAGGCGCTCAGAAGAATCTTGGGCCAGCAGGTGCCACACTTGTTATTGTCCGGGAAGAAGCGCTGGGCAGGGTGAAGCGCCATATTCCCACTATGCTGGACTACCGCACGCACATTAAAAAAGGCTCTGCTTTCAACACGCCACCCGTCTTCCCCATTTACGTAAGTATGCTAACTCTGCGGTGGATCAAAGCCAATGGTGGTATCCCTGCCATGCAACAAAAGAATGCCGCCAAAGCCGAGCTCATCTATCGGGAAATCGACCGCAACCCCATGTTCAAAGGGACCGTTACGGACCCCGCCGACCGCTCCACTATGAATGCGACCTTCGTACTTGCCGAGGGCAAAGCACACCTAAATGAAGAGTTTTTAAAGCTTTGCAAAGCGGCAGATTGCTCTGGTGTGAAAGGGCACCGTTCTGTGGGGGGCTTCCGGGCGTCTATGTACAATGCAATGGAAATAGAGAGTGTGCAGGCGCTGGTACAGGTGATGCAGTCCTTTGAGCGGAAGTTTGGGTAAGCCATCAAAAAAGGGGCGCAGGAAGTGCTACTCCCCCGCCCCGCTATGATTGCTTCGTATGAAATTACTGTATTGAACGGACGACCAAACTGGTATCGTCCAGAGAAAGAATCTCGTAAGTCCGGGGCTGCCCTTCAATGTTCAGTTGCAGCACGACCGGATCGCTTCCAGCCTGCGTCCAGGTGCCGTCCTTCCAGCCTGTCGGTATTGCAGGTTCTGTGGCGCAGCGGTTCCAGAAAAACTCGCGCACAAAACCATCCTCCCGGAATTCCAGCATCTGGTTTTTCCCCGTTACGTCAAACCCACTGTCGTCAGGCACACGGAGGTATGCCCGTTCATTTGGGCCGGGGTAGTTTTGAAAATCCCAGTACCCAACCCAGGGGGCAGGGGCACTTAGCTCCACTTCCTGCTGCTGGCTATCGTTGCAAGACCAGGCCAGTAGGGTAAAAACGGTTAGAATAATTGCGTTAAATCGAGTCATTTCTGATAGTTTATAAGTTAGACAGGTGAATTTTACTCAAGCGTTGGGTGGGGTTGTGTGACTTTTCTCACTAACGCTATGCTGCAAATTTGTGAATCTTTACCCATGCGTACTATCATTATCCTGCTATCTGTAGTTTTCCTTTGGTCCTGCTCCTCCCCTTCCGGTGCCAGTCAGGTTACGCCAGCCCCGGATCAACAACTCCTGGAATGGGCCAAAACCCAGCCTGCGCCTACCGGGTTGCAGCCCTTTTTCGACTTTATTGCCACCCAATCGGCTGACAGCGCGCAGCGGCAATACTGGCAGTCCCTTTATCTAGCACAAGTCCTGAATCAGGAAAAAGGGTGGGAAGCCTACAGCGCTGTAGTCGATGTAAGCACGGTGGCGCTCCTGGATTTTAAGCTGGAAAAGCACAACCCGCACCGGGCGCTTTACGCGGATGCGTTGCAGCATTACTACACGACCCGGCAATTGCGCTACGCTGCTAACTTCACTGCCGTAGACACCAATGGAAATGTGATCCAACTGAGTGATTTTGAAGACAAGGTGGTTTACATCGATACCTGGGCATCATGGTGTGGCCCCTGCATGCAGCAACTGCCCTATTTGCATGCTCTGGCAGAGCACTACGCGGATCAGCCGGACTTCCTTATCCTTACCGTTTCCTTTGACCGTTCCTTTGAGGCCTGGAAGCGCGCGTTGTCCAAACAAGCAGCCTACCCCAATATCTTCCCGGTTTATGTGGAGGGTGGCATGGATTCGGATTATGGCAGTTTGTTTTCTATTTCCAGCATTCCATCTTATGCCTTGTTGGGCCGGTCTCGTGAGGTCATTGATATGGCTGCGCCTAAGCCTGGGGTGGATAGCCTGAAACTGGTAATTGAAGGTGTTTTGGGGAAGCCTTAGGATGTTCCCCTATATTTAGGTTTATCTTTTGCAATTCGGTGCCGCCCCGCAGGATGGCCCGCCCGGAAATCAGTGTAAATCTGTGTAATCCGTCCAATCTGTGACCCCATTCTCCAACAAGACAAGGGTATACTGATGATGCCGATCACACTAACAAAAGAAACAATATCTTACCCACGCCCCCTGCCTGAGAACAGGAAACTCCTACGTTTACAGTAAGGAAATGCTAGCCTGGGGCACTCTTTTTTAGCCCAAAGTACTCTATCAACAGAGGAGTCAAACATAGGGAGCTCAAAAATGAGAAAACCTGAAAAACAGAGCGCAAATAGGAGAGCAGCAACCCCTGAACCGAAGCTGCTGCTCTAATTAAAACTCGCTAATTTAGTCCCTTTAGTCTTCTTCGTAGGGTACTGTGCGAACTAAATCCAATGGGTGATGCAGACTGTCTAAGTGTTCAAAAGTACCATGTCCACTGAAAATTAACTGGCCACGTATGGTGTCAGGATGAATAAACACACCTTGAAAACTAGGAACGGCAAAACCAATCCGCTCCCCATTTGCGTCGAAATCGGTGCAATTTTCAAATCGGAACTGCTCTCCACCTGTGTTGGGAGGAAACTGGAAGAAATATAATTCCAGCGCTCCCACTTCGTTATAAAAAAGCGTATAATTTACTTCCTCAGGGCGGATTCTGTCTGGACGTTCTACTTTGAAGGAAGTGGATGCACCAGGACCATTCTGATTACTGAACGAATCAATTTCGGTCAACGGTTCCTGAGGAAAAGTAAAAGCAAAGGTATCCAGGCATCCAATGGGTTCAAGCTCTGCGATAAAGGTTTTTGGATTGGGCTCAATGCAAAACTTACGAGGTGGAATACTATCCTCTAAGGGGCCCCATGCCTCAAACCAATTCTCAATCGAGCCTTCCGGACATTCACACTGCAAATCAACACAGACCATTTCGCGATCCCAGCATTCCGGGCAGGTGGGCTCCGCAACCGGGTCCTCTTTTTTGCAGGCAAAGAGCGTAAGGGCCACCAAAGCGCCTGTGAAAATCAAATGCTTCAATTTCATGGCAAAAAGATTTTGTGGGTAGAGAGGTTGTTGTTTGAATCTATAAGTTGAATAAAATATAGCTCTGTGGGCACATCCAGATAAACAAGTGCAGCAGATTCAAAGTGCAGGGTATGAACACCATCAATTCTCCCCGAAGGATAACAGGTTTCATCAAATACAGGAGCGTCTTCAAAAAATGCATCCGTTGTATCAACCGGATGATATTGCCCGTGAATATTACTGAGATAGAAAAAAGATAGCATTATACATAAAATGCGTGATGCGTGATAACATAGCTTTAAAGTTTATATTAGTACAGAGAATATATTTAACCTCTCCAAAATACATGCTTCGCCAAATACAAACCTCATAAAAAACCAAATAACCAATTAAAAACACTGCATATCGATGTAGTTTACACTTTTTAATTTACAAAATCACACAAAAATGAAATTAAACTAAACCCTTTACGCCATGTATATTTAACTCCCTCGCTATATTCTTCGAGAGACTTACAGCGTATACAATGATGCATAAAATAAATGTGACTAGCCCTTAAAATCCTACTTACAGTAGAGATGAACCAACAGTATCTTTAACACGATCGGACTAGTTTTTTGAGGTGATACACTTTGACCCTTAGACACATCTCTTCAGGCACCAGAGATTATAAGCACAAATCCAAATTAGGATATTGATCATTAAGGCTCTTACCGCATAGTTAGAGGACCTCCAGGAAATCCACGAAAATCTGTGCAATCCGTCCAATCTGTGTTCCCTACCCGCTACGTACGACACAAGTACACTGATGACACTCATCTCACTGATCTGCTGTACCAGACCCGCCCCGCAGGATGGCCCGCCTGGAATCAGTGCAAATCTGCGCAATCCGTCCAATCTGTGACCCTACCTCTATAAACAGCAACCAAAGAAAACTGTAACTTAGCCCCTATGAGAAGGAAACGCAAAGCCAAGCCCACTATACGGCAATTGACGCTCAATATCGGGGGGACAGCAGTGCCCGTACGGATCTACAAAGAGTACCGGCACAACGTCCGGGCAAGCATCGGCAAAACGGCGGCTTTTTTGCGCATGCCCCACGGATTACCCGCCCCCGAAGAAGAAAAACACTTGAAGTGGTTTAAAGACTGGCTCCACAAACAAGTGGCCGAAAGTGACACAATCAACCGCCACTTCGGGCACCGGGAGTACCAGGATGGAGATACTTTGACAGTGGGGAAAAGACAATATCAATTAGCCATCACCTTTGAAGACCGGAAAACCCATTCGGGCCAACTGCTCCCGGACGGCACCATTGCCCTAAAACTCAGCCACCACGATCAAGGGCCAGCGTTTGCCAAAAATCTGCAGCATCTATTGAGCCGTATCGTAGCGCAGGACTTCTTGCCGGAAATCGCCCGCCGGGTCGACGATTTCAACGACCGGTTCTTTCAGCAGGATATCGGGGAGGTCCGCTTGAAGTACAACCACAGCAACTGGGGCAGCTGTTCCTCAAAGGGCAATATCAACTTGTCCACGCGCCTGTTGTTTGCCCCTGATGATGTAATCGATTATGTAATCATCCACGAGTTGGCGCACCGCATTGAGATGAACCATTCACAACGTTTTTGGAAGCTCGTCTCCGACGCCATGCCCAATTACAAGGAGAAGGAAAAGTGGCTGAAAGAGCACGGTGGGAAGTTGGGCTTCTAAATTGGCCTATAAAAAAGCCATTTGCCCTACCAGGTAAGACAAATGGCTCTAAATGTAGATTGTTTCGGCTGGTGAACTGGGGATAGCCCCGGCGCACCGAACCAAGCACCTGAGGCGTAGCTTATTCTTCTACAACCTCGAAGTTTACTTTGATATCCACTTCCGGATGGAGTTTCAGCTCAGCAACGTAAGCGCCGAGTGTCTTAATATCGTCTTCCGGCAGGATAACGCGGCGGCGGTCCACCTCGATACCCATTTGGTCCTTCAGCGCAGCAGCCAACTGTACGTTGGTTACGCTACCAAAGATTTTGCCGCTTGTACCGGCTTTAGCGCCGATTTTCAGCACTTTACCCTTCAGGTTATCTGCCATTTCGACGAACTCAGCCTTACGGGCTGCCAGTTCTTCTTCCTCTTTGCGCTTGATCTCATCGAGCTTTGCGCGGTTGGCGTCGTTGGCAACAAGGGCCAGTCCCTGAGGGATGAGGTAGTTGCGCGCATAACCCGGCTTAACGCTAACGAGCTCATGCTTATCGCCTACCTTATCTAGATCTTTTAACAGAATGATATCCATCTTTCAAAAATTTAGAGGGCCAAAAAATTACTTCAGCAAGTCAGTCACGTAAGGCATCAGTGCCAGGTGGCGGGCACGCTTCACTGCAGTAGCCACTTTACGCTGGTACTTCAGGGAGTTGCCGGTGATGCGGCGAGGCAAAATCTTGCCCTGCTCGTTAACGAACTGAGTCAGGAAGTCTGCATCTTTGTAGTCGATGTACTTGATGCCAAACTTACGGAAGCGGCAGTACTTGTCGCGCTTCTGACCGATTTTAGGATTGCTGAGGAACTTAATATCGTCTCTGGATGCCATGATCTTTCAACTTTAGGATTTAACAAATGGGGTGGACGACTATTCTTCTTCTTCGCTTTTAGCGGTAGCTTCCTCCTTCTTAGGGGCTGGCTTGCGCTTCTCGTCCTTCTTGCGATTGTCGCGGCGGTTGTCCTTGCGGTCGTCGCTCTTCTTCGCTTTTTTCTTCACTTTGCCGATCTTTCCGGCACGCTTGTCTGCATTGTACTTCACACCGTACTTATCGAGTGTTACAGTGAGGAAACGCATGATGCGCTCGTCGCGGCGCAGCGCCAGTTCCATCACGTCAATCAGTTCGCCGTTAGGCGCTTCGAATTCAATGCAGTAGTAAATCCCGGAGGTTCGGCGGTTAATTGGATAAGCCAATTGGCGCAACCCCATTTCGTCCACATGTACGATCTGGCAACCCTCATTTTTGAGGTGATCGACATATGTCTGAGCTGTCGCTTCGATTTCCTCCCTCGACAGCACCGGGTCTACGATGAAAGTTACTTCGTAATTTTTCATTGGATCAGACATATTAATAAATAATCAAAAAACTCCGGCGCTTCTGCCGAAGGTTACTTTACAGCCAAAATACTGATGAATGCTGTGTTGATAGCCAAAACTGCTTACACCAGCGTCTTTTAGCGGGTGCAAAGATAAGAAAGGTTTTGAATTTTGCAATGTCTTTCCTATTCCGCAATAATAACCTTTTGCATCTGCCGGTAATCCCGGTACTGAATCATCAGCCAATAGGCACCATTGGGCGAGGCCATATCCAAAGCCTGCTGAACCTCCTGCCCTTCCCATGACCTGATTTGCTCCCCCAGGGCATTGTACAGAACAAGCTGCACCGCCCCGACATCCCAGGTCCCGGGCAATTCAACCCAAAGCTGACCCGTAGTAGGGTTAGGCCATATGGAGACCTTTTGCAAATCCAACTCACGCAGGCTTGTCGTCATAGGGACCGTCACTAGGAGGGTATCCGAACAGTCATTAGCATCCGACACCGTCACCGTGTAATTGCCAGCCGCAAGCCCGGTCTGCACCAGCCCCACACCTCCATTACTCCAGCTTATGCTAAAGGGTGGCTGCCCCTGAAGGATGTCCAGTACTGCCGCGCCATTGCCATTGCCGTTGTCCGGCAAGGTATCCACGATAAATAGTTCAGGGTTAGGAAAAACCGTCAAGTCAAGTACCCGAATACTGTCACAGCCCTGAGCATTGGTGTAGACCAATTGATACTGTCCCGGCTCGCTTAGCATTCCACCCTCCCAGCTGTATGTCTCGCCATCGCAGATTTCCGCTGTTTCTGTAATCAAATCATTCGGTAAAACCGTTAGCGCAAGATTCACAATCGAATCACACCCGGCAGCTCCATTCAGTAAAACTTCGTAAGTTCCTGTAGCATCAAACTCCATGCCGCCTACCATGACCGTTTCTCCTTCGCATACTGATAGCTCAAGGTTGGTTTCTACAGCAGGTTCTTCGGTAAGGAGGAGCGTGACGGTGCTGTCGCAGCCATCGGTGGCAGTAAAGTCACGTGTGTAGGTGCCGGGATTGGTCAGTATTTGTTCATTCCACACATAAAATCCGCCTTCACAGAAGGAAGCCTCAAATGACACCTCATAGCTCTGAAGCGCTTGTACGCTCAAAAAAATCATCTGAGGGCAACCATCAGCATTAAAGATCTGCGTAAAATAATCCCCGGGGCCATCCACTTCTATATTTTCGTACATAAAGGGGAAACTTGAAGCACATACCATGGTATCCGCTGTAATGGGCTCCGTGATAGAGTACTCAATCTGTACCAAAATCAGGGAATCACAACCGTTGACGGCAGCGCCGGGGAGCACCTCCGTCCCAATAGGGTTGAACTCATCGTAAAAGTTACCGTTGACCTCCAGAAATTCACCGGAGCAGAGCAGGGTGTCGAGCAGCAAGGTGCCGTTTTCCTGTACCTCTACGGCTACCGTGTCCGAGTCAGTGCAGCCGAATGCATTCAATACCGTGAGGCTATAGGCTCCTGTTGTGGCAACCTCCAGTTCAGGATTACTGCTCCCATCGCTCCAGGTATATCCCTCTACGTTATCCGGGCCGGCCAGCAGTAAAGTTTCACCTTCGCACAGGGCAACATCACTGCCCAAATTGACTTCAGGCGCTGGGAAAACCTGTACCAAAAGGGAGTCCTGAGCGACACACCCGTCTTCTTCCACGCTTAATACATACAAGTTGTCGCCGGCGCTTGCAGGCAGCAGGTTGACCGACGTGCCTGTGCCAATATTCCCGTTGGGGCCCTCCCATAGATACGTTGGGCTTCCAGGAATTGCTTCTGCACTAAGCTGCACAGTCTCCCCGGCACAAACCGAGACAGGACCTGATACAGCCGCCTTAATCCACCGGAACGCGACTACAGTACCTCCGCTACCCGCAAGATAACCCGAACGGGTGCCGGTGAGCGCAACTGCTGACCAGTCCACGCCCGGGATCAGCTCAAGGTCATCCCAGGATTGACCACCATCCGTACTAACCGCCACCAGCCCATCTTGCCCGGCTCCAACAACGGCACCGCTGCCATCTGTCGCCAACGCCTGGAAGCGCCGACCGTCCAGCCATTCCCAGCTAAGGCCGGCATTATCTGAGTGGTAGGTACCGCCCTCTCCCGAGAGCCACACTTCATTGCCCTGAACTTCCAGGGCGTAGTGGTCTCCGGTGCCTGTGCCGCCTAAGCTGTTCCAGGTTTGCCCGCCATTAGTGCTTCGAAGCAACGCGCCTCCCTCACCTGCAGCCAGAACGGTCTGCGTATCTACCCATTGAACAACGTTCAGGTTGTTAGGCGTGCCGGCCTCTACCCAGGTCCAGGCTGTACCGCCATTTATAGTGCGAAGCAGTGTGCCGCAGTCTCCTGCCACAAGCCCTAAGTTACTGAAGGCAAAATCGACGCTGTTCAGGTCTGCACCAATAGGGCTGAACTGCTGCTGCCAGGACAGCCCGCCATCTGTAGTTCTTCGGATAACACCACCTTCGCCTACAATCCAGCCCATAGCTTGTCCCAGAAAGGTGAGCCCGCGGAGGTTCGCATTCGTACGGGAATCAGCCAGGGCCCAAGATTGACCGCCGTTCGTGGTTTGGAGTACCTGCCCCGACTCGCCAATCAGCCAACCCTGATCAGCAGACAGAAAATGAGCCGCTGCCCAATCTGCCGTGACCGGTGTGGTGAGCTGCTCCAGGCATTGGGCCTGAATCGTAGCTGTAAAAAATAAACTAAAAAGAAGTGCATAGATCGTTTTCATAGGAAGTTGGTTATTTTGAACGCGCTACACGAAACGCAAAAGTCGTCCGGCGTGCACCAGGGAGAAAATTCAAACGGTTGGCTACACGGGAGCCATCGGCAGTCGTATTCCAGGACCCACCCCGTATGGTACGCAATGTCAGATCGGCTGGCCCCAGCGGATTATCAACCGGGCTTACCTCATAGTAATCAGAATCATACCAGTCCCAGCACCATTCATAAATATTTCCTGTCATATCATACAACCCCAGCTCATTAGGTGCAAGGTTGCCAACGGGTTGGCTGTTAACATTACTATTGCCGCTGTGCCAGGCCACGGCATCAAGGTCATTGCTGCCGGCATAAACCGTGATCTGCCCCGCTGCTCCCCCCCTGGCGGCATATTCCCACTCTGCTTCGGTGGGGAAGCGGTAACCATCAGCCTCCGTATCCCAGTAAATGTCCACATAGGCCAGCTGATCCCCTACCAGAGAATCAAACACTTCTGTGAATGCCGCATCAAAGTAATAGGCCGGTGTCCGCCCTTCCGAAAGGCTCAACCGGTTGCAAAAAGTGGCTGCATCATACCAGCTTACCCGATAGGTAGGATAGTCCGGGCCTGCCCCTCTGTTGTACAAAGGCGTGTACTCCGGTATCAGTGCAGCCCATTCAGACTGCGTGACCTCATAGCGGGAGAGCAAGAAGTCATCTACGCTAACCGTGTGGGGCGGATATTCATCGTTTTGGCAGTCCGGTTCCTGTTCGTCAGTACAGCCCATGGTAAAGGTCCCACCGGGCACCGTAACCATCCGGCCAGTCGTGCGGGCCACCCTAAACCCAATGGTGCTGCTTTGATCGCCGGGTTCTGCCAATGCCCGGCTGCTCAGGGATACACCGGCAGATTGCTGAAAATGCCCTCCCCGGACAATCCGGCCCGTACCGGCTGCTACTCCGCGGGGGTCGCAAAGCGGGAAGTTGGGATAATCGCCATATACGTCCCAGACCCATTCAGCCACATTCCCACTCATATCGTACAAACCAAGTCCATTTGGTGCTTTGGTAGCGGATGGCTGTGTGGCAGCCCCTGCCACCGCAACCTCCGTCCAGGTATCACTTCCGGCATAACGGAAATCACTATCCATGCTCCCGCCCCGGGCGGCGTACTCCCACTCGGCTTCGGTAGGCAGGCGATAGCCATCTGACTCTGTATCCCAGTATACGGTACCTGCTGTACTGAAAAAAGGCTCTGACAGCTCCGGATCGCTGTAGTAGACCGGTGGCAGCCCCTGCTGTTGGCTTAGGGTATTGCAAAACACGATGGCAGCATACCAGCTCACCCGCTCTACCGGGCAATCGCTGCAGCTAATATTCAAAGAAGGATTATTGCCAATAACCGCCAGGTATTCTGCCTGCGTCACCTCATGCGTACCTATAGCGAATGCGCCTAAAGTCACCGAATGAGCAGGTAGATCTGCTGAGGTACAGGGCTGCTGCCCGCTCGTACAACCACGTTGGTAAATGCCGCTGTCGATGAGTGTAACAGAAAGGTTTTGTGACCAGGCTACTGTAAAGGAGAAGCATAGAAGCAGGACGAAGCTGAGTTTGTAGTTCATATTTGTTTCGTTTGACGGATTATTCCACAAAAATACGAGTTGGCTTTTTATCCTAAACGCTGATAGACATTGGAATTCCGCTCCGTAATCTGAAAACAAAATTTTGCCGTCCTACCGGCAATTACTATCTTCCGGGCTGCCCTACCCTCACTATCACTCAATAGAAAAAAGATGATTCCAGAACGCAAGCGATTTAAAAAGCTCATGGTAGCCAACCGCGGAGAGATTGCTATCCGCGTCTTGCGCGCCGCATCCGAGCTCAATTTACGGACCGTTGCCATTTATACGTACGAAGACCGATATTCGTTGCACAGATACAAGGCAGATGAGGCTTATCAGGTGGGCGAAGATAATGATCCGCTCAAACCTTATCTGAATATTGAAGAAATAATCCGGGTAGCTAAGCTGAACGAAGTTGATGCCATCCACCCAGGCTATGGTTTTCTTTCTGAGAATGTCACCTTCGCCCGGCGCTGCCGCGAAGAGGGCATCGAATTTGTAGGCCCCTCTCCGGAAAGCATGGAACAGCTGGGCGACAAAGTCGCGGCCAAAAAGCTGGCCCGGCAGCAGGATGTCCCCCTTATTGAAGACAGTCGGGAGCCGCTGACCAGCGCCGAAATCGCATTAAAAGAAGCCAAAAGAATCGGCTTCCCGGTGATGCTCAAAGCAGCATCCGGGGGCGGTGGCCGGGGCATGCGCGTGGTACGCAAGGAAGAAGACCTCGCCAATGCCTTTCAGGAGGCCCGGCGCGAAGCAGGCAATGCCTTTGGCGATGATACGGTATTCATAGAAAAGTTCATTGATCAGCCTAAGCACATCGAAGTACAGCTGCTGGGTGACAAACACGGCAATCTGGTCCACTTATTTGAAAGAGACTGCTCCGTGCAGCGCCGTTTCCAGAAGGTCGTGGAGGTCGCGCCCTGCCCTTCCATCAATGAAGTCACTAAGCAAAAATTATACGACTACGCCATCCGGCTGGGCAAAGCGGTCAACTACAGTAACGCCGGCACGGTGGAATTCCTGGTCGATAAGGACGAAAACGTATACTTTATCGAGGTCAATCCCCGTATTCAGGTAGAGCATACCATTACAGAGGAGGTGACCGGCGTGGATATTGTGCGTTCACAAATCCTCATTGCAGCAGGCTACGAGTTGAGCCACCGGTCTATCTACATTCGTAATCAAGAGGATGTGGAGTGTAGTGGTTACGCTATTCAGTGCCGGGTGACGACCGAAGACCCGGCCAACAACTTCAAGCCCGATTACGGTACCCTGATTGCTTACCGCTCCGCGTCTGGCATGGGCATACGCCTGGATGCCGGCTCTGCTTTCCCCGGCGCAAAAATTTCGCCTTACTTTGACTCTATGCTGGTGAAGGTTACGGCATGGGGCCGGACAATGAAGGGCGCTTCTCAGCGATTGCACCGGGCGCTGCGGGAGTTCCGGGTACGGGGCGTGAGCACGAATATCGGCTTCCTGCTCAACCTCCTTCGGGACCAAACCTTTCAGCAGGGGCATGCCACCGTCAACTTCATACAAGACCACCCCGAGCTCATGGCGATGCCCAACTGGCGGGACCGCGGCACCAAGCTCCTCCGCTACCTGGCGGAAGTCATCGTCAATGACAATCCGGATGTGAAATACAAAGACGAAAGCAAAATTTTCATCGACCCGGTCGTGCCTGCTTATGACCCTAAAGCCCCGGTACCCGATGGCACCCGGCAGAAACTGCAACAGCTGGGCGCGGAAGGCTTCGCAAAGTGGCTTAAGGAACAAAAAGCCGTTCAGTATACGGACACTACATTCCGGGATGCTCACCAATCTCTGCTGGCTACCCGCATGCGTACTTACGACATGGAAAAGGTGGCCCGGAGCTTCGCCCTGCGCCACAGCGACGATGTCTTTTCTATGGAAGTCTGGGGCGGGGCTACTTTCGATGTTTCCATGCGATTTCTCAAGGAATGTCCCTGGAAGCGCCTTCAATTCCTGCGGGAAGCGATTCCAAATATCTGCTTCCAAATGCTGCTCCGGGGCTCGAACGCGGTGGGTTATACCGCCTACCCGGACAACCTCATCATCAAGTTCATAGAGGAAGCCGCTGAGGCAGGCATCGACATTTTCCGCATCTTCGACTCCCTCAACTGGGTGGAAGCAATGAAGGTCAGTATCAAAACCGTACGGGAGCGCACCGACAGCGTCGCGGAGGCCTGCCTATGCTACACCGGCGATATCACTGACCCCACCCGGACCAAGTACACCTTACAGTATTATCTCGACCTGGCTAAACAGCTAGAGGATCAGGGCGCTCACATTATCGCCATTAAGGATATGGCAGGCTTGCTGAAGCCACTGGCTGCTGAAGAACTGATCGGTGCGCTAAAGGACACCGTCCACACCCCTATCCACCTTCATACGCACGACACCGCCTCCATTCAGGCAAGTACCTACATGACTGCGGTAGAGGCTGGCGTAGACGTGATAGATGTAGCCATCAGCTCAATGTCCGGCCTGACTTCACAGCCCAACTTCAATGCCGTAGCTGCAGCTATGAAGGGGCATGAGCGGGAACACCCAATCAACCTGCATTCTTTGAACGAATTCTCCACTTACTGGGAAGCCGTGCGCCGCTACTACTATCCGTTTGAGACCGAACTGCGCTCCGGTACTGCCGAGGTGTACGAGCATGAAATCCCCGGCGGGCAATATTCCAACCTGCGGCCACAGGCGCGGGCACTGGGGCTGGAGGAAAAATTTGAGACCATCAAAAAGAACTACCGCGTAGCGAATGAGCTTTTCGGTGATATCGTTAAAGTTACGCCCTCCTCAAAAGTCGTAGGGGACATGGCGATGTTCATGACCTCCAATAACCTTAGCCGTGAGGACATTCTCCAAAAGGGGCATACGCTTTCCTTCCCCGACAGCGTCAAAGCGCTCATGCGGGGCGACCTGGGCCAAACGCCGGGTGGTTTTCCGGAGAATATCCAAAAAATCGTCCTCAAAGATGAGCAGCCCTACACTGAGCGCCCCAACGCCCACCTGGATCCGGTTGACTTTGACACCGAATATGCTGAATTTAAATCCCGCTTTGGTGAGCACCTGGATATGCGCAACTTCTTATCCTATAAGCTTTACCCCAAGGTGTACGAGGAATACCGCACGCATTACGACAATTACGCACTGGTCAGAGCCCTGCCCACGCCGGCCTTCTTCTTCGGCCTTAAACCCAATGAGGAAATCATTGTCACCCTTGATGCAGGCAAAAGCCTCCTGATCAAGTACATCAATATGTCTGAACCGGACGCACAAGGCGTACGCCTGGTGTTTTTCCAACTGAATGGGCAGACCCGCTCTGTACCGGTACGCGATCGAAAGGTGAAGTCAGAAGTGGTGGTGCACCGCAAAGTGGAAAACGACAAGCAGGTGGGCGCCCCGCTACAGGGCAATCTTTCGAAAATACTGGTAGAGGAAGGACAGGAAGTGAACGCCAACAGCCCACTCTTCACCATTGAAGCCATGAAGATGGAATCTACGGTCACTTCTCCAATAGCGGGTACAGTCAAAAAGATTTACCTGACCGAGAAAACGCTGGTAGAACAGGATGACTTGGTGATTGAGCTTTCCTGATTTTCAGGTCAGATAATAAAAAAGCCGGGAGCGCAGCAATTTTGCCGGCTCCCGGTTTTTCATACACCATTAGTTTAAAAGTGAGAAGGGCTAAGCTTCAGAAAGCTCTTCCTCATGCGCCTTCATGAGTTCTGCCTGCAGGTCATGAGGTACGGATTGGAACTCCAGGAATTCCTGATGGAATTTGGCACGCCCCTGAGACAGGGAACGCAAGCGGTTGGAGTATTCATAAAGCTCCGCAAGTGGCACGTGTGCAGTAATTTTCTGATAATGCCCGTCGCTGTCCATGCCCATAATGATGGCACGGCGGGTCTGCAGATCGCCCATGATATCCCCCATGGAATCATCTGAACAGAGGATTTCCAATTTGTAAATAGGTTCCAGCAGTTGAGGTGCCGCTTCTTTGAATGCTGTGCGGAAGGCGTGTTTGGAGGCCAGCATGAAAGCCATATCGTTCGAATCCACACTGTGCATTTTACCATCGTAAATACTTACGCGGATATCCTGGCAGTGAGAGCCGGTCAGCGGCCCTTCTTCCATACGCTGCAGCAACCCTTTTTTAATTGCATTGGAGTATTTGGCATCAATAGAACCACCGACGATACACCAGTAGAAGGCTAACTTACCGCCCCAGGGCAGTTCTTCCACTTCTTTTTTACGTACACTCAGCCCATCCGGGTCAGGCATGCCATCTGTATAAGGCTCTACCCTGAGGTGTACCTCAGCAAATTGACCGGCACCGCCCGTTTGCTTTTTGTGGCGGTACATGCTGTCGGCACTCCTGGTAATCGTTTCCCGGTAAGAAATACGTGGCTTGGTGAACTCCATCGTAACATTATGCACTTTCTCAATCCGGTACTTGATCAGATCAAGGTGCAACTGCCCCTGCCCGTGCAGAATGGTCTGCTTTAGCGTAGCATTTTGCTCAACAATAAGTGTAGGGTCTTCCTCTTCGATCTGATGCAGGGCTTTGTAGAGCTTCTCCATATCGTTGGCGCTCATCGGCTGAACGGCCTCGCGGATACGTGGCTCCGGGAAGTGGATCGGATCAATTTGGATATCCGTACCCTTTTCGTCGAGTGTATTATTGGTGTGCGTATTTTTGAGCTTAACCGTGACGCCAATATCACCGGCTTTAAGCTCCGTAACCGGTTCCCGGTTTTTGCCCTCCGCGATGAAGATTTGCCCAAATCGCTCTGTAGTCTGGTTTTTCTGATTCACCAGTTCATCACCAGTTTTCAGCGTACCGGCATACACCTTAAAGTAAGACACCAGCCCTACCTGAGGCTCCGTCATGGTTTTATAGACAAACACGGTAGTTTCGGCATTGCTGTCGCAAGCCAGTTTCTCATCCGTACCAACGAGCCTTGCTGCCGGGCGGTCAGCCGGGGAAGGGCAGACATCATTGATAAAGCCCATAATGCGGCCACTGCCCATATTGCGGATCGCAGAGCTGATGAAAACCGGGAAAATATCCTGATGCGCGATGGCAATCCGGAGACCTTCCGTCAACTCTTCTTCGGTAAGGGTGCCTTCATCGAAGAAGCGCTCCATAAGCCCTTCGTCATTCTCGGCTGCGGCTTCCACCAGTGCATTATGCATTTCCTGGGCGCGGTGCATTTCAGATTCAGGGATATCCTGCTTCTCCGGCTTGCCCCCGCCATCGGGGAAGACGTACATCACCATGCGCAGGGCATCGATGATTTTATTAAAGCCTACACCAGTCTCCAACGGGTATTGTACCGGGATCACCTTTTCGCCAAAGCGGTCCTGCGCCTGCTGCAGGGTCGCATCGTAATCTGCTTTTTCCGTATCCAGCTGATTAATCACAAAAAGGCAGGGCGTTTCGAAGCGCTCCACATAATCCCAAATCAGTTCCGTGCCTACTTCCACGCCGTTCTGAGCGTTGAGTACCATTAGTCCGGTATCGGCCACCTTAAGGGCGGAAACCACCTCTCCAATGAAGTCGTCAAAACCAGGTGTATCCAGAATATTAATTTTAGAATCTTTCCACTCGGCGTGCGTCAGTGAGGCGAAGATGGAGTTGCCCCGTTCTTTTTCGATGTTGGTGTAATCGGATTGCGTGTTTTTTTCTTCTACCGAGCCGATTCGTTGGATATCGCCTGCTTCAAAGAGCATACATTCTGTGAAGGATGTTTTGCCACTCCCCGGGTGGCCAAGTAAGGCGACATTGCGGAGATTTTTGGTGTCGTAGCTCATATGTAATTGGTTTTATATTTGCTGTAAGATCTATGGTCTTAAGGGCTTACAATATGACGAGGCGCATACTACGGCAGTGACATTTCCCCACACATTGGGGACCTGCACATGGCTTGTTTTATAATTCCGCTGTTGCGACTCAATCCGGAATTAAATTACGATTTTAAATTGTTTTTCAAAACTAAATCCACAACCATAAAGCACATCTTTTAAAATTAGTCGGAAATGCAGGCTCCGTGAAGCATTGATATGCCTGAGAATGCTTAAATTCAACCCCAAACTAAGACCTCGACACTATGATTGGAATGCTACAGGTCGTCATTGGCCTGATTTTCGTACTGCTCCTGCTCAGCCTGCTGGCCACCACGATGATGGAGCTCGTCGCATCGGCCTTTTCCCTGCGTGGGCGCAACCTGGAAAAAGCCCTGCGCAATATGCTCGCTTCTACTGAGGTAGACGACCAACTGGTAGCGGCTTTCAAAGACAACGCCCTGTACAAACAGCTCTCCTACAAATACGGCAAAAAGCGCTACTCCCCTTCTTACCTCAGCGACCGCTCCTTTCAGTCAATCCTCATGGAGACCATCCTGAACGGGGAGGGCTTTGACCGCATAGAGGAAAGGCTGGATACCTTACCGGATGCCGACCTGAAAAACGTCCTTAAGCAATTCCTTCGGGAATCCGAGCACGATGTGGAAGCCTTCAAAGGCAAAGTCCGCACCTGGTATAACGATGTGATGGACCGCGCCTCAGGCTGGTATAAGCGCTATACCCAAAAGATTCTGGTGGGCATGGGGTTCTTCATAGCAGTGGTTTTCAATGCCGACACCCTGGCCATTTACGAGCGCCTGGAGTCCGACCCGGAAACCCTGCAACAGGTGCTGACCCTTGCTGAAGACTACGTCAATGGAAAAGACGGGCTGGAAATTGCCCCGCCTCAAATGTCGCCCGAATTCGATGCTTCTCTCCGTAAGCTGGAGTTTATGATCAACGATCAGATTGAGTCTGTCAAGTCGCCACTGGGCCTGGGATGGAAAAACGTAGACTGGTCGGAAGTGACCTGGTACGATGTGGTCCTGAAGCTCCTGGGCTGGACAGTTACTGCCCTGGCGGTGTCCCTGGGTGCGCCCTTCTGGTTCGATCTTTTGCGCAAGCTGGTCAATATTCGCAGCTCCGGAAACAAACCTGAATAATGCCCCTTTTTCCTGAATTTGAGACGGAACGCCTCTGGCTAAAGGTGACCGATACCCCGGATGCCGGTCTCATCCTTGAGCTCCTCAATACGCCCAAGTGGCTGGAGTTCATCGGTGACCGAAAGGTATACAGTATGGCGGATGCAGAAAACTACATCCTGGAACGTATCCGCCCGCAGTATGAACGGATGGGTTATGCCAATTACACGCTCGTCCGCAAAAGCGATGGCGCAAAAATGGGCTGCTGCGGCTTATACGACCGGGTGGGGCTTGAGGGCGTGGACTTAGGATTTGGATTGCTCCCCGCTTACGAAGGTCAGGGCTACGCCCGGGAAGCCGCCCAACGGCTCATTGAGGCCGCCTTCAACGAAATTGACCTGCCAGAACTCACCGCCATCACCGTTGAAGCCAATACCTCCTCCCGGAAACTGCTGGAGCGGCTGGGATTCCAATTCGAGCGTATCGTCCACCTGCCCGATGACCCTGAGCCCCTGCTCTACCTAAAACTTAGGCCCAACAACCCTTAATCCCCAAATAACTACCGCTTCGTAAAATTTAGGAACAACTCCCAACGTTAGCAACAAGCAATCAACGACGGCCCCTTACTATGAGAATTGTACAACTGACAGATCTGCACATAGGCTTGGAAAACGAAGATACCTATGGCGTGGACGTCCGGCATAATTTCCTCCAAATCCTCGACAAAGCTAAAGCTCAACGCCCAGACCTCCTGGTTATCTCCGGCGACCTTTGCTACCGTGACGGGGATGCGCGCATTTATGAATGGATTAAGGGCCATCTCGATCAGTCCGGCCTGCCCTATGAAGTCATGTCAGGCAACCACGATGACCCGGTACTGCTTGCCAGGGCATTCGGACGGGAGGGCTTGCTCAAAGGCAAAGAACTGTACTTCAGCCGGGAGTACGCTGACCGCACGGTACTTTTTCTGGATACCACCACTTATGAAATGCCGGCAAAGCAACTGGAATGGCTCTCCGAAGCCCTGAAAGCCATAGAAGGGCCGGCACTCGTCTTTATGCACCACCCGCCCCTGCCCGGCGGCGTCCCCTTTATGGACAGCAAGCACAGCCTGCGCAATATGGAAGCCGTACAGGCCGTTTTTTTCGAACATCCTCATCCCGTACAAGTCTTTACCGGGCACTATCACGTTGAAAAAATAGTGGCCAAACGCAACCTCACCGTACACATTACCCCTTCCTGCTTTTTTCAAATCGGACAGCGATCCGAAGATTTTGAGGTAGACCACTACCGCGTCGCCCTCCGGACTATAGACTGGAGCAACGGAATGATGATGAATGCCGTCCACTATTTGTAAAACTGCGCGGATTCGTTAATTTGTGGTCCAACCATTCATATAACCACTATGAAAGAATACCATGTAGAATCCCTGATCTACTACAGCAAACTCACCCTGGACCGGGCACATATCCTCAAAGATTCCACCAAAGACATTCAACAAAAGCTGGACGAGTACGCGGCAGATGGCTGGCGGCTGATCTCCACAGATATCGAAGACTTCGGCTCCGGCATGTATTTTTACCTTTACTTCGAACGCGACAAACGCTAATGGCTCACCAATCCCCTTCTCCCACGCCCTACGAAGACCTGAAATGGCTGGATACCGTTTCGGACCTGCTCGATACCCGCTACCGTATCCCCGGTACGAATATCCGGTTTGGAGCAGACTTCCTGCTGGGCCTCATTCCCGGTGCAGGGGATGCCCTCACCTTTGGTATTTCCGGGTTGCTGGTACTGGTGATGGCACGCAAGGGCGCGAGCGGTATGGTCCTCTTTAAGATGATTGGCAATATTGTGCTGGACGTGATCGTCGGCGCCATCCCCATCCTCGGCGACCTATTCGACCTCGGGTACAAAGCCAACCGCCGCAACCTACACCTCATGGAAGAGCACTACAAAGAGGGCAGGCATCAGGGCAGCGCCTGGGGGCCGGTGATTTTGGTCGCCCTGGTATTACTTGGCCTGTTCGTACTCACCATTTTTGTCATTTGGCGTATCCTCAGCGAACTGATCCAACTCCTTTTTTAAACCTATAGCCACGGTATATTTTATAAGGAGAGGAGACCAATGAAATTTGACAACGATTGACTTTCAACAAATTTGTACTTAATTTTGTACAAATTAATGTACAAATATTGAAGCAATGAAAGCAGTATCCATTTCGTCATTAAGAGCTAAAATGAAAGCTTATTTTGATTCAGTAAGTAAGTCTATGGAAGTGATTATCGTCCCAAGAAACAACAATGACGATGACGCAATTGTAATCATGTCAATAAAAGAATATAACTCGTTAAAAGAAACGGAATATCTGCTCTCGACTAAAACCAACAGAAACAGACTTGAAGAATCTATTGAACAACTAAAAGCCGGCAATACGGTCGAATTCAATCTTGAAGATTAATTTAGGAACTCATGATTATTGAATTTACCAATAACGGCTGGGAGGATTTTGAATATTGGGTCGAAACGGATAAAGATATTGTCAACAAAATCAAGGATTTACTCAAATCAATAAGAAATACGCCATTCAAAGGAATTGGGAAACCAGAACCTCTCAAACATGGTTTAAAAGGGTATTGGTCAAGGAGAATCACTCAGGAGCATCGATTAGTATATAGAATAAGCGGAAAGAAAGGAGATGATCAAAAATATTCAATTATCCAATGCCGGTTTCATTATGATAATTAATTAAAATCCGGACAAGCGCTTAAAAAACATAGAAACACAGCAGGCAAAGAGCAAAAGTCATCTGAAATCCAACACTTTACGCGCTGGTCCTATGTCAACATTACAGCTTCAGTGAGCCAGTTCCCTGTCAATTTTTGGAACTTCTGCAGTAGTTTACACCCGTTTACCCGTACTTTAGGGGATAAGAAAATTACGTTACAGGATGATCAACAGAGCTGGAATTTTTCGCCTAACCCTCAAGGCACCATCACTATTCTTTTTTTTATGCCTTGCCCTTGTTTGCTCCTGCTCGAAAAGAGAGCAGAAAGTGCTTGTTTTTTCGAAGACGGAAGGATTCCGGCACGCTTCTATAGAAGCTGGAGCTACTGCCCTAAAAGCGTTATACGAATCAGAAGGCATGCAGGCCGTCCTCACCGAGGATGCCGCTTACTTTACTGAAGATACGCTGGAGCAGTTTTCAGCGGTCATTTTCCTGAATACCACCGGTGATGTTTTAGACCCTGCCCAACAGGCGGACTTCGAGCGCTACATTCAGGCGGGCGGAGGCTTTGTGGGCATACATGCGGCGACTGATACGGAGTACCACTGGCCCTGGTACAATCAATTGGTCGGGGCTTACTTTGATGGGCATCCGGCTATTCAGAAAGCTGAACTGCATTGTATAAAAAGAGAAGACCCTTGCTGTCAGCATCTCCCCGAAGTTTGGTCCATTGAAGAGGAATGGTACAACTTCAAATCCATCAATCCTGCCATCGAGGTCTTAATGGAAATTGATGAATCCTCCTACGAAGGTGGCCGCAACGGCGCCAACCATCCTATGGCCTGGAAGCACCACTTCGATGGCGGGAGAGCTTTCTACACCGCCCTCGGACACAAAGAAGAAACGTATCAGGACCCCTTGTTTCTAAAGCAGGTTTTGGAGGGGACCAGGTTTGCGATCGGCAATAACAGCCTGGACTACTCAAAAGCTACAACATTCAGCGTCCCTGAGGAAACCCGTTTCAGTAAGCAGGTGCTGGATTTCAACCTGGACGAACCCATGGAACTCGATGAGTTAGGAGACAGAGGCATCATTTATGTCGAACGAAGAGGTGCCATTAAGCTCTATGACTATCACACCGGGCAGGTCAAAACCCTGGACACCCTGGATGTGCACTATGATAACGAAGATGGCTTACTGGGCATCGCGGTTGACCCGGATTATCAGGAGAACAACTGGGTTTATTTGTTCTACTCGCCCAACATATCAGAGGCGACACAGTACATTTCCCGTTTCACTTTAATGGAGGACCAACTGACCGACGAGAAGGTACTTTTGAAAATCCCCTTAATCCGGGAATGCTGTCATAGTGGGGGCTCTTTGGAGTTTGGGAAAGACGGCCTGCTGTACATAGGCGTGGGAGACAATACCAATCCTTTTGAATCCTCAGGCTACGCCCCAATTGATGAAAGGCCCGGGCGTGAGCATTTTGACGCTCAAATTTCAGCTGCAAACACCAATGATTTAAGAGGTAAAATTCTGAGGATTAAGCCGGAAGAAGATGGCAGCTATTCCATTCCGGCAGGAAACCTGTTTCCGGCAGGGACAGCAAACTGCCGCCCGGAAATCTTTGTGATGGGGTGCCGGAACCCGTTCCGGTTTTCAATTGATTCCAAAACGGGTTTTTTATATTGGGGCGATGTCGGCCCGGATGCCGGCGCCCCCGACAGTTTGCGGGGCCCGGCTGGCATGGGAGAGTTCAACCAAGCCAAAGCGCCCGGTTTCTATGGTTGGCCTTACAGCCGGGGGAATAACCAAATGTATACGGACTATGATTTCCGTTCAAAAACATCGAGTGCTGTTTTCGATCCCCAAAACATCATCAACGACTCGCCCAATAATACCGGGCTTCGAAACCTGCCGCCCATTCAGGAGTCCATGATTTGGTATAGTTACGAAGCCTCTGATGAATTTCCGTGGCTGGGATTGGGAGGCGTCAACCCCATGTCAGGCCCTATCTACCATGCTTCCGATTATCCGGAATCCGAACACGCCTTTCCTTCCTATTTTGATGGCAAATGGTTTGTTTATGAATGGATGAGAGACTGGATCTACGTGGTACATCTTAATGACAACCACCAATTTGTGCAGGCCGATCCCTTTATGCCGGGCACAGCGTTTTCTCATCCGATGGATATGCTCTTTTCCAGAGATGGCAAATTGTATGTCCTGGAATATGGCCAAAAATGGAACAGCCGGAATTTGGATGCCCGCTTATCGGTCATTACTTATAACAGAGGGAACCGCCCTCCTGTGGCTCGATTCGAGGCCGACAAGGAAACAGGCGCTGTACCCCTTACGGTCCAGTTTTCAGCGGCTAAGTCCCTGGACTACGATCAGGACCCACTCACCTACACCTGGATTATTGGAGAAGAGGTAATGCAGGGCAATGGTCCAGCTTTCACCTATACCTTTGAAAGCCCCGGCATCTATGATGTAAAGTTGATCGTGACCGACACAAAGGGCGAACAAGCCAGCGTAAATAAAAAAATAATGGCCGGCAACGAACCTCCAACCCTACAAATCGCACTAAGTGATCCTGGCACTACCTACTGGACCAACAAAAAGATCAGGTATGAAATAGCCGTGAGCGACCTGGAAGACGGCAGCACCTCCGACGGGACGTTGGATCCCTCAAAAGTAAAAGTGACCCTCAACTACATTCCCGAAGGTGAAGATATCATTCTCGCAAGCATAGGCCATCAGCAAAACGTAACGCCTAAAGGGCTTAGCCTGATCGATGCTTCGGACTGCAAGGCCTGTCATGCAAAAGATAAAAAAGTAGCGGGCCCGAGCTATATAGACATTGCCAAACGCTATGATAAAAAGGACAAACAAACACTGATTCACCGCGTCATCAAAGGGAGTCAGGGTATCTGGGGGGAAACGATGATGGCACCCCACCCTCAGCTGACCGTGGAAGAAGTGGATGCAATGGTGAATTATATCTTGTCCCTGGACCCCGGAAAGCAAGTCCATGAAACGCTATTGCCCTTGTCCGGAGAATTGACCTTTAACAAACATCCAAAAGACGCGGAGGCTGGCAAGTATGTGCTTATGGCCTCTTACCTGGACGAAGGGCATCCTAATATTGAAGGATCGGCTCTCTCTGTGGTAGAAGAATTTACGTTTATCCCGCCCAAAATAGAGTTAGAGCACGCTATTGACCTGGATAAGGAATTGGGCGTTTGGGAAACGGAAGGCCGCACAGTGGTAGGGTCGATAAAAGATGGAAAACACTTCAAATTCGATCCGATCAGCTTTGACCACTTAAGCAGCATCAGCATCGGGGCAGCATTTGGGGCCGACTACGCCTACTACGGTGAAGTGGAGATCAGAAAAGGCCAGGAGAACGGTATGCTTCTGGGCAAGCAAACCATCGAGTACTTCAATGAGGACAAAGGAGACTTTAAAGTTTTCGAAGTGCCCATCAACCCAACGAGTGGCTTAGATACGCTCGTTTTGGTCTTTAAAAACCCGGCAAATGAGACTCAGTACACTATGAATGGTGATTGGATTCAGCTGAATTACCTCGGAAGAGAGTAAAGGCCTTAAATTAGGAGTCTGCTATTTTGAGATTTACGCATATCATTGACTGAAGGCCGGATATTCAATACTCAGTTTTTAAAGTAGTGGAGATGCCAGGCCTGCATCTCTGCTAGTGCCTCAAGTCATAGATCTCTGATACTTAAGTTGAAGTTATTTTTTAATACACTCTTATTGCGTAATCTGTTGGGCCTCACTCCCGCACCATTCAGAGGACTGGTAAGGAGGAGGACAGTAGCCGAAGGCTCTCTCTTACAGCCGGGCTGGAATCCCTTAATCCTGCTTAATATTTTTCATAATTTAGCGTATCTTCAACTGACTCATCCAACTCATTTTCTAACCATTATACCTTATTATGTATAAACAATGGCTATGGATGCTGGGGCTCGTTGCCCTTATCGCATCTTGCAATCAAAATGCAGAACCAACTACCGAAAACACCACTGAAACCACCACAGAGGATTCCGACGAGGGCTTTCAGTACCTGACGGAGACTTTCGCCGACAAAAAGATGATCCGCTACCGGGTGCCGGGCTTCGATAAGCTAAGCCTGGATCAGAAAAAGCTGGTGTACTACCTCGTGGAAGCCGGCCTGAGCGGGCGCGACATCATGTACGATCAAAACTACCGACATAACCTGGCTATCCGCGACGCCATCGACAAAATTGTAGCCGGCTACGAAGGCGACAAATCGAGCGAGGACTGGAACAACTTCATCGTTTATGCAAAGAATGTCTGGTTTTCCAATGGCATCCACCACCACTACTCCAATGACAAGTTCGAGCCCGCATTCTCACAGGCCTACTTTCAGGAGCTGATGAATGCCGTGGGTGCTACCCTCTCAGATGAAGCCCTCACTGCCATGTTCGATCCGGAGGTAGACGCCAAGAAGATCAACCAAAGCGCCGATGACCTGGTCAAAGCTTCAGCCATCAACTTCTACGACCCCGACATCACGCAGGCGGAGGCAGAAGCCTTCTACGCGAACCTGAAAGCCAACCTGGAAAACGAGCGCGTCTCCATGGGCCTCAATTCCAAGGTTATCCGCAATGAAAACGGAGAGCTGGAGGAAGCCGTCTGGCACGCCGATGGGATGTACGGCCCCGCCATTCAGCAAATCATCTCCTGGCTGGAGAAAGCCGTGGAGGTCGCAGAGAACGAAGCGCAAGCCAATGCCCTTCGGCTACTCATTGAGTACTACAAAACCGGCGACCTGGAAACCTGGGACAAATACAACATCGCCTGGGTCACAGCTACCGAGGGAGACATTGACTACATCAATTCCTTCATCGAGGTCTACAACGACCCGCTGGGCTACAAAGGCTCTTACGAGAACATCGTTCAGATCAAAGACTTTGATGCTTCCGAGCGTATGGCCGTTGTTTCTGAAAATGCGCAGTACTTCGAGGACAACTCGCCCATCATGGACGAGCACAAGAAGAAGGACGTCGTTGGCATTACCTACCGCGTGGTAGCTGTAGCTGGTGAATCCGGGGACGCCTCCCCCGCCACGCCTATAGGCGTCAACCTACCCAATGCCAACTGGATCCGCGCCAAGCATGGCTCCAAGTCGGTAAGTCTGGGCAACATCATTCAGGCGTACGAAAAAGCAGATGGCCCCGGCTTGCTGCAGGAATTCTCCCATGATGAGGAAGAAATGGCCCGCGCCCGGGAATACGGTTCCCTGGGCGGCAAAATGCACACCGCCCTCCACGAGGTAGTCGGCCATGCTTCCGGACAGCTCGAAGAGGGCGTTGCCACACCTAAGGAGACCCTTAAAAACTACGCCTCTCCTCTGGAAGAAGCCCGCGCCGACCTGGTCGCCCTCTACTACATCATGGACCCCAAAATGCAGGAGCTTGGGCTGGTCCCTTCCGACGAAGTAGCCAAGGCAGAGTACGATGGCTACCTCAAAAATGGCTATATGCTCCAACTGCGGCGCATCGAGCCCGGCAATATCATTGAGCAGGCCCACATGCGTGACCGGCAGATGATCTCCCGCTGGACCATAGAGCAAGGTACAGCCAATGGCTCTATTGAAATTGTCAAGCGCGACGGCAAGACCTACATCGACATCAAGGACTACGCGAAAGTACGGGAGCTGTTTGGCGAGCTGCTGCGCGAGGTGCAGCGCATCAAGTCGCAGGGCGATTATGGAGCCGGCAAAAACCTGATCGAAACCTACGGCGTACAGGTGGATGCCGAACTGCATGCGGAAGTGCTGCGCCGGTCAGAGAAACTCAACATCCCGCCCTACGGTGGCTTTATCAACCCCCGCCTCGTGCCGGTTACCGGTGAGGATGGAGCCATCACCGACATCAAAGTGGAGTACCCGGCTGACTTTACAGAGCAAATGCTGGAGTATGCGGAGAAGTATGCTTTTTTGAAGTAAGACTATGTCTGGAGGCGCACCGCAGGGCTTCGGCACTGCGGTGCGCTTTCTTCCAAACTGCCTGATGGGGTTCCGCAGCGCACAGTGTCCGCCGAAGCCTGGCGAAGGTGGAGTAGCTAATTGTTTCATGGGCTGGTAGTTGGCGCGTAGACACAGTTCTTAGATGCTGAACTGCCTGACGCTTTCGGTGCAGGCCGGAGAACGAACTGCGTTGTCAGCATCTGAGAACCATAAGCGGCAGACAGTACGCCTTGCAGCGGCATGGCCGAACCTACCGGCAGCGAGGTTCTACAACAATGCTTTTCTAACAAATTCGGGACCTCTTTTGGTATGCATTATTCGAACAACGAAGACCTCATTGTCAGGTTCACTGGCATGAAAGATGACTTTATATTTTCCTGCAGGTGCCCTTCGATAATAGTCGCCTACGAACTCGTAGGTATCTCGTGCTGGAGCGTGACGAGTAGGCATTTCCTGTAAACCTTCTATCACTTCTAATATCTCATCATGCACCGTCAAGGCGCGGTCATACGACTCATTTTCAATCAGATAAGCAATAATACCCTCAAGGTCTTGTTCTGCAGCCGGAGTAATGATCACTTGGAACGTTCCAGCCATTGTGCAGAGCGCTTTTTGAGTTCTTCAATATTGATGCCCTCACCTGCTTTTGCGCGCTGTATCTGTTCCTCTGCTTCTTCTAAAAACTCACCTACGCTGATGGGGTCGCCCTTAGCAGAGTAGCCCATTATTTGTTCAGATTGTTTACGCACATAGGTTTCCATAAGCTGATAAACCACATCAAAGAACTCATTGTCCATCTGGTCGATCAGCTCGTGGGCGTGGGCTCTTTTTGCTTCTTGGCTCATAATGCTTGGTATTGTTGCTTATGCCTATACAAGATAACGATTTTATGCTTAAAAATGATTCCTTACTGCTGGTTATTTGCCAAAGCTACAAGATCGTGTGCTTCCTATATACTACAATATTGACCGGCAAAGGCATTTTTCCGGTGACGGTGATGGACGAAATTGGGTTGCCGCTGCACACGGTGCCTGCCAAAGCTTGGCGAAGATATAGCTGCTAATTCTTTTTATGGCCTAATAGCTGAGGCGTAGACGTAGTGTACTTGCAGCGTTGAGCTTGGGTTTAGTGTACACTCCCTCGGGCAGATAGGGGGAGTTGATTAACCGAGTTCAACTTCTATTTATTCTTCTGTTTATCTCTTCCTTAATGTATCTTTCAGCTTCGTATTCGCTATCTAAAGCAGCGACTACATAGTCAAGTATTTCATCTATATCATCTTCTTCCTCCTTCCATCTTTCGTAATCGACCATAACTCAGAAGAGTATGTAGGTTCTCCTCCCCCATCCCCAACATTAGGTATTCTTCCGTTAATCACCTTGCACAGCCACCACAAAATCCCAAGCCTTCCTATCTTTGCCCTTCTTAATTTAAACAAAGTCTAAATCCATGTACAGGCTTTTGTGTTTGCTGGGGCTGCTGCTCTCCACGGCTGCTGTGGCGCAACAGCGCACCGTCTCCGGTACCGTGCGCAGCGCGGATGGAGAAACCCTGATCGGGGCTACCGTCCTGCTTGCGGGCACGGACCGGGGCACCGCTACCGACTACGAGGGGAAGTACACCATCGACCTTCCGGAAGGGGAAGTCAGGCTGACCTTTTCTTACACGGGTATGCAGCCTAGGACCGTTGCCGTGGGCAACCGCTCCCGCCTCGACATCATCCTGAACCCGGATGTGCAGCTGATTGACGAGGTCGTGGTCACGGCCTACGCGGGCGAGCAAAAGCAGAAAGACCTCGTGGGCAGCTACGAGCAAGTGGAGGGCGACGAACTACTGCCACATCGACCCATCGAAAGCTTCGACAAAATGCTGGAGGGGCAGGTAGCTGGCGTACAGGTGGAGCTGAATACGGGCGAGCCGGGCCTGCCGGTACAGGTGCGCATCCGTGGCAATGGCTCTCTGCCTCCGGTGCGCAGAAACGATGTCGTGGCTTCCGGGCAACCGCTTTTTGTACTCGACGGTGTACCGCTCTACGATGTCTCGGAAACCAATACGGCCAACACGCCTTTTAGCACTTCCCTCGACCAACAGCTCAATCCGCTCATGTTCGTCCGCCCGGAGGACATTGAATCCATTACGGTGCTGAAGGACGCCTCCGCCACCGCCATCTACGGGGCCAATGCTGCCAACGGTGTGGTCCTCATCACCACCAAGCAGGGCAAAACGGGCAAAACACAAATTTCGGGCGGGGTAAGCACCGGATTCTCCAACCTGATCAATGAGGTGGAATACCTGAATACGGAAGAGTATGTCAGCCTGGCCCGGGAAACCTTATTCAATACAACTGGAGAAAACCCGGCAGATGCTGGTCCCCTCGACATCGAAACCGACTGGCCTGCCCTTACCCAGCGGCAGGGCTCCGTGCTCAATGCCAATCTAAGCCTGAGTGGTGGGAACGAGCGGACCAAATACTTCCTCTCGGCAGGCTACTACAAAGAAAATGCGATCTCCCGGGGCAACGGGCTGGAACGGGCCACGGTGCGGTCTAACCTCAACACCTCACTGAGCGACAAACTCAACCTCCGCTTCGGCTTTTCCGGCGGCTACGTCCGTAAGGAGTCCTTTAGTGACTTTGGGGCGTTCACCTATCCGCCCAATCTTTCCCCGGTCAATCCGGATGGCACCTTCAACAATGGTGGCTTTTTCATCAACCGGCCCAATCCCGTGGCGGCACTCGCACAGAATGAGTTCTTCCACGATGCTTTCAACATCAACAACAACCTGCAGCTAAACTACGAAATCCTGCCAGGGCTGGAAGTACGGGTGTCGGGCGGAATGGACGGCTATTTACAGCTGCAATATCAGTACGAATCTGCCTTAAATGGCTCCGGCCGCACCCGGAACGGCATAGCACGGCGCTTCACCCGGGGCAACCTGCAGTGGGTCGCCAACGGGCAGCTGAACTATCAGCGGACCTTCGGCAATCACCATCTGAATACGCTAGCTGGTGTGGAGCGCAACAAACAAATCACCTACCGGCAGCGTATTTCCGCTACGGATTTCCCTTCTGATCAACTCCGGGAATTCTGGACAGTGGATGAAGAAAACATCGACGCCGATGAGTCCAACTATCAGGATGCCAGCGAATCTTTCTACGCACAGGCCAGCTATGATTACGATTACCGGTACTACCTCACCCTGAGCGGGCGGCGGGATGCGTCGTCCATCTTTGGGGGCGATGTGCAGGCCGCTAACTTCCTGGCCGCTGGTGCAGCCTGGGCCTTCACGCAGGAGCCTTGGATGGGGCGCCTGGAATGGCTCAACTTCGGCAAGCTCCGCGCGTCCTATGGCCTGACGGGCAACTCCCGCCTGGGCACCTACAGCGCCCGCGGCCTTTATGGCTACAACGATGCCTTCCTGTACGGCAACAACATCGGCATTGCGCCTACCGCGCCCGCCAATGAAGGCCTGACCTGGGAACTGGTCCGCAAGTACAACTTTGCGGTGGACCTGGAATTGCTGGAAAGCCGCCTCCGCCTCACCGTGGAGCACTACCGCCACTACACCGAGGATGCCATTTACACCATTCCGGTTCCCCTGGAAAGTGGCTTTACCAACATCGTGACCAATGCCGCCAATCAGCGCAATATTGGTTGGGAAGCCAGCGTGGAAACCGTCAACACACAGGGCGAACTCCGCTGGACCACCCGCTTCAACATGGCGCGTAACCGCAATCAGCTTACCCGAATTGAGGCGGAGCGCTTCCCGGCTTCAGCACTGAACAGCCGGGGGCTGGTGGTGGGCCAAAATTCCAGTGTGCTGTACGGCGTGCCTTTCGCAGGCGTGGACCCCTACAACGGTAAGCCTCTTTACTATCTGCCCGATGGCAGCATCACCGACGATGATGATCTCGTAGATGACCCCGCTAACTGGGTGCCCATCGGGCAGGGTGCGCCAGACTGGTACGGAGGAATGACGAATACCTTTGCCTGGAAAGGGCTCTCCCTCGCATTCCTGGTGAGCTATTCCTATGGTGGCGACATCCTGGTCGACGGGCTGACCTTCACCGATGGCCGGCAGATCAGCTTTAACAACCAAAGCGCCAATCAGCTGGACCGGTGGCAGCAGCCGGGCGACCTTACCGACACCCCCCGCCTGCACGTCGACAACACCTTGCAGTACAACAGCACCCGCTACCTGTTTGACAACGACTTCCTCCGCCTGGCCAACCTCAACCTCAGCTACCGCCTCCCCGACCGTTGGCTGGACGCCATGGGCATCAGCAGCTTTTCACTCACCGCACAGGCCAACAACCTCGGCTACCTTTACTCCACCCGAAGCCGGGCCAACCGCAATGGCATCGCAGAGTACCGTTTCGAATTTCCGGAAGCCCGCAGTTTTATGTTTGGTTTAAATGTAACGCTATGATGAAGAAGCTACTCACTTTTACGGCCCTCCTGCTGGCCCTGAGCAGTTGCCAGGACTTCCTGAACATCGAACCGCAGGATCAGATTTCAAAGGATGAAGCCCTCAATACACTGGAAGGCATTGACGCTGCCATCATCGGGGCCTACAGCAGCCTGGGTGTAAGCGATTATTACCGTCAGCATTTCACAGCCTATCCGGAACTGGCTGGCAATATGCAGCCCAATCCGGCTGCCGCAGGATCTGATGGCGTGGCCGGCAACCAAAGTGCCATCATCACCACCTACCGGGAAGGCAACTTCTTCACGATAAGCCCCGGTTATGAGAACAACAGTTTCGACGAGTTCTACGCCGTATTGTACAACCACCTCAACCGGGTCAACAATATCATAGCGGCACTGGAAACCCTTGAAACCGATCAGCAAACCCGCCGAAACAGCCTGCGGGGAGAAGCCCTGGCACTGCGTGCAATCGCCCACTTTGACCTGCTGCGGCTTTACGCACAGCCTTACCTCTTCACAGAAGACGGTAGCCACCCGGGGGTTGTATTGGCAGAACGCCCGTTTGAGGTGACGGAGCGCCCGGCCCGCCGCACTGTCGCAGAAGGCTATACATTGATCGAATCAGACCTGCTCAGGGCTGTGGAGCTGCTCGGCCCCAACACCCGCCGTACTACAGACCGCATCTGGCTGACGCCCCTCATTGCCCGGGGGCTGCTCGCCCGCGCCTATGCCTATCAGGGCAACTGGGCAGGCGTAGTCGAGCAAACTACAGCGGTTATTAATGCCGGGCAGGTGACCCTCCTCAATCCAGACGATTATGTGGACACCTGGGCCGAACAGCAATTTAACCCCGAAGTGCTCTGGTACCTCGACTTGCAGCGCTTCCGCAATGCTGACGCTGGGTCTGCAGGCTTGATCGCGTCTATCGCCCGGGTGGTCGGAGCTCCTTCCGATGTGGAGAATCCCCCCTTCTGTACGGTCACTCAGGACTTACTCGACCGATTGGAAGAGGGCGACATTCGACGGGAACTATACCAAGAGATTGAAGGTCAGGTTTATTGCAGCAAATACGCCCTTCAGCCCAATTCCATCAGTAATTTCCCCATGCTGCGGCTCTCGGAAATCTACCTGCTGCGGGCAGAAGCTTACGCCAAACTGGGACAGGACGCGCTGGCGCAGGCCGATTACAACCTCATCCACCAAAGAGCCGTAGCCGACGCAATACCCACCACACTGACCGGCACCGAACTACAGGAAGAAATCTTTGAGGAGCGCCGCCGGGAGCTGGCGCTGGAAGGCCACCTGCTGTTCGACCTCAAGCGCACCGGACGAAGCGTGGAGCGGGACAACTGCCTGCCGGCGAACCCCAACTGTGACCTTGCTTATCCGGATTACCGCTTTGCGCTGCCCATCCCTCAATCGGCGCTGAATGCCAATCCGAACTTAATTCAAAATCAAGGGTATTAATGAAGAGCTCAATGGCAATGATGATGCGACGAACTGCAATATTCATGGGAATGGCACTACTCAGCTTACTAAGTTGTGAGGATCCCCGCCCCACCCAACGGGAAGACAATATCTTCGATCCCGAAAATGCCTTCATCCGGTTCAACTACGACAATCAGGTGAATGAGCCGGCGAAGGACAGTGTGGAACTCAGTGCTACGGCTACAGAGGATTCCCTTTTGATCATCCCCATTGCCCTTTCGGCTGCACCCCAAATGGAGGACGTGCTGGTAATGGTAACCTACGAAGCGCCGGACAGCCTGATATTAGGCATGCACTGGGCCCTGACCGGGGAAGATGGCGAATCAGCCCTCGGGCGCAACTTAATTCTCCCACCCGGCACTTTTGAATACGAGCTAAGCTTTGAGCGGCTCGATACCCTGCCTGCCCCGAGCCGGATACTGCTGCGGCTGGAACAGGTCAGCCCGGACTTTATTCACCTTGGTTTCCCCGGCTCAGAACGAGGCCGTACCTTCGAACTGATTTTTCAAGAATAGCCTATGAAGCCTTTTTTCCCACTCCTGATCATCACTACGCTCCTACTGACGAGCTGTGAAAAAGAGCAGCCGGCCGGCAACCCTGCACCACCAATAGCCGGCTTCGGCAATCTGTCTGAAGCAGTCGTTGTGGATAGTTTCCTGGATGTACAGCTGCTCCTGAACAAACCGGTGGAAATACCTGTAGAAGTGGAAGTAGCCGTCAGTGGCGATGCCGTACCCGGTACGGATTTTGAAATAGAAGGCGGCAACCGGTTCCTGTTGCAACCCGGCATGCTTAATGGCAGCCTCCGGATCCGCGCACCGAAAAACGAGGATTCAGAACGGCTTGACCGCTCTATCCATCTGCGGCTAATGCCTGCAGAAGGCGTACAGATTGCGGAAGGCCGGGATACGCTCACCATCGACTTCACCCTCGGTGGCACAGTAGACCTGCCCATTTGGGCACCCAATATCACCTTCCCCCAGCTTTGGGGCTACACTTCCTTTGGCGCGGAACCAGTCCCCGCTGGACGGACTAATGAATTCTTCGCCTTTGCCTATGCCAGCCGGACCACACCGGATGTCATCGGTTTTGGACATCCTGATCCCGAAAAAGGCAGCAATGCTTTCAATATGGTGAGAATCTACAGCGATTTCGACGTTTCTTCTGCCTCTCATTTCATCCGTATACCCGAGGCTTTGCGGTTTATTCCGGCAAACGAGGGGGCCACCTTCGGCACAGTGGAGGTGATCGAGCAACAGGTCACCATCACCCGTACGGAAAGTTCCGGGCTTCCTCCCTTTGAAATAGGCATCAGCGGCGGAGGCACGTATGACGAAATCACTGGTGCGCTACAGCTGGACGTGTACTTTGATGAAACCGCAATCGGCGGCCCCCAAAGCGTGCTACGCAAATATGTTCTGGAATCAGAACGACGATAATCTTTAGTAGTTAGACGGCATAAATGATACAATTTTCTCTTCGTCTCTAAATAAATTCGTGTTATGAAAATCAATTTTACCCTAATTCTTGCATTCCTGGCCTTCGGATTGGCAGCACAGCCGGTACTAGTCAAGAATATTTTCCCGGGAGATGATGCCTCCCCCCGTGAATTTGCCGCCTACGGTGATTTGCTGATCTTCCGCGCTGAAGCCCCGGATGTTGGCGTAGAGCCCTGGATTACCGATGGGACCGAAGCAGGCACGATGATGCTCGGCGATCTCAACCCCGACCCGGAAACCGCCGCCGGCAACTCCAACCCCTCCGACTTCATAGAGTACAACGGCCTCATCTATTTCCAGGCTGATAACGGCGTACTGGGCGATGAGCTCTGGGTAACCGATGGCACACCGGAGGGCACCTCCCTGCTCATAGACATTCAGGAAGGAGAAGAGAACGGCCGCCCGTTTGACTTCGTGAAATTCAATGACCTGCTCTACTTTACCGCGAATGACGGCATCGTCAGCTCAGAGCTCTGGTCCAGCGATGGCACTGCAGCGGGCACCAACCTGGTCATCGACATTCAGGAGGGCGCAGGCCCTGGCAACCCGAACTTCAAAACTGTAGTCGGCGATAAGATCTACTTCACCGCCAATGACGGCTTGGTGGGCAACGAGCTATGGGTGACCGACGGCACGGCTGAAGGCACGATGCTTATTAAAGACATCCGCGATGGCGGCAATGCCTCTCCATCACAGTATGTAGCCCTGAACGGTGAAGTCTTCTTTCGGGCAAACGACGGCGAAAACGGCACCGAACTGTGGAAAACAGACGGCACCCCGGAAGGCACCGTGCTGGTGAAAGACATCAACCCAGGCGGCAGCAGTTCCAGCCCGAGCGGACTGATCGCTTTCGGCGGGCTGGTCTTCTTTGAAGCGGATGACGGCACCCACGGGGACGAGCTCTGGGTGACCGATGGCACCGAAGCTGGCACTATTATGGTGGAAGACCTCAATAATGGAGACGATGCCAACCCCGGCAACTTTGTTGACCTTCTGGGCCTTACCTTGGTTTTCACCGCGGAAAGTGATCAAATCGGTGAAGAACTGTTCCAGGTTTTTGTGGAGGAAGAAGGCAATCCACTGTCTGCCTCGATTGACTTGCTGGCGGACATCAACCCGGGGCTGGGCAGCTCAGAACCGGACGATATCGTATTTACCGGACACGCACTATACTTCAGTGCCACCACGCCGGATTTCGGGCAGGAGCTTTATGAATTCCCGGTCACCGAGGACGAGCCCTTCCGTATCTCCGACATTAACCCCGCTGGCGACAGCGACATCGACGACATCATTCAGGTCGGTAACCGTTTGTTCTTCGAAGCCACAGATGGCTCCACCGGAGATGAGCTCTGGACCCTGCCGATTCCACTGCCGGATTTCGTAGCCGAGGTCGACACCGAGCGCATTCTAAGCGGAGACACATTGGACCTGGGCGAAGCACTGATCAGCACCACGAACACCTTACAACTGATCCTGCGCAACAATGGCGATGGGACATTATCATTCCCGGCTGAAGACCCTTTCGGTGGAGTCGTAGCCCCGTTCACCCTTACGGTAGATGATAATTTTGAAGGGCAAATCGATCCCAATATGGCTTTTGCGTTCCCTGTAAGCTTTACCCCAACCGAAGCAGGTGAGTTCTTCGTTGAGGTAACGCTGATTACCAACGACCTCAATGCAACCGCCTTCAAACTGGTCCTGAAAGGCACCGGCATAGTGCCTACCGCAACGCTGGAAATCACTCAGGAGGAGAACTTACTCGAAACCGGCTACACGGTCGATTTCGGCAACGTTGAAGTCGGCATGGAAGCCGTAGAACAGTTTACGATTTCCAACTTGGGCAATGTACCGCTGCTCGTCACCGGTATTGCCCTTGATGATGAAGTCAACTTCTTCGTTACTGAAATCCAGGAAAGCATTCCCGCCGGCACACAGGATACCTTTCTGCTTGGTTTCCGGCCCAATGAAATCAATCCATTGGATGCCACGCTGACCCTGAACACCAACGCTAACGAAGGAGGCACTTTCGTCTTCAACCTTACGGGTATTGGCGATATGGAAAGCAGCGTTCGGGACCTGGCAACCTTATCTCTGAGCGCTTTCCCGAATCCGGTTAGGGACCGACTGAATGTCACGCTGGGCGAGGGCCTGTACAATGGTACCGCTCGGGTCTACAACGCACAGGGGCAACTGATCTGGACCGAAGCCGTACCTAACGGCATCCAACAGGTGGCTTTCAAAGCCAGCCAACTGGCCAAAGGCACCTACCTGCTCGAACTGCGGGACGGAGAGCGCCGGGGCACGCTGCGCTTCATAAAGCAATAAACCTTAACAACATACCGAACCACTGCCCGTCAACGTTTTTTATCGGGCAGTGGTTAATTGAATAATGCGATACCTTCCGAAATACAGCATTCCATTTTTGATCCTGGCAACCCTGGTTGCCCTGGGAGCCCGGTACAGCAAGCCTGCCACCGACCTGCGGGACGCCTACAGCCGGCCAGCAACGGAATGGGCCGCCCCAACCCTGGATTCTAATGGTACTTTCCGGGAACTCGGCCCTTTACCTGCCGTAACCTATCCACCTGACAACCCCTACTCCAAAGCCAAAGCTGCCCTTGGCAAACGGCTGTTTTTTGACCCTGTACTGAGCGGTTCCAACCAAATTGCCTGTGCTACCTGCCACGACCCTGAGCTTGGCTGGGGCGACGGGCGGCGGACTTCCTTCGGGCACAATCGTCAGTTAGGCACGCGCAATGCCCCTACTTTGCTCAATGCCGGGCACTGGGATCTTTTTTTCTGGGATGGCAGAGCTGCTACACTGGAAGCGCAGGCCCTTTTCCCAATCCAGGACCCCTTCGAGATGAATCAGGATTTAGAAAGCCTGCCCGCAGAGTTAAGCTCAGATTCGACCTACCGGCAAAGCTTTCAGGAAGTCTTTGGCAGCCCGGAAGTTACCGTGGAGCGCATTGCCCAGGCACTCGCTACCTTTGAGCGGGGCATCCATAGCCGTAAGAGCCGGTTTGACCGATTTATGGAAGGCAACTACAGCGCTCTGAACGACGACGAAATTTCTGGTTTGCACCTTTTTCGCACTAAAGCCAAGTGTATCAATTGCCACAATGGCCCCTTCCTGACCGACCAGCAATTCCATAACAACGGGCAGTCCCACTTTGGCCGACCGGGGGAAGACCTCGGCTTGTTCAACATCACTGGTGATAGCCTGGACATGGGCAAGTTTCGGACCCCAAGCCTGAGAGACGTTGTATTTACAGGCCCCTACCTCCATCATGGTAATATCGTGGAACTGGACGAAGTCCTCTTTATGTACGATCAGGGGATGCCGCAGATCATCCCCAAAAGGCTGGACGGCACAAGGCAGCCTGCCCACTCCCCTATTCTGCAGCCGCTCGGGCTCACAGAAACGGAGAGGGCGCAACTCAAAGCCTTTCTCCACGCCCTTTCCACTCGTCCCCGCCCGGTAGCCCTCCCGTAGCAGACAGCAAAAAACTGATTTATATCACCGCTGTACATGATCAGGGTTAGTGCCTCCTTGCCGGCCCTGCCCTACCTTTCCGGTAAAAGCAGAACCCATGAGAAAGACCTTTGTATTTTTATTGACCGTCCTGACCCTGCAACTGGGCAGCGCACAGGTAAAACTGGTCCTCAACCAACAGGAAGGCGCAACCCTGGCCCGGATGGCGGAAGAAGAAAAACTTGCCTATGACGTTTACATGGACATGGCAGAGCTATGGGAAGCTCAGGCTTTTATACAAATTGCAGCTGCAGAACAGCGCCACCTGGAAATGATCAAACAGCTCGCGGACCGCTACGGCATAAAAATGTCAAAAGCCGTACGTTCGGGTGAAAGAGGGCTGTATGACGATGCTGCATTGCAACAATCTTATCTGGACCTGACTCAAAAAGGCCAGCAATCGCTTACTGCTGCCTTCCAGGTAGGTGCGCTGATTGAAGAAATGGACATTAGAGATTTGAAAACAGCCATTGCTGAAACCGAAAATGCCAACCTGAAAGCCACCTACAGCCGGCTGATGGAAGCTTCGAACAACCACCTCGTTGCTTTTTCTCAAAACCTGGAACAGGCAGGTGAAGCTTATGTACCCAGCTACATCACCACGGCCGACTACGATGCCATCATGAGGGGCAGCACGAAAGCCTGTCAACCAGGAAAAAATCAGCAAGGCTGCAAGGGAAAGAGTCAGCAGGGCTGTAAAGGCAACAAACAACAAGCAGAGGTGGGCTGCCCAGGCAAACAGGCCGGCCAATCCGGCAAAGCTTGCTGCAGTGGCAAAAAGGGGCAGGGAGCAGGAGGCTGTCAGGGCAAAAAGACCGACCTTAAGCCTTAATCCGGCCCACTTCATCAACTACAGTAATGCCCTTTTTCTGAAGCTTCGGAAAAAGGGCATTACTTTTGCAGCGAGATCAACGTCCAAACGAACCATGAAAACGAACTCCTCACTACTCCTGAGTTTCCTTTTTACCTTGATGCTCCCAATGCTTAACACAGGCACTTTGGCAGCACAGGCCCGCTTTCCGGTAACGCTGGAAGAAGCGATGGCCATTGCCCAACGGAATTACCCTGAGCTCAAGCGTGACCAAAAAGCACTGGAACAGCTTCAGGCGCTGATGGGCACCGCACGGCCCAATAATTCCACTCAGCTGTTTATGGCAGGCGGCATGGTAGACCCGGATAACCCCGCTACCGGCCTGCATAGCGCTGGCTTTCTCAAAGCGTTCGACTGGCCGGGCACGACAAAAATGCGGGAGGAGGCGCTCCGGGAAGCCGTTTTGCTGGGCAATGCGGAGTTAGAACTGACTAATTGGGAACTACGTCGGGAAGTGTCCAAAGCTTACTATCAGCTGGTCTTCACTAAAAATCTCCAACAGCACTACCGCGAGAAGCAGGAGCTGATGAGCCGGCTCGTCGACTTTGCGCAGGCCAGGTTTGAATTTGGCGAAACCGGGAAAGTACCTGTACTCTCTGCTACAAGCAAGCAAAAACAAGCCAGCCTCGAACAACAGGAAGCGCAGAAAGCCTATGATCTAGCCCATACGCTTTTTAACAACTGGCTGCACTCAGATTCCGTCTTTTACGCCCTGCTCGATTCCCTGCCTTTGCCTTCCCCAACCCCCAACTGGTATGTCAACGGCGGCCACCCTCACCTGCTTAAAAAGCAGCAGGAAGTCCGGTTGGCAGAAGCCCAAATTGTACAGGAGCGCAGCCAGCTGATGCCCAAAATCCTGGCAGGCGGGCAGCTGCAAATGATCAACGAAACCCTGCCCTTTCTGGGCTATCAGCTGGGGCTCAGCCTCCCCATTAGCCGCAAAGCTATACAATCCAGAATAGAGGGGGCCGAAAAAGCAGTCGCTGTTCAGGAAGCCGAACTCGATGCAACCGAAAGGGCATTGGAGAATAGAAGGCGGGAACTGACGACCCTGTTTCTGGCTCAGAAGAACCTATTGGAATTCTCAAAAAAAGAACTCCTCCCTTTGGCAGACGAGCAAATCCGATCGGCAGAAGCAGCTTACGCAAGTGGTGCCGTAGACTACCATGACTATATCGTAAACCTCGAACAGGGGCTGCAAACCAAACTCGAATGGATTTATAACTTAAGGGACTACCACTTGCTCCGCCTGGAACTGGAGTTCCTGAGTGGACGCCGGTAATATACAAATTACTGGTATTAAGGACAGGATGGCCATCGGGAAATATAGCCCGGCAATTACCACTCAATCCACCCTGATTTTTTGCTCGGAAAAACAGTTTTAACTACCTTGCTGATCACTAAGGCTGTGTTTGGAATTCGCTTTTGGAGCGAATGTAGTCAAATTTTATTCTGAACAAGGCGCGATGAGGGAGCCTAGCCTGAGCTAAGCGACTGAAGAGCAACGAAGTGCAGGATGAAATTTGGCAAATGCAGCCCAAAGGGTGAAATCCAAACACAGTCTAAAACCAATTGCCATGTCAACACTTGTAAAGCGAATACTCTTAGGATTGCTCGGCGCTCTTGTGGTGCTTCAGTTTTTCCAAATCGATAAGGCCAACCCGCCTGCTCCCAACGGGCAAGACCTGATTGCGGCTGTGCAACCTCCGCAGGATGTGGTACAGCTGTTGAAAGATGCCTGCTACGATTGCCATTCCTACCACACCACCTACCCCTGGTACGCTAACGTACAACCCGTAGGCTGGTGGCTGAAGGGCCATGTGGACGAAGGCCGGGAACATCTTAATTTCTCTACCTGGACCGCTTACGATGCAGAGAAGCGCGCCCACAAAGCAGAGGAATGTGCCGAAGAAGTAGAAGAAGGGCATATGCCACTGAAAGCCTACCCGCTCACCCATGCGGAAGCCCGCCTTACGGACGAGCAACGCAGCCGCCTCGTGACCTGGTTCAGCGCATTGGCCGACGACCGGGATATTTCAAAGCGCATTCGCGAGAGAACCCCGAAACAAAGCCCTAAACCGGAACTTCAGCACAAGGATATGCCCACAGAATAACCGCATGTGATGGAAGCAGCACCAAGTGCCCCTAATTTCCTCCAAAGGCATCAGGACTACCTGGGCGAATTTGTCTACGGCGGCATTGATGGCAGCGTGACTACTTTTGCAGTGGTCGCCGGATCTGTAGGCGCTGGCCTGGACAGCTCCGTAATTCTCATCCTAGGTTTCGCGAACTTGCTGGCAGATGGGTTCTCCATGTCTGTGGGAGCCTACCTTTCGGCAAAATCCGAAGCCCACAACTACGAGAAGCATAAAAATGCAGAATACTGGGAGATTGAACATAAGCCGGAAGAGGAGCGGGAGGAAGTCCGGGAAATCTACCGCCAAAAAGGCTTTGATGGGCCACTGCTGGAGCAGGTTGTAGACATCCTCACCGCTGACAAGGACCGATGGGCAGATGTAATGATGAAAGAGGAGTTGTTCATGATGGAGCAACGCCGGTCGCCCCTGGCCATTGGCGCTGTAACTTATGTGGCGTTTATCCTGGTGGGGTTCATTCCGCTGGCTTTGTATCTTTATGATTACTTTATTCCATTTGCCGGTGATTTGTTTTGGACCACCTGCCTGCTTACCGGCCTAGGCTTTGGTATTGTGGGCGGGCTGAAAAGCTACGTTACCGAAACTTCTATTTGGAAAGGCGTACTCGAAACACTAGCGCTGGGGGCGCTGGCTGCTGGAGTCGCTTACTGGGTTGGGGATGTACTGGAGCGCATTATTGTTGGCTAAACTGCCTTTATTATGTTTGAAAAACTACTACCCTACGACACTGCTCACCTCATCCTGCGCAGCTACCAGCAATACTACTATAACTACAAGCGTGTTACCAAACGCGCCCAGATCCGCTTCGAGCACCGCGACTGGAGGGGCATGCAGGCGGATGCCCGCGAACGGCTCACCCTTTACCGGGATCAGGTGGGCAAAACCACTAAGGAAGTCGTCAAACTACTGGGCAGCTTGTCGAGTGATGACGACACCTGGAAAAAAATCAAGCAATACTACCTGGAGGAAGTCAGCAATTTTGCCACGCGGAATATTGCGGAGACTTTCTACAATTCTATTTTCAGGCACAGCCACCGGGGCCTTAGTGTCGACAAAGACCTCATGTTTGTCCTTGCAACGGCTACTTACCGGGAGTTCCGCTCTACCATACCTATCCATCAGACATTCTTCCTGATTGAACCTCTGGAACATATTTTCCGGCAGGTCTTCCACTTTTTCACCTTTGATGCTCAATGGGAAGACATGGAACGGGACATTCAGTACATCTGCGATACCTTACGGGAAAGCCTAACCCCCGGAGAATTGCCCCGCCATGCCCGCATTGAATTGCTCAAGTCGGTATTTTACCGCAACAAGGGAGCCTATATCGTGGGCAGGCTGCACCTGGAAGACCGGATCACCCCGTTTATCATCCCGCTCCTGCATAAGGAGAATGGCATTTTTGCGGATGCACTCCTGCTCGACTACAACGATGTATCCTCCATCTTCAGCTACAACCGGTCCTACTTTCTCGTTGACGTGGATATTGTCAGCGAAACCGTCGACTTCCTGAAATCCATACTGCCCACAAAGAGCCTGGGCGAACTCTATAACTCCATTGGCTTCGAAAAGCACGGCAAAACCGTCCTTTACCGGGACTACCTGCGGCATATGGAGCGTACCCTCGATAAATTTGACCACGCGCCGGGCATTAAAGGGATGGTGATGGCGGTTTTCACCACGCCCTCCTACAATATGGTCTTCAAAGTGATCAAAGACCGCTTCGCCGCTCCGAAGCAAGTGACGGAGGATGAGGTGAAGCGGAAGTACGAGATGGTCTTTTTCCACGACCGGGTGGGGCGCATGGCAGACAGCCACATCTTTGAACAATTCCTGTTTGAGCGTTCCCGGTTTTCGGATGAACTCCTGCAGTACCTCATGGAAGAAGCCCCTTCCAAGGTCAAAATCAAAGGCGATATCGTGGAGATCAAGCACCTCTACATTGAGAAAAAGATGATCCCGCTCAACCTCTTCCTCGATCAGGCTACAACAGAGGAAGCAGAGGAGGTCATCAACGACTATGGCAAGGCGATCAAGCAATTGGCTGCGGTCAATATTTTCCCGGGCGATATGCTGCTCAAAAACTTTGGTGTCACACGCCTGAAGCGGGTCGTCTTTTACGACTACGACGAAATTGGCCCGCTAACCGATTACAACTTTCGGCGCATCCCCGAGGCCGAAACCTACGAAGAAGAACTCTCCTCAGAGCCTTTCTACTCGGTAGGCCCAAATGACATTTTCCCGGAGGAGTTCCGGCGTTTCCTGATTGGGCGGCGCGATATCAGGGATATTTTTTACCGCCTGCATGGCGACCTCTACGATGTTGGTTTCTGGATTGACACCCAGAAGAAACTGGAAGCAGGCTACCTCTTTGACGTATTCCCCTACCGGCAACGGCTGCGGTTTGCCAAACGCTACACAAAGTAAGAATCAGAGCTGCACTTCCACCCCATACCAATTGACCATTTAACAAACCAATTACACCTTCAAACTATGAGACCCTACCTGTTTACCCTGGCAACAGCATTGCTACTTTCAGCCTGCAATACCACCAAATCCACCACCGACACAGCAAATACCAAGGCCCTTGACCAGCTACAGCAAGCGATGACCGGCACCTTTACCAGCGCTGCTCAGGCTGCCGAAGACGATGCCTTCTACGATATCACCCTGCACATGTACCCCATTTGGAAGGACCGGGGGCATTGGCTGTACGTAGAGCAAGCCGTGAGTGCCATGCCTGCCAAACCTTACCGGCAGCGCATCTACCAATTGGAACAGGTGGACAAAAAGACCTTCAAAAGCATCGTCTACACCGTAGATAATGAAGATGACCTGGTGGGCGACTGGCAGGTACCGGAAAGCTTCAATGCGCTATCCAAAGATAACTTGCGTTTGCGCGAAGGCTGCGCGGTCATTCTAACCCGACAAGCTGACGGCTCTTACACCGGTAGCACAGAGGGGGACCGCTGCAAAAGCACCCTGAGGGGAGCGGCTTATGCCACCTCCGAAGTCACCGTCATGCCCGGAAAAATCGTCAGCTGGGACCGGGGCTTTGATGCGTCCGGAGCACAGGTTTGGGGTGCTGAGAAAGGCGGTTATATCTTTCTCAAAGAGTAGGTTTACATACCCTGAAACAGCTTAAAAATACGGCGGTACTCATCCGTCCAGCTACTGGGCTCAATAAAGCCGTGGGGCTCTACCGGAAATACGGCCAGTTCCCAGTTTTCCTTCCCAAGCTCAATCAGGCGCTGGGACAGTCGCACTACATCCTGAAACTGTACGTTGTCGTCTACCATGCCGTGGAGGATAAGCAGGCGGTCCTCCAGCCCTTCTGCGAAGTAGATCGGTGAGCTTTGGCGGAAGGCAATGGAATCTTCCACCGGTGTATTGAGGATGTTGGAGGTATAAGGATGGTTGTAGTGCGCCCAGTCGGTTACCGAACGCAGGGCCGCACCACATTCAAAGGTGCCAGGCGAAGTGAATAGCGCCATCAGGGTGATGAAGCCCCCATAGGAGCCTCCGTAAATGCCAATTCGTTCCGGGTCAATGCCGACCGCTTCCACCAGGTAGGCAGCACCGTCCACCTGATCGCTAAGGTCCTTGCCGCCCATATGCCGGTAAATCCCGGTCCGCCAGTCCCGGCCATAACCATCACTGCCCCGGTAGTCGATGTCCAATACCGTGAAGCCATTGTCCACCAACAAATTATGAAACATGTACTCCCGGTAATAGCTACTCCACCACCGGTGTACATTTTGCAGGTAGCCCGCTCCATGAACGAAGATGACGGCTTTGCCTTTCGTCGTGCCTTTCTTTGGCCGGTACAGACGGGCAGGCACGCTTGCACCATCTGATGCCTTAAAGCGTATAATTTCAGGCTCCCGCCACGCGTAGCTTTGGAAAGCCTTGGTCGTGGATTCAGTCACCCGGCGCAGCGCACCGCCGGGCTGATTATCCATCAGGTACAGTTCCCAGGGCTGATTGCTGTAGGAATAGCGCAGGGCCAGCGTCTTTTCATCCGGTGCGATTTCCACTTCGTACTTCCCTGGCGCGTCCGTCACTTTCTGCAAAGAGCCTCCACTGACCGGCAGATGGTAAAAATGCTGCTCAAAGGGGCTCTCCGCATTAGCGATGATGAAAAAGGTCTGCTTATCGCGGGACAATTGTGCGCTACGGATTTCAAAATCGCCACTTGTCAGCGCGGTACGCTCGTCGGTATCCAGATTGTGTGTATAGAGATGTGAGTACCCGGTGGCTTCTGACTGGTAGAAAATGGTTTGCTCATCCAGCCAGCCCAAGGTCCCGGTTGAGAAATTCCAGCCGGAAATACCAGGGCCGCCCACCCAGGCATCATCCTGCTGTCGGTCAATTTGCTGGAGTTGCCCCGTAGACAGGTCTAGCTCTGCAATCCAGCGGGTTTTGTTGTCCAGTGCGCGGACGACGACCACTGCCCTGCCCTGATCGCTGAAGACCGGGCCATGCAGGAGGACGGCTCTGGGAGATTCATACTGTGCGGCAGTGTCTCCGTAGACGGCCATGCGATAGGCAGGCTTGTCGTAAATGCCCTCCAGGCTCAGGGTGGAAACGGTGTAGAACGTATCCCGCTGCCGGTCGTAAACGCCCATTTCGTAAGTATCCTGAGAATGGCCCACCTTTGGGCGTGCTTTTTTGATATCCAGATAGCCCGTTGGGTCGACGAAATGGGGCACCTGTGTGCTTTCTGTTGTGGCATCGGAACGCAGCCGGAGCGTCACGAAGCGGTGATCGGGGCTAAGCTGCAGGCCACTCCACGACTTGCTGCCCAAATGAATGGCCTGAGGGCGATCCGGGCGCAGGGCTTCCCGGCGTTCCTTTTCCAACCGGTCCTGAGCATCCCGCCAGCGCAGGACTTCGAAGAGTTCCATTTGCTGTTCGTCCAGCCATGTTTGCTGTGCATCAGGGGAACGGCTGCTGCCTCCGCTGCCTTTCTCAAAGTAAGTGAGCTGCTCCAGCCGGTGCTCCTGCAAATGCCAAGCAAAGAGGTTGCGATCGGCGGTGAAAATGATCTGCCTGTCATCCGAGGTAAAGGAAGGGGCGGACTCCCGCTGCCCGGTGTGGGTCAGCTGCCGGCTGCTATCGGCTGCAATATCATAAAGGAAGAGGTCGCCATCTTTGGCGTAAGCCATGAGCGTATAGTCAGAATTGTATGCGCCCGGCTCAGGCAATCCCCGCTGCCGCTCCAGGCTCACAGATGCCGGTTTTTCTTCTTCCCGTTTCACACTGTACAGGGAGCGCAGGGTATCCTGCTCAGGGTTCCAGGTAAACAAGACTTCCTGGCTGTTGGGGTGCCACTGAATTCGCTCTGGCAGGAAGCCTACGAAGCGCTCGCCCTGCATAACATCAGCAATTTTCAGCGCAGAACGGTTGGAGGCAGGCTGTGCCGTGGAAATGAAGGAAATGCAACTCAGCAAAAGCAAGCGGAAAAACAGACGCATGGCTATGTTTTTCCGCTAAATGTACGATGAAATAGTCTAAAAGATAGTCTTGTCGTACTTAGAGCCAGAGTTTTCTGAATTTTCCAGGCTCTTGTCGTAGCGCATGGAGAAATGAAGGTAGAGCGATCGGGACAACCGCATAATTTTGAAGTAGGTCAAAGCTGCGAAAGCCAGGGTAAAGCCCATAGCCGCCATCACGGACCAATCGTAATACAGTACCAGAAGCAGCGCCGGCAGCAGCAGCATCCATGACGAAATGCCGTAGGAAATAATGAGCGCACCGAAGTAGAAGCCCGGTTCCGGCTCAAAGTCCAGCTTGCAATTTTGGCACGCCTTATGCATGTCAATGGGATCGGTCCATTTAAAAGGCTTTTTAAACAGATCACCCTCCCCGCAGCGGGGGCATTTATAATTCCAGATTCCCTTCCAGGATAATTTCATGGCTGATAGCTTTTGTGGGCACAAATGTACAAAACTTCATAAGTTCATACCTTTGTCATAAGCAAGGAATAAAACTTTTTATAGAACATTGACTATCCCCCGAAAAGTTGAGTACAGGCTCAAAGATTACAACGGCATTACCAAATGCCAATTACGGCAAAGAAAGCTAAAGAGAATGGCACATAAATAGTAGATTTGCCCGTATCCTTTACACCATTGACCAAAACTTGAACTTATGTATAACATGTTAAAACACGCGCACTCGGGCCTGAGATGGCTACTGCTCGCGGCGCTCATCTATGCCATTATCAAAGGCTTTCAGTCCTGGCGCAATGGCAAGGCTTTTAATAAGCCCTCTGCACTCATTGGCCTGATCCTGACTCACGTACAACTGGTTATTGGGCTGCTGTTGTATTTTGTATACAGCCCGTTGGTATCCTACGGAGAAGGCTTCATGAAGGACACCATCACCCGCTTCTACACGGTTGAGCATTTGGTGACGATGCTGCTCGCCATCATCCTGATTACCATTGGCTACAGCCGTGGAAAGCGCAAAGCGAATGCTACTGCCGCTGGCAAGGCGGTATTTGTTTTCTATCTGATTGGAATGGTGCTCATCTTACTGGGCATTCCGTGGCCGTTCCGCGGGCTTGGTGCGGGCTGGTTTTAGACCCGTCTCCTCCACCCTCCTCATTACAAAAGCCTGCCCGGCGTTTTGCCGGGCAGGCTTTTTGTTTTTCCTCATTGCTCCTTTACTTCCCCAGCACAGTGGGGCAGTTTTTCGCTGTGAACTCAGCGCAAACGGTGCCATTATCCAGAGCAGTGTAGAAAGACTGAAGGTATTCCAGCATTTCGCGCTTATCGCTACGGCTCAGCAGGTCGAAATCACTAATCATTGCTTCAAAATTGCCTTGCCTGGACTTAAAGAGTTGAACAGTCGAATGCAATTCACTGCTGCTGAGTTCAGCGCCCAGATAAACCCTTTCGCCCACCTTGTCCTGCCCAATATCACGGGCTGGCACAGCGTAACCTACGTTCACGATGCCGGAAAAGTCAAAGTCGTAGGGGACAACCGTGTTCAATCCGCCATCCACAGGCTTCAGGATTTTGAGGTTGCGCGACATGGGGATGGACCAGTCTACGTTGCCAATCATGTACTGGAACATGGCATGGGTACGCAGGTTCTCCTGCTGAAACTCGACAGTAGACAAGCCAAAGCATTCGTCACATTCCATACTTGCCTTACGGGCGGCCAGTTCGTCAATGTCCTCCAGCAGAATGCCGTATTTGACCAGTTCCTGATTACTTTCTGTGTCTTTGTAAGTCACTTCGACCAACTGTGCCCGAAGCGCATGATCGGATAATTCCTGGTACATTTTGTAGGCGAGGTACTCCCGCAGGACTGCTTCTTTTCCCTTTTTGCCGGTCTGGCAGTGGGTGACCAGCTTCATATCATCGTGTTCTGCCAGCCCGCGAGCTCTGAGATCGCTTTTGGAAAAGTCAATCCTCAGCGGCGGGAAATCACATACCCGGCGGCGGTAGCGGCCACGGGCGCGGATTTCGCTGGGCAGTTCCACCCAGTTTCCATGTGCATCCTGGTAGCGAAAGATCGCCGGGTACTCTTCATTGGTATCCACTTTGGCGTACATGGTATCCAGGCTGAACTCCAATTCCAGCTTCAGCAACTCGGTATGCCCGAACTGATCAAATAAGGTAGGTGTTCCGGCACTGAGCCCAATGGGGGTCAGGCAAATGACTAATAGCAGGGTTCTAAAAATGGTTTCCATAATTTCAGATTGTCGTGGTGATTTCAAAAATTTGAGCCCGCAGCTTCTTGAGCTAAAGGCCGTGTGTCGGGTTGTTTTATGGTTCAAAGATGCGGTTAGGCGCCTTCAACCCCTACTTTTTTAGATTAGCATCCAGAAAAATCCAACGAACCTGGGCGCGGAATGAGGGTTGAAGAGACAATTAAGCATCATAGTATTGTAAAGCCGTTTAAAAAGCAGAAAAGTTGCAGCGCTCAGTTTTTTTCATCTATTAGGGTTTGATTTCGTACAAGCCGCCATAGTTGACAAAATTTCTACGCTACATCTTTGTGATTCCATGTATTTAGGGCCTTCTTTGCATATTCGGCTATCAATCTTATCAAATAACAGGAAATGAACGAACCAAAATTGACCCTGGAGCAAGTCTTCGCAATGGACTTGCCTCCTATAATTATTTACGCAGCCCCGGTAATGTTTGCGTTAGTCTTCGTAGAGTACCTTATCCGGATCCGGAAATTGCGCCGCAACTATGACACCAAAGATGCCTTTGCAGCTACTGCCGTAGGCATAGGCAACATTATCTCCTCCGCATTGACAAAGGTTTTCACCTTCGGACTGGTCTTGGTATGTTACAACCTGGTTCCCTGGAGCATCCCCATTACCTGGTGGTCCTTTGCGCTTTGCTTTGTCGTTCTGGATTTTTGCCGGTACTGGGCGCACCGGGTCGCGCACGAGCAGCGATTTTGGTGGGCCACGCACGTGACGCACCACTCCTCCGAGCAGTACAACTTCACGGTTTCTTTCCGGCTTTCCTGGATTCAGCAACTAAAAATCATCTTCTTCCTGCCTATTGCGTTAATGGGCATTCATCCCGTGGTATTCTTTATCGTGCACCAAATCGAAGTCCTGTACCAGTTCTGGCTGCACACCGAGCTGATCAAAAAGCTGCCCCGGCCTATTGAGTATATCTTTACCACGCCGTCCCACCACCGGGTCCACCATGCTACGAATGAGAAGTACCTGGACAAGAACTACGGCTCCACATTGATTATCTGGGACCGGATTTTCGGTACCTTTAAAGAGGAGGAGGAAACGCCGGATTACGGCATACTGAAGCCCGTTGGTTCTTACAACCCCGTTTACCTGGTCTTCCACGAGGCTATTGACATCGTCAAGGACCTATCGACTTACCGTTCCCCCAAAGCCTGGTATAAGATTCTCTTTGGCAGCCCCAACCTGACCTTGAACAAGAAAGCCTACGCTGAGGCGGCAGGCCTGCCCGTAACCGACTCCATAGAGGAAGAGGCCACAGCAAAGGTTAAAGCGAAAGTGGAAGCCTAAGTTTCAAGTCTTCCAGGCGGTCAATAATGAAGTCAGGCCCTGCTTCGCTAATTTGAGCAGCAGTCTGTGCGCCTGTGGTTACGCCTACCGTGTAGCCACAGGCGGCATTTTTGCCCTCCTCAATATCAATAGCCGAGTCCCCTACTTTTACAATATGCTGCGCAGATGCTATACCGAGCTTAGCCTGCGCCAGTACGATCATATCCGGTGCGGGGCGGCTTTGCGTTACCTGGTCTGCGGTGACCAGCAAGTCATACTCCTGGCCAGCTTTCCAGCCCATTTTGTCAATCAGCGACTGAGCGGTGGCGGCATTGTACCCGGTGTTGAGTACTACTTTAATGCCGGCATTGCGCAATTGCTTCAGAAAGCTTGTTGCCCCGATGGTGGGTTTTACATCCAGATTGGCATAAGCCGTTTCAAGTGCCGTTTTGAAGGATTGATAGGCCGCATCTACCTGCTCTCCGGTCACTGTGCCGTTCCTGCCTAATAGCCCCGCAATGGCATCCCGTTTTTCCTTGCCGGCCGCAGAAGCCAATACTTCCTGTAGGGAGAACGGATAGCCTCCAGTGGCGTTGACGGCATCCCGCAGGGTTTTGTAGACGACGTTGCCTTCGTCCACCGTAGTGCCAGCCATATCAAAAACAATCATTTTTATCATAGCGAGTCGTGGTTTAACTTAAAGCTTCTAATACTGAAGCCCGGAAAGCGTCAATCTCCAGGTGCTCAACGTTTACATCTTTGGCCTGATCATCCCAGCCGCGTAGCTTAACCGCTGCCTTATGGAATGGATGCTGTTCAAATGCAGCGATTTCCTGTTCGCTCATCGGACCACCCTGTAGCCGGAAACTTTTTTGGGAAGCCTCCGAAAGTTGTTCGTAATACGCAGGCTTAAGGGTGCAGAGATATCGCTTGGCTGCTACATGCAGCTGTATGGGCTGCAGTACGGCTTCGGGGAAGATACCCTTGAGGTAGTTGGCGCCCAGTTCCTCATGCAGGTCATCCTTCAGTGTAGGGTTATTGGCCTCCACGGGATCATCAGCAAGCATATGCCCAATGTCGTGGAACAGGGCGGCGGCTACCAAAGTAGCGGATTCCCGGCCGCGGGTGGCTAATGCCGCACACTGCAATGCATGCTGCATTTGAGTCCCTTCTTCCTCGTAATGTTTGTTGCCGTGCGCCCTGAGATAACCAAAAAGGAGGTCTGCCCGGCCCGGCTTGTCAGCAGTTAGCAATTGATGCCTCAGGCTTTGTGCGCTCATTGATCTTCAGTTTTGATTTTCCGCTCCCAAAGCTAATACAGCCGGGTTAAAAGAATCAGGTCAAAGCGGTTATTATTTTCACCTCATGAAAAAAAATTATACTAAGCTCACTTCCCCTGTTCAACGTTTCAAGAGCTTACCAACTAAAAGATTCAACAAATCCAAAATAGGCCCAACCTGATAAAAACTAAGCTCAACCAGCAGTAACCTAAAGATTAACCCTAAGTTATTTCTTCAGAAAAAAGCTTAATCGTTTTTTAATCTGAATTATTCCACCACTCTTGCACACTGCGCTAATTTTACCCTCATGAAAACAACTATTCGCCTATTGGTTTAACCTAAAAGGGTGAATACAATTCGTAATTTATACTAGCGATTGATATAATACTGCTGCACCAAAGATCAGGAGGTGCAGCTTTTTCTTTTTCTTGACCATGATTCTCAAGTCTTCGCCCCTGCTGAATTACCTCACCTTAATAATATGAAAAAACAAGCCCCTATGAAACGTCACCTGCTTTTTTTTCTGCTGTTACTATCTGTTTCAACATCCATAGCACAACCCTATCCCCTACCCCACCCGCAACGCCTGCATGCTCATAATGACTATGCCCGGGAATTGCCTTTCTGGAATGCCTGGGCGGCAGGCTATGGCTCTATTGAAGCGGACTTGTACTGGCACGAAGGGCAAGTGTACGTTGCTCATGATCCCAGTGACCTGCACCTGGGCTATCAGTTGGACAGCCTATACTTTGAATCCATCCGGTCGGTCCTCCAACGGCAGCGGGGACGCATCTACCAGGACAGCAGCCATCAACTCCACCTGCTGATTGACATCAAAAATGCCCGGGATACCATCCTGCATTACCTGGTCCAAACCGCAGAACGGTATCCTGACATTTTCCAAAGCCCAAGCGGTGTCGACCTGGTCCTGTCCGGTGACCGCCCGGAACCTAAAGACTGGCCGGGGCTACCTGACTATATTCTCATTGACGGACGACCGGGTGACCGGCTGACCGCTCAGCAAATGGAAAAAGTGGCCATGGTGAGCGCTTCCTTCAATGCGGTTGCCTCCTGGAATGGCAAGGGGCAGCTCACGCCCGACCGACAGCAGATCCTGGAAGAAATCGTTGCGCGTGCTCATCAGCAAGGCAAGCCCTTTCGCTTTTGGGGCACTCCGGACACGCCCTCCTCCTGGCAGCTCCTCATCAAAAACAGTGTGGACATCATTGGTACGGACGAAGTAGACCGGGCACGGCATTTCGTAGAGGCGTACGCCAAAAGCTTCTACCACAACCCTTTGCCCCAATCAGCCTACACGCCCCAAAATTCTTCCTTTCCAGCATCCCCAAAAAACATCATCCTCCTCATCGGGGATGGCACCGGTCTGAGCCAGCTTTACGCCGCCTACACGGCCAATGCCGGGCAACTCACGCTTTTCAACCTAAAACATACCGGACGGGTACACACGCGGAGTGCGGACGCTTACTGCACCGATTCCGCCGCCGGTGCGAGCGCCTACGCCACCGGGCAAAAAACCGACAACCGCAAAATTGGTGTTGCACCTGACCATACTCCCCTCACCCAACTGCCCAAACGATTACAAGAGGCAGGGTACCGCACCGGCGTCATCACTTCCGTAAATGTCGGGGATGCCACGCCGGCGGCATTCTATGCGCAGGTGCCGGAGCGCGATCAAATCCGGGAAATCGTAAGCAGTATGCGCCGGGCTCCATTACATTTGCTGGCCGGTGAAGGGGATGCCCTTCTTGAGCTCTTCGGAGAATCATTTGACACACTACAGGCAACGGGCCGCCAACTCCTGACTGACCGCATCCGGGTGGATAGCGACTCCAGCCAGGTGGTTATCTTTCCAGCAGACACCTTCAAAGCTGACAGCAGCAAAGCCTCGAGACAAGCTTTTGCCAACTTGCTGGAAGATGCTTTGGCCTTTCTGCATCAGCCAGGCAAACCCTTCTTTCTGGTCGCCGAATCCGGGCGCGTAGACGGTGGGGGCCACAGCAATGATATGAAAATGACAGTTGATGAAGCCCTGTCTCTCGACGCAGCGGCAGCCCGGGCCCTACGCTTTATCGACGCCCATCCGGAAACCCTGCTGATCGTGCTGGCAGACCACGAGACTGGCGGGCTGTCTTTGCTGGACGGCAACCTGGAAGACGGCTGGGTCTTAGGGCATTTCAGCACCAACGACCACACCGGCGTTGCCATTCCCTGCTTTGCCTACGGCCCCGGAGCAAACCAATTTACCGGAACACTTGACAACACAGCCATTCACAACCGTATATTGCAGTTGCTGGAAGTGTCAGCAAAGCCGTAATGAATTCGAATAGCGTTGATGAAGGGTTGATTCAAGAGAAAGGATAGCCTTTATAACAAAAAGCGACCGTTGCGCCCGGAATTTTAGCGCGACGGTCTGCTAATCTTTCTAATTCCCGACATTCAGTTCCTCGGCAGGCAAACCCAGGAAGGGAGACTCGCCATTGGTGATGATAATTTTCGTGTTCTGAGAACGCGCCATATCCAAAAAGGCCTGAATAGCCCGGTTGCGGAGCACCTCATCGGTGAGGGATTGTTGCAGATTGGCGTTGGCTTCTGCCTGTGCCTCTGCCTGAAGCCGGATAGCGGCTGCATCACCCGCTGCTTGTATTTCTACCCGCTGCCGTTCTGCATCCGCCTGAATGACCGCGGCATCCCGCTCGCCCTGTGCCTGAATGATCCGCCGCTCCGCGTCGAGCTGCTCCCGCTGCTTGATGAACTCCATACGCTGTGCATCCTGCTCTGCCTGCAGTACTTCTTCAATAGAACGGGAAAGCCCGGCTGGCAGGACAATGCTTTTCATCAGCACATTGTCGACGATCAGCCCTTTTGGCTCCAGGATCTCGGCCATTCGGTCGCGTATTTGCGCCTCAATCACTGCGCGTTCGCCCGAGTGCATATCCTTGGCCAGAAAACGGGAGCTGACATCCGCCGCTGCCGAACGGAAAACCGGTAGGATTATCTCGCTCTCATAGGCACGACCAACATCCCGTAGCAAAGTAGGGGCACTGGAAGGGCGGATACGATACAAAATGGACATCACAGAAGTAATGGTCAGTCCTTCCTTGGATGGCAAATTACTTTTGATCTCCAGGTTGACAGTTCGTGTAGGCAGGGTTATAATACTGGTGGTGAATGGGTTATAGCCCCTGGGGCCTTCTGATAGTGCTTCGTTGCTAATTTTGCCGAGGCGTTGTTTCACTCCCACTTCACCGGGGCGGATGACGACACAACTACTGAAAAAGAGGCTAAAGAGCGCCAGGGTTAACATTGTTTTCATCTTCATAGCTTCAAAGTTTTTTATTAATGACCTCTGAAGGGGGGATTTGGTTCATTATTTGCTCCCCCCAGACCGTGGAGGTTTAAAAAACCTCCACGGTCTGGGGGGAGCAAAAAAAATACCACCTTGATTTATGGAATTTTCCACTTTCCACGACATATAGGTAGAACCCAACCCCAAAACCATGCATAAAGACCCTCTATTCCCTGGCGAAGCCTACCATATTTATAACCGTGCCAATGGTAGCGAAAACCTTTTCCGCGAACCAGACAATTATCGCTACTTCATGGCTAAATTAGTGGAACGAACCCATCCGGTGCTTAAAATTCTTGCCTGGTGCCTTATGCCAAATCACTTTCACCTGTTAATCCGCCTCAAAGACGAGGGGACAATAATGCAGTACAACAAAGATCAAGATGGCACACAGAGCATTAGTTCTACCATTAAGAACCTATCAATGGAAAACCAAGCAGGATTCATAGTGCACCGGCAATTGTCAAAATTGATGATCGGTTATGCCAAAGCCTATAACAAAAAGTATAAGCGCAGGGGTAGCCTACTTCAGCAAAACACAAAACGAAAACTCATCGACAACGAAGCTTACCTAAGAAGGGTTTGCCTTTACATTCACTTCAATCCTGTACATCACGGATTCGTAAAACACCCGGAGCATTGGTCCTACAGCTCTTATGAAGATTACATCTATGACTACACTTCTTTTATTGAAAAAACCGAACTTCTGAGCAGCTTCGGGGGACGATCAAGCTTCCAGGATGCCCACCATCAATATTCCAAAGCAATTACCAGCTCTTCAATTCATCATAGCTAACCGTCTCCGCAAAGCGCTCCTGTCCCGCCACATCGATAACTTTCATGCGCAGCTCCTCTTTTTCCCAATCCATCTCCAGCAAGCCAAAGTGGTTTTCCATTACCGGGCCCTGAATACGATTGTCGTTAGGGGTGGCAAAGCCCCAGGTGGAGGTAATACCGCTTGAGGTGACATCGTAGATGGGATATAAGCCCGGATGAGTGACTTTGGAGACCTCCGCGTAGTGGACATCCCCGGAAATAAAGACGACGCCATTGGCTTTTTTGGCTTTGATTAGTTCCAGCATGCGCTCCTGTTCGTGCGGGAAGTTGGCCCAGGCTTCATAGCCATTGTAAGTTATCCCAAACTGCGTACTGCTGGCAATGATCCGCAAATCCGCCGGCTTTTCCAGTACCTTGCCCAGCCATGCCCACTGCGCCTCGCCCAGCAGGGTAGAATCTTCCGTTTCGTAAGGCCAGTACCCAAGCTCGTAGTGAAAAGCTACTGTATCCACTTCCTGCCCTTCGTAGGGGCGTACATCATCCCGGAAGGTCCGGGTGTCAAGTAGGATGACTTGAACGGTTTTGTCGCCAGCTTTTAGCATGTGATCCGTATAAATCCCGGGGCGGGTGTAACGCTCGTCACTTTCCGGCACTTCAAATACATCCAGAAAGATGGCCTTGGACAACTCCTTTTCCGGGTAGTGCCGCCCACTGTCATTCCAGCCATAGTCGTGGTCATCCCAGGTGGCCAAAATGGTGGTGCTGTCTTTCAGCGCCTGATACTCCGGCTTAGCCATCCAGCGTTCGTATTTGTTTCGGAGGGTGTCCATATTATGTGTGTCCCCGTAAATATTGTCGCCCAGAAAGACAAAGGCATCAGGCTGTTGCGCTGCCGCCAGCCGCAGCACGGGCTGTGCCTGATCCTGATAGCCGCAGGAACCAAAGGCAATAAGGGTAACCGGCTCAGCAGCGGGCGCTTCTTTTGGTGCCTGCGAACTGCAACTTGCTGCAAAAATTGCCAGAACGAAAAAGATCAGTTGGTTTTTCATGGTTGTGTTTTGTTTTATGATAAAGCAGGTTCCCGGCCAGAAGGCTGAGTGGATAAGCTTTGTTCCTTTCGCCTAAAGTACACCAAAGCCAGCACACTGAGGAGCAGGGTGGCAATGCCCATACCGTAAGCACAGGCTGTAAAGAACCGCAGCCAACTTACCTCGCCTGCCCCAAAGTTCTTGAAAAAAAGGATGGCCACACTGCCCAAATACCCAAAAGCATCCGCCACATACATCAGATAACCGATATTGCTCTTGTACCGAAACAGGGCAATCCAGCGCTCAAACAGCATAGTGTGGTAGGAAATGTAGGCCAGGTACATCCCAAAGCCAATCACAATCATCCAAACGGCCGGATCAAGCCGCCCTTGCTGAAACAGCCAGGTGGTAACCAAAACCAGCAAGCCGCCTGTGAAAATGATCAGCTGATTGGCGTAGAACGCCCGGCGGTTGTTCCGGATGAACATCATAGCCCCGACAATCACGAGAACCGTTACCGCAATGGGCAACTCCGCAGTTACCAAAATCTCCGGTGAATCTCCGTACCCTAATGCTGCCCAAAGTTCTACAGCAAAATTGTCGCGCACATCCCGAAAAATGGTCAATGCAATGTAGATGCCTACCATCAGGATAATGCCGGGGGCGAAAGTAGCAAAGAATCGCCGCCGCTGCGCCCGGTCCATCGGAACCCGCTCAGTCCGGTTGGCTTTGTCCTCAGCAGTGGGTGGCGGTATTTGAACCAGCAGCCATACCCCCAACAGCAAACCGGGCACAAATAGCAGCCCGGTAAAGAAGGGCATCCAAAATTCTGTGACCCCATGATGGTCCATCAGCCACTTCCCCACCGCCTTTACAAAACCGGAGGAAACAATAAAGCTCGTGCAAAGCCCCGCGCCCAGCAATTCCGTATACCGCCGGCCTTCCAGAAAGGAGAAAACAATCCCCCAAATCATGCCCAACGGCAGCCCGTTCAGGAATAGGGCGATAAAGTTATAAGGATAAGGCAGTAAGCCAAAGGCGAGCAGCCCCAACCAGGAAATCCCAATCAGCAACAGAATGCTGCCGCCCCGCCTGCCCGGCGTCATTTCCGAAACGACCTTAATGCCGATAAACTTGGAGAGCATGTAACCCATCACCTGCGTAATAATCAGAACGATCTTGTAATCCACGCCCCAAAGAGAAAGCCCCTCGTACATCCCGGCAGTGAAAGGTTTGCGAAAAGCATACATGCAGCAATAGGTAATAAATGCCGCCAGGATGCAGTAAATCGCAAAGGCAATTCCATTCGTACGCATTAGCCACGATCGGAAGCTGAAAAGTCTGGGCATAAGTATCATATTGAGGCTACAGGCGGTAGAGCGCCAGCGCCAGTGATGAATGATACTGTAGCCTGAACTCAGGATTATATTTTCACCCCTACCCGAAAAGGGCTCTGCTTTATCCCGCAGTCAAATGCAGCGGGTACGGCAGATAAGTCATATTCTTCTTCCACCAACGCCGCCATTGGGTATTGATGGTGATGGTCTTCTACAAAAGTTACCGCCCGGACCAGGTCCTCCCGGTTGTAATTGTGCAATCCGCGTATAGTCAGCAAACGCCGGATTACCTGCTCGGCATCTACCTTTACCGCCGGCTGGGGAAAGACCGCTCCGACCCAAATGGCCACCCCTCCGGTCTGCAGCGCTTTCAATCCAGACTCCATAGCCGAGGGCACTCCGCTCGTTTCCAGAACCACATCAACCTCAAGTCCTGCCACCTGCTCCGGCTCAAGCCCCTGACTGGCGCCAAAACGCCGCCCCCATTCTAACCGGGCAGATTTTGGGTCAGCTAAGCATACTTCAGCAGCACCCGCTTCCCGGGCCATGGCACAAGCAAACATGCCTAAGGTCCCGCCACCTGAAATCAACACCCGCTTCCCGGAAACCGCCCCGGCCAGACGCATCCCCCCGGCCATTGTCGCCACCGCGCAGTTGATCAACGCGGCGACCTTTACAGGCACCGCATCCGCTACCTTCACTATTGGCGTATGCCTGCGCAGCAAAGTATGCGTGGCCAAGCCTCCGTGCCAGGCGCTTTGCGGTGTCAGTTGCTCATGCCCGTATTTGAACAAATCTGCTGCTTTTTGCGGCATGCCGCGCTCATCCATAGCCGACCCCGGAGCACTGGCGAAGACCGCCCAGGTAAGCCGGTCGCCCAGCCTCAGCGGAGCACCACGCTCATCCTTTTCGGGCGCACCCGGCCCCATATCAACGATTCGGCCTGACACTTCATGCCCAAGGATAGTAGGGTTCTTTTCCTTACGCGCTCCGGCATAGGTTTTCAAATCACTGCGGCAAAGCGTAACGTACTCATTGGCAATCAGGATCTCACCTGTGCCAGGGGCAGGCAACCTCCGTTCCTCTGCCTGCAGGCCTTCCTTTTCTGCATTAAAAGCCCATAACCGGCCTGTGCTGTCGGATCGATTCATGACAGCAAAATTATTTCACCATTTGAAAACCGCTTCACTTTTACTGTTATCTATATGCTAAGTCTTGCTCATCGCCTATCTACTGGGGAGAATGGAATACAAGGTTTTCCCTATATTCGCGCTGCTCTTGCTGCCTAATCTTTAAACTTAACCCAAATGAAACTAGGTTCTGGATACGTTATCCACCGCATTGGCCCCAAAATACGAGCTTACCGCAAAGAACAGGGGCTTCGCCTGATCGACCTCTCCAAAGCTGCCAATATCAGCTCTGCCATGCTTTCAAAGATTGAGAATGGCCGCATCATTCCCACCATCCCCACCCTTTTCCAACTGATTAGCGTACTGCAGGTGGAGCCGCATGACTTTTTCGCCGAGATTAACGGAAAGCAAACTGCGGATGGCTACGTTCTGGTCAGAAAGGAGCACTTCGTACCTTACGTCAAAGAGGAAAGCGCTATTGGTTTCAACTATCAGTCCATCTTTGAGCATACGGTAAGCGGCAATGATTTTCAGATATCCCTTGTCACCCTGGATCCGGGCAATCAACGCCCGCAGGTGGCCACCTCAGCCTATGAGTTTGTTTACATGATTAATGGAAGCATGAAATTCCATCTGGAGGATACCGCTCTTGATCTGCATACCGGCGACGCGCTATTTTTTGACGGGCGTATCCGGCACACACCTGTAAATCAGCAAGATACCCCTACTACCTACCTGGTCGTTTATTTTTTTGTAGAAGAGCAGGAAACAGAATAATCGCCCTGCCTGCTTTCAGTTCTCGCCGATTTCCATATTTTTACCCGCAACCAAATAAAACGAGGAGTAACGCTCCTTCAGTCACCAAAATTATAGCTCATGAAAATTGGCATTATCCGTGAGGGTAAAATCCCGCCAGACTCCCGCGTTCCGCTCATTCCTGAACAATGTGCCTCCATTATGGGCAGTTATGAAGGCGTGGACATCGTCGTTCAGCCTTCCCCGGGGCGCTGCTACCCTGATGAGGCTTACCAGCACCAAAATATTAAGCTGACAGAGGATATGCAGTCCTGTCAGGTACTAATGGGCGTCAAGGAAGTGCCCGTTGATCAGCTGATCCCCAACAAAACTTATTTCTTTTTCTCTCATACCATCAAAGAGCAATCTTACAACCGGAAGCTCCTGCTAGCAGTCCTTGAAAAAAACATCCGCCTGATCGACTACGAGGTCCTGACAGATAACCGGGGCAAGCGCCTGATTGCCTTTGGTAAATTTGCCGGCATGGTAGGCGCTCATAATGGCATTTTGACGTATGGGAAGCGCACCGGGCTTTTCGATCTGGTCCGTATGAAAGACTGCCTCGATTATGCCGAAGCCCGCCAAATCTATAAACGGGTGCAGTGGCCCGCCATGAAGGTCGTACTGACCGGTACCGGGCGGGTAGGCAAAGGTGCGGCCCTCGTATTGCGCGATATGGGGCTGCGCGAAGTGGAGCCTGACGACTTTCTAACCCTAAGCTACGACGAAGCCGTATTCACCGTGCTGGCCTGCGCCGATTATGCTGCCCGCAAAGACGGAAAGCCTTTTCGGAAGCAGGATTTTTACGAAAACCCAGCTGCTTATAAAAGCATATTCGGGCCCTATGCTGCCGCAGCCGATGTGATGATCAACGGAATCTACTGGGACAATGAAGCCCCCGCCTTTTTCACTAAAGAAGACATGCAGGCGCCAGACTTCAACATTCAGGTCATTGCGGATGTAACTTGTGATATTGCACCGGTTTCCTCCATCCCCTCTACCCTGCGGCCCAGTACCATACCGGAGCCCGTCTTCGGTTTTGATCCGTTTACCGGAACCGAAACGCCTCCTTATCAGCCTGATGCCGTGGACATGATGACAATCGACAACCTGCCCAATGAGCTGCCCCGGGATGCCTCCAAGGCTTTTGGGCAACAGTTTATGGACTATATTTTGCCCGAACTGTTGAAGCCGGACAGCAAAGTGATAGAGCGGGCTACCGTTGCAGCCGGTGGCAAACTAGGCCCTCACTTCCAATACCTGAAGGGGTACGTTGAAGGGGTAAGTGCCTAAGCTTTTTTCAGGTAAGCCAGGACATTGCGCTCGATGCGGTCTTCAATGGCTGTGGTATCGGTGCGTTCAAAGGTTAGGCCGGTGATGCGCTCATAGAGCTCAATGTAGCGCGCTGAGACTTCCTCTATGAATGCATCGGGCATAATAGGCATAATTTGGCCCTCTTTGCCCTGAAAGCCGTGCGCCATAAGCCACTCACGCACGAATTCCTTGCTGAGCTGTTTCTGCCGCTCGCCCAGCTGCTGCCGCTCATCGTAACCCTCTGCGTAGTAGTAGCGGGAGCTGTCCGGTGTATGGATTTCGTCAATGAGGTAGATTTTACCGTCCCGCTTGCCAAATTCGTACTTCGTATCCACCAATAGCAGCCCTTGCTTTGCAGCCATCTCTGTGCCTCGCTGAAAGAGTGCCCGGGTGTACTGCTCTAGTTGGATGTAGTCGGCTTCGCTCACAATGCCCTGCGCGATGATCTCTTCCCGGCTGATATCCTCATCATGCCCCTCCTCAGCTTTGGTCGCCGGGGTAATAATGGGCTCCGGGAACCGGTCGCTTTCCTTTAAGCCTTCCGGCATAGGGACCCCGCACAATTCACGCTTGCCAGACTTGTACTCCCGCCAGGCATGGCCAGCGAGGTAGCCACGGATTACCATCTCCACTTTAAAAGGTTCACAGGCTGCACCTACTGCCACGTTGGGGTCGGGCACTGCTTCCAGCCAGTTGGGCACAATATCGGCTGTGGCTTGCAAAAAATGGGTGGCCACCTGATTTAGCACCTGTCCTTTGTAGGGAATGGGGCGGGGCAGCACATAATCGAATGCAGAAATACGGTCAGAAGCAACCATTACCAGCTTTTCACCTACCGTGTAGACATCGCGCACCTTCCCGCGATAAAAAGCCGTTTGGCCCGGTAAATTCATATGCGTCTCCAGTACAGCATCAGCTAGATTAGACATTGGCTCAGATTTTTGGCAAAGGTAAATACAATTTTGACAGCAAATTACCCGGAGCCCCCTTCAATCTACTATATTCAGGTTCTAAAACAGGGAAAAGCGAACCATTTACTATTGCGCTTGCCCACTCAAAACCATTGAAAGAATAATGAAAAACTGGATTACAACTCTACTTTTGCTGCTGCTCAGCCTCCCTGCCATGCTAACAGCTCAACAAAATACGTACCCAGCTGAGCGGAGCGTCGCTGAATTCCTGGGCAAAAGCCCTGCCCTTACAGAACTTGCTGACTTCAGCCGGGACCGCACCGGAAAGGCTAAACTTCGCAAGGTGATCCCAAAGGAAATCCCAAACTTCACCCAGCGCCAGCATATTCCGCGCAACGCCGCAGCTACAGCACTACCTAAGGGCCCTGACCCCAGATTCCAAGCCCAGCAACTACGCAGCCAAAACCTGATGGTGGAGCCCTCTATCGTATTCGAAGGCATCGACCGGCCAGCCTCCGGTGGAATTACCCCTCCAGACCCCTGTGGCGACCTCAATGGCAAGCAATACATACAAATGGCTAACTCCAGCGGAGGAGCTACTTTGCGCGTCTATGACCTTGAAGGCAATCTGACCCTTAACCTACCTTCTCTCTCTGCCCTTTGGGCCGAGTTTGGTGTTTCCGGCCTGGGGGACCCCATCGTGCTTTGGGACCATGCCGCAGAACGCTGGATGATCTCGGAATTTCAGGACTTTGGGGGCAATGCCCTCCTCGTGGCTGTCTCAGTGACGGATGACCCGGCAGGCGAATGGTACGCCTACCGCTTTCAAACGCCAAGTTTCCCGGATTACCCCAAGTATTCCATTTGGCATAATGCCTACCTGGTCACCACTAACGAGCCATCTGATGATAATGTGCCGATCTATGCTCTGGAGCGCGAAGCTATGCTTCAGGGAGCCGAACCCGGTGTGCAGCGCCTGGGCATCCCAAAATTCCCCGGCGGAGGTTTCCAGGTTGCTACCCCGGTAGACTGGGACGGCAACAATCCTCCTCCTACCGATGCACCCGGCTACGTAGTAAGAATGTACGATGATGCCTGGGATGGCGGGCAAGACAAAGTAGAATTGTGGGAAGTCCACCTCGACTGGGCCGATGATGCCGGCAACTTTGTGTCTGGCCCCTCAGATATGGTTGGGGCTCCTTTTGATGCAGAAATTTGCCCCAATGGAAGTTTCTTCGACTGCATAGAGCAACCTAACGGGCAGCTGGTGGACGGCCTCAAGGACATCATCCTCCATCGGGTGCCTTATCTCAACTTCGGTTCCCACGAATCCATCCTGCTCCACTTCGCAGTGGATGTGGACGGCATGGACCGTGCGGGTTTGCGCTGGATGGAGCTCCGGAAAAGCGGCAACAGCGATTGGTCCATTTATCAGGAGGGCACCTACAGTAAAGATGACGGGCTGAGCCGGTTTGCCGGTGGAATTTCCATGGATTTCAACGGCAATATCCTCATGGCCTACTCCGTCGGTGGGCCCACCCGTGAGCTATCCCTTCGCTACACCGGCCGCCTCAACGGAGACCCGCTTGGCATCATGACAGTAGAAGAATACGAATTCGCCGAAGGGCTCAGCTCACAAAATGGCGCCCGCTGGGGGGACTATGCGGCTATGGCCATAGATCCCCTGACTGGTACCGATTTCTGGTTCACCGGAGAATATATGGGTCCGGATGGGCTTTGGAGTACTAAAATCATGTCTGCAAAGCTCCGCCGGGACTCCAACGATGTAGGCATTCAGGCCCTCACCTCACCGCAGTCCTCCGGCTACCTTACTGATGCAGAACCGGTGCAGGTAGCGGTACGGAATTTCGGCTACAAGCCCATGTCTGGCTACACCGTAGGCTTCCAGTTTGAGAACGGCATGGTTTTCACAGATACCATTATGGATACGCTCGCCTCAGATAGCATATACCTGCACACGTTTGCGGAGACTGTTGATATGACCCTGATCGACACTTACGATTTCCTGCTCTTTACCAGCCACCCGCTGGATACCGCCAATTTTAACGATACCCTCCGGGTGCAGGTAGAACAGCTACCCCGTAATGATGTCGCTATTGCCGAGGTGCTGGGCCTGGAGCAAAATATCTGCGACACCTCAGCCCTGGTTGAAATCGTCATTCAGAATGCTGGCGTGGACACCCTCTTTTCCGCCTTTATCACCACCGGGCTAAATGGAATGATCGGTGATGATATCGAATGGGAAGGCAGTCTGGCTCCCGGAGCCACAGAAACCATCGTTATTGAGCTTTCACCGCTTAACAACGGCATCAACGAATTTGCCGTAAGCGTGGGCTTTCCCAATGAGGTCAATGACGAAAATCAGACCAACGACAGCCGGGAAATACAGTTTGAAGCCGTGCTCGATGGGCAGGAAGTTACGGTACGCCTGCTGACAGATTCTTATCCCGAGGAAACGTCTTGGGAAATCCGCGACCTCATGGGTAACGTTATCGCCGAAGGAGGGCCTTACCAGGAACAAATCGCGCTGGAAGAAGCCAAATTCTGCCTGCCGGATGCCTGTTACCTGTTTATCCTTTATGATAGCTGGGGCGATGGCTTGATTGGCCCACCTGCCGGTGATTTTGAAATCGTTGATGGGGAAGGAAATATCCTTGCCCAACTCGGCGATAATATTAACTTTGGTACGCAGACCCAACGAACCTTCTGCGCAACATTCAACTGCCTGCTCTCCATAGATGCCTCCATCCTTAACGAATCAGCACCTGGTGCAGAGGACGGCAGCATCATCCTCAACCTTTCCAACGGCCTGGAAGATTTCGAATACAGCATCAATGGCGGAGATTCCTTCCAAAGCAGCCCGGTATTCTCCAATCTTATCGGCGGCACCTACGAATGTGTGGGCCGGGATGTCAACGGCTGCCTGGCAGATACAATTGTGACTTTAGCTACCTGCGCCCTGGAGCTGTCGGCAGAGGTCACCAACGCCACTGAGGGACAGCCAAACGGCAGTGTCCTCGTCAATGTAAACGGAGGGCAGGGTGAACTGACTTACCAAATTGGCAATGGCGCTTTTCAGGACAGCAACTTGTTTGAAGGGCTTGCCCCCGGTAACTATACGATTAGGGTACGCGATGGTGCAGGCTGCGAGCAAAGCCTACTCGTAACGGTCGAGATGACCTCTTCCCTTAGCCAAACCTTCTTCGGAAAAGAGGTGAAACTTTATCCTAACCCAACCGATGGATTTGTGCAAGTTGAGATTCGCGGTCTGGAAAACACCAATTTCCTGCCTGTCCGGATTATCAATACTTCAGGACAGACCATAAGGCATGCACGACTGGTAAACTATGGCGAAATCACCCGTGGCATTGTATCTTTGTATGACCTGCCAGCTGGTACCTACTATTTACGATTTGAGCATGTGGATTTGCCCAGGCTATTCAAAGTCATCAAAAACTAACTCTACGTGAGCAGGGCAATAACCCTGTCCTGCTCACTTAATAAATTTAATGCAGTATACCGTAGACCTTAATGCCGACCTGGGCGAAAGCACCCACACCAAGCGCTTCCCGCACGAAGCGGAGATTTTCCCCTATCTGTCTTCCTGCAATATCGCCTGCGGTTTCCACGGTGGGGATCCAATTTTTATCGAAAAGGCGATTCTACAGGCTCTCGAGCATGGTTTACGCATTGGTGCCCACCCCTCCTACCCCGAACGGGAAAACTTTGGGCGGATGCCTATGGAGCTAACGGCAGCAGCGCAACAGGCGATGCTCCGGTATCAGGTCAGTGCCCTTAAAGGCATGGTGGAAAGCCTCGGTGGGCAATTATCATATGTCAAACCGCACGGTGCGCTCTATCACACGCTTTGCAGGGATGAAAGGCAGGCTCAGCTCGCTGTGGCGGTCTTCCATTCCATTGACCCCAACTTACAAGTGATGGGGTTACCTGATTCCGCACTTGCCCGGGCTGCCAGCGATACCGGTTTAGGCTACATCCGGGAAGGCTTTGCCGACCGACGCTATGCCCCAGACGGACAACTGCTGAGCCGGCAGCAACCAGGTGCCGTACTCCACAATCCTGCTGAAGTCGTCGGGCAAGTCCGGCAAATCCTGATGGAGGGGATGGTTACCACCAATACCGGTGCCCGTCTGCCTCTTCAGGTCGATAGCCTCTGCGTACACGGAGATAACCCCATGGCTGTACCCATCCTGCAGGCACTCGACCACTTTTTCCGGCAATCGGGTATTCAAAAAGGCAACCTATGACCCTCCAACCCTTTGGCGACCGTGCGCTGCTCATCAACTGGGAACAGCGCATAGACCCGGAGCTTAATGCTACAGTGCATGCCTGGAAGCAAGCCATCGAGCAGGCGGCTATCAAAGGGGTGGAGTACAGTATTCCGGCCTACTGCTCCCTTACCGTGGTGTTCAATCCTCTGCAAATTGCATTCGAAACACTGGCAGAAAAAATCCAAGCTTTAAAAATCCCCGAACCATCTACCCGGCATGCCGGGCGGACCATCGAAATCCCCGTTGATTACAATGGCGCCGACCTGCCTGAAGTCGCACGGCGCACCGGCCTTTCCTTACCGGAAATTATCAGCCTGCACAGCAATCGTCCCTACCGGGTCTACCTGATTGGATTTTTGCCCGGTTTCCCCTATCTCGGCCCATTGCCGGAAGCCCTGCACTGCCCACGCAAACAGACACCCCGCCAATCCGTCCCTGCCGGTGCCGTAGGGCTGGCGGGCGCACAGACCGGCATTTATCCCTTTGAGGCACCGGGCGGTTGGCAGATTATTGGTCGAACCCTGCTAAAAGTGTTTGATGCCCAAGCAAGAGATCCGTTCTTGCTGCGCCCCGGCGATACGGTTATTTTCAAACCGGTCTGACTTATGCTGGAAGTGGAAATCATATCGGCCGGATTGCTCGACACCTTACAGGATGAAGGGCGGCCCGGCTATCAGTCACAGGGTGTTCCCCTCGGTGGTGCCATGGACCGGCAATCCGCAGCACTGGCTAATCAATTAGTGGGTAATCCTTTAAGGACACCGGTGTTGGAAAGCACGCTCCTGGGACCAAGGCTCTGCTTCCACGGCCCGGCGCAACTTGCGCTGGCCGGAGCATTGGCCAGCCCTATGCTGAATGGGCACCCCTTACCTCGCTACACTACCGTGAATGTGCCTCCTGGAGCCATTCTCAACATCGGTAGCATGCAGCAAGGTTGCCGTACCTATCTCGCTATCCGAGGTGACTGGCAGGTACAAAAATGGCTGGGCAGTTGCAGCCCGCCGCCTTATCAGCCTGAGGTGCTGACACCGGATAGCCGACTGCAACCTGGCCAACTTTTGAAAATTCAGAACGCTCCAAACATCGAAATCCGGCAGTTTCCGCTACAGGATCACCCCATTTTTCCAAAAATCTGTGAAGTCAGGGTCTTTCCCGGACCAGAATGGGGGGCTTTTCCCAACTCAGCCAGGGAGCACTTCCTGAACCAGCCGTTTACCCTAAGCAAAGATTCTAACCGCATGGGGCTGCGCTTAAGGGAACAATTGCCCGAAACAGGCCACCTGCCCGGGCTCCTTTCCTCTGCCGTACTCCCGGGCACCATACAGGTACCTTCCTCCGGTCAACCCATTATTCTGATGGCCGATGCCCAGACGACCGGTGGATACCCCCGGCTGGCACAGGTCTGTACCAATGACTTACCGATCCTTGCGCAGTGCCGCCCCGGAGACCAGGTTCGATTCAGACTCCACGTTTAGTCCTTCCAGTGAAAAGAAACGCCTGCGCCCCGCTTCAAATCCTTACCAAATTCTGTAGTCACCGCCTCCCCCACAAACTCGAAATTCAGAGCATATTTGGTTGCCTTTGGATCAATCCGGGCAGTTACGGTCGCGGGGAACGTCCCGGTTTTAGGTGTCACCCGGGTAAAGCCCTCCCCTCCGGCAAGCCGCCAGTTGCCCTGTGGCCCGAGTAGCAGGAAGGTCATCGTTTCCTCATCCGCTGCCCGCTTCCACGCAATAGGCCTGCGAAAATCGTAAGGGCCCCATTCGGTGACCAGGATGTACTTCCGGCCTCTCAGATGTGCTTCCGGAAGCCGGGCATCCATCCCATCGGGTAAGGGTTCTGGCCGGTATTTCTCAAGGGGGGCTTGCTCCGGCATAGCCCTCACCAAGTCACGACGTCCATCGGAGTCAGGCAGCGCTGCCGGGGGATTATCCCGGGCGAAGGGCGCAGCATCTCCAAGGCTACCCTCGCCCATCCGGTTTTTCACCAGTACGAGGCGGTCGTTCGGTTGCTCTTCCCTGAGTAAGGTTTGGAAAGCATAAAACTGATTATCATCGTTGATGGCCACTTGATCCGTCCCAGCAATGGCAAGCGGGGTCTTTGTTTTGTAAAAAAGGTTGTGCTGAATGCGGTAGTCCCGGCTTTCTACCTCCCGCTGCTGCGCATAGCCCCAGTCTTCAGGCTGCTTTGCCCGCTCCCACAGCTTAATCCCCACCTCACAGCTATCAAAGCTATTGTACAAAATGGTATTGTCCTGCCCATGCTCAATCGCGATGCCATAGTCGCAGTTGGTGATGGTATTGGCACACATCAGGCTTTCGAAGCTGTAGCCGCCCCAAATACCGTAGCGGCACTCTTCCAGCCTGTTTTCTGCTATGATATTCCGGCTAAAGGTCACTTCGATGCCGTTGGTGGGCGCATGGGAAAAGTCGTTGCCGAAGATGATGTTGTCGTTGCAGCCGCCCTCGCCCGTATCCATCGTATGCTGGCCTGCCCAAAGGAAGAATCCGTCTCCGGAGTGCGTGGCAGAGTTGTAGGCGAAAACGTTATTTGAGCTTTGCTCATAGCATAAAATGCCAGCACTGTCCTGTCCCCGGCTGTACACCCCATAGCTGAAGCCGCGTACATTCCAGTCGAGCCGGTTGTGCATCACACGGTTGTGGCTGCTTCGGTACAACCCAATCCCAATGCCGGAATTGAAGTGAATGGTGTTGTTGTAAAACGTACCGTTGTTGCAGTTTGTCATCATCAGCCCGTTTTGCCCGCCGGTGACGCGGAGGCGGCGTACGGTAGCCCCATCGCATCCTTTAAGGTAGACCGCAGCCCCATAGCGCAGCCATTCGTCCGATTCGTTGTGGTGGTAATAGAGCCAGTCGCTAAGGTCTTCAGCCTCCGGGGTGCTTTTCATCCGCTGCCGGTAGTTGTAGCTGAAATCGCAGTCTTCCAGCACAAGGCTGTCGGTATTTTCCGCCATGAGGGCGACCTTATACCCCCGAGCATTCAGGTTGCGGATGGTCACATTTTTGCTGTTGCGCACGAGTACTGCCAGGCCGGTGAAGATATCAGGCAGGCTATCCGCCAAACTCCCCCGAAGAAGGGTCCCCCCGAAGTCAATCGTAAGCCCTTCCCCTTCTATCACGAGGACCGGGCGGCTCAGCGTATCGCTTGGCAATACCAGGGTGTCTGCCTCAAAGCTGGTTGACTGTGTGATGACCATCCCGGGCTCAATTTTGGACACTTCAGGGCCGCAGGCCACCATCGCCATCGCAAACCATACGAAGGCCAGACCGTTGTATACATAGATTTTCATAAACGCAGATTTACGCCGAAGATAACAAAAGCCGTATGTACGTCGATATTTCCATCACCGAAGAGGACCTGCAACTGATTATGGGCAGGAATTTCAAACCCCGCTACGCCGCTGCGCTCAGGGACGTCTTCTGCCCGGCCTGCCGCCAAAAGGAAGACGACGCAGTGTTGCCGGAAAAATTCTGGCTTAACCCTGCCGGTGATGTGATTGTGGAAGGTGCCTGTGCCCGCTGCAGCGCTCCAATAGAAAAACTACTGGAAACCGGCATTGATCCCCGGCAGTATGATCAGGCGATGGCGATACGGGAGTATAAGGTGGAGATTGGTAAAGATTATGAGGTGAGGCGATAGTCACCAGAAAGAACTAAAAAACCATCCGATCCGTTACCTATAATATAACATATCTTCCGTAACCCTATGGCATTACTTATTAAAGATAACGAATTAGAGCTTGTTCACATGAGTGAAGAAGAACTCCGAAAAGAAATAGCAATTATGTTATATGAGCAAGGTAGGCTTTCCACTGGAAAAGCTAGTCAGTTTGCTGGTATGAATAAAATTCTCTTTCTGAAGGAGCTTGCCAATAGAGCTATTCCGGTTACCTATGACGAAGAAGAATTTATCAAAGATTTAGATACGCTTGGGTTGACAACCAATGATAGTAGTAAGTGATACCACAGCCATTAGCAACCTTGTTCAGATAGGAAAGTTGAACCTTCTGCAAAGTCTCTATGGAGAGGTTGTTATACCTGAGAGTGTTTATGAGGAGCTACAAATCCTCGTGGATTTAAATATTGTCTCAAAGGAAGATTTGCGGCAAAAATGGATCAAACCTAAACGAGTTAAAGACCATTCTGAAGTTAGTAAATTATTAGACCGGTTAGATATTGGTGAATCAGAAGCCATTATTATGGGCATTGAACTTTCTGCTGATTATCTGTTAATTGATGAGAAAGCCGGACGAATTGTAGCTCTTGAAAAAAATATAAAAATCATAGGTACTCTTGGCGTTTTAATAGAAGCAAGAAGCAAAAACTTAATTGTCTCCATCCAGGAAGAAATGGACAAACTAAGGCGTATCGGATTTTGGATTAGTGATAGTTTATACGCTAAAATCTTAGCGGAAGAGCAGAAAATGTTTTAATCAACTTTGCCGTTTTTGACTTACCTAGATGCTCAATACCCAAAATGCTTCAAAGACCGTTCATCATCCCGCCAGTTGTCTTTCACCTTAACATGCAGCTCCAGAAACACCTTGCTTTCCAGCCACTCTTCAATACTTTTGCGGGCTTCCATACCTAGCTTCTTAATGGCGCTCCCGCCCTTGCCAATGATGATGGATTTTTGGGTTTTCCGGGCAACGAAGATCTCCGCTCCGATGCGCACGAGCGGTTCGCCCTTTTTCGTTTCCCCATCTTTAAAGGAGGTGACGATTACTTCGCAGGAGTAGGGTATCTCCTGTTGGTAAAGCAGCAGTATTTTTTCCCGGATGATCTCGCTTACAAAGAAGCGCTCGGGCCGGTCCGTCAGCTGATCCTTTGGATAAAAGGCAGGCCCCTCAGGCAGGTATTTCATGACCACTTCCATGAGGCGCTCGGTATTGACCTTTTGCAGCGCAGAAACCGGAATAGTCTCTGTAAAGGCAATCCGGTCATTCCAAAGTTTGATCAACTCCAGGACCTTACCGTCATCCACCGTGTCAATCTTGTTGATCACCAGAAAGAACGGGACTTTAACGTTTTGCAGGCGCTGAATGATGGGATCGTCATCCGCATAATGCTCGCCCGGCTCTGTGACGAACATCATGATATCTGCGTCCTCAAAGGTAGAGAAGGCGAATTGGTTCATCGACTCCTGCATACGGTAGGAAGGCGCTTCAATCACGCCGGGCGTATCGGAGAAGACCACCTGATAGTTATCCCCGCTCACCAATCCGATGATGCGGTGGCGGGTAGTCTGTGGCTTGTTGGTGATGATGGACATACGCTCACCCACAAGGGCATTCATGAGCGTGGATTTGCCGACGTTGGGCCGACCGATAATATTGACGAATCCGGATTGATGCATGAAGTTGTATTAATCACAGCTCCTCCGGCAAATACCGCTGAAGTTCACCGTGTACCAGCGCATCCATAGCCTTGAAAAACAGTTTAGGCTTGTGGGGGCGCCAGTTGATGTCATTAAATGCATCGCCAAAGTTAACAAACTGATGCAATTGGGTGTCTTTCATTTCCTCTTTCACATGCGGCAGGGTATTGACAAAGCAGATCCAGCCGCCTTCCTCCACCACGTCTTCATACCACTCTTCGTAGTAGCAATCATCTGAACCGTGAAAGTTGAGGACATTTTCGCAGACCATAATGTATTTATAGATACCCTGATCAGACATCCGGTCTACTACCTCACGCTTGAGATACATGATGTCATTGGACAAGGCGTCATTCCATTCCCCGATCAGCTCAATAATAGCAAAAGCTTCATCGTAGTCGGCATAAATAACCTTCAGGTAGAGCGTATCCGAGCCAAACTCATCCCACTGCGGGTGGATAAAGTAATTGTAGACTTTATTGGAAAAGGTAAACTCGCTATAGGTCCGCCCATAAAATGGTGAGCGCTCATCGTGAGCCGAAATGTACTTCCCTCTCCAGCGATAATAAGGCTCTATATCGTGCATATAACTCTCGCAATTTGCATGTTCAGTTACTGCAATCTAACGAACAGTAATACAGAAAGTTTTGCCCGGGAAGGGGTTCCCCGGGCAAAATTTTAGGGCCTCGCCGTCTTATCGACCGTCCATTTCCTCAACACCAGACAGCCATTAAACATGGGATCAATATCGATATAGGTGGCCCCTACTTTGTCCGATACCCAGTCGCTGATAAATTCGCTTTTCTTAGCCTCAATAGCAGCCATCTGAATCTTGGAATAATCTTTTCTCAGGTCCGCTTTGTGCGGACTGGACCGGGACTGCAATTGCACCACCCGAAAATAGCGCTCCCCGGTCGGGTCACGGAACATAAATGGGGCGGAGATCTCCCCCACATCCATTGTATCTACAGTAAAGTAAATATCGGGGTCCAGGTCACCAATTTCGAAGAAGGTATTACCAGTCGCCGGGTTCACCATCCGCCCATCGTTATTATAGCTCTGTTGGTCTTCATTCCCAAACCGCTTAACAGCCATAGAGAAGCTCATGGAGTCGTCCATCACCAAGTGGCGGACACTGTCCAGTCGGTTTCTGGCCAGTTCCAGGTCAGCCTCCGTAATATCTGGCTTGATCAGGATGTGGCGTACCCGGATAGAATTACCACGGCGCTCCAGCATTTGAATGATATGAAAACCAAATTCAGATTCAATCACCGGAGATATTTCGTCCTTTTCCAGACGGAAAGCGGCAGCTTCGAATTCCGGCACATAGCGGCCCCGCTTTGCCCAACCCAGGTCGCCCCCGGCGCGGGCAGAGCCATCGTCAGAGTACTTTCCGGCCAGTTCGGCAAAGCTCTCGCCACCGTCCACAATCCGCTCGCGCAGCTCTTCCAACAGGCTGACCGCCCGCTCCCGCTCTTCCTTATTCACCTTGGGCTTGTACACGATCTCACCGATCTCCACTTCAGCATTGAAATAAGGAAGGCTATCCTGCGGGATGGAGTTGAAAAAGGTCTTCACTTCAGAGGGCGTGACCGTCACACTTGCCATAATATTTCCACGCATACGATCCACGAGCAGCTGATTTTTCAAGTCTTCCCTGAACTGTGCTTTTACTTCGTTAATCGATTGCCCGTAGTATTCCTCAAACTGGCTTACATCGTTGTTCATAAAGCCAAGAATCCGCTCAATCCGGGCATCCAGCTGTACTTCCACCTCTTCGTCGGTTACCATGATACTATCGAGCTTAGATTGGTTGAGCAACAGCTTATTGGCCATAATCTGGTCCATAATGCTACAGCGGATGTCATCCGGCAGATTGGACTGCTGTGAAGCCATTAGTGCACGTTGTTCCTCTACTTCAGAGAGCAAAACCAGCTCCCCGCCAACGGTGGCAACGACTTTGTCAATCACCTCACGTTGTGCCCAGCCGCTCGTTCCGATGAACAAGACGCACAGCGCACTAATCCAATATTTCATTGCTGTATCCATAATCAGTAATATGTCTTGATGTTGTTGCGCCGAAGCTCCCGTTGATACATGGCTTCGATCTTATCTTCCAGTAATTTCTCTTTTCGGTTGCGCAGGATGACTTTCCGGGCCTGCCCTTTTATGTACGAAAGCGGTGCGATATCTTTCCGGTTCTTCACCTCAAATACCTTAAAATAGTATTGGTACTCATCGTCTCGCTGACTAAAGTCCTGCTTGGCGCTAATGTTGTCCACCGTCACCGTGCCCTTGGGCATCTCCCGGGCAATATCCTCTACCTTATACCACATGCTGTCGTTGAGGAGGTAGGCTTCTGCATTTCGGGAACAGTAATCGACGAGCGGCTTCAGGTCTTCCCGTTTATTGTTCCACAACTGCCGAAGCTCGTTCGCTTCCGGCACTGGCATGGGCACCTTCACAAAGTAACAACGGACAATGGGGGTTTCGAGTTGATACTGCTGCTTGTTGCGCTCATAAAATTCAGCCAACTGCTCATCGGTCACCGTACTGTCGAGCAGTTCCTGGACCAGGATTTTTTCATAGTTGTGCCGGATTAGTGAAGCCCGGTAGTCCCGTACCAGCTTATCGATATTCAGATCGCCGGGGATATTCTGCTCAGCTTCATGCAGCAACAGCGCTTCCCGCATCCAGCGGTTAGCAAACATCTGAATGATGACGGTGCTGTCTTTGCCAGAAGTACCGTCCGGGAACATGCCCTCCATGTCCGAGATGTAAAGGGCTTTGTTGTGGACCTTCGCCAACAATTGATCTTCGGCAGCAGCTTTCCCATCCTCTCCGGTACAAGACGACAGGCCAATCAACACCCCCAGCAACAGTACGGAAAACCTTATCCTTCTCATAGTCGGTCTTTTGGATAATAAAACGGCGAAAGCCGGACGGCGAAGGGCCTGCCCGGCTTTCGCACTTTGCAGCATACCTTCTATTCCTTTATGAGCTTTTTGAATACTTTGCGGTTGATATCCACCTCGTAGGTTTCCCGCAGTTCTTCCACCCACTGCTCTTCCAGGTAGTCCTGATAATCTGCTACCACGTAACCGCGTGCTTCATCAAGCGTTTTCATCCGAGGCTCCAGCAGTTTTTCAATTTTTACAATCTTGAACTTTTGCGCCTGCGGATTAGGCTCTGACTGCGACATTGCTCCCTTCTTCCACTCCATGCTTTTGAAATCCGGGTACAACGTTTTGTCCAGATCCTTGGACTCATGCGTGATTAGGGGAAAAGTCGCATCAGGGTCATTGTATTTTTCAAGCACGGCTTCCGGTTCGTTGTCTGCAATAAAAGCACGCACTTCCTCCATCTGATCTTTCAGCTCGTTAGAAACCCGGTAAATACTTGTTTCTGCCCGGTTGCCGTAACGGTACTTACCTTTCACTTTTTCATAGAACTTTTCGAGGCCCACTGTGTCCTGAGAAGCCTTGTCCCAAACCAGGCGCTTGGTCGCCTCAAATAACAGTATACCTTCTTCGTACTCCCGCATCAGTGCTTTGAAGTCCGGGTATTTAGCCTCCAGCTGCTTCTCTTCGTACCGCATAGCACTCTCGTCTAGGTACTTATCGTAAAGCGACTGCACGGCTGATGCAACGTCTTTGCCACGCCCCATCCGAATGCGCTCGCGGGATGCCCGCTCCAGATAATCAGCAAAGTCTCCCTCTGTCACTTTGAACTCAGGACCGTACTGAAACAGCACTGCCTCAGAAGGCGTCTCCGGCGCGCGCCAGCGGAAAGTCAGGAACGTATCAGTCAGCGAAGCAGTGAATTGATTTAGTGCATCGGGAAATTCCTTCAAGCCAGCTTCCTCTTTGATCTGCACCACCATAGCGGCTTTGGCCTGTTCAAACCGATTGTCCTTTTTAATCTCGTTCTCTAAACGACCCCGCTCGATGTTATAGGGTTGTATGCCCCGGCGGGAAATCAGTTTTAGGATGTGCCAGCCTACACTGGTTTTAACGGGTTTGCTGTACTTTCCTTCCTCTTTAAGGCCAAAAGCAGCCTCTTCAAAGTCTTTGGAGAAACTGTTGATCCCAAAGAACCCGATGTACCCCCCTTTTGAGGCGGTGCGGGAATCTTCAGAGATAGCTTTCGCCATAGCGTCAAAATCAGCCCCTGCTTCCAGCGCCTGATATGCGCTGTCAATACGGGCCTTGACCGCTTTCTCATCACCCGCTTCTTCTACCCGCAATAAAATGTGGGCAGCTTCCACTTCTCCACGGGCAGGGCGGCGGTCATGTACCAGCAGAGCATGGAAACCGGCATCTGTACGAATCGGGCCACTCAACTCGCCCACCGGCACTTCGTAAGCAGCTTTCTCCAGCTCGTAAAACCCATTTGGGAACAGGACCGTGACGTAGCCAATCCGGCCACCATTATTCTTGGCCGACTGATCGTCAGAAACCGAACGGGCAACGATTTCAAAGTCTTCCCCTTCTTCAATCCGCTTCATCGCCCGCTCCAGCTTGCCTTTTGCAGCAGCCACTTCCTCCGCTGTCGCCTCCGGCTTTACCGCTACAAGAATATGACTAATGTCTACGTCTTGCTTAGAACGCTCGTAAGCATCTTTAATCAGCTTCTCCGTAACCTCCTTGTCAATGAGGTAGGAATCGGCCAGCTGCCGGCGATAACCATTGAGCTCATTCATCAGCTCGGGGATAGTATCCAGCTGCATTTCGCGAGCTTTAGCCACCTTCAGCTTGAACTTGACGTACAGGTCCAGGTACTCTTCCAGAGAGGATTCCGAGAAGTCTGCATTCTTGCCATTGGTTTTGGAATAGATGTATACAAACTCAGACTGATGCACAGGCTTGCCATCAACGGTAAACAAAACAGGGTCGTCCTGTCCAAAGCTAAGCCCGGGTAGCAATACTACTGCCACCATCAGCATCCAAAAGCGCTTAATCATTAGGTTGAGCATGAATGATCGTTTTTGTTTAATATTTCTCAATTTAGGGGAGACCGCCGCAAAATTAGCAAAATACCGCACCCTAAAAAATATTGCTGTATTCCTTATCTGTTCGATATCGTATGGTATTCCATATTTTTGACCTTTCCACCCTGCACTAAACAGTTTCCCGGTAGATTCTCCGTACGCGCGGCCCCACGTTGGTAAAAACTTCATAGGGAATCGTCCCCAGCCGTTCAGCTGTCACTTCCACTGTGGGCTCAGCGCCAAAAATAGTAGCCAGGCTGCCTGCTTCCACGTCAGGAATATGCGTCACATCGACCATGCACATATCCATGCACACATTGCCTGCGATCGGTGCCAACTGCCCGTTGATCAGCACCTTATGCCGCCCACGGCTGAGCGCCCTTGGCACCCCGTCCGCATAGCCAATTCCCAAAGTAGCGACTTTACTGCCCACCGGCAGTTGCCCTGCCCGGCTGTACCCTACCGTTTCGCCGGCCTGCAAGGTACGGACCTGGGATATGCAGGCCTGCAATTGCATCACCGTCCGCAGCTTAGTCTGGAGCACGCTAGTTTCGTCTGCACCATAAACACCGATCCCCAAACGCACCATATCCATATCGTATTGCGGAAAACGGGCGACACCTCCTGAATTGAGCAGGTGGCGGGGAGCCCGATAGCCGAGGTGGCGGTCAAGTTCGGTGCAAGCTGCCGTAAACTTCGCCATCTGCTGCTCCGTAAACCGGTCATGCTGCGGAGCGCCACTAGCGGCCAAATGGGCAAAGGCTGTTGCCACCCGGATATGGGCTTGCCTGCCAATAAATTCACCAACAGGCCGAGCTTCTTCCGGCTCGAAACCCAGGCGGTTCATGCCTGTGTTGAACTCCAAATGCACCGGCATATCAACCTGATGTTCTTCCAGCAGGCCTGCCAGCGCTTTGAGTAGCGGGAAATGATACACGACTGGCTCTAACCGCCCCTGTACAAAATGCTCAAAGGCAGCTAGTTCCGTTTTCAGGACCATAATCGGGCACTCCACACCAGCCCGGCGCAACTGAAGCCCCTCATCTGCATAAGCAACGGCCAGGTAATCTACTCCTGCCCGCTCCAATGCCCGACCCGTTTCAATCAGACCGGCCCCGTAGGCATTGGCTTTAACCATTACGGCAACTGACGTGCCTGGCGTCAATACCGAGCGGTGTACCTCCAAATTATGGTGAAGTGCGTCCAGATCTACCTGTAGGGTAGCCTGATGTAAGGGCGCTCCCATATAACCCAGCAGATCGGTGCAGGTCGGCTCATCGCCAGCGTGTACAAGGAATAAGGTATTTGCAAACTGATGCTTGCTAAAGTATTGGCGGGCGGCTACCGGGCTGTTGAGCGCCACGAAAGGGCGCCCTGCGCTTACTTCTTCTTTAAATCTCCAGCCTATAACCTGGTCCACGGTACGCTCCTGAAGCGGAGACTGCCAGTTTTCGGGCAGCGCCTCCCCGTCTGCCACCAGCACACAATGCCCGCCGTAAGCCGGGCGTTGCTGAGCATAATGCAGCAGCCCCTCCAACTGCGGTGGGCTACCAACTGGCAACCGGACGTAAGCATTCCCGTTTTCTCCTCCAATAATTTCCACTTGTACCGGCCCCATCAAACTAACTTTCTGTTACAGGTCGAATCCAATATCCGTACGGAAGTATTTGCCGTCAAATTGTACGCGGCCGGCATTTTCCAGAGATTGCTTTACGGCTTCTTTGTAATTGCCCGCCAGCGAGGTCAGGGCCAGCACGCGGCCACCGTTGGTTTTCACAACGCCATCTTCAGTTTTGGTACCCGCATGCAGGACCAGGCTGTCCTCTACCTGCTCCAACCCGGTAATGACTTTGCCTTTTTCATAGGCTTCCGGGTAACCGCCGGATACCAAGAAGACCGTGGCAGCACTTTGCGCTTCCACTTCCAGCTTTTTGTTGTCCAGTGTTCCATCGCCCAAGGCAACCAGCAATTCCACGAGGTCGCTCTTGAGGCGGGGGAAGACCACCTCTGTTTCGGGGTCGCCCATCCGGCAATTGTATTCGATGACGTAAGGGTCCTCTCCTACCTTAATCAGCCCAAGGAAAATAAAGCCCTCGTAGGGTGCTTCCAGTTCCTTTAGCCCGGTAAGGGTGGGGCTTACGATCCAGTTCTCCACTTTCTTCAGTAGCGTATCCTCCACAAAAGGGACTGGGGAGATGGCGCCCATGCCACCGGTGTTCAGGCCGGTATCGCCTTCCCCTATACGCTTGTAATCCTTCGCTATCGGCAGGATTTTATAGGATTTGCCATCGGTAAGCACAAAAACGGAAAACTCAATGCCGTCCAGAAAAGCCTCAATGACCACCCGCTCGCTCGCTTCCCCAAACTTTCCGCTGAGCATCGCTTTAAGCTCTGCTTTTGCTTCTGCCCGGTCATTGAGAATCAACACGCCCTTGCCTGCTGCCAGGCCGTCCGCTTTCAATACGATGGGCAGTTCCTGATTGTCAATATAAGCCAGCCCTTCTTCCAGCGTTTCCGGTGTAAACTCGGCATAAGCTGCGGTCGGAATGTCGCGCTGTTGCATGAATGCTTTCGCAAAAGCTTTGCTGCCTTCCAGCTTTGCCCCCAATGCGGAAGGCCCAATAACACGCACGTGCTTCAGGGTATCGTCTGCTTTGAAGTAATCGTAAATCCCCCGCACAAGTGGCTCTTCGGGGCCTACTACCAACATGCTAATTTCCTTTTCGAGCACAAAAGCACCAACTGCCTCAAAATCGTTGGGGCTGAGGGCGACGTTGGTCCCGTGTTGGGCAGTTCCCGCATTACCGGGCGCAATAAATAAAGCCTTGCAAAGTGGGCTTTGGCTCATCTTCCAGGCAAAAGCATGCTCCCGACCGCCGCTGCCCAACAAAAGAATATTCATGCGTTCTATTTTTTGCAAATATACGCTTAACAAAGTGGTCACCGACGATAAATGTCGGGATTTTAGATTTGCGACATCGGAGCAGGCCACTTTTCAGCGTTTATGCCGATATCAAGTCGGTATATACGCTTCCCAAATCGGATAACCATGCCACAGTACTTTTACTGCGTTTTTGTGCAACTAAATCGCTGGTTGGACCGTCATGCTAATGAAAAACTCCTCAACCTATGCGTTATCTGTTTATCCTTTTGCTTTTTCCTTTGCTGCTTCCGGCTCAACAGGAAGGCTATTTTGTACTGCGCGGACAAGTGCTGAATGCCAAAACCGGGTCGCCCCTGTCTCACGCCCATGTTGGCATCCCGCAGCGGGCCATTGGTACAACTAGCGGCTACGATGGAAAATTCACTCTGAAAGTGCCGGAATACTACCGTAGCTCTGAGCTACAGGTTTCCTACCTGGGCTTCAAAAACTTCCAAAGGTCAATTGCCAGCATCAATGGGCCCCTGACCATCCGCCTGCAACCAGCACCTTCTGTACTTCAGGAAATCGTGGTGATGGACGAGCAAAAAATCGAAGATATCATCCGCAAAGCCGTCCGAAACATACCAGACAACTACCCCGACTACCCTACTTCAATGACCGGTTTTTACCGGGAGTCCAAAACCAATGCAGACCAGGATTATGTCTACCTCGCAGAAGGGGTGCTGGACCTTTACAAGACCAGTTACAAAAACGATAAGGAAGGGCAGGTAGGGCTGGTTCAGGGCCGTCAAGTTACCCTTGTCCCGGAGGAAGAGCTGCGCAACAGTACCGGCTTTTCGTCCGGCCACCTCGCTGCTGACCGGTTTGACTTTGTAAAGAACCGGGAGGACTTCTTGGAGGAGGACAACTTCGGAGCTTATAAATATTGGATCTCTAGCATCACCACCCACAATGACCGCCCGGTTTACGTCATCGGGTTCGACCAGGAGGCGGGAGACAAACGGGCACGCATGAAAGGTGAGCTTTACATTGATACTTTATCTTACGCCTTCGTACGCGCGTCTTTCGAAATACTGCCCGATGCACAGCGGAAATACAATGACTATCCACTTTATACCGGCAACTGGAAAGGCAACCGTTACTTTGTCAACTACCGCGAGGTGGACGGGCGGTGGCACCTTAGTGAGGCACTCCGGGAAGGCACCTGGCGCGATGGCGGCATTTACACCAATGAGCTGATCGTCACAGAGGTCAAACCTGGCCGAGGGAAAGTCATCCCCTACATGGAACGGCTGGACAGAAACGACCGGTTCCTGAACCGGACCGGGACCTATGATGAAGACTTCTGGACCTCCTACAATACCGCCCCTATCAATGATGAACGCCTGGCCGAAACGGTACGGCAGCTCAACAATCAGGACAAGGCAACCGAGGTTTTTGATACGACATTTCTCAATACCCTGCGGCGGCAACAGGATTCCATCGCTCAGGTCCAATCTCAGAGCCAGCCGGGGCGCGACAGCTTTAACCTCAGCTATGCTCCGGGCAGCCCTCCGGTTCTTAGAGGCGCCTCTAACTGGGGCTTTCATTTCAGCTATGGAGCTGGCGTTCACTTCCTGCAAACGGAAGCTGCCGCCTATACACTGGGCTTATATACCGCCTTACCGGAAGGAACGCCTGTTCTGGAGCTGTCAGACAACCTCGAAGCGCGCGATATCGAGCCCGTTTACCAATGGGCGCTGGACATTACTTACAAAGACCGGTATTTACTGCGCTGGACCCTGGCCCGGGATCTGTGGAACAGTATTTACCGGGAAAGTGCAATCGGAGGTGGCTTCCAGTTTAACCTGACCAAGCGGTATCGCCCGGTTTACTTACGTCCGATGGCCCAGTTTAGCCGCATGTTTTATGCCAGAAAGCTGGGTGAAGCAGATAATGACTATGGCAACTTTGAGGTCGACAATAAAAACATCAAAGCCAACAAGGTGAATATGTACCTTGGAGACCGTATCTACAATTGGAAATTCAGCCTTGAAATGGCGATTGAGCTGAACCCCAGCCGGGAGCTCTTTGTGCGGGGCGACTACCGGGTGCCCTTCCGCCATTCAGAGCGGGTTTTTCTAAGAGAACGTGGCCGTGTATTCCCTAAGCGAGGAGAACTAGCCACCGATGGGCAGAAAGTCAGAGCCTGGCGGGAAGGGGTGGAAAGCATTAGCCCGATAGCCGGTACCCTGCCCACCTACGCCATTACGGTAGGCATTTTAATCAAGTAAGAAGGCTGTCGGCCGGCAGAGGCACATTAGAGTCAGGAGACTGGATAAAAAGCGACCACCCTGCCGAGCGGACGATAAAGTCCATGATGCGGATCAGCTGATTGCCCTCCAAGCGGGCTTCCTGCATGAGGTCGCTTGCCTGGGCTTTTTCCCTGAGCATCGCCTTTGCATTGGCATTTAGCCGGGTGTAATCTTCCGGGGCAAAACTATTGAAGAAGCTTTCGGATAGATTCTTATAGGCAATCGTGTGGTCAACCGAAAGAATTTCCGGCTCAGGGATATTGCTGAGCACTACCCGTTTCTGCGTACTATCCGCAGTGATTTTGATGTTTTTCAGGTCATATCCCACTAAAACCTTACCCTCCACTTGAAGAATTGCCTTTTTGGAGAAGGAAAACGTGCTCGGCATGGGCACATAGACCGTAAAGCGCCGAATATTCGTCTCGTCGTACAACTCACTGAAATGCCCCTCTACAGTGACCAGCTTGCAGACCTCCTCTACCCGATTGAGCAGTACCGTGCTGTTCTGAATGGTCGTTTCGGGCGCAGAGGAGTTACGCAATAGGCTGTAGGCCAGCCCAAAACCGGCTCCAAACACAGCCAGCAATCCTGTAAAGACCAACACTCGCTTAATCATAGATGCTATTTAACTTCGGCGCCAAGGTCATGCCGGAGGTTTTTGTAATCTTTGAGCACCGCCTTGACAGAACCTACCGATAGCGGGGATTCAATCAAAAGGGGCAGGCGGTTTTTATCATCCGTAACCCAAATGTTCATCTCCGTATCATCATCAAAGATATCGCCGGCAATGACTTCAGGGCTTACCCGGATCGTATTGAAACGACCCAGCCCCTTGACTTTGACATCCTCTTCCTTACCCGCATAAGTCATCTTCAGGGGCCAGGATTCCTTATCCATAAATATTTTGAGGGGAAGTGCATCGCCTTTCTTGTAATTGGTGATATCTACATTTCTAAGGAAGTAGACCATAGAAAGCACATCATGCATGCAGGGGTCAATATCATATTTGGCCAGTTCTGCAGTTTCCTTGGACTTGCCGCGCAAGGAGAAGGCCTTGCCCCTGTCCTGATCAAAGGTCACCCGGTCATACAGGCGGTATTTCCCTTCCTCCACGTCCCGGACAGACACCTTCGGCAACAGGGTTTCCTTATCTACGTAACTATCGTAGTAGTCGCGCACCTTAAAGAACCACTCGTAGGATTTGTAAGTTGTACCCACCGCTGAAAAATGGAACTGATCATCCAGCTCCCTAACTTTGAACTGCACCTCCCCGGCAGAGAGCCAGACGAAATTCCAGTTGTAGTAGAGCTTGTAGGTTATGGTTTCTCCATCCTTAAAGGCCTCGTTTTCGACAGAACAGGTTGCAACCTGATGGATTAAATGGCTCTGCGTTTGAGCCTGTTTATTCTGATGAGGGCTCAACGTTGCGATCAGGAAGAGGACCGGGAACGCCATAGCGTTGATTTTCAGGGGCATTTGCATCATAACCTAGCGATTTTAAGACATTTATTTTGACGATAAACATCACTCCAAGTAACGCGGGGAAGGCGAGATTTAGTATAAACAGCCCGAAAGTAGCGCCCAATATGCTAAGTTCATTGGCTGAGAAGGGCGCCCATACCAAAAGGGCAGCCTCGCCCCTGGCCAGCAGGGCAGCTACGGGCGGCAGGGGTACTGTAGCCTGAAAAAGGAAAATAGTGGCAATACCGCTGAGGGCACCAATCAGGGGCGCGGCAATGCCAAAAAACCGTACCATCAGGTAGTACTGCAGGCAATAAACACTGTAGCGGGCAAAGGCCAGCAACAACGCTTCTGCGAGTTGCAAGCGGTTGAAACGGCGGATCATCAGGATGGGCTTGAGCCACTTCCGGGGCACAGGCAGCGTCCGGAGCAAAAGGGCCAGCCAGTGCAGGTTGAAGTAGAACAGGTACGTCACTCCTATCCCGCCAAACAACACCCACCAAAAGCTGCTAATCAGTAGCCTGGGCAGCCCGCCCTGTACTTCCAGATAGTACAAAGCCCCCAGCAGCCCTCCTGTGAACAGGGCGAGCAACTGGGCTACATTGCCAGCCAGCGTAGCGATGACAGCATGCCAGTTGTGCCGGGCCGGTACCGCAAGGATTCGCCCACCGTAATCGCCAACCCGATTGGGGGTAAACAGGGACAGGGTAATGCCGGAAGCCACAGCCTTGAAGGCCTGCCAGGGTTTAATCGGCCAGAAAGGTCGTAACAGCCGTTGCCACTTCCAGCTTTCCAGCCACCAATTAACGGGCATCAGAAGGACGGCCGGCAACAGCCACCATTTGCTGCTTTCTCCAAGGCGATAGCATAACTGCTGCCAGAGGTCATTCAGCCGCTCCTGCCCGCCGATCTCCCGATAGAGGATGTACAGTAATGCCGCAACGATCAATACCTTGAACGCTGCATCCAGCCAAAAGCGATAACCGCGGTTCAGGCGCATGCAAAATCGTTTTACCTAACAAAATCGTTCAAAGTATTTGTTGCCAGTTGAAATTAACCTATATTGCGAAAGCCTGGCAGTTGCCGTAATATAAACGACTTTTTTGAAAACTGAAGATTCTTCTTACCGCTTACTGGGTGTTGACCCCGGAACTAATATCCTGGGTTACGCTATTCTCGATATCAAAGGCCGTAAAATGGCGCTTTGTGACATGGGTGTCATTTACCCGGGCAAGTTCAATACGCATCAGGAAAAGCTACAACATATTTTTGAGCGCCTGCAAAGCATAGTGGACATCTATCAGCCCCGGGAGATGGCAATCGAAGCCCCTTTTTATGCAAAGAACCCACAATCCATGCTTAAACTTGGCCGGGCTCAGGGGGTTGCAATCGCCGCCGCAATGACCAAGGGCGTAGGCATTACCGAATACTCCCCCCGGAAGATTAAACAGTCGGTCACCGGAAAAGGGAACGCGAGCAAGGAGCAGGTTGCCGCCATGCTGGGCAACATTCTTAAGTTCAATATGGATGACTATTACCTGGATGCCACTGATGCCCTCGCTACCGCTGTCTGCCATTTCTATCAATCCGGTAGTGTACTCAAGGGGAAAAAGCGCTACAGTGACTGGAGCAGCTTCCTAAAAGACAATCCCGGACGGAAAGCATAAGTGCATTTCCACCCGGGACTGACTGTGTTTCAGTTGGTGTTTAAAGCTCAACTTTGGCGCGTACTTCTGCCGCAAGTGCTTCCATGGCCTCGCTACTCATCTCAATGGGCTTACGCGTAATATCAATCTGCGATTCCTTTTGGAAAGGGACAAGGTGGATATGCGCATGCGGCACTTCGGTACCAATGACCATAACGCCCACCCGCTTGCAATCGATTACGGATTCCAGTGCTTTAGCCACCCGTTTAGCAAAAACCATAGCACCGCCCAGCAATTCATCCTCCACATCAAAGAGATAGTCTACTTCCTGCTTAGGCACCACAAGCGTATGCCCTTTGGCTAGCGGCCGGATATCCAGGAACGCAAAGTAGCGATCGTCCTCGGCGATTTTATAAGAAGGGATTTCCCCGTTGATAATTTTCGTGAAAATAGAAGCCATAATCCTTAGTCAATTGAAATTTTCATGACCTCAAAGTCGATATTGCCCCTTGGGGTTTCGATGGTTGCGATCTCTCCGACTTCCTTGCCCAACAGGCCCTTGCCAATCGGAGAGTTTACAGAAATCTTTTTGGCTTTAAGGTCTGCTTCTGACTCAGAAACCAGGGTATACTTTACCGTCTTGCCCGTTTTGGTATTCTTAATGAGGACATTGCTCAGGACGGTCACCTTAGACATATCCAACTGACTGGCATCCAGTATTCGGGAATTAGACAAGACTTTTTCCATTTCGCTGATCTTCAACTCCAGCATCCCCTGAGCGTCTTTGGCTGCATCGTACTCGGCATTTTCTGACAAGTCACCCTTCTCGCGTGCTTCCGCAATTGCGGCGGCCACTTCCTTGCGCCCTTTGGTCTTCATTTCGTCCAATTCAGCCTTCAGCTTCTCATATCCCTCCTTGGTCAGATAATTTATACCAGACATAATCTATAGTTTGATTAAAACAATAGTTCCTGTTGTTGACCCGCTGCATTCGTTACGCGCTGAACAGACCTGACGTTAACCTTGATTGCTTTCTGCAGGAATCCGGGCAGAAAGCCAAAGGGTAAGCACGGGAAAATTCAGAATTGAAAGCGTAGTATGCGAGTGGAACAGGAAACTTCCTATTCTTATACGAAAAGGCAAGAACGCTCCTGTACTAATGACGGAAGCGTTCTTGCCTCTAGGTAAAAAACAAATATAAGAGAAACCCCTGAATTAAACAAGTATCAGGGGACTATCCCTTTAAATTGAGATGCGTACACCAATATTGTGGGTACCATTCCAGACACGGGTTGCACGGTAGGCGTAGTCAATCGCAAAACGCGAAGCACGGCTTTCCGGCGTATCCTTGCCTAGTGGCACTGCAATCGTTGCACCGGCACTCAATCCGGTATAGATAGGGTCATCAAAGGTTTCAGCATCGCCTGAACCAAACTCGTAGCGGTAGCCACCCCGAACCATGAACAGGTCCTTAAGCGAGTACTCAATACCACCACCCACCTGATCCTGAGAAAAGGAGTTGGAGGTGAAGTTACCCAATACAGTGATTCGGTGTGTACCACCGGTAATCAGGAAGTCATAAGACAATCCGATGTTCAGCATGGAAGGCAACTCAAAGTCTGAAGAACGCTGGCTGAAGGTCAGTTCATAACCACCGTTGTTGGGAGAAGGCCCTTGAGTCGTAAGCCCCTCACCGCCATACTGCATGCGGCCACCGATGTTGCGAAGTGCGATACCAAACTTAAAGTTATCATTCTCGCCGGTAACGTACTGAACACCTGCGTCAAGCGCAAAGCCAAACGCATTCACATCTGCAATCGACTCTGAAACGCCACGGAATAGCACACCAACAGAGATTTTATTCTCGAAGGTATGCGCATAGCCAATTCCAAGGTTGAAGAAGCTTGGAGAAAAAGTTGAGCCTGTTCCTCCCGGCTGATCAGTCGTCGTAACCGGAATATCACCAAAGTCCATAGCCATCAGGCTAATACCGATGGCGCCAGACTCGCCTACCTTCTGAGAAACGCCCAGGCCATTTAGCAGGATGTCGGTACCTTCCAGATAACGACCGTGCCCGATCTGAACTTCTGTCTTGTTGATACGGGACAAGCCAGCTACGTTAATGCGCATGGCTTCCACACCAGACACAAAAGAGGTTGTCATCGAGTGCAACCCTGCACTTTCTGCCCAAGGGTTGAGTAGCAGCTGTGCAGCTCCTGCCTCACCCTGACGGTCTGGGTTACCTGCGAAAGCAGATTCTGTGACGCCCCAAACCAAAGCCACAGCAAAAAGTAAAGTAGTAATTTTATTCATACCAAATATTTTGAGGAGCTTTCCGCCCCCTTTGAAGGGACGGAAAGACTCTCTAAATTTTAAAATTCAAAGGTTGCTTACAGACCTGATGGGTCGAACTGACGGTTCACACCGAACCACTTGATTGTCCGCTCACCAAGGCCTTCTGCAGCGATGTGGATCAGATAAACACCACTTGCTACAGGTATACCCTTGCTGTTGTTGAGGTCCCACTCCAGTGCTGGCGTAATCTGATTGCGCTCAATAGCATTACCAATCGGGTCAGCACCCACTTCATCCCGGTTGTACTGACGGATGAACTTGCCTTCCAGCGTGTAAATCGTTACCACGCATTGCGCAGGCAAATTGGTGATTTTCACGGTAGTGGTAAACTGTGAGGTCTCGTAGTCAGAGAAACCATAGTAAGGGTTGGGCACAACGAGGATATCCTCAAGCGCATCTGCAATCCCTTCTTCATCCAATGGTGTAGGTGCAGCACCCTCTATAGCGAACTGATACTTCGGATGGTAATTGTTCTCACCTGTACCGGTACGCTGATCGCCGTCAATGTTCGGATTGTCTACTTCAACCTGATAAGGATTAGTTACGCGGAGCTTTAACCGTACTTCTTCAGGGATCAGACCCTGCTCGTAGCTGGTGTATGGGAAATCATTATCTCCAATAACTAAACCTGCCCACGTGATTTCACGTACCGAACGTACTTTTGAAAGTGGTAGCGGGCTTGGTTCGAAGTTGTCACGGAAGCTTGCGCAGCTATCATATGGTGTTTTCGTCACATAAACCATGTGCTGTCCACCCATATAGACAGGCAGCAAGCCCAGGTTTTGCACCTCTGGCAGAATCAACTGGCTGGATGGATTGAACATCATGTCGCCACCAGTGATCCCGTCAGTGAAGGTAACCGTTGTGTCGAGCAGCTCATTCTCAGGGCGATATACAGAGTTCTCGCCAAAGAAAATATTCAGTCGCTGACCCGTTTCCACATCTATAGCGTACCCAGGGAACCAGCCCATACCGGTACCGTCGCCATCAGGAGCTGGCAAACCGTCCGGACCTGCATCCTTGCCCACTGAAGGGTCTGCACGCAGGTCAAACTGGTCCACACCACCTTCTGTAACAAAGCCAGACTCTGTGTAAAACCGGTTCGCCGATTCTATGATCACACAGCGGCTCCAAAGATCCTTGTTAGGAGTAAGTACGATATCGACATTATTAAGGTCTTCCAGATCCATCTGGTTCCGGACAATACCGCTACCGCTGTTGTTTGCCCAAACCGGGCTGATGAATGGATTCTGGAACTCTCCTCTTGCTGTCCAGTCCAACATGTAGTACGGCATCAAAGGCGCCTGCCCAAACTGCGTCAGCCCACCATCAGGGTCGATCGCCGCATCCCGCTCTCCATCATCAGTAGAGATATAGTCAAACAGTTGGATCGCACCAAAGCCCTGACCCTGGAAGAGATCAAACTCCTCAGGAACATAGGCAAACCATGGGTTGGCAGCGGGTCCGTTCGCATACTCAATATCAAAGCCTACATAGCCATTGTCTTCTGTTTCCTGCTCTCCGGGTTCTGCAACCTGTCCAATATTGACTGAGAAACCAAATTCCGCAATGATTTGCTCATTCAAGACTTCAATGGTCCGGGCAGACATGATTTCAACACCGCTGTCCAGATCACGAAGTACCCAGCGGGCATCATCTTCCAGCGTCTCGTCATCCATGTTGCTGTCCATGAATTCGATTTCGAAATTGCCATTAACTACGTCAAGTGGATTGAAAATCCGAATATCAATTGGGCCACCACCTGGGGCGTAGACCAGATTACCTTCGAAATCTCCATTCGCTGCAAAGGCTTCCTTCATAGCTGCATTCGTCTCATCGCTGAGGTTCAGGAAGTTCTGACCTGCACCGATACCATCAAGACGAGTGATAATGGCACCATCGCCATACTCCGCGTTCAGATTTTCATAAATAATTGGACGTGGGATGGCTGTGTAAGGCAGACCATCATCGTTTGGCCCAATATTTCTACGGCCCTCCAGATAAGGTTCCGGCTGACCAAGAAGCAGTTCCGGATCAAAGGGTTCGTACTCGTTGTAAGCATAAGCAACCGCTACAAAGTAATACTTCTTGTGGTTGATCAGGGATCGATCCCCCTCAGCAAAGGCATCCTCTGTAATACGGAAGGTATGCTCAATGCCACGGTTTCTGCCTTCTACCTTCAACTCAGGAACATAGTAAGGGTCTCCGGTTGGATTATCTACAGTAACCCAGTTGAACAGCCGATCTACGCCATTCGTGATATCCACCTGCGCAATTTGACGCACCAGGTTAGGATTATTCACGTTTTCTGGCGTCAAACCAACATTTGGACCAGCGACCTGGAAAACCTTATACCCTTCAAAAACGTAAAGGCTATCCTCTACTGTTTCAGGGATTTCAAGACCCCGCTGAGCGTAAGCTTCGAAAGCGTTGTTGGAGCTTTGCTCGTCGTTTGTCAGGATCAGGATCAATTCCTCGTCTAGTTCAATAATGTCGATATCCGGTGCATCAGGACCGTCTACAATTTCGAAGCAGTTATCAAACAATGCCTGAGCGATATCATCGGCTTGCTGCAACTGACGGATAGATGGGCATGGATAAGGCTGATCAGCAACCCAAACCACACCAACGATCAGCTCGTTAACCGCACCTGGGCTAAGCAGGAAAGGTCCTGAAGCCTGAATCGTACGGCGATCCTGACCAAGTGTAACATCAGCTGTACACATCGACCATCCGTCTACATCGTCTGGAGCCTCTGTGTATGCGTAATCAATCGGTTCAGTACCATCCTGGTAAGCTTCACCTCCATAGGTAAATGGTGTACCATCCCGCCAGTGGCCTGTCAGGTATCTGTAGTATTCAATAGGCTGCCCGGGGTCAGCTGTACCCGGAGGGGTTCCACCAATACCACCATTGTTATAGTAAGTAAAGGAAGACATGCCCAGCTCAATCGCCGTATCAGGGTTTTCCCCTACCTCAATTGGGATCAACTCTCCGTTTTCTCCAAAACGAACTGGGGCGAGCGGCCCACGGAAATAATCCACACCCAAAAGCGGAACTTCGTCACAGTAAGTATTCACACCCTGAGGGCAGGTACAGCCTGTTTGACCGTCCAGTGCATCCTCATTATAAACATAACCCAGGCTACGCAGGGTATCACAACCGATGAAATCATCTGTGTAACAACCCAAATCCGGATCAACCCACATCGCAAAGAAGGTAGAATCAATAGGCTCCAGTGCACGGTTGATCAGCTTGTAACGCTGAAAGGTCATATCATTCAGCTCATCGTTGGTAGCGTAAGCAAATGCCTGAACCTGAATTTCCATCCGGATAGGATCCGCATTTGTCTCCGTGTGTACGTTACCATTATCATTGTAAATCCAAAAGATCATCTCATCCGGATATTGTGGCTCTACACAACCCCGGATCTCAATGATTGGGTAATCACCATTGAGCGGGTTGTAAATACCATCCGCATCCTCATCCCAGAATCCGGCAAGACCCTGAGCAGTATTTGGGAGTTCAAATCCATTAACATCAAAGAAGAAGGGGTTGCCACGGCCAGGCCATCCACGAACGCCACTTGGAATTTGAGAAGCTTCGTAGGCAGCACCTGTTTCTACTGACTCATTGTAAAGGCGAAGGTGCTCATCAATTTCACCTCCTGTAACTACGAAGAATGCATCCCAGTTGGAACAAGTTTCCTGATCCGTTTCACCGGGGTTTTCAGCATTCAGCGGCGTCAATGGACCAGACCAGAAGTCCGTTTGTCCACCAGAGCGGCCGTAAGTTTGAGCAGCAAGTTTAAGGTTACCGGCAGCATCTACACCACCGAGCCAAACGGCACCGGCGAAGATAGAAGATACTTCTGGCTCACCGGGTGGAACCTTAGGCACGACATAACGGCCGTCATTACCATCCCACCAAACGTCACCACCAGTTGTCAGGCGAGCGCGGACGTTGTTAACGGCCTGATCGCGTTGTGCCTTAGCTACATCGCAATTGCTTCGGAAGCTGACTTGGTCATTAGCATTATTATTGGGGGCATTCTCTCGTTCGGGATTGACGTGGGCAGATGCCACGGCAACCGAAAGTACGGCTCCCAATAAAGTGAATAATATTTTACGCATAGCACGCATTTTTTAATTGAAAGAATGAAAATTGGTTGCCCCCGCCGCCTGCTCCTAAGAAGGCGAAACGGCGGGGAGCATCACAAGTTGTATTAAAAGTCAAATATTGCACCCAGATAAATCCGGCGTGGAATACTGAAGAAGTTAGGGTTAAGCATTCTCCACTGATAGGAAGCCAGGAAGGCTTGTACATCACGCTGAGAAGCGTCTACACTTCCAATCTGGCTCTGACCGAAAGCTGATGCGAGATAGCCATCATCCGTTGGTGAACCGGTTGCAGAGTAGACATTGATAACGTTTCGGCGGTCCAGCAGGTTGGAAACCCGGCAGTAGACATTCAGCCCCATCTTCTTACCGATGTTGAAGTTTTTGTCAATTCTGGCGTTAAGCACAAAATTCCACGGTTGGCGTGCACCGTTCAAAGAACCTACTACGCCGGCTCCTCCAAACTCCTGAGGCAGGCTCGTTGCTGTATATGGACGACCTGATACCGCCGTAGCCTGCAGGTTCAGACCTGCGTTGGCAAAAATGTCTGCTCCGAAAAGACGCGGTCCGTTGTACTGTTTGCCAGATCCATAGCGGTAATCAAGTACCGCAACGATACGGTGGCGCTCATCAAAGTTCAATGGGAACAAAGTCCGCAAAACACCACGGTTAGCTACGTTACGCTGTGATTCCGCATTGGAGCCTGTACCATCCGCAAACTGAAGCGTATAGTTCAGGTTCAATGACACATTGCCAGTACGGCGAAGGTCATAAGCAAAAGAGAATCCTTTTACAGTACCAAAGTCCAGGTTGTCAAAGGTCGTATAACGCCCAATCACCGGAACGGGGAAGAAGGTACGCAACTGAATCATGTCCCGCATTTCCTTATAGTAAGCGGCAATTTTCAGGGCAGAAGAGCTGGACAGCTTCTGCTGGAAACCTACTTCGTAGTCAATCGTACGCTCCGGACGCAGGTTCGGGTTGTTCTTATCCAGGTTGGAACGGTCGAAGAAATAGAAGTAGTCCAGAGGGGAAGCAATCGTATTAGATGGCGGACGCTGAACCAGGATATCGTAGTGAGCGAAGAAGTTCGCTTCGTCTGATATCGGGAAAGAGAATGCCAAACGAGGCATAACGTTCACCTGCACTTCGTAATCCTCAAAAGAAGCATCAGGATTGAAATCTTCCTTTTTAATGTAGTCAATATCATCCCGTGCCCGCTCACTTGCGTAGATCGGGTTGACAGTACCTCCCTGGAAAATCAGGGCAGGGTTGTTTACAGGGCTACCATTTGGACGGAACCAGTTGTCTCCATCCCGATAAGCCTGAACGGCATCGCCGGACTCATTAACATATACTTTGAAATCATTTCCAATAGCACCCGGGCGCTCACCACCAAATTGGGTGTGGTAATCTTCAGCTCCAAGGATTTCGTAAAGGGAGTAGTTATCCTTCAGTACACTTGTATTCGCGTCGTAACGGTCTACACGAACCCCCAAACGGAAAATGATGTCCTTGAAGGTAAACTTATCCTGAATGTACGCAGCTCCGTAAATCGGGCGGAAAGGTGCTACCGGGAAGGTACGCAGCCCGGTCTCAGGGTCACGTGTGGTGAAAAAGTCTTCGAAAGAACCATTGAACGCATTACCGAGGTAATCGTAACCAAAGTAGTTCAAAATCGGAGAACCGCTCACAACAAAGTCGTTCAGTTCCCGAGCAGAGAACATATCAAGGCTTAGCTGATCTGGCGAAAGCGCATCAATGTTCACAAAATCTTTAAGTCCATCGCCAGTGACCTCACGAACACGTTCGTAAAACTGTGATTCGTCACCAGGAGTGATGACCACATCATGAATGGCCCCCATAAACTGCTCTCCCGTGAATGGGTTCACAATCGGAGCTCCAGACTGTGGGTCAAATACCGGAACCACATCCAGTGTATCACTCAATGGACGGTTATCATCGCCAAATGGAATACCCTGAATATGACTGTTAGCTAACTGACGGGACAGCAGCCATAGGGCACGAGGGTTGATCGACCATTCGCGGTTGATGCGCTCCTCGTACCAAACACCCATCTGAATGTTGTGCCGGCCTTTGTCAGAACCACCAGGTACCAGGTCGAAAGAAGTACGCGCCTGGAAGGTGTAAGTGTCCCGATCCCGCTTACGGTTCAGGTTATAGACTGTTCCTACGTTGGTGTGGTAACCCCAGGAACTGTTAAATACAGAGTTGGTTACCCCGTTGAAAGTGTTGAAAGCCTGAAGTGTAGCAGGAATTTCAAACGCATCACCATCTCTGAAAACGTTGTTGTAGTTGGCCAAAACCGGGTTGACATCGCCAGGTGTATAATCTGTCAATACCTGTAGGTAGTCAGTGTGGATAGCCACAACGCCTAGAGAATCGTCCGGCTGGATATTCCAGGTCGGGCGCCATTCCTGGTCAAAACGGCCAATGTAACCATAATCAAATAGGTTATCTCCATGGCGTGGGTCTTCAAGGTCCTGAAGGTTCTTTTCATAACCGAACTGTAAAGTATAGCTTGCGTTCTGGATCAGAGAACCACCGCCGTCTTCCCCGGAAACGGCACCGCCCAGGCGGTGACGGAAACGGATGTTACCCCGGTAATTTTGCTCATTATCTGTTGGGTTATTCTGTAGGTTGAGCAGTCGCCAGTTACCTGGTGTAAATTGATTCGCCTGATCATAAGCCTGTCCAGTAATGGTGATATCAATCGCATCACTAAGGCGGGCATCAATTTTACCTGTCAGGTCATAGCGGGTGTACTGCTCATTAGGACGAAAGTCTAAAGCGTCCACATCTTCATTGGTCAAAAAGTCAGCTGCGATGAAAGAGTTACCGCCGCGCTGAATAACAGGATTAGCCTGCAAGTCTGCAAGTACATTATCCTTTACTCGGAATACAGCTGTTGCGGGGGGGTCATCATCAAGTTGATCTGTCAAACGACCGGCCAGACGGAAGCCCAAAATGGACTCGCCTTTCGTGCCGTCTTCATTACGGCGCTTGATGATCGGACCAGACAGGTTAAAACCAACAAGGCTCTGATCGTAAGGATCTGTGAACTGCGAAGTTTCCACTTCAACACCCCCAGAGAACTGACTGGAAGGCCCCTTGGTTGTAATCGAGATAATACCGCCGGTCACGTCTCCGTATTGGGCTTCGATACCACCAGTAATAACCTGCAACTGCTCGATTTCTGATTCAGGAATCAGATTACCCTGTACCCGGATACCGTCTACGTAGTAGTCAGTCGCGTTGCTCCGGGAACCCCGAACGGCGATAGCATCCCCTTCATCCGCACTCGCCAAGCCAGCAGTAGTTGCAGCAAGGGCGTTGATGTTACGGGTAGGCAGGTTTTTGATCTGATCACTGGTAATGGTTGCTCCCTGTGTGGTGTTATCCTGCTCTACGAGCGGCACCTTATAAGAAGTAACCACGACCTCATCAAGATTAACTGCATCAGAGGTCATTGTGATATCAAGGCGGTTCGCTTTACCAGCGAATACCTTCACATCCTCCACACGCTGCTTGTTGTAGCCAACGTAGCTGACTTCAACATCATAGGTACCAGGATCAATTTCGTTGAAGGAATAATTACCATCAAAATCGGTCTCCGTACCAGTTTCAAGTACTCCGTTTTTGTAGAGTGCTACCGAGCCGAAGATAATCGGCTCCCCGGTATCGTCTACCACCTCTCCCTGAAGCGAAGTCTGCCCGAAGACAGCCGCTCCTGAAAGAAGGAGTACGAATAACACGAGTAAATTACGTACCATAAAATTTCCTGTTTTAAAATTTCGACAAACCAATGGGTTTCCCTAGCTGTGTAAATTAATGTTCGCTCTCTTGTTTAGCCTGTTGATTTTCAGGCTTTATCGCTTTGTTTCTTGCTTGCTGTTTTCAGGATTCGTGGGGGGCTTAACAAAAGTATTTCCTCAAAAGTAGGAAAATATCCCTGTTCATACCCAATCACATTTGCGCATAAGTCAGGTTTCTGATCAAAAAAACCTGATGCGGCCGTTCCATCTTTTGATGAGGCTTTAGCAGAACGGACCGCGCAAATATAACGCTTCCTTGCTAATTCCAAAGAATGATATTTTAGTCCTCCAGCTGACAAGGAATTTATCCTTTCTCTACCAGGACTTTACCCAATTCCACGGGGCTTCCATTGGTGCTTTCCTGACTGCAATTTCTTTGTTGCCACTCATGTGATCTACCCCAGTCTGCCTAATTGTCGGCAATTAGCACAAGCCATGATCCGCTTCATCAGAAGCAATCATTGCAATCCCGTTTCTATTCAAAATTAAGCTTGGAGCGGGAATCCTGTCAAAATTCCCAAAGAAGAGATTAAATTTACGCCCTGAATGATAACTTACACAAAATAGGACCCATGCGCCTGACTTATTTCTTATCTGCTTTCCTGTGCCTGATGGGCATATCCCTAAATAGCTGTCAACAAGATACTGGCCCGGAGCAAACCGGCCCTTCCACTTATGCCAACCTTTTTGTTCGTTACATCGCTCCTCAGGGTCAGCTGAAAGTAACCGCTGCATTCCGCGAAGGGGACAGCATAGCTACAGCTCAGCCGGTTGAAGTCCTTGGAGGTGTTACTTACCAGGGGCAGCAGCTGGAAGCCCGGCGGCTGCCTGGACAGCAAGTACGGTATTTGCTGGATACCCGATCTCCGTTTGCAAAAGAGCATCGGTTCCAGTTCAAGGCAGCAGACGGAACTGCTCAAGAGGTGACCTTGGAGCTCTCGCCTATTGACAGTTTCAGTATTATTGGCGGCACCGCCAGCCTGTCTGAAGGGATGCAGCTTTACATCAAAGACGAACGCATCGAGGATGGCGAAAGCATAGTGCTCCTGTTCAGCGACGAAAACAACAAAGCTACAACCATTACACTAACCAACCCTGCTGTACAGGATACCTTTCCCATCGCAGCCATGCGCCTACGCAAACTACAACCCGGACCACACCGGGTCTATCTCGTCAAAAAGCAACATCAGGAGATTGACCTTAAGGGTGCCAAAGCCGCAGCTGATATTGAGTATTACACCGCTGAACAGCCTTTCAACGTCATAGAATAGTCCTCCCTCCTCAAAAATTCCTCTGTTTCCGTTCTTTACGGACCGCCGAACTATTGTATCTTTGCATGCAATTTGTAATTGCCCCTTGCCGGCACCTCCTTCCTGCCGCCGGTTAGCGGTCTAAAATACTCGTAATGCCAAAAGATCAATCTATCCAATCCGTCCTAATCATAGGAAGCGGACCTATTGTGATTGGGCAAGCCTGTGAATTTGACTATTCCGGTTCTCAAGCCTCCCGCTCGCTGCGGGAAGAGGGTATTGAGGTCAGCCTAATCAATGATAACCCGGCGACCATCATGACGGACCCCGTCACCGCAGATCACATTTATTTGTTACCGCTAACCGTTGAGAGCATCGTACAGGTGCTTGAAGAGCGGCAAATCGATGCCGTGCTTCCCACTATGGGAGGACAAACCGCGCTTAATCTGGCTATCGAAGCTGGTGAACAGGGGGTCTGGGAAAAATACAACATCCGCCTGATCGGAGTTGACCTTGAGGCTATTGAACTTACGGAAAATCGCGAAGCGTTCCGGAAACACATGATTGACATCGGGCTGAGCGTAGCGCCTTCCAAAATTGCCAACTCCTTCCTGGAGGGCAAAGAAGCTGCTCAGCAAATCGGCTACCCCCTTGTCATCCGCCCATCCTACACCCTTGGTGGATCCGGCGGTGGCTTCGTGCATAGTGCCGATCAGTTTGATGCGGCCTTGCGCCGAGGGCTAAGTATGTCTCCCACGCATGAGGTATTGGTTGAAAAAGCAGTACTAGGCTGGAAAGAATATGAGTTGGAACTCCTAAGGGATGCTAACGACAACGTGGTGATTATCTGTACAGTGGAGAACCTCGACCCTATGGGCGTGCACACTGGCGATAGCATTACGGTGGCGCCAGCCATGACGCTTTCCGATACTGCTTATCAGCAAATGCGGGACGAAGCCATTCAGGCGATGCGTTCCCTTGGCAACTTTGCAGGAGGCTGTAATATCCAGTTTTCTATCAACCCGGAGACGGAAGAGCTGATCGTGATTGAAATTAATCCACGCGTAAGCCGTTCTTCTGCACTGGCCAGTAAAGCCACCGGTTACCCTATTGCCAAGATTGCCGCCAAGCTCGCCATCGGCTACACCCTGGATGAGCTCAAAAACCAGATTACAAAAACCACTTCTGCTTACTTCGAGCCTACGCTGGACTACGTTATTGTGAAAATGCCGCGCTGGAATTTCGATAAATTCCAGGGGGCTGACCACGAGCTGGGCCTTCAGATGAAGTCAGTAGGCGAAGTGATGTCTATAGGGCGGAACTTCCTGGAGGCTTTGCAGAAAGCCTGCCAGTCGCTGGAAAACAACCGCATGGGCCTGGGTGCAGATAAAAAGGAATGGATCCGTACGGCAGATATTCTGGAGCGCCTGGAGAAGCCAAGCGAAGACCGCATTTTCCGGCTTAAGGATGCCCTGCGCCTTGGCGTACCGGAAAAGACGATCCACAAGCTCACCCGCATTGACCCCTGGTTTATCAAACAGATCAAGCGGCTGGTTAAAATGGAGCAGCAACTGATGCGCTACAACGTCGCAGAGGATATCCCGGAAGATTTCCTGCGACAGCTTAAGGAAGTTGGGTATTCTGACGCCCAAATTGCCTGGCTGCTGCGCATTGAGGATGAAGAGGTCAGTAATTACCGAAAGAAGCTGGGCATCCGCCGCACCTACAAAATAGTGGATACTTGTGCTGCTGAGTTCGAAGCGCAAACACCTTACTTCTATTCCACCTTCGATAAAGAAAACGAAAGCATCCCCTCCACCGACAAGAAAAAAATCGTTGTCCTGGGCTCCGGTCCCAACCGTATCGGGCAGGGTATTGAGTTTGACTATTGCTGTGTCCATGGCCTGCTGGCCGTCAAAGAGGCCGGGTACGAAGCCATTATGATCAACTGCAACCCGGAAACGGTCTCCACCGATTTCGACATGGCTGACAAGCTCTACTTTGAGCCGGTTTTCTGGGAACACCTGGAGGAAATCCTGGAGCTGGAAAAACCAGAGGGGGTTATCGTACAGCTCGGTGGCCAAACTGCCCTGAAGCTGGCGGAGACCCTGCATCAGAAAGGCTACAATATTATTGGCACCTCTTTCCCGAATATGGACCTGGCCGAAGACCGGGGTGCCTTCTCGGACTTGCTCAAGGAGCTCGAAATTCCCTACCCTGAGTACGGTGTTGCCAATGACGCGGATGAGGCCCTGCAAACCGCCCGCAAAACAGGCTATCCGGCACTCGTACGCCCATCCTATGTACTCGGCGGGCAGCGGATGCGGATCGTCATCAATGATGAAGAACTGGAGCGGCATGTGCTGAGCATTTTCAAGCACCTCCCGGACAACCGTGTCCTGATTGACCAGTTTCTGGACCGTGCAAAGGAAGCAGAAATTGATGCCATTTGCGACGGAGACGAGGTGCACATCATGGGCATCATGGAGCATATCGAACCTGCGGGTATCCATTCCGGCGACAGCTCGGCTGTACTGCCTACCTACAGCCTTTCGGTTGAAGCCGTTAACAAGATGGTGGAATACGCTGAGCAACTGGCTAAGGCACTCAATATCCGCGGCCTGATCAACATCCAATTTGCCATCAAAGACGACAACGTCTATGTGATTGAAGCCAACCCACGGGCGTCGAGGACGACACCGTTCATTGCCAAGGCTTATCAGGTGCCTTACCTTAAAATTGCAACCAAAGTGATGATGGGGACGCACAAGCTGAAAGACTTTGATATTAAGCCCCGTCCAGGTGGCTTTGCGATTAAGGTGCCGGTATTCTCATTCAATAAATTCCCGAATGTGGACAAAAATCTCGGCCCGGAGATGAAATCCACCGGTGAGGGCATCCGCTTTATCAAAGACCTCTCGGACCCCTTCTTCCGGGAGCTTGACAAACAGCGGTATATGTATCTGACCCGATAAGATATAAGAAAGCAACTGCTTCATGAGCCTCTGGAAAAGAAAAATCCAGAGGCTTTTTTAATGGGGCAAACTATCCGCAATGTCCTGTTGTTTGTAGAATAGCCAAGCAAAGAAAACAGTCGCTATTGCCTACCGGAGTTTATTGATAAGTTGTCATTCGGTCCTAAAAAACTTTGATTGCACGCTAGCTGTTTAAAGCCCGCGCTTTTTCAGGTTAGCTATGGTTTTTTATCATTTGAAGTGATCCATGCATGAGCAACAGTCCATTATCTATTTCTTTTTTTAATGACAGCCGGTCAGTTCTTCCTCCCCTCCACCCGGATTTCCACCTGCGAGATCTTCAAAATACCAATTGGGAAGAGGAAGGAGGTGACTTCGACCCGGATGAGTTTGAGTTTTCCATTGACCCCATGTGGCAGGAAATCGAAAATCCTAAATTTAAGCAGGGAAGTGTCGTTAGTATTAACCTTGACCTTGACCCCCAAAGCTTTGAGGTCCCTAACCTTACTGCCAAGGGGTGGTGTGGAAGAGTAGAAACCGGAATCACAGATGGCGATTCGAACTTTTTCGTCATTAGCCTGGACAGCAAAACCATTGATAAATTACCAGAAAAATACCTTAAAGAAATAGTGGAGGTAGCGGATGGAGACAACCCCTTCCTTTTTGAAATACCGGAGGAAGCTCTAAAAGCAGTACCTCCCAGAGATACAGAAACTGAAGCCCTGAACCGGCAGAGATTAGCCTACCATTCTTATTTCTGGGGGAATATCAAGAAAGATGCGCAAGCTAAACGAATGTTCCGAATTCTCACCCGTGATTACAACGATGACGATCTCGGCAATTGGCTTTACCATTTCCAGCACGAGGTAAAGTACCCAATCCCGGCAGAAGTTGAGGGGCTGCTCATGGATGAAATTGCACCAGGCACCAAAGTACAGATCCTCGGTATCGAAGGGATTGACTCAAAGGAAAAATCAGGACTGATTGGATCTGTGCAGAAAGGCCGGGCGATACGCTCCTACCCCCTCAGAGAACTGATGCCACTTGATGAAGATGACCCCATACAGACACCTTTGGGCGACTACCGGTACTGGGCTGACTTTTCGCTTGTATAAAATCAGGTTTCTTGTAATTCCACAACGACCTTTCCCACCGTTTGACCGGACTGAAAGCGCAGAATAGCGTCATGCAAATCCTTAAAAGCAAACCGTTCTCCTACGGTGGGGCGCCCCAAATCCAGGGTTTGCAATTCCCCGAGCAACTGATGCATTAATGATGCCCGCTCGTATAGCCAAATGAGATTGAACCCCATAACACTTTTGTTGTGTTCAGGCATTTTCTGGGGGTCCAGTTTTGGACGGGTAATAAAATGGTACAACAAGCGCAAATAATTTGGCCGGTTGCCCACAGAGGCGTAACGCGCGGATCCATAGACAATCATTCTACCTTGTGGTGCCAATACATCATAGCCAATACTGAAGATTTTTCCGCCTATGCACTCCATGATTAGGTGCAGCTCCCTATCGCCAAGTGCTTCTTCCAGATCCTGCCGGAAAGAACTCCGGCGAACAATTCCACGATCGTACCTTTCCCGCTCCAATACCTCCAGCTTATGAGGACTGCCCACCGTACCTATGGTGTACGCTTCGTAATGTTTTGCGATACGGTTGGCCCAAAGCCCTACCCCTCCGGCTGCACTGTGAATCAGCACGTTTTGCCCTATTTGGATGTCTCCCAATTGCTTTAGCCCATAATAAGCGGTTAAGACTTGTACCAGGTAGGCACTCCCCTCTGCAAAGGTCCAGGAGTCTGGCATAGGAATCACGTAGCTAGCATCAATATTGAGGTGGGAAGTGTAAGCACCAAAGCGGGTTACCCCCATTATCCGGTCTCCTACGCGTAGATTTTCCACTCCTGTCCCTATAGCTACAATCGTTCCGGCATATTCCAGGCCAGGCACGAAGGCACCTGTCGGTGTTGCACCGTAAAGCCCCCAAATGGCAAAGATATCTGCAAAATTCAGCCCAATGGCACGGACCTCCACTTGCACTTCACCCGGAGCAGGGGGTGGCAGGGTTTCTTCTTCTAACTTAAGATGCCCCAGGCTACCGGTACTCCATCGCCCCTTTTTAGCCTGAATACGGTACGCTTTGCGCGGAATGGGTCCTGCCATATTATTGAAGTTGGTTTAATTGCTGTAAAATGGCTATTGCCTGTGGGTGTTCCGGATCAAGTCGGAGGACACGATTTAGTATTTCGGCGACGGCTCTGTAGTCTTTATTCAGCAACCGGACCGCTGCTTTGTTGAGCAGAGCTTGAATGTAGTCCGGGTCCAGCGCAATAGCCCTGTCGTAGTATGCTTCTGCTTCTTTAGTGTGCCCCTGCAGCACTCTTGCAAAGCCAAAGTTAGAAAGTGCTCTTGGGCGTTTAGGGTGCTCCCTGATTACCCAACTTAAGACTTCTTCTGCTTCCGGCAACTGCCGTAGTTGGACCAAAGCCGCTCCAAGTTTTTCCTTGAAATCAAGGTGGAAAGGCAGCAGCTCGTCGGCCCGGCGATAGAAATTGACAGCTTTCCGAAATTCCCCTGCTTGATAAAAGGCTTCGCCAATCCGATAAGCCGTCCAGGCGTCTTTTACTTCAGAAGCTGTTTTGCCGGCACTCCGCCCCAAAACATTCGAATAATCTTCTCTGGCAAAAAAGTAGTGCACCTCCACCGGAAACTGCTCAGCCTCTGGAGCCTTTGACCGTTGCAAATACGCCCAGGCGGAATCCAAAACCATTGGCGATTGCACATATTTATCGTACATCGCAAGATAACCATTTGCCATTTCCAGAGCAGTTCCGCTCTCCTTGGTCAGAATCTCCAAGCCCAAAAATACCCCCTCCTGTGCAGCCGGTTGTTCTTTTTTTGACGTTCGGGTAGTCTCTTTACTGATGTAGTGATCCGTAATATTCACATGAGGGATATCGATACTGCCGGAGCGCGGCATATGGCACCCCGAGCAGTCATTACCTTGCGGCAACCGTTCCGCTAAAGGGAAGGCACAAGCGGATTCTTCCGGGCCATCGTGGCAATTTTTGCAAGCATTATTGTATTGGTCCCTCCCTGTCACTTCGATGCTCTTGTGAGGGTTATGACAGGTAATACAGGTCATTTCCGAATTCAAATAACATGCACTTAGGCGCAGGCGGTCGGCCTGAGAAGCCATGATAAACTTCTCATGAGAGTCGGTATACCGGGGCAGGAATACATTAAACACCTCGCTCAGTCGCATACCTGGCTTAAAATCGTAGAATGACTTATCATCCTGCAAAACAGCAATCCCCTGCAAATGACAGCGCTGACAGAGGTCCATCTGTAGGTCACGCGAAAGATCACGGGGGTTGACAATGGAATAATCAATAAATTTTGAGGTGTCTACAATTTCCCCTGCTAGTTTTTCTCTTGCATGAATTTCACCAGGGCCATGGCAGCGCTCACATTCTATCCCCGTTGGCATTTTGACGTACTTGTTCATTGAGCCGGGCACCTGTTCCGGCAAATGATTATGGCAGGTAATGCATTCTGCCGATAGCAACCGGCTAAACCGGATGTTATCACCTCTAAATCCGGGGGCCATATCCCACCTGTCTTCTTGTGTATAATAAGTGACCGGTGCCTGGTAAAGGTAACCGTTGAAGTCTACCATATGAGAATTCGTGTGCTGCCCGGAACCTACGATATAATCAATTTTCTCCAGCCGCTGATGGACGGTATCCAAACCTTCCAGCCGGTATTCCAGCACGTACATCTGGCTATCCCGAAAGAAAGGGTGATAGTATAGATCCGAAGCTTCGTCATAAACTACAGCATGCGCCCCAAACTTCGCGTCCGTTTTCTCCCGGGTTGCCCGGTCAAAAGAACGCCCCATGCCTGTATGGATAAAAGTGGAATGCACATTAGCGTGACAGGATTTACAGGTTTGCATCCCCACATACGCGACGCCCGGCGACAGATTTTTGTAGGTATCAGTTGGGACCGCCTTATCCGGTAAATCACGTGTACAAAAGACCAGCGCTAACGCCAGCGCGCCAAAAAAAAAGTATATCAAGCGTTTGGTCATGCCTATTCATCTAGTTTTCAAGACTGTAAAGTTAGGCAAACTAAAAACATCCTGCTATTTATGCCACAAGGCAAGTTGTCAGGTTTAAGCCTAAGCCTGGAAAAGACACGGTTAAAACCAGAAAGGCCGGGCGCCCTTTCGGATGCCCGGCCTCCCGGTCTGCCCCACTGCGGGCGCCGCCTGTGCAGCGCCCGCCGGGCTATATCTCA
>NZ_JALEGS010000038.1 GCF_022763345.1 Phaeodactylibacter sp.
ACTTCCAGAATACCTACAGATTAATGGAATTGCTTGAGCTGTGGCATTTGAAGACAATAAACGCCGCCTATGAAAGAGGTATTGAAGATGCCGCAGTTTATCAGGTTGCCAAACTGAACAAACAGCATGAGGCAAAGAAGGCGAAAGCAGTTGAAGAATACGAAGGCAGAGAAAGCCAGTAAAACCGGGGCTTATTTTCTGTCCTACTCTGTTTAACGCCGTTTCTTCAACTTGCAACCCGATAAGATTAGGCAAATAAAAAAGCCCGCTGGACGGTGGGAACCTACGGCGGGCTTTAAATGAAAATTCAAACTATGACAAAGATAGCTAGAAATAGAAGAGTAAGCAACAATAGGATAATCAAAGGCCCTGCTGACATATCCTATTTGGTAGAAATGGCAGATAATGCTGCCCAGGAATTGCGCCCCTACCTGATTAAAAAGCGCGACTTCGCCAAACAATACCCATCAAAACGCTGGATTGCAGACGAGCTGGAGGCCTGGATTACTTACCTGAAAGCTCAACAGGAGGTAATAGCTCAATTTACCGAAACCTACAACCGCCTTTCTGAAGACTTCCAAGTGATGAAATCCCAGCTGAAGGCAGCGGAAAAAAGAGCAGACCACAATTGGTTGATGGCAAGCAAAGGAGCCGTTGCCCTGGCTAAAATCAACAGGGATATGATCGCCCACACCTCTGAGCTGCAAAGCCAAATTTCCGAACTCGAAAATCAATAACGGATGAATGCGACAAACGACCTATTGAACGACCTGCAAGGGAGATCAGAGGAACGAGATACAAAGGCACCTGCAAAGCATAAGCACAATACCCATTTTCCTATAGTTCATGGTGAGGAGATTGAGTTTGAGGAGCTGCCTGAGCCGAAAAAACAAGGCATTGCGGATTTAAGATTGAAGGGTAACAGGTACGAGTTTAAATCACGGAAGACTGATAAGAACGAAAACCCGATTTGGATTCCTGGTTCAAACTTCTTATTCCGATGCCTTTATTTACTGAAGGACGAACACAACCCCAAACGGGTTGTGGAGCTAACAAATGTCTACGGTGAGCGGGCAATGATTTGCTTACCTACGGAAGACATAAGCAAAAAGAGCAAATTCGAGGCAGCCTGTGAAAGTGAAGGCAATTTCGTATTTAACGGGACGGCATCACAATTCACCCGGGTAAAGGAATACCAATATCACCACGAAAAGCAGGCAGAAGCTATAACGACTTTAGGCTGGCAGCCGGAAACCAAAAACTATGCCTTTGCAGATGCCATTTTTGATGGCGAAAAAGTACTCAGGATCAATAAAGATGGAGTTGTACAGGTAAAAGATCAACTATATTACCTGCCTGCATTCAGTCAGATCAATAAAAACGCTCATACTGAATACCGGAACGAGCGGAAGAACAAGTTCCAGCCAGGACTGGCCACTTTCCGCGAATACGCTCACCAATTGGCCATGGTGTTTGGTGACAATGCGAAAGTGGGCATTGCCTTCTTTATTGCAGCACTTTTCCGAGACATTATTTACGACAGAAATGGTTCGTTCCCTATGCTATTCCTGTTTGGTCCAAAGGGCACAGGGAAGACTACCTTCCGGCAATTCCTGATGCGCCCATTTGGCGACTATGGTCCGGGTGATGCTACTGGCTTGGGCAGCGCATCCACTTCCAAAGGGGTTACCCGAAAATTGGCGCAATTTTTTAATCAAATAGTGCCACTTGAAGAGTATAAAAACAACATTGCTAACGCGTTAATTGAAATGCTCAAAAACGCCTTTGATGGAATCGGGTACGACAGAGCGCAAACTTCACAAGACAACAAAACGCATTCTACGGCAGTCACTTCTGCATTGGTCATAGGCGGGCAGGAAATGCCTACCAAAGAGAATGCCCTATTCAGCCGGATGGTAGTGCTGAAGTTTACCCAAACTCAATTTCAAGACGAAGAGAAGGAACAGTTCCGGATTTTAGACGAAATGATGAAAGACGGCCTGGGTAATGTGCTGTTAGAGATTCTACAGTATCGAGTGGTTATGGAAAGAGAATTTGCAACCGCATTTGACCGCAATTACAAGCGGTTGGATATAGATGCCGATAGCTCCAGCATGGAGGAAAGGAGCCTAAAAAATATTGCTTCGTTATTGGCTCCATTTGACGTATTGTCAAAACGTATAGATATGCCATTTTCTATGGACGGCGAAGAAGGGCTTTATTCTGTGCTGAAGGATATTGCTGTTGAGCAGCAAAAGCAGATCAGCGGCACAAATGAGGTCAATCAGTTCTGGGAGATATTCGATAAGCTGGCTGTAGACGACCAACTCAAAGATGGATTTGACTATCAGCGAAAGGATGGCTTCCTATGGATTTACTTCCCTTCCGTTTATGACAAATACAATGATTTAGCCGTCAGGCAAAATTTGAACCGATTAGATAAGACTACCCTAAAGTCTTACCTGACTATCAGTAAAGCGTTCGCATGGGATCAATGCGGCAGCAAAGGAAGAACTGATAAGAGGCTGAGTACAAAAAAAGGTCAGAAGCGGTTTATGCCATTTAAAGAGACTGAAAGCCCAATTAATGACCTTGATTTCTTACAACCTAAGATTGAAACCGATGAAGACGAAAATAAAAATGAATAAAAGTAGTGGTCTAAGTGGTCTATCTGGTCTACAAAAAAATAAACATCTAATTATCAATTAATTATAAAATCAACCCACTATGAAATACCAGACCAAACTAGACCAAACTAGACCACGCTAGACCAAATTAGTATGACCGCAAGGAATAAGATAGACCAACGTTTGGTCTAGTTGGTCTAGAATAGACCATGAGTGGTCTAGCTTAAACAACTGATTATCAGTCACTAGACCACTTAGACCACTTAGACCACGGTTTTTATGACTTTTTCTTAATGAAACTCTACAATAATGCAAACCAAGAACACCAACACACAAACATTCCCACCCAAATACGACGACTGTATAGGTATACGGATCGACCGGGCGACAAAGGAGAAGCTGAAGCAGCTGGCTCAAAAGGATCACCGGACTATATCTTCCTACTTACAGATATTACTGTGGGATCATGTAGCTAACGTAGACTCCTCATCCAAGACAAATAAAGAGTCTCCACCAGGTCATCAACAAGGAGGGCAAAGGGAATAGTTCTAGCATATATTAAGGCTCCCCCGTCCATTTCTGTCCAAAAAAGGAAAGGCGCGCCCCTCCACTATATGTTTAAGCATTTGTCTTTTTTCCTTTCGACTACATAACTAACTGATTACCAATGAAACCATTTCTGTTTTTCTTGTCCTACTCTCAGATCAGTAGCTGGCATATATTGAAGCTCGATCCTGGCTAGATTGTCCAAAAATCAGAGCTGGGAAACATTCATTTTTGATACTCAAAAATGGCACTATCAAGGCGTTCTAAATGCCTTATCACTCAAATTAAATTAAAATCAAACTTTATATGAAAAGGAATATATTAATAGTTGCTTCAAGTCCAGAAAACTACAGCACTACTCGAATCAAAGAAGAAGCTGAAAGGCGGGGCCATGAAGTAACTGTACTGGAACCCTCCGACTTTTATATTCATACCTCTAATGTCAATGGGCATGACAAAATCTATGTTAAAGAGGGCAGGATTTTTAAAAGCCAGGTTGATGTGATTATCCCTAGAATTGGGACAGGAATGGAGTTCGGCTCTTCTGTGATCCGGCACTGGACGGTAAATATTGGCGTTCCTTCCACGGCATCAGCTGAAGGACTGTTAAATGCCTCTGACAAGTGGAAATCTATCCAACTGCTGAGTAAGCGCAGGGTAAGAGTGCCACTAACTACAGTGATGAAAAAACCCGAAGATTTCGGCAAACTGGTGGAAACGGTTGGGGGATTGCCTACGGTAGCCAAAACCCTTACCGGCAGCCAGGGGAATGGAGTGTTCATTTTGGAAACGCCTTTGGCAGGCAGCACTACACTTAAATCATTCTCCCATCAAAATATCATGGTGCTGCTCCAGCAATACATCAACACATCCAATGACGATGACCGCAAAAATGATATTCGCGTGTGGGTGGTGGATGGAAAAGTAGTAGGAGCCTACCGCCGTTTTTCCGTCGATGGAGATTTCCGATCCAACTATAGCATAAGTAAAGACGGCGAAACCGTTGAGCTTACCGAAGAAGAAAAGCAAATGGCCATTGATTCTGCTGCTGCTGTTGGACTGGGCTGCGCTGGAGTAGATATTATGCGAGACGTTGAGGACAATAACAAGCCCTATGTTATCGAAATCAATGGCAACGCAAGCCTAAAAGGCATCGAGACCATTACGGGCGAAAACATCGCTTCAAAAATCGTGGATTATGCCGAACGTATAGCCCGGAAATCAGGCAGTAATAATAAGACTAAGCAAAATTCAAAAATCGTAGAATCAGCGTCTTTTATGCCTAAAGACAAGACCATTTGCGAGCTTACTCGCCGGGCTATGCGCAAGAAAAAGTAAGTGCTTGTACTTACTGCAAAGTTGTTCATGTTATCCATTGATTGATCGAGGGGGATTGCTTAAAGTGATCCCTCTTTTTTCTGCCTAATACTCACATTCCCAGGTTTGGTTATGCCCCTACCCTGCCCAAAACCGGCAACACTGCATTGTACTAAAGCAAATACAGCCTTTACCGCTCCACTTAAAACCCTGACCCTAAACGCGTTAGACACTGCCTGCCGGGATCACCAGAGAAAGCAGCAGCCTGTGCCCCAGAGGGGTGCAGGCTGTTGTATTTGGCAGCGGTGCAAAACCCTTTTGCAGGAGCAGACAAATGCAACAGCCTGCACGAGCGCAGCGAGCAGGCTGCAGGTTTTTGACCTTGGAGCCCAAAGGAAGGGCAATAGCCTACCCTAACGAAAACCCTATTATGTTTTGTGTTTATTTCAACCTTAGCAATGTCGAAGTTAGAATCAAATCCTGATGTCCACTGCTAAGGCTACCTAGGCCGCCTTAGTTATCTCATTCAAAACAATGATACCCGTTGCTTTTCTCTGTGCCTTTACCTGAACCACATCTGCCCAATAGGATTTTACAATTTCGTTGATTAAGTGGCTGGGAACAGAAATGATGTAAATTTCCTTGGACTTTAGATCTTGCAACCGGATTTGACTTTCTTCAGCATTAGCATAGGTAATTATTCCAATCACATCCACTTCACTAACTTTTTTCTTATTAGCATCTGACAAAGTATAGCTCAAGTCTTTCAATTCCTTAACAATAAAACTGGGAGGAGTGCCAGATAAGCCCATTTGAATTAATGATTCTGCATCCTGAAACCTACCGCAATTAAGTGCCAGAGAAGCAGCACTTCGAACCAGAATATACCAGGAATCATTTTTTTGATCGATTAACGTCGTAGCCTCCTTCTCAAGGGAAAAGGCCTTCTCAAATAAAGAATGGGACACATCTCGATTCCCTTCCATCTTTGCCAGAAGGGCCTCATCCGCAAACTCCATAGCCTTATTGTGAAGCACTGTTACAATATTCATTGATCGATCATTTTTGCTTTGGGTGTTCCAAATTCCACTACAATGATTATTGCTGGAAAATTATCCTCACCATGAGAATCAATTTGCCGACGTTTCAGATTAACTCTGGAATCAACTGTATTGGTTTCTGCTTCTTTCCAGATACCTGAAACTTCCAGCTTTGCCTTTCGCTGTTGAAAAGGTAGCAAATTTTCGTCGTATTCTCCATCACCAAGCCAATAATCAAAACCTGTTCCTTTGAAAGATCGTTCGATAATGGAATAAGATGTCAGTTTAGAAAGAATGACAATGGCAATTGCTACAGCTCCGTATTCAGTTGCTTCTTGACTGTCATTCCAAGCTCTTGTAACCTGTGGATCTACAACATTGCTCCAATAGAGCTCAATAGTTTTCGGATAATCGCCCAGGATTTCCAGAGCTACACCAGACTTGTGCCCGTGAGCTTCTAGACAGAACGCGCCTCCCTCTGCCAGATACTGTCCGATATTTTTTGAAATCGCAGGAAATCCCTCTTTGAGCTGGTCTAATGTAGCTTTCAACATGACTTAAAATTAGGACTTAAAACTACATTTTTTTGGAAGGTTCGCAAATTGTAGCACAAACTGGTTTAGTAGTGCTTTTCCTAGGTTAAGTTTTTGACCTTGGAGCCCAAAGGAAGGGCGCAGCCAACCCTGACTGCATCACCCCTCCTCCCCCACAACCGGCAACCTCACCGTAAATACGCTCCCTCTACCTGCCTGGCTTTCCAGCTCAATTGTGCCATCGTGCCGGTGGACGATGTTCCGGCAGATAGCCAGGCCAAGCCCTGAACCCTCATACTTCGACCGGTCGTGCAGGCGGGTGAACATTTCGAAGACCTTTTGCTGATATTGGGGCTCGATGCCAATGCCATTATCCACAAACTTGAGGATGTGCCAGGCACTGCTTTTCTCATAACTCAACTGCACCCTTGGATCAGGAGCCGAATTGTATTTCAGCCCATTGGAAATCAGGTTTTTGAATAGGAGAAAGAGTTGTATTTTATTGCCGGTAATGACGGGCAGCTTTCCTGTCGAAACGATCCTACCCGCAGTGGGCTCTCCTTCTCTGATTAGAGTGCGAACCTCCTCTAAAACGGCCTGTAAGTCTACCCGCTCTATTAGATGGCCAATATTAGACACCCGGCTGTATTCCAAAAGGTCTTCAATCAGAGTGTTCATCCGCTTTGCATTGCTTTGGATGATCCGCAGGTACTCCAGGGCCTCAGCTTTTGGATTAGGCAGGTACCGGCTCAGCAGGCCGGCAAAACTAGATATGTTGCGCAAGGGTTCTTTCAGGTCATGGGAAGCAATGTAGTTGAAACGCTCCATTTCGGCATTCTTCTGCATCAGGCTGCGGTTGTTTTCCTCAAGGGCTTGCGTACGGGCCTGCACCTGCTGCTCCAATTCATCATTCTGGTTTTGAAGCAGTTCATTCAACTCCTCAATTTCTTCAGTCCTTTGATTGATCTTTGCTTCCAGCCTGGTATTTTGAATTCTCACATTCCGGTTGTGCAGAAGCACCAGCAGAAAAGGCAAAATAAGCCCCACCAAAACTACTAAAAACTGGAATGGACGGCTTTTCCACCATGGCGGGACGACTTTCACCTTCAACTGACGCCCCTCCCCTGTCCGGTCACCGCTGAAGACCTCAAAAGTAAATTCCCCATAGGGCAAATTCAGGTAGGTTACCTGATTTTGCCCAATCATCCGGTTCCAGTCTTCGTCGACGCCTGATAGCTTGTAAGTGAAGTTGCGATAATTGTACTGCTGGAAATTCAACTCAGAAAAGCCAATAGTAAAGGCATTATCCGGATGAGATAAGGTAATCTCTTTTAGGTAGGTAATAGAGCTGTCTATAACCGTAGCGCTATTGGGTATGCTAAAATTAGTGAGCACTACTTTGCCCTTGTAGTTATTGCCGATCAAACTGTCGGGGTGAAAAACGACCATGCCAAAGGTGCCTCCAAAGGCAATACGCCCATCCTCAAGCGCTTGACCCCCACAGAAAAAGAAATCCACCACGCCAATACCGTCTTCCTTGTCGAAACTGCGAATGGTGTAGGTAGAATCAATGCTGAATAAGCCAAAATTAGTACTCCCCCATACGCGCCCCTGTTGGTCTTCAACCAGGGAGAATATCCGGTTGCCAGGGAGCCCATCTGATATGCTGAAGCGGCGAAAGGCTGTTGGCAGGCCCGTTGAATCTTTAGCTACCGCCTTAGCTAAGCCGCCTTCAAAAGTGCCGACCCAAAGTGCGCCGGAACGGTCTACAAGTAGGGAGGTTACTTCGTTTTTAGGAATTGTTCGCGGATCCGCCCGGTCTGTTTTCAATACCTGGAACGCCGTATCTCCGGGCAGCAGGCAATTGACTCCTCCCCCCCATGTGCCTAGCCAAAGCCGGTTGTCCGCATCAAAGACCATCGCATTGCTTTGGATACGGTTATCTGAAATCGAGGCAGGGTTGGACGGGTCCTGCTGGTAGTGCTCCCAATACTGTGCCTCGGGATCGTAGTAATCCAGACCGTTTTCCGTTCCAATCCAATATCCTTTTCGATGAGGGTCTTTGATGACTCCCTGCACAAAATTACTGCTTAACCCCTCCTGTTCTTTCGTGCCTACCGGGACAAGCTTAGGCTTTTCATCTCCATACCTCCAGCGTAGCAAACCATCATCAAAAGTACTAATCCATAACTCCTGATCAGGATCCATATAGAGCTGAGTCAAATCCAAACCTTGCTCCAGCAACCTGATTATTCCAGATTGCCCCTGCTTTTCTGAAGGGTTGACATTCCATTCAAATAAACCACCGTTGATCCAGGTACCCAGCCATAGCTGGCCGTTTGGAGCCTGGACCAGAGACTTCACCCACTTTCCTTGCAAAGCATCCTTTCCTGTATTGGTGCCTACAAAATGGACCGTCCTGTTCAGCGTCAGTTTTTTAATACGTCCCTCACTGAGGGCCACCCACAGGTTTTCATCCCGGTCCAAATAGGCCGAACTGACCTGGTACCCCTCTGTGCCCTGTACAAGTTCAATTTCAAAAATCCCGGATGCGGCTTCTTGCAATTTATAGGCACCTCTCTCCGTCCCCAATAAAAGGAAGCCGTCAGGATGAGCTTCCAAAGAAGCGATGTAATTTTCCGGGGCTCGGGGCGAACTCGGGTTCACGAGCCCACAGTGCTCTGCCTCAAGGCTCCCGGGCTTGATTTTCTTAACGCCGTACCGGGTAGTCGCTACCCAGACATTCCCCGCCTCGTCTTCAGCAATATCATAAACAAAGTTGCCCGTCTGCGATAAATCTCCCGGGCTGGTACAGTCGTACTCCCGCTCAATCATGGAGGCCTTTAAGTCTTCCCCATTAATCTGCCCTTTGACGATACTCCCATCGGTAACACCTGTCCAAAAGCAATTGCGGCTGTCAATCATGATGGAGAACAAACGGGTGCCGGCCAATATTTCCAGGGTCTCAAATTTGGGATCAGGCTTACTCTTTTCGCTGGCAGGGAGTATGGATATCCCTCCGCCGTTAGTGGCCATCCAGATGTTCCCGTCTTGGTCGATGTCAAGCCCGAAAATATTATTGTTCGATAAGGAAGTATCATCATCCGGGTCCGCCTGAAAGGACCGGAAGGCATCCGTTTTGGGGTCAAACCGGCAGAGCCCGCCCGCTAAAGTGCCCATCCAGATGATTCCATCCTCATCTTGGCAAATCGCATGAACATGATTAGCAGAAATAGAGGTGGTATCATTGGTGATGTTGAAGAAAGACTTGACCTCAAACCCGTCATAACGAAATAGACCGGCATTGCTGCCAATCCAGATAAAGCCAAGGTCATCTTTAAAAATGGTCTGCGCGATCCGCCCGTTGAGCGGCCGTAGGTTGACATCGTCAATGATAAAATCCTGGTTATAACCTGGCGTATAAGCTCCCCCAAAGCCCCATAAAAAGAGGATCAACAGTAAGCGGAGTGCCAAGGGTCGTTTACCAAAGCCTTTTTTCATCACAAACCGAATATTTTGATAAAACTAAAAAAAACCACTTATTAACCTTTGGATTTAGCTGTTTTTACGGGCATACCGTTCAGTAGTTTTCCCTCCAGGGCAAAAAAGACAACAGAAGTATTTTTTTAGACTACCCTAAATTTTTTATTAAACAAAACACATAAACTTATTAGCTTTTACTAAAAAAAACACCGATCCTCGAACTCATTGCACGCTGAAGGTGTAATATCCCGTAAAGACCAAAAGCAAAATGAATAGATGGGTTGGGTTTTGTATGAGCTTTATGCTGTTTAGCGCAATGAGCGGCTATGCTCAGAACAGCCAAGTCTCCGGAATTATCAAAACCAATGGCGAACCGCTACCAGGCGTACAGGTCCTTCTTTTAGGCACGTCAAATGGCACGATTGCCGACGAGTACGGCAACTACCAATTGGCAGACTTGCCTGCCGGACCCGCCCGCCTCCGCTTTTCCTACCTGGGCTACCGATCCAAAGAGGTAGAGCTCCTCGTGGAAAAAGGACAAAATCAATCCCTGTCAGTAGAGTTGGAAAGAGATGTGCTGCGGCTAGAAGACATCGTTGTTACGGCTACGAGAAATGGCGTACCGGCTCACCGCGCCCCGGTTATGGTCAATCGAATTGATGACCGTATTTTTGAACAAACGCAATCGCTGAGCCTGTCGGAGGGGCTGAGCTTTTCCCCCGGGCTCCGGCTGGAAAACAATTGCCAAAACTGTGGCTTCACTCAGTTGCGCATGAATGGGCTCGATGGCCCGTACACCCAAATCCTGATCAACAGCCGCCCGGTATTTTCCGCACTCGCTGGCGTTTACGGGCTAGAGATGATCCCCTCCAATATGGTTGACCGGGTGGAAGTAGTCCGGGGCGGTGGCTCTGCCCTGTACGGAGGCAATGCGATTGCCGGCACCGTCAACATCATCACCAAAGACCCTACGGACAATACTTTTGAGGCAGGAACAAACCTGTCGCTAATCAATGGTGAAACGCCTGAGTATACGCTCTCTGCCAATGGTACTATAGTGGACGAACAACTCAAAAAGGGGATGAGCTTTTTTGCCTTTAACCGCAACCGCGACCCCTGGGATGCCAACGGTGACGGCTTTTCCGAAATTACGCAACTGCAAAACACTACCTTTGGATTTGATGCTTTTTATAACCCAACAGAGCTGAGCAAAATCAAAGCCAACCTGTTCAACATCAGCGAATTCCGGAGAGGAGGCAATCAATTCGACCTGCCCCCCCATCAAACAGATATCACGGAGCAACTGGACCACCGCATTCTTGGGGGCGGGCTCTCCTATGAGCAATTTTCAAAAGACAAGCGGCACAAGGTAGCCCTTTACGGGTCAGCCACCCACGTCAACCGGCAAAGCTATTACGGTGGCGGAGGCCGGGTACTGGGCCCTCAGGATACGCTGACCGAAAGTGATATTCTGGCGCTCAATGCCTATGGCGAATCGCAGGACCTGTCGCTGGCATCGGGCCTGCAATACACCTACAACATCAGTTCAGAATGGCTGCTTACCACCGGGACGGAGTATCAGTACAATGATGTTTTGGACGCTATGCCCGGCTACAATCGTGAGATCGACCAACAGGTACGCACCTGGGGTACTTATGCTCAGGTGGAATGGAAACCTACGGACAAGTGGTCGCTGCTGGCGGGGGGGAGGTTTGACAATCTACGTGTTGATGGCATGTACCGTTTGGATGTGGAGGACCTGAGCACGGATCAGGACTTCAATATTTTCGTGCCCAGAGCCACCGCAATGTACTTCATCAACCCAGAACTAAAGCTACGGCTCTCCTACGCTCAGGGCTACCGCGCCCCACAGGCTTTTGATGAAGATTTACATATTGAAACCGTAGGGGGAGCGGCCCTCTTCACCCGTTTATCTCCGGACCTTAAAGAGGAACGTTCCCACAGCTACAGTGCAGCGCTTGACTACACCTATCGTTCGGGAAGCTTTGAATCCAACTTTGTTGTGGATGGTTTTTTTACCCGGCTGGACAATCCATTCATCACAGCCAATGCTACGGAACTTCCCAGCGGCGTCGCTGCGGTAACCAAGCGCAATGGTGATGGTGCTACCGTAGCCGGTGCCAATTTTGAAGCCAACTTCGCTTTCGGCTCCAGGTGGATGCTCCAAATGGGCGGTACCCTGCAAACCGCGCAGTATGACAGGGCGGAAGAAATCTGGGCACCGGAAGTACTGACCGATGCCAACCAGGATAGCGTGGTCACTTCTGAGAACCTACTGCGTACCCCTACCGCCTATGGCTATTTCATGACCAATTACAGTCCGATAGCCCCCCTGCAGCTTTCCCTGTCAGGGGTCTTTACAGGCACTATGGACGTACCGCATATCATCGATCCGGAAACTGAGTTTACCGTATTGGAAAGTCCGCCTTCATTTTTCGAGCTCAATTCCAAAGTCACTTACGAGCTAAAACTCGATGACCGTTTTCACCTTGATATTTTCGGAGGCGTCCAAAACATCTTCAACAGCTTTCAGGAGGACTTTGACCGGGGGGCAGACCGCGATGCCGGGTACGTGTACGGACCAGTACGGCCGAGGACGTTTTTCGCTGGAGTGAAGGTCCATTTTGAGTAAGCGCCACGCCCAAACCAACGAATGCCCCGGCAGAAAGAGCTACCGGGGCATTTGTTGGCATCTAAAATCTGTAAAATCCTACGGATAAACCTTCTCCAAGCTGCCATTCGTATCCCTAACGACATAGGCGGTATTGTACCCGTTAGACTTAACCTGCTGCCAAGCCCGAATGGCCTGCTCCATAGTGGTATAGCCTGAGAGGTACATGACGGTCAGCCCATCGTCTCTTCGGGACTGCCGGATTTCTCCCAGGCCACGAACAGTTGCCGGGTCAAACCAGCGGATATCCTGATAAGCAGCCAGCTGGATCATGTAATCACCGGTAGCGGGCCGGGATTCAGCAGCACGTACCGGAGGGTTCTGATCATAGGATTGTGGCGGGGTATTCCCTCCTGGCGTAAAGCCGGTACCCGGCGCATCATAGCCTTTGGGGCGAATACTCTGCCCGGTGCCCTGCTCGGTGACGATGAAGGCTTCCTTGTAGCCCTCTGTTTTGATAGACTTCAGGGCCTGATCAGCCTGAGCACGGGTGCTGAATACGCCAACCCTGATTTTGTAAACGCCATTCTCTACCTTGGAATAGACCTGCCCGATGGAAGTGAGTTCGCTAAACTGATCAAGGCCAGGTTTGCTTAGGGCAGCGACCTGAACGGAAAAGCCACTCGTAGCAGGTAGTGCATCATTGGGGCCCTCTACCTGAGTGCCTGGGCGGGTATCGATTCCAGGCTGCATCGGAGCGGCCGGGGCAGAGTCAATTGGCAGCATGGAAATAGTGCCCAATATGGAGCGGTCATTCCCTTCATTTGTATTGATATTGCGGCTAATATCACGGAAGCCAGGTCGGGAGTACCGCACAATGTAAGCCGCATTTGGACTGAGTGCAAGGGCATATTCCCCGTTGGCATCCGTCTGCGACTCCATGCTCGTATTGGTGGACAGGTTGGTAGCGGTGACCTGCACGCCAGCGACCGGCATGCGGGACTGATAGTTCAGCACCTGCCCGGAATACTGTTCACCCTGCTTCGCCAGCATGATATCGTGCTCCCGGTTTTGGCGCAAGCCCAGTGTAGATACCCGGAATACCGCATCGGAGTACCCATCGGCGCGGACTACGATCTCACAGTCCAGCCCTTCGACCGCCTGAAAGCTGTATTGCCCCCGGCTATCGGCCTTGAAAAGCCCTTCCCCACAGTTGATGAAGTCGATGGTAGCATATGGTATCGGTGTGCCATCGGAGGCGTTACGGACTTTCAATACGATGTTGTCAGCCGATTTGAAGACTTTGTAGATATCCTCATGCCCACGCCCACCGGGCCGGTTGGACACCATATAGCCCAGGTTGCGGAAACCATCATAGATAAAGCCATAATCGTCGCGGCTGCTGTTGATCAGGTTGCCGAGGTGGAAAATCCGGGCATACCGGCCATTTGCCTGTTCAGCACGGAAGATATCGTACCCTCCCATACCCTGATGGTAGTTGCTGGAAAAGAACAAGTAGTCGCCATCGTGGAAAGGAGAAATCTCATCGCCGGGCGAATTCACCACTGGGCCAAGGTTCTCCGGTGCGCTCCAGGTATTGCCCATCCGGTAAGACACGTAGATGTCGAAACCACCGAAGCCATCGGGACGGTCAGAGGCAAAATAGAGCGTATTGCCGTCCGGAGAGATATTCGGCCATCCGGTGGAGAAGCCCGAACCGTTGTAGGGAAAAGGCATTTCCTCTGTCCATTCCCCATTCTGATTGATGGGCGACATGGCCATGCTCAGTTCCAGCCCTCCAGTTGGGACGTGGCGGGTACCGTCAATGAAGTTATTCTTGGTATAAACCACTTCCTGCAAGTCAGGGCCGTAGGTCAGTGGGCCGAGGTTCACAAAATCTTCCCGCATACGGCTTTGAAGAGGCACTTCGGCTTCCAGGAAACCATTGCCGCCCAGCCGGGCCATGTAGAGCTGATTGTTAGAACGCCCGGTCCAGGAGGCCCCGGGCTGCTGCCGGTTGTTGCGCGAGGAAGAAAACACCACCTGATCACCGTAGAAGGTGGGTGCAAAATCTGAGGCGTTGGAATTGATAAACTCATTGCTCACCAAATAAGGAGAGGACTGCCCAATCTGATTACGGGCAAAACGGCAACTCTGCGCAAAATGGTTGCCCCGTTCCCGATCCTCTTTGTTGGCACGGGCATAGGCCAGGAACCACTGTTCCGCCTTTTCGTAACTCCCCAGCGCCTTCAGCACCTGCGCATACTGAAACATCTGTTCGCCTTCCAGCCGATGCTCCCGGATGACCTTCTCGAACCAACTGCGGGATTCCTCCATTTGGTTAAGGTAGCGGTAGGAATCTGCCAGCTTCACCATGGCTTCATAATTAGCCGGGCGTTTCTCCAGCAATTCCAGGTAAGAACGGACCGCCAGGTTGAAGGCGCCTAATTCATAATCTTTGTTCGCCCGCCCCAATTGTGCCTCTGCCGGCAAAATGGCTGTCAATAAAAAGGCTGCCGTGAGGGCATTGAGCAATAGTTTCATAGTTGTGTGTTTTCAATTTCGGATTTGAGGATGCCGAAAGTCTCCAATCAAAGGTAAAGAAAAATTAAATATCACAATTTGTGCCATATTCCTTGCTCTGCTTTTGTTGAACACTTTTTCGAAATGTCGCATCCTAAGCATCAATATGGGTTTATGGCCAGAAATCAGCACAGCAGCATAACGGCCGCCCTTTTTGTTTTGTTGTGTTCACAAAATCTGACTGGCCTATGAGGTGCGCCGTGCGCGTTAAAATTTACTGCTTTCTAATTTGCTTTGTGGTTGCCACGACCACTCACGGGCAAAGTGTGCCCGGCGAACTCATCGCGCAGTTAAGCAGTGCACAGGCTCTGCGCAAAAGTACTTTCCCTTCAGGTTTTACTTTTAAGAAAACACTCTCCCGCCCCACTTCCATTCATCTGCTGGCTTACGATACGCTGCGCTATAGCCTGACCGAAGCCATTCAACAGCTTTCCAAACACCCGGAAGTGGCACTTGTGCAGCCCAACCACCGCTTGCAAACCCGGGATACCCTGCCTGCCGATCCCTTCTTCCCAGAGCAGTGGCAGTGGCAAAACCTTTCGACCCAAAATAGCCTCCCAGATGCGGATGTCGATGCAGAACTGGCCTGGAGCCTCCCCTCCTACGGTCCGGCTACAGCATTTGGGGACACCATCGTCATCGCTATGCTGGACGATGGCATTCAGGCCAACCACCCCGACCTCGCCGCCAATCTGTGGCGCAATCATGGAGAAATCCCCAACAACCACATCGACGACGATCAAAACGGTTACGTAGATGACTACAGAGGGTGGAACCCTGTTTTGGAAAGCGACCATATCCATCAGGGGCACCACGGTACACCGGTAGCTGGTATGATTGGTGCCGCCTGGCAAAATGGCAAAGGTGGGACAGGCATCGCCCCTCAGATTAAAATCATGGTGATCGCTGGCAGCAGCCAAACCGAAGCGGGTGCTATCGCGGCCTATGCTTATGTATTGGAGCAACGACTGCGCTACAACGAAACTCAGGGGGAAGCTGGAGCGTTTGTCGTGGCCACGAATACCTCCTGGGGCGTTAATGGCCTCTCGCCGGAGGATGCGCCGGTTTGGTGCCAACTGTACGATGACCTCGGGGAAGCGGGCATTTTGAATTGCGCAGCAACTTCCAACTCGAGCTGGAATATCGATGAAGTGGGCGATATGCCTACAGCCTGCAACAGCCCATATCTGATTACGGTCACGGCTTCCGACCGCATGGATGAATGCACAGGGGCCTTTGGGCCGGTTTCTGTAGACCTGGCTGCACCTGGAAAGGAAATATTCACCACCCATCCGGGCGGGAATTACGGGTGGAGCTCCGGTACCTCATTTGCCAGCCCTATTGCCGCGGGGACCATTGGATTACTGTACAGTGCAAACTGCCCCGATTTGAGCAGCCTGGCCCACACTAACCCCGGCGCCGCAGCCCTTGGGGCCAAATCAATTCTGCTTAATACAACGGATGCCCTTCCCTCTATGATCGGTCAAACGGTTACGGGAGGAAGGCTCAATACCTTCCGCGCCCTTGAAGAGCTTGCCCTCAATTGTTTGCCCTGCTCCCCGGTTTACAACCTGAACCTTACTGCCCTGGGTGCTCAGGAAGCCCTCGCCCAGTGGACTACGGCAGACTCTAGCCTTGCAGTTACCATATATTGGCGGCCTTCTGGTTCAGCCGAATGGGAATCGGTGCCTCATGCATCCTCTCCTTTCCTGCTGTCGGGACTCGATACCTGTACCCAATATGAGGTTAAACTGATTCGCCAATGTGCGGACAGCCTGACTTCAGAATCCCCGGTGGCCGAGGTGCGCACAAAGGGATGCTGCCTGCCTCCATCTCAAATCACAGCCACATCCGTAACCAACACCAGTGCCATGCTGAGTTGGGAAGCTTCTGAAAATGACGCGGTCTACCAAATACAAGTTCAGAATGAGTCGGGCTGGATTTTTAGTACCACGAACAGTGGGACCAGCATTCAACTAAGCGGTCTTTCTCCCTGCACGGTCTACGAAGCGTATATGTCAGCCGTTTGTGCTGAAGACAGTAACAGCTTCTCCAGTTTGCGCTTCATTACCGCAGGTTGTGGCAGTTGTACTGATTTTGAGTACTGTACATCTTATGGGGGCACCTCGGGCACAGAGTGGATTGATGCGGTAACATTCGGAGAGCAGTACCATCATAGTGGGTTACATGAGGGCAACCCTTTATTTCCAGGGGCAGGCTTTTCGGTTTCGCGCGGGCAGATGATCCCGGTTAGCGTTCGGCCTGGTTTTCAGCATATCGCCTATCCGGAGTACATTCGCATTTGGATCGACCTGAATCAGGACGGGCTATTTGCACCGGTGGCAGAGCTGCTGCTTGATACAATGCTCCTTCCGGATCAGGACAGCCTCTTAACACAGCTGTTGCTACCTGCTGATGCCCTGCCTGGTACAACCCGGATGCGTGTCAGCCTCAAGTGGGCCGGTTTTGGAAGCATACGCCCTCAGCCCTGCGAGCCCCATATCCATTTTGGAGAAGTGGAAGATTATTGTGTAGATATTCAGGAGCCGCCGGTGACCAGTAGTACGGACGCGGCCGAAGAGGCCGGAAAGGCGCTACAGGTCTGGCCCAACCCCTTTGGTAACGTCCTCCAATTGAAAATTCCTGCTGATGCTCCGGAAGCGGAGGTGCAGCTGATTGGGGTGGATGGCCGGCTCCTGTTGCAAAGGACCTTACGCTTGCGCTCTGGCCAACCCGCTAGTTTACCCATACCTAATACTCTGCCCCCGGGCTGGTATTTGCTTCGTGCCAAGGTCGGGAGCGAAGTCTTACAGCAGCCCGTCCTGCACCATTCGACAGAATAAAGGGATGGCCAACATTGGCTTTTCAACCGCTCGTGCTGCTAGCCGGCATACCGCTGGTCTAGTGCAAACTGCTCCGGGTGCTTGCCAGGGATGTCTTTATAAAAGTCCATAATGATTTTCAGGTCCGCTTCGATGTCACCGGATGGATAAACCGGGCCACCTACCCCTGCCTCTTTTTTGGCATAGTTGAGGTAACCCAGGCATATCGGTGCTTTGGCTTGCAAAGCAGCGTAGTAAAAGCCCGTTTTCCACTTCTCCCGCTTAGAGCGGGTCCCCTCCGGTGTGACCATTATGGCGATTTTATCGTGCTTTTCCAGCAGCTCCGCCATCACTTGGGTGTAGCTGGGCCGCTCGCCCGTGTTCCCGCGTGGCCGGCGGTCAATGGCCAGGCCTCCAAGAGGGCCAATGATCAAATTGAGCGGAAAACGCATCCACTCCCTTTTAATCGTAAACTTCAGGGGTACGCCCATGACGTAGAAACCCAGCCGGGCATAGTAGATATCCCAATTGGAAGTATGTGGTGCCGCTATGATCACACAATGCTCTACCTCCTCAGGTACGGAGGGATTCAGGCGCCAACCGGACAACCGGAGCAAAAATTCTGCAAGTCGCTTTCCCATGTCAATAAGTTCTGCCACAAAGATGGGAAATAATGCCGAACAGGAAACTTATCTCTGCCAACAAACGTTTAATGTTAACTGTATGTTAACTAACTATTAATTTAACGTTACTCGCCTGCGTTTTGAGGCAGGCCAACGTGGAGAAAAGAACAGAAGAGATGAAAAAACTACTCACCACCCTACTATTTGCCGCTTTCTGCGGCCATACTGTGCTTCCGCAAAGCAACAATTTCAAGAAAATACCTTTTCGCCTGGTTAATAACATGGTCATTGTTGAGGCCAGAATGAATGGAGAAACCGGCAGTTTTATTTTAGACACGGGCTTCCCTCAATCGGTAGTCAACCCGCGGCAGGTGAATGGCTTGGTAAGAGTTCCTGCTCAGCAGCAGCGGTCTGTTTTCAGCGGCATTCCGGTAAGTGTAGAGGAATTCGAATGGGCGGGCATGGAACGCCAGGATATGAAAGCGGTTGCGATGAATATCAGCCACCTGGAATCAACGGCTAACCAGGAAATTATGGGGATTATTGGAGCTGAAGTATTGCGGCAATCTGAAGTCATGTTCGACTTTCGCAATCAGGTCGTCCTGCTCTATGACCGCAAGGATAGCTGGCTGCACGAACAACACAAACCACAGTTTAGCTTACCCTTTGACCTTGAACAGGGCCTGCCGGTACTCCAAGCTGAAATTGGTGGGAAAACCTACCGGTTAGGTCTGGACATAGGTGGCCGCTACAACCTGATGCGGGAACACCTACTGCCCCAGCTTCCAAGAGAAGTTATTGGGCGGGTGACTCAGCAAAAGTTGCTGGACTTTGCCAATATGCCGGACTACTTCGACAAAGCGCCGGTGTCAGGGATGGCAATTGAGGACCGTTCCTTTGACCCAACCACTTTTGTGTTTGCCACCCTAAAGAAAGGGATTGCTTCCGATATCGACGGCATTTTGGGATTGGAGTTCCTGGCACGATACCGATTTGCGATCAACTACCACAAGAAAACCATCTATTTCTGGCCACACGGTTCAGAGATCAATCATCGTCAGATATAGGCGATTCCAAGCCGGATGACCGGGCAGCTTCCACGATATCTTCCGGGAGCTGCCGGGAGGTCCGGGCCCCCAGTTCCCGGATACGTTCTGCCCGCCCCACCAGGGTATCGCCGTACTTTTTTGAATCCACAAGTTTGTTCATGGCATCATCGTAGGCATGCTGGGCCTGCTGAATCCGCTGCCCCACCCCTTTGAGGTCATCCACAAAGTTGACAAACTTATCGTAAAGCATGCCGCTCTGCCGGGCAATCTCCAGTACACTGCTCTTTTGTTTTTCCTGCTTCCAGATATAGCTTACTGTGCGCATCGTGGCCAGAAGAGTGGAATTCGATACGACCACCACGTTAGCATCGAGGGCATCCACGAATAGCTGTGGGTCCTGCTGCACGGCCAGGGCAAAAGCCGGTTCTATGGGGATGTAAAGCAAGAGGTAATCCGGCGTATGGATTTGGTACAGGTTTGTGTAGTTCTTGCTGCTAAGGTCGCGGATATGGCGCCGGATGCTGTCAATATGCGCTTTCAGATGGCGCTCCCTTTCCTGCTTGTCCTCGGTATTGAAGCAGCGGTCGTAAGCCCTCAGGGAGACTTTAGAGTCAATAATCAGGGTTTTATCCTCAGGTAAATTGATGATAAAGTCGGGGCGTTTGGCTTTGCCATTCTCGTCCCGGAAAGTAGGTTGCACCTGGAAATGTACATTCTTCTGCAGCCCTGCTTTCTCCAGCAATAGCTCCAGCTGAACCTCTCCCCAATCGCCTTGCGCTTTGTTATCTCCCTTGAGCGCACTGGCGAGGTTGTTGGCATCTTCGCTCAGCTGCTGATTGAGCGCCCGCAGCCCTTCAATTTCCTTCTTCAGGCTAATGCGGTCCCGGGTTTCTTCCAGGAAGCGCTTTTCGATCCCTTCCTCAAAGGTTTTGATCCGTTCCCGCAACGGCGACAACAACTGGTCTAGTTGCTGATGGTTTTGGGCCGTAAACTTCCGGCTCTTCTCCTCCAGCAGGCGGTTCGCCAGGTTTTCAAATTCTGACTGGAAGCGCTGCTGCAATTGTACAGATTCCTCCTTTTGATGGCGCAAGGAATCTTCCAGCTGCAGGTTGGCCTGCTCCAGCCGGGCGGCTTTTTCGGACGCCATGCGGTAGGCTTCCTGTAGCTCGAACAAGTCTTCCCGTTGCGCATCGGACTGCTGCTCCAGCTGTTGGTATAAACTGCGGTGTACATACTGTGCATCGATGTCCTCCTGAGAGAATGCATTGCCCTGAAACCGTAATTTAGCAGCTATCCAGCCGCCCAGCCCACCGGCAAACAGCCCGATAAGCAAAAAGAGGAGCCCAAGCAATAATTCGTCTGGCATAGCAAAAGGTTATCAACAAAATAATGGAACTCTATCGCCAATAAAGTTACACCATTTGATTCAAACCTACGGCTTTTGCCTATCTTTTTACATCAATTTGCCGCATTAGCCCACAGTAAGGAATCGCTTCCCACCCCCGGTTCTGCCGCAATTCGAAACCTAGTTCGTAGAGGTGCCGCTCCAGCTGGAAGGTATGCATCAGCAGCTTCCAGTCTTCCTCAGAGGATGGGAGGAGGCCAGCAGCCCGGGCCACGGGCAGATACCCTTCCAAAAAGGCATTGTGAATTGCATCATACCAGGCCTCCGCATAGGCCAGGAGTTCACTTTCATTAGGCTCTACCGGCTTGATTTGTGTAATCAGTGCGGCGAGGGCAGCATAATATAGCGAGCTCGACAGGCTGGCCAGGTCACGGACAGGAGACTTCCGAAGCCGGAGTTCACTGAAACTGCGGGTCCGGTCCCCTTCAAAATTAAACAGCACAAAAGAATTACCGGTAAACAGGACTTTTTCCAGCTGAAGGTCGCCGTGCACCCGGATTTTCACAGCATCCAGCTTATGATCGTAAATCTGGCGCAGCTCGTTTGTGATGCGTTTTTTGTGCTCCAGCAGCATAGCCTTCTGGTGGTCCGGCATCCTGTTGGACTTGTTCATCAGCTGGAAACTGGACCGCAGTTGGGAATTCCAGGCCGAGAATAAAGAACGCTGGTAATGAAGCGAGAAAGCCTCAGGCTGAAAGTCAGGCCGGTCATTCTCCGTCAGCCCTTTGTGGAACTCCGCCACGGTTTGCCCCAGCAACTGGGCGCGGGTCAGGGGGATATCACCAAAAAACTGTGCCTGAATCCCATTGTCCAGAGGCGGCAGGTTCTCCCGCTCTACGCTAATGTATTCGAGGAAACGCCTGGCGTTGTCGTAAAAGTACGTCCAGGCAGTGCCCTGATTGGCCACGTAGGGCTCAAGTACGGCAAGGATGTAAGGGTGCTTGTTCTTATCCTGGTACTCCAGGTGGCTCAGGTAGCCCGGCACCGGCAGGTCCGAGTCATGCCCGTACTTGTTAATTTCCAGTTCCGGGTTCGGCGTATCTTCCAACCGGCGGAACACCTTTAGAAAGTACTGGTCTCCAAAAGCCAGCGCCCGGTGGTTGCTCTGAGTAGCAATGACCCTGGCGGGCGGAAGCGGTTGATCAGAAGTGTCGCCATTCAGGCGGTTGCTCAGCTGGAAGCTAAAGCCTTCAGGGAGTTCAGTTTTCCCTTCGAGCAGATAGCGCAGCAGGTAGTTTCGGAAACCCGTGCTTTCGTCTGCTTCGAAAATATAACCTTCCTGTTCAGTGCCAGTGAGGCAGCACAATATCTGATTGGCCGCCGGGGCGTTAGGCTGCCGTTGATAGTCGCCCTTGCGCATAGCCAGTGGCATAAAGTATAACTCGGGGAATCCCTCGGTGTAGTGGGTCCGCAGAATCATCAGCAGGGAACGGCCGCCCTCGTAGCGAAGAGGCTCTACCTTTACGATTTCCACGCTGTCCAGCTTGCGCCCATCGATGTTGTATTTCTGGGTGCGGCTAAGGAATTTGCGCACCACTTCCCGCAATTCCGGGTGGTACTTCTTGTCCTGAATAAAATCCGTCCACCGCTCGGGGCTCCACTGCAACTCCGGTATCTTTACGTTGGAGCGACCGTTTTGGTAAGCGGGCTCCAGCTCAAACCAGTAATAACCAAATGGGCCGATGGTGAAGCGGTTCTGCCCGCGTGTAATGGGCGGGAACTGCGCCTGACCAAATGTTTCGATAGGCTGGTAACGTTCAAACTCGGGCAGCTCAAGGTCAACAGCCTGCGCATGCCGGGAGAGATTGGCAATCACCAGCAAGTGCTCGTCTTCAAACGAACGGGTGAATGCCAACACCTTGGCATTTTCCGGCGAGAGAAATTTGATGTCTCCGCGCCCAAAGGCTTTGTACCGCCGCCGCACGTTAATGATGCGCCTCATCCACCAAAGTAGAGATGAGGAATTGTTTTGCTGTACCTCGACATTGATAGTGGAATACTGGTACTCCGGATCGTTAATTAAAGGCAGGTAGAGCTTGTGCGGATGGGTGTTGGAAAAACCGGCATTCCGGTCCACATTCCACTGCATGGGCGTGCGCACTCCGTCCCGGTCACCGAGGTGAACGTTATCGCCCATACCGATCTCATCGCCGTAGTAAAGGACCGGCGTGCCGGGCAGGCTGAGGAGTAGGGAATTCATTAGCTCAATCTTCTGCCGGTTGTTGTCCAGCAGTGGAGCCAGGCGGTGACGGATCCCCAGATTAATCCGGGAGGCAGAGTCTTTATTGTAGGCCCGGTACATGTAGTCCCGCTCTTCATCGGTCACCATTTCCAGAGTAAGCTCATCGTGGTTGCGCAGGAAAATACCCCACTGGCAGTTTTCCGGAATTTCCGGTGTCTGTTCGATGATATCGATGATCGGATACCGGTCCTCCATTTTGATGGCCATGAACATGCGCGGCATGATGGGGAAGTGGTAGTTCATATGGCACTCGTCACCATCACCGAAGTAGGAAGCAGAATCTTCTGGCCACATGTTGGCTTCCGCCAAAAGCATGACGTTGGGGTTGCGGGCTTCCACATGAGCACGGAGTTTTTTCAGGAAAACGTGGGTCTCCGGCAGGTTTTCGCAGTTGGTCCCGTCCCGTTCAAACAGGTAGGGAATGGCATCAAGGCGGAACCCATCTACGCCCATATCGGTCCAGAAATCAATCATCTTGAAGATTTCGTCCTGTACGGCGGGATTGTCAAAATTCAGGTCGGGCTGATGGCTGTAGAAGCGGTGCCAGTAGTAGGCTTGTGCCTGATCGTCCCAGGTCCAGTTGGACTTTTCAAAATCCTGGAAAATAATCCGGACATCTTTGTACCGATCGGTGGTTTCGCTCCAAACATAGTAGTCGCGCTCGGGGCTGCCGGCCGGTGCCTTCCGCGCACGTTGAAACCAGGGGTGCTGATCGGAAGTATGGTTGATGACCAGCTCTGTGATGACCTTCAGCCCGCGCTTGTGGGCTTCATCCAGCAAGGTTTTGAATTGCCGGACTGTACCGTAGTCGGGATTGATGGAGTAATAATCAGAGATATCGTAGCCGCCGTCCCGCTGCGGAGAGGGATAAAAGGGCAAGAGCCAGATAGCGGTTACACCCAGGTCTTGCAGGTAGTCCAGCCGCTGAATCAGCCCGTTGAAATCGCCAATACCATCGGCATTGCTGTCCTGAAAGGCTTTAATGTGGAGTTCGTAAATAATAGCATCCTTGAACCAAAGCGGGTCCTGCTGTGTCTTGTTTTGCTGCGGCATGAAGTTAGATTAGTGCGGTTTTAAGATGGAACGAACGGGCTGAAACCACAGATCACGAGCAGACCAACGGGGCAAAAACGCCTTACGCTCGCCAGGACCAATGGATTCAGTGCGGTTTTCGGATAGGAAACGTCAAAGTGGCCACCCTTGTGCAGCGCCGCCACCAGATTTCCTGCTTTGGTCTTATGGTAGGGAGAGCGATAATAAGCATATCCGCTGAGAAATGAAAATCTACCGCCAAGAGAAAGGGCTAATGCATGCGGTCACCCCTCAGGTCCAGCTCTTCCATGATCTCGGCTTCGCGCTCCAGGAAAGCCTTCCAGCGGGTACGGACCTTCGCTTCATCACAGTATTGTTTGGCCAGGTCGATAAACAGACGATAATGCCCTGCTTCAGCCACCATGAATTTGTGGTACCACTCTTTCAGTTCTTCTTCCCGGATATTCAGGGAAAGCAAACGAAACCGTTCACAGCTCCGGGCTTCAATGAGTGCACAAGTTAAAAGCTTGTCCAGGAGGCGGTCTTCCCGGCTGCCGCCTTTTTTATGGAAAGCCAGTAATTTATTGACGTATTCGTCTTTGCGCTGACGTCCCAGCTTAAGCCCGCGTTTGTCCAGCTCTTTGAGGACCATACGGAAATGCCCCCACTCTTCGGTTACGATTGGCGCCAGTTCCCGGACCAGGTCCTCATGCTCCGGGTAGCCCTGAATCAGGGAAATACAGGAAGTGGCGGCCTTCTGCTCACAATAAGCGTGGTCCGTGAGGATTTCCTCGAGTTCCATCTCCGCCATATTGACCCAACGGGGATCGGTGGGCAATTTCAGCCCAAGCATCTGTACAGCCTTCAGTTCTTCTTCTCGGGTTCTAACATCCATAACTCAGTGGTGGTAATTTATTGCGGAGGGCAAATATAGCCAATCAACGAGACTCCAGGCACTGAATCTGATGCATAAACAGCCCCGGATGGTAAGTTTCGTACTCTTCGTAGCCACTGCTCCATCCCAGTATGATTTTATCCAGCTCGAAACGCTTGAGCAGATTGATCTGGCTTTGGTCTATTGGATAGATGACCCGGTAAGTCAGCTCGCCAGTCTTTTCATTGAGCACGCCATTGCTTCCGTTACCAGCCAGGAGCTTGACATACTGATTATTGAGCGTCATCATAACCAGGAAAGAGCCCTTCTGAATCGTACCATACAGGCTTTGTGCATTGTCCATCGCAAAAGTAAACTCAATGGAAACAAAGCGGTAGCCTCCCAGTTGATTGAAAGCAGCCCGGCAGGTAAGGTACTCTTTGCCATTGAGCACGGGCCGGAGCCGTTCGGTTGGGGTATGGGTGAACAACAACTCTTCCTTCTGGCTGACCTGATACTTGCCGCTGGAATTGACGCCCTCAAACTCAAAGGCGCAGTTGTATTCAGGGAACTGCACTACTTCATTGGTATGGCCAAAGGGGCGGTAATCATCGTCGAGCAGCACATTTTCGTAGGAATCGGAGGAAATCACATCTATCCCTTCAAATTGCTGCAGCTCCAGCCTTTTCCGGTCCTGCTCTTGCTGATAAGCCTCCACATAGGTATGGTTATCCCGAATCTGCCGGGCGTTGGCGGCTTCTTGCTGTGCCATTCGGGCCTCCCTTAAGGCAATGGATTCGATTTCCCGGGCATTTTTCAGCCGTTCCTCCAGCTGCAGGATCTGTTCTGTATTATTTTCCTTAGTCATAGCGGAGTCTAGCTGCTCCTGCAAAGAAAGAGTGTGGTCGCGTGCCTCGTCTGCCCGCTGCCGGGCAATTTCTGCAGCCTGCTGTGCGAGCTGGGCTTTTCGGTCCGCCACACGGCGCAAATCTTCAGATGTGATGACCGTAGCTCCGGGCAGCGGGGTCACCTCAACATCAAGCACAGCGTGGTCAGGGCCTACGGCTTCTCCTTCCGGGATTGGCATGAGATAGGCGCGTTTCCCTTCCGCATTTAGGACATAAGGCCGTGCTTTTTCGTCGTATAATACCTCATCCTGAGCAGAAGCATTGCTGATTAGCAGTCCATAGAGCAGCAGGATGGCGAAAAATGCTTTAATTTGCATGCTATGAAGTTTTTATACGGTTGCCAATGGCCTGCTTTCTTACCCACATTGACAGTAGCAGAAGAATAAGTAAAAACGGGCAGGCAACCCCGGGCTAAAGAAGCTACACTTAAGCCTGGAACGCTCAAGATAGCCATTAATTGAGATTCGGGTCGAGTAAATGGAACAAACCAAAATTATAACCTAATGAAAAATACGGGCTTATTGCTTTTATGTTGCGCAGCATTGCTACTCTTTGCCTGTCAATCCGGCTCACCGGAACAGGCTTATGACTTTCCGCACATACCGGTTTCTTACCCCGATACGCCAAGAGATACCGCCAGGAGCAATGATTTTTCAGGTTATAAAGTAACCGCACCTTACCAGTGGCTGGAACAACCCGATTCTGCACAAACGAAAGCATGGACTGCTGCCCAGTCAAAAATGGCTCGCTCCTACCTCGACCAGTTGCCAGGACGTGAGGTGCTGAGTCAGGAAATCTCACAGTTGAGCGACTATAGCGTAATCTCTCCGCCCCAGCTGATCAACGGTGCCTACTATTACATCAAGTCAGAACGAGGCGTATGTAAAGGGCTTTTCCGGAGGGATAGCCTGAATGCTCAGGAAGAACAACTGATCAATCCGGAAAGCCTGGGCTGGCCAACCTCAGCTGACATTACCAGCTTGAGGCCCTCTCCGGATGGAGCACTGCTGGCCCTAAAGCGGTCCGTAGCTCATTCCGAATGGGAAGACATTCTCTTGTTCGACCTTCAGCAGGAGAAGTTCTTGTCAGATACTCTGCAGTTTGTCCGGCATAGCAATATCACCTGGTACGGCAGTGGGTTTTTCTACAGCCGTTATGCCCACCCTGGTAGCGCCACCGAGCCTTACCTTTTTCAGCAGGTCTACTACCATCGCCCGGGTACCGATCAATCAGAGGACGAGCTCATTTATGCCGACCGCAGCGACCCCAGGTTTAGGTTTGAGGTGCACCTGAGCACAGCGCAGGACTACCTTGTACTACTGGTCTCTGACACGGATGGGCATCAGGCGGTCTATGGCCGGCCAGCCAGGAAGACGGACGCGGCCTTTACAACCATTGCTGAGGGCCTGGAATACCAACTGGAGTGGGCAGGTGCCGATGCCTCAGGGTTCTATCTTATCACCAACCTTGATGCCCCGAACCGCCGCTTGGTCCGGGTCGACCCCGACCTTCCTGCCCTGAACTACTGGGAGACTATTTTGCCGGAAAGCTCCTCACCACTGTCATCCGTGCATTGGGCGGACGGCAATCTATTGGCTGTATACCAGGGCGAAACCGGCAGCGCCATGGCGTTATACAGTACTAAAGGAAAGCTGCTAAAACGTCCGAAACTGCCTGAAAACGGCTTTGTTATGGATATCAGCAGCCGGTACGATGATCCAAACGCTTTTATTAGCTATGGCAATATTCTGGAGCCCCCTCAGGTCTACCACCTTGATCTTGAAGCAGAGCGGATGAACGCATTCCACACCCCGGTCACTATCCTAAAGCCCGGCAATTTTGAAACCCGCCTGGTGCGGTTGGAAAGCTACGATGGCACCCCCATCAACATGTATGTGGTTCACACGAGGGAATTAAAATTAAATGGTCAACATCCTGCCCTTATTTTCGCCGGTGGGCGTCAGACCGGCCCTTTTGCGCCTATGTACGATGCCCAGGAACGGCTGATGGCACAGCTAATGCTGAGGCAGGGCGGCATTTGTGCGATTCCCGCCCTCAGAGGGGGCAGCGCCCTCAACACCAAACTCCGCCGGGCAGGACAGCGGGAATATAAGCAGAATACGTTCGACGACTTCCAGGCCGCTGCCGAATACCTGATCGCCAATCAATACACATCAGCCAACCGGCTTGGAGTATACGGTGAAGGGCATGGCGGGCTGATTGCCAGCGCAAGCCTGGCGCAACGCCCCGACCTCTTCGGAGCGGTTGCAAGTGTTGATGGGCTGTACGACCTGCTCCAATATCCGGAGTTTGGATCCGGGTGGAAGTGGTTGCCCGAATTCGGAGCTCCTGACGACCCCAAACAGTTTGATCCTATTTTCGCCTATTCGCCTGTGCATAAAATACCTGCAGACCGCTATCCGGCGACGATACTCACAGCCCACCTCAATAGTGATGTGGTTATGCCCGTGCATACCTGGAAAATGGGTGCTGCGCTTCAGTACCAGCAAACCGGCAAAGCACCGGCGCTCATTTATCCGGTCCGGCAGGCACAGGCATTTGATGAAACAGCAGCAGATATAATGGCGTTTCTATTATACCACTTAAAAACGCCCGTGCAGGAATAAACCGCGTACATGATTTACCTCTTCGATATTGGTTTTTTGCCGGTCAGAATCTGGGATGTGCTCGACATCATCATTGTCGGGTACCTGATGTACCAGATTTACAAGTTGCTGCGCGGCAATATTGCCTTTAATATCTTTGTGGGGGTCCTAACCCTGTATGTGGTATGGTGGTTGGTCAACCAGCTGGAAATGGACCTGCTTTCGGCCGTTTTAGACCAGTTTGTGAGCGTGGGCGTCATCATTATCATCATTATTTTCCAGCCTGAGGTGAGGCGCTTTTTGTTGTTCCTGGGCAATACCACCCTGCGGCAGCGCTCCAACTTTTTGGGGCGGATTCTGGACCGCAACCTGGAAAGCACGGAGGAGAAAGTACGGCAGTTGCGCGCCCTGCGCTCTGCAATCGTGCGCATGAGCAAACGCAAAACAGGAGCACTGATCGTTCTGGCTGGTAATCTTGACCTTGAAGGGCTGGTCAGTTCTGGCGTGGCTATGGATGCAGATATCACGGAGCCCTTGCTGGAGAGCATTTTCAACAAACACAGCCCACTGCACGATGGCGCCGTTATTGTAAGCAATGGCCGGCTGCAATCTGCCAGCTGCGTATTGCCGGTATCCGAGAACCCCAACCTCCCGAGCAGTGCGGGCTTACGCCACCGGGCAGCAGTGGGTATCACGGAGCGGGCGAATGTAGCAGCTTTTATCGTATCTGAGGAAACTGGGCAAATATCTATTGCTGTAGAGGGCGAGCTGCGCCGTAAACTCGATGAGCAGGAACTGAAATCATTATTGAGTGAGTACTACTAAATTACCTGAGGGGATACAGTTGGAACGAGTAGAAGAGTTCGCCTTGACCCCGCCACAACACCTTGGTATACAACAGCTTCTTAAGACCGCTTTTCCCGGCTATCCGGATCGCACCTTTTACCGGCAGCTGCCTGATTTTCGCTATCTGGGTTTTAAGGAGGGTAAACTAATGGCACATATGGCAGTCGAGCACCGCCTCCTGCACAATGCCGGGCAAGTGTTCCCTGTTTTTGGGGTGATAGACCTTTGCGTGGACCCCCAGTTTCAGCGACGACGTGTTGCCAGTTACCTACTGGACCAATTGACCAGACTGGGCCGGGCTCATCAGATTGACTTTTTGGTTTTAATCGCCACCCAGCATCAGCTTTACCTGGACAATGGTTTCCAGCTTGTGAGCAACCCCTGCGTGTGGATGATGATCTCCGGTGATCAGTCTATGGGGCTGACCCGCCGCTCGGTGAAGCATTCTCTGATGGTCAAGCCGTTAAGTGATCAACAATGGAAAGAGGGGCTGGTCGACTTTCTAGGGCCTATTTTTTAATGTGGTCAGATATCAATCTTTGCGACCTGTTCGTGCAGCTCATTGACTTTCATTAGAGCTGCCGAACCGTACCAGGGCCGGAGCTCCATGCGCAGCGTACCGGCCTTGATTGCCGGATCCGTATTGGTAAGCGCCTCCGCTTCAGCAACCGTTCTGACATCAAATACGTATATGCCCCGCAGGTCCTGCCTGTCCATAAACGGTCCGGCCAGGACCAGGTCGCCAGCTTCTGCCATACGGGTAATATTATCGAGGTGAGCACGCTGCAGCTCAGCCCGTTGAAGAGAATCCAGCCCGGTAGCTGTTCCCCGGTACAGGAAAGCCATCACGTAGACCTTCATACCGTAGTCATCCGCACCCAGCTCTTGCGCCAGGAGGCTGTCGTAAGCGCTACCCACCGGCCGGTTGGCTTCTTGGGGGCTTTCCGGGGTTTTTGATGCGGTCTCTACAGGACCCTGCCCGCAGGAGCTTACTAAGAAGGTGAGCAGGGACAGTAAGGTAAGGTGCTTTTTCATATGTAGTTGGTTTTGTATAGGAAGTTAAGGCTTTTCCGTGCATTCCCAAATTTCTTTTCCGCCTTACATCATTAAATGGCCGCCTCACACATCCAAACCCGGCATTGAGTCATCGGCACTTGTTTCTTTCGAGCTGAAAGCCCATTTTTGATTAGACTTAAAATCACCCGATATGAAAAATTTCACCTTTGCTGCCATCGCAGCACTCTGTTTTCTGTGGCCCCTGTGGATTGGGGCGCAGTGCCAACCGGCCATTTCCGAATACCCACTTACGGGCCCGGGCATCAACACCCTGTTTAATCAGGGAGGGCTTTGGACCAATGGATATGGCTACAGTCCCAGCGGCGAACTTAGTGGACCTATTGCAAGCACCATTCGAACAGGCGCCCTTTGGATGGGTGGCTATGATAACGACGGGAAGCTTAAGCTAGCCTCGGAGATTCCCACCAATGGAGGTAACAGTCCCTACCTCGCAGGACCACTGGACTTGGAGACAGGCCTTCCTGACGCACAGAGCTGTGCCAATTTTGACCGGTTTTGGCCCATTACCCAGTTGGAAATTGATTTTTTCCTGGAAGACATTGCCGATGGGCAGCTTAATGATTTTCACCTAAGTGTACAGTCTTGGCCAGGCAGGGGCAACCCTTTGTCTGATGACAACAATGGCTTTGGAATACCGGAGCGAGACTTTGCCCCCTTTGTGGATACCAATAACGATGGCATCTACAATCCTTTAGATGGCGACTACCCCGCTATCCAAGGGACCTCCGCGATTTACTGGGTTTACAACACCTACATCGAGGAACCCCCGGTTGCCAACCGCCCAAGTCTGGAAGTACATGCTATGGCCCAGTCTTTTGAGATTGAGAGCCAGGTAATGGACAAAACCACCCTATACGATTTTACCATATACAACCGCGGGAGTGACCTGACTGACTTTGTAACCAGCCTTTGGATGGATACTAAAATTGGCTGCGATATTGACGATTACCTTGGGACGATTCCGGATCAGAACACCGTCATGATTTACAACAAAGATGCATCTGACGGGCTGTTTGGCTGTAATTGTGGCACCAGTATTAATACCTACTGCCAGGAACCACCACTTATGGGCATCCGGCAATTGTCCTGTGCCCCGGATGGAGCACAGCCGCTAGGTTCAACGATGTACTTTCTCAACAGTCTTGCTTCAGAAGGGCTACCCTTTCAGGTTACTCAACCACTCAACAAGGAACAGGAATTCCAATTTATGAATGCCCGCTGGAAGGATGGCTCCCCGCTCACCAAGGGCAGTGCCGGCGTCAATCAATCCGAGACCACCAATTATGTGTTTGATGGGAACCCGGCAGATGCAGAAGGCTGGAGTATGTGCGCCGTGGGCGTACCGGATATTAACTTCTCTGTATTGCTGAACAGTGCTCCAATCGATCTAAATAATGGTGAAAAAATCAACGTGAGCTATGCCCTATTCATGATGGATGAAGTGCCACTCCCCTGCCCCGATGCAGCCATTGTAGGGCAAAGAAGCGAACAGATTTGCAATTTCCTCAACGGGGTCACTTCCACGCAAAACGTCCCGGTAAATTCCAAGCTTACCCTCTCGCCCAACCCAGCCACTAATTGGGTGCAAATCACAACTCCCGAAGCTCTTGCAGAGAGGCTTTCGGCTGTGCAGGTTTTCGATGTAAATGGGCGTGAAGTGATGCACCAAAATGTGGAGGCATCAGCCAACCCAACGATAAATGTGGCACCCTGGCCACAGGGAGTCTACTTTTTCCAGGCGATCACTGAGAAAGGGCACCGGTATTCAGGGAAGTTTCTAAAGTATTGATTTTTTAACCTAACAGGAAAAACCAGGCGTTACATCCGCCTGGTTTTTCCTGTTTTTCAGTAGTTATACTCTAGCACTTCATCGTAACCTTCCAGCTGAAGAAGGACAGTAGAATGCGACCCGGAGCGAAGCGGGGTCAAATCAAAAGTCTTGGTGTAGACGAGTAGCGCCTCGCAGTCATCGTCGTCCTTGAACCCCACCCTGATAGAACGGGTAGGTGGGAGGCTATCACCTTCGCCCGTACTGGCGAAAAGATGAGCTTCCACTTCTCCGCATCCACCTCCATAACGGAAGGTCACGTCCAGGCAATCGTCAAAAATGAAGGCATTGGAAATCATCAGTTCATCGTCTGGCCCATTCTCATACAGGTCGTCACTCACTTGTACTTCTTCTTCACAGGTCCCTGTTGGACAAATGATTAATCCGTCGTCCTCTGATTGCTCACAGGCCCAGACCAGGGTGGAGAGGATCAGTACGGCAGTCCTAATTTTCAGCATTTTCATCGGATGATTGTTTTCGTGTACAGACGAAAAGCCGGACCAAAGGGTTGGGCAGCACATCCGATAAAAATGCTTCCGAGAGGTTTATGCTGTGGGCACCTCCTTTCGGCGCATAACCGGCACATCTTTGACCACCATTTGAATGGTGGTATCCTTGATGCGTTCTTCCAGCAGGACAATTTTGCCTTTGCGCAGTTCTTCCATAATAGCGGGTTGATGGTGGCGAACGGTAATGAGTTCGAGCCCGCGGTCCATCATCACTTTGAAGTCCTGCTCGATGCGCTGGGCGAAGCGGTCGGCTTTATCGTCCACATCATTGACGCACAGGCTGAAACTGATGGCTGAGTTTTGCATCATATTCACCTGAATGCGAAGATCAGCGATAATATTGAACAATTCCCGGATGTGGTGCTCTGCAACGAAGGAAAAATCGCGGGTGCTGATCTGCAGCAGTACCTGATCGCCTTCGATGGCGACCATTGGCGGGTAGTTGTCCTCCACTTCATCGGAAATATAGGTGCCAGCGCCTTCCGGGTTGATGTAAGACTTCACCATCAACGGGATACTCTTGTTCTGAAGGGGCTTGATGGTTTTGGGGTGGATGACCTTGGCACCGTAGTACGTCATCTCAATGGCTTCCTTGTAAGAAAGGCGGTCGAGAAGGGTGACATTCTCAAACTTTCGGGGGTCTGCTGTCAGGACACCTGGTACATCCTTCCAGATCGTCATATCCTGGGCATCCATGCAAAAACTGAAAATCGCTGCGGTATAGTCGGAGCCTTCCCGTCCGAGGGTGGTGGTGAAGTTTTCTGTGGTACTGCCTATGAAGCCCTGTGTCAGCACAAAGCCCGGCTTTTCCAGCAATGGCGTTACCAGTTTTGTGGCGCGTTCCTGCGTTTCTTCCCACTGTACCCAACCTTCCCGGAAGATGTCGTCGGTCAAAATCACGTCTCTCGCATCAAGCCAGGAGGTCGGCAGTTCCATCTGGTTCAGGAAAGCGCTCACAATTTTAGAGGAGACCAACTCGCCAATAGAGACGATCTGATCGTACATGTAGTCGTAGTTGTCATGTGGGGGTTCTTCCAGCACCCACTCTACTTCTACGAATACATCATTAACCGCAGCATAGACCTCGTCGTTTTGAGAAGGGAAAAGCTGGTCCATAATCCGGTAATGCTGGGCTTTGATTTCGTTGAGCAGATCAAAGGCTTTACCGTTCTGAGCGGCATGGGCTTCGACTACGGTTTCCATGGCATTGGTGGTTTTTCCCATCGCAGAAACTACCACCACCAGGGTTTCGTCTTTGAAATCACGAAGGATGTTAGCTACATTTTGAATAGCCGCTGCATCTTTGAGCGAGGAACCTCCAAATTTAAAAACCCGAACTGGACGCTTCATGATTACTGAACTGAATTAATTGAATGAGAAAAATTTTCAGAAATTGCGCAAGGTAAAAAATATCAGGCAATAGCGTCTGCCAAATTCTTTCACTTCCTCATTTTTTACAACATGGCTACAGAAAAGGAGAAAATGATCGCCGGGGAAATGTATGTGCCCCTTGACCCGGTCCTCACTGAAGAACGCCAAAAAGCCCGCCTTTTGTTCAAAGCCCTGAACGAGACCGGGGATGACGAAAAAGACAAGCGTCAGGAAATCCTGAGCCAACTTCTGCCCAACAGTCAGCCGGATATCTGGATTGAGCCCCCGTTTTACTGCGACTACGGCTATAACATTTATGCCGGCGAGCGGGTCTTTTTCAATTTCAACTGCATAGTACTGGATGTAGCACCCGTGTACATTGGCACCCGGGTCATGTGCGCGCCCAATGTGCAGATCTACACAGCTACCCACCCGCTGAATGCCGAGGCGCGCAGTAGTGGGAAGGAGTATGCCAAGCCAATCCGCATCGGGGATGATGTGTGGCTGGGTGGAGGTGTTATCGTGTGCCCTGGCGTGACAATTGGAGACCGGGCAGTGATTGGGGCTGGGAGCGTGGTCACCCGGGATATTCCGGCAGATAGCTTTGCCGCGGGGAACCCCTGCCGGGTGATTCGGTCTATCGATCAGCAAGACGATAAATAAGAAATGCCCGAACAACAGCGCTGCCCGGGCATTTTTTCTTATCGGTTTAGGATGGCTTACTTGTCAAAGTAGGCCTCGTCGATCGTCTCGCCCGCCTGAATGCGGTCAATTCGCTCCTTGAAGACATTGGATTTCTCCAGATCGTCTTTACGTGCGTAGATTTCCTTGAGGGCGATCAGCGTGTTCAAGTCGCTTGGATTGATCGCCTCGGCTTTCTGGAAGAATGGCAGAGCGTTGTCAAACTCCTCGAAGATATTTTTCTTCAGTTCCTCGTACTTCTTCAGCCCCTCCTTAGAGTAGTCATCAGCGTACTTGTTGAGGTCTTGCGTCATAACTGCTGCCTTGTTGTAGTACAGGGCGCCGATACTGTAGATCGCATCAACGTAATCGGGGTCCTTTTCTACCGCCTGCTGATAATACTTCATTGCACTGTCAAAGTTCTCTTTTGCGGCTGCCTCGTCATTGGCTTGAAGCGCCTTTTGATAGAGGTTGTCGTAGACGTTACCTAAAGTAGAGTAAAGAGAAACGTTGTCCGGCTCTTTCTCAATTGCGGTTTCCAACTTGGTAATCAGCACATCCAGTTTGCCGATACGTAGGAAGTGGTTGATTTCTGCAAACAGCAGAGATACATCATCCGGGAAAAGCTTACGGCCCTCTTCAAGATAGGCATAAGCTTCCTCCATTTTGGCTTCATCTGTTGCTGTGATCTTGTACAGCGATTCGTAAATGACTGGCTTGTCGTACTTCTTCTCGTAAAGCTGATCAAAGTAGGCCTTAGCTGCATCCATTTTATTGGCATTGATCGCAGAAAGCCCGGTGATATAGAGCTGATTGAGGTAGTCGTCTTCGCTTTTCAGGTTGCTGTCTTCATTCTCATCAGTCAGGACCTTATGCAAGTCCAGCACCATTTTGAAGTCGTTGTAAGCCTTCTCATAATTTTGCTCATCCTGGAAAGCCATCACACCGCTGTTGGAGAGGTGGCCCTGAGCCTGTGCCATTCCTTTGGTAGCGTCTTTGGTCTCCCATTTTTTCTCGGCCAGCTCGTAAGCCTTAAGGAAGGCTTCGGCAGCGATCATTGCAGGATCCTCAATTTGTGGAAGTTGTTTCGGGGCCAAGGTATCTCCAAGCTGACTTGCTATCAGATACTGATTGGCGATTTCATTGTAGATTTCGCCTTTGGTCAGGAAAGTCTTAGCTTCCTTTGATGTTTCCGGATCAGAAACCCCCTCTTCAATAAGGTCAATAGCTTCCTGCAGCTTTTCTTTGTTGTTGGTAGGGTCCAGGTTAAAAGCACCCAGAGCACTTGATGCTTTACGAACCGCCTTCTTACCGTCCTGTGCCTGTACTGCAAATACCATTAATACGGCAGCCAGTGCTAAGATCAGTTTTTTCATGTTGTATGCAATTTTCATTTTTGGTTTGTATTCAAATAACCCGAAAAACGGGGCACAAGATCAATGAAGACCCCAAAATCCCCGATTTTTCACTCTATTAGACGAATTTCCGGAAAGAATCGGTATTTACAAAATGTTAAAGCCGGTTCCTATTCCTCTTCATCGGATGCCGGGAGCATCGTTGGCTCGTCCTCATCTTCCGATTTGTGAATCACGGCGATATCGGCCATTTCATCGTGCTTATCCAGCTTAATGAGTCGTACACCCTGTGTGGCACGCCCCATCACCCTGATATCGCTGACAGCCATTCTGATGACGATGCCATCGCGGGTGGTAATCATCAGGTCGCTGTCTTCACTTACCGCTTTGATGGAGAATACGCCACCTGTTTTATCTGTGATCTGCATATTCTTGACCCCCTTACCGCCGCGGTTGGTCAGACGGTAATCGCTGTACAGCGTACGTTTGCCCATCCCTTTTTCAGAAAGGACCATAATGGCGGTTTCGGCTTCTTCCGGATCAATGATAACCATGCCTACCGCGATATCTTTGCCATCTTCATTCAGGCTAATGCCCCGGACACCAGCAGCGGTGCGGCCCATCGCCCGCACTTTGGATTCTTCAAAGCGGATCGCACGGCCGGAACGGCTGGCGATAAATACTTCCTGATTTCCGTTAGTCAGTTTAGCTTCTATCAGCTGATCGCCTTCATTAATGGTGATGGCATTGATGCCGCCTGCCCGTGGACGGGAGTAGGCTTCGACCAGCGTCTTTTTAATCAGGCCGTTACGGGTACAGAAGACAATATTGTTGTTGCTGATGAATTCTTCATCTGTCAGGTCCTGAATATTGATGTAGGCCTTGATGCGGTCTTCTTTGGGGATTGCCAGGATATTCTGAATCACCCGTCCGCTTGAGGTCTTCGAGGCTTCCGGTATTTCGTAGACCCTCAGCCAATGGCAACGCCCGGACTCCGTAAAGAGCAGCAGGTAATTGTGGGTACTGGCGATGAACAGGTGCTCTACGAAATCCGCATCCCGGGTCTTACTGCCACGGGAGCCACGCCCGCCCCGGCTTTGCTTGCGGTACTCGGATACCGGTGTCCGCTTGATGTAGCCTAAATTAGAGATCGTAACCACTACCTCCTCATTGGCAATCAGGTCTTCAATACTGATTTCGCCATCTGCTGCTGTGATATCAGTGCGGCGTTCATCTCCGTATTTTTCTTTGACCTCCTGTAGCTCTTCTGCGGCAATTTCGCGCTGCAGTTCCTCACTTTCCAGGATAGATTTCAAATAAGCAATACGCTCCTGCAGTTCATCGTACTCCTGCTTCACCTTATCCCTTTCCAGGCCAGTCAGCTTTTGCAGCCGCATATCCAGGATAGCGCGCGCCTGAGCTTCTGAAAGCGCATTGCCCTCTTCCCTTGGATACTCATCGGTGTCCGCCTGCTCGATTAGCGGGCCAAACTGCTTCCAAAACTTATCTCTATCTTCAATGAACGCGCCCTCCATCAGACCATTACGGGCGTCTTCCGGCGTAGCGGAGCCACGGATGAGGTCAATGACCATATCTATGTAGTCCAGCGCAATGAGCAGACCAACCAGGATATGCGCACGGGCAATCGCTTTGCGCAAATCATACTGCGTACGGCGCACAATGACCTCGATTCGGAACTTGATAAACTCCGAGATGATATCTTTCAGGTTGAGCAGCTCAGGCCTGCCGTTGACCAGCGCTACATTATTCACACCGTAAGAGGTCTGCAGCGCTGTATATTTATAAAGCATGCTCAGCACTACGCTGGCCATGGCATCCCGCTTTACATCCACTACGATGCGCAGGCCGTCGCGGTCAGACTCATCCCGGATATCGCTGATACCGATGATCTTTTTGTCATTCACCAGCTCGGCGATCTTGGCGACCAGGTTGGCTTTATTGACCTGATAAGGTATCTCTGTTACCACGATGGTTTCCCGTCCGTTATCACCTACCTGAATCTCTGCCCGCCCCCGGACCACGACCCGGCCACGGCCGGTTTCGAAGGCTTCGCGGACACCACTGGTACCGTAGATAATTCCACCGGTTGGAAAATCTGGTGCTTTGATGTATTGCATCAATTCTTCGATGGTAATATCCGGATTGGCAATCTGGGCCACGATACCATTCACTACCTCCGTGAGGTTGTGCGGCAGCATGTTGGTTGCCATACCTACGGCAATGCCGGAGGCACCGTTGACCAGCAGGTTGGGGATTCTGGCAGGCAGTACCGTTGGTTCCTTCAACGTATCGTCAAAGTTGAAGGCGAAATCGACGGTTTCCTTGCCAATATCGGCCAGCATCTCATCTGAGATGCGCTCCAGGCGAGCCTCTGTGTAACGCATGGCTGCCGGGCTGTCGCCGTCCATAGAGCCAAAGTTGCCCTGACCGTCGACCAGAGGGTAACGCAGGGACCAGTGCTGTGCCATACGGACCATCGTATCGTATACGGAAGAGTCACCGTGTGGGTGGTATTTACCCAGCACCTCTCCAACGATACGTGCCGACTTTTTATAGCTTTTGTTGTAAGTGAGCCCTAAATCTGACATACCGTAGAGGACACGGCGGTGTACCGGCTTGAGGCCGTCCCGTACATCCGGAAGCGCCCGGGAAACGATTACTGACATAGAGTAATCGATGTAGGCCGACTTCATTTGGTCCTCGATGTTTACGGGGATAATTCGCTGTTTCAAAGACATGTAAGCGGTTTATTCTTGTATTTTCTTGCCCTTTTTTCAAAGACAGGCAAAGATAAGAAAAAAACAGGATTTTGCTTTACTATGACGGCCACTCCCTTCCCAAAATATATCTTTGCAAAAATTTTGAAATTACTATGGCAGAGGAAGTGAAGCCGTACGATCAGTCGGGCAGCAAAAAAGAGCAGGTATCAAAGATGTTTGATGGCATTGCGCCTTATTATGATTTCCTGAACCGCCTGTTGTCTCTGGGTATTGATGTGTACTGGCGCAGGCGGGCCATCCGTCTGTTAAAGGAGGATGCGCCTAAGGTGGTACTCGATGTGGCAACCGGCACGGCGGACGTGGCACTGGAAACCGCCCGGCAGTTGCAGCCTGAGAAAATCATCGGCATTGATATCGCCAATGAGATGCTTGAAATCGGCCGGACAAAAATCGATAAACGCGGCTTAAGCACCACCATTGAGCTGCAGCAGGGCGACTCAGAGAATTTGCCGTTTTCAGACAATACGTTTGATGCCATCACCGTTGCTTTTGGTGTGCGCAATTTTGAACACCTGGAAAAGGGGCTCGAAGAAATGCATCGGGTGCTAAAGCCGGGCGGCAAGCTTGTGGTGCTGGAGTTTTCCAAACCCCGGGTTTTCCCGTTCAAGCAACTATACAATTTTTATTTCCGGAACATCCTGCCCACTGTGGGCCGGCTGACCTCTAAGGACCCCAGAGCTTACAGTTATCTTTACGAATCGGTACAGGCATTTCCTGACCGCGAACAGTTTACCGATATTCTTAGCAAAATTGGCTTTAAATCGAATCAATGCATATCACTAACTCTTGGCGTTTGCGCGATCTATTCCGGTGGGAAAGCTTAAGCTTAGCTTGCGCCCTGCTTTTTCTGCTTCCTGCGCAACAAGGTTCAGCTCAGGCTACCGGGAATTATAACTTTTTCGACTTCCAGCAAAAGCCCTATTATTTCGGCATCACGCTGGGCTACAACTCCTCCCGGTTTACGCCCTTTAACTCTGATCAGTTCTTGCAAAGCGATTCCATCCGAGTAGTAGAATCGGCTTCAGGACCGGGCTTCAATCTGGGCATTGTCACCAACCTTAAAATGGGCGATCATTTCGATTTTCGCTTCCTCCCCACCCTCTCGTTTGCTGAGCGTACCATCAGCTATACCCGCTTTGGGCGACGGTCCAATTTCTCCGAACGGCGGGTAGAATCTGTCCTCGTGGAAATGCCCTTCCACCTACGCTACAAATCAGCCCCTTACAAGGATATGAGGCTTTTCGTCATCGCCGGTGTAAAGTATGCCTTTGATGTAGCCAGCGATTCGCAAACCCGGCAGGCGGAGACCCTCGTGCGTATCGCCCCCAATGAATTTGCACTGGAATACGGCGCAGGCGTGCAGTTCTTCTTCCCTTTCTTCATTTTCTCCCCGGAGATCAAAATCTCTCATGGCATCGGCAATACGCTGATCTACAATGAGAATATCGAGGAGTCTACCGTTTTGGAAAAGATACTTTCCCGGACCTTCACACTTTCCTTCCACTTTGAGGGATAAAAGCTGTTTCGGGGGCAGTTAAAGCCAGCCTTAGCGATATACGCTTTGTCGGCACAATAGAAAAGGCTGCGGATATTACCGCAGCCTTTTTCCTAAATATCCATTGAAGGCCCTAAGGCACTTAATTAATCCCGTTCGTGTTGTTATTGTGTTTGAATGTTGTGTTTGTTCATCGGCGATAAACGCCCGTGCACATTGGCCTAATGCCTAATTACCGGGATGTGTAGTGTTCGTTTTTAGTAGAAAAAGCTACAGCCCTAACAACCCGTTAAGGGCTGTAGCGTAAAGGTTCCCCATAAAATTCTTAAGGCTAACGGTTAAGTCTTCAGCTCTTAGGACATTCTTTTCGCAATACTTTCTGATACTGTTCTTGATAATCGGTAGGTGGGATCGTTTCGATAACTCAAATCTAAAGAAGAAGAGAAAGGGGATTTGAAATATGTGGCGAACGCCTTAATATTTGCCGTGAACAATCCATAGCGAGGGGTAAACACTATTGTGACATGCTATTATGACAAACAAAAGGGGGCAGCGCTCATCACTGCCCCCTTCCGGTATCTTTTGAATGCCGCTACGGCCTTACCGGCTGATTAGCAACCGCTGTGCGCCCGGCTGCCCGTCAACCTTCAACCAGTATAAGCCATTCGGCAGGCCGCTTAGGGCAAGCAGATGCTCCACTAAGCCCACTTCGAGAGGCCAGGCCCTCACAGCCCGCCCCAGCCCGTCCATCAGGCGGGCCTGCACCGGCGCTTCCAGCGGCGCGCCCAGTGATAAAGTAACCGACCGGGAGGCCGGGTTGGGCCAAAGCGCCAGCTGCCCAGTGCCAGCCGCTGCGGTAAGCTCCATGACCGGGCTGCCCCCAAATTCGGTGCTGTTAGAAGCGCCTATAGTCGTCACCGGGCCAATCACAGCTACTGCTGCTCCGCCAGGCGTGCTCGTGAATGCGCCAAAGCCGACTTCCACGCACTCCTCCAGATGGTCCTGCATCTGTGTGGCCAACTGCCAGCCACTCCCGCCGGGGATGCGGTAGAAAGCCTGCAGCAGGCCATTGTGCCGCCGCAGGCCAAGCATTGCCGGTGTCGCGACTGCCTGAAAAGGCGTGAAGCTCTTGCCGCCATTGGGCAGCAGGCGGCTCTCCCAGCGCAGCACAGGCGTCAGGTTGGTAAACAGCCCGGCCATTGGCGACCCGGCCGCACTGCTATTGCGCATGAATATGCCCGCATAGGTGCCCGGGCCCACCGACTGTACCTCTGCGCGGATGCCTGACCCTTCGCACAGCTCCTGCACCACGCCCGACAGCTGGTCCGTATTTCCGGAAATGGGGTTGTAGCCAGTGGTATTAAGGGTAAAATGCCCTTTGGACGGGTCGCCCGTGGCACAGGGGTCGTAAGCATAGGCGCTGCTGCCCGGCACCATGCCGATATCGGCTGTGCCCCAGGGCGGCGGGATGCTCTCGCTGATGAGCACTTCCACCTGCGCCGTGCAGCTGCTGTTGTTGCCATGTATATCAGAAGCCGTCAGCT
>NZ_JALEGS010000039.1 GCF_022763345.1 Phaeodactylibacter sp.
CCTGATTGCGGAAAGTTTCCTCGTTGGGCCCGTTGAAGTTCTCCGGGTAGGTGAGCGTGCCCGCCTCGCCCAGGTTGATCAGGTAGCCGTTCGGGGAGCTCATGAAGTCCAGGTTGCCCACCCAGCCTACGCCTGCAACGAACTGCGCAAAGCCAGCCTGGCTTTTGATGATATCGCCATTGAGCGGGCTGAGCGATGCCAGGGCCTGATTGACCGGCATGCCCGCCTGCGGCAGGTAGCCGATCCAGTTCCAGCCGGCGGACAAGCTCATGGGCGTAGCCGGGTCTATCGGGTTGCCCAGGATCTCCAAACTGTCGAAAGCGGTGCCGTTGTACTGGTACATCGTCAGGTGGGACAGGGCCGTCAGGGAGCCGGCCCAGACACTGCCGCCGTTGAAGTACTGGCTGAAGCTTGTCTGCCCCTTGATAGTGGCATCCTCCGGGCGCGTCAGGCTCGAAAGGGCCGCATTGATGCTCGGGTCTGGCAGCTCCAGGTTGTAGGAGATCCAGTTCCAGCCCGGGAAGATCGGGATCTTACGCAGCAGCAGGTTGTTCGTATGGATGACCTGCGGCACAATGGGCGAACCGATGAGGTCATCGGCTACAAAATCGAAGCTTTCGTTTGTGCTGCCGAAGAGCAGACATTCCATAGCATCCCAAATCTGGAAGGTCACCGTCTCCCCGACCAGGTTGTTGCTGTAAACCGTCAGAAAAGCAAGATGTTTTTCTACTTCCGGTACGTACTCCACAGCTGCCACACCGCGCAGCTCACTGCCAACAAAGGCACCGATGAGGTCGAGTTTATCAGTCGAGATTTCCCCCTCAATATCGAGTTGAAGTGTCATCGTCATGGAATAAGCCCAGTCCATAGGGTTGACTTCCCATACAGGCTGTGGGCACGTAACCTGAACATTGATATCCAATGGTTCATCCCCTTCGGCAGTCATCATAGGCAGGATGTGCTCATAGCTGCCAGTAACCAGGTCTGAGGGGAAGGTGAAAGTGACCGTCTCGAAGGAGCCCGGAGCTACTGTGCCAGACAGGGGGCTGGCTTCCACCCATGCGGGTAGGTCAGTAAGTGTGAAATTAGCGGCGGCTCCTCCCTGATTGCGGATGTCGCGGGTGATTACCAGTGCATCGCCTTCCGGGATGACCTCCTTAATTTGATTGACCTCCCAGTACAAAGTGGAGCGGTTGACGAAAAACTCCCAGCTGACGGGTTCTTCCAGCAGGTTGCCAACCTGGTCTTCCACACCTTCCACAACTACGCGCAGAATCTGGTTTTCAATAAATTGGTTGGGCACATTGGGGACCACAATGATTTTATCTTCGCTACAGCTGATCACCGCATCGATAAGCTCGCCGGTTGCGGTATTGTACAAGCCGATGTTATTGTTGTTGAAAACATCTGCCTGTAGGAGCAGGTCGCAGCGAATAGGCTCATTGAAGGTGATACTGATCTCGTCTCCCGGCGAAAGGACGCCGTCGGCAGGTTGAGGTAAGCCGAAGAGGCGAGGAGGTGTACGCTCTATTTTGCCCTTTACCACCTTTGAGATACCCGGATTTTGTGCCCCGAAGCACTGAGTGACTGCCCGGACTTCATAAAGCCCGTCCTGTAGCCCTTGCGTATTCCAGGGGACGATAGTGAATACATCTCCCAGCTCTTCTTTCTCCAGCTCGGCGATGTTAATCCACGCTCCATCGCCCTGAGAGCGGCGGTACTGCACGCGGATGAGTTCCAGATCGGGATCGCTGGTATCATATCCATTAGCAGTGATGTTGAGGATGTTCCCACTTTCCGGTGTGAGCACCCAATCTTGCAACGGGAAGCCCAAGTCCACTTCACTGCAAGGCTCCAGGAAGTATACATCGAGTTCCACTTCTTTATAAAAACGTTCGTCTACGCCTTCGCGTGGAATCCCCAGCCAGATAGCGCGCTCGAATTCACATCCGGACCGGAGTGCAATACGCAGATTCTCGTAGGTATACTCCACCGGGCCGCGCTCTACAGAAATGGTAACCGTTAGCGAACCATCGGGGGGGATTTGGTAGATCAGTTCGCTGGCATTGATTTCGACGCCATTGGCTTTTACGATAGCCCCATCGGGATTGCTTTCCGGAACGAGCTCCAAGATGTAAAACCCTGCATCCCCTGAAGGAGCAGTGTTACCAAGCGTGAGTTCAAAAATAGCAGCTTCGTTAGCTGTAACATTTGTTGCTACGAAGCTATTACTGGTAAGTTGCACCTCTTCGCGGGGCTGCGTATTGGGCTCCCAGGGGCAGGCTGACTGGCCGCTGACTACGTCAAATACAGGGGTGCCGTAAGCTGGGTCTGTTTTGATGTTGACGGTAAAGTTGTCCAGCCCATCATCATCAGTGAGTACAAAACCTGTGGTCCGCTCGGTAGAGGTAGTACCAGAAGTAGTGGAAGTGGTTTCTGTAGACCAGGACATCGCCAGCCCTGCTACCACACCAATACCATTAACATTGACACCAAACTCTGATGAGAATCCGTTGCTGAAATCCTGCGTCCAGGAATGGGTAATGGTTTTGGTTACTTCGGATGTTTGTGATTCTTCGTAAACTACTCCGGCATCAAAAGTGATATTACGGTCGAATATGGCTTCCTCCTTGAGTTGAGTATTCAGGTCGATGATCCCCTGCCATCGTTCAGCGCTCACTGTATCGCCAATATTTAGTAAGCTGGGGATGACGAGGTCTGTAATTTGCCGCTCAGAGTAAATAAATGTTGTGGCAAATCCTTCCGGAAAGATGTAGAGCCCTTTATCAAGCAGATAGCTGCAGGAGGCCGTATCGTAGAGGAGCTCATCCGTAATGCCATAAATAAAGTTCATAGCGCCACCGACATATACGTCTCCGCCCATATCGCTGCCTACAATAAATTCATTGTCATCTGTGGCAATATTCTTCGTTATCGTCAGGCAGGTTTCCATTTCGTTGGAAGTGTAGGAGGTGGTACTCGCCTCCAGCTGATACCCCAGATCTGCAGTGACATCTACCTGCAGGGAGGTGGCGAAAAACGGAGTCCCCATCTCTGTCTCGATATCAGGGCCCAGGGATACAGTCACGCCTGCCTCCGTATTCATGGTACTGGCTGCTTCAAAACTCCAGTTTTGGCAGGTGGTCTCTCCGGTTTCCAGATAAGAATAGCTGCCATCGCCCGGCGGGTCTCTCAAAATGATGGTCGGTAGTTCAGGCGCGGTGGAAGTGAATGTTGTTTCCCGTGGCCGCCTGCCCAGTACAACAGCACTCTGGGCTTTGGTATCCTGTTCGTCGTGTGCCTCGGCAGTTACCTGAAGGGTTTTGAGAAAGGGCGGCACAATATTAGGCGCATCAGCCCGGAACCGGTGCACAAGGCTCCCTTCCGTCATGAGAGTGTCGAACTGGGCAAGGTTGGCAATTTCATTGTTGATGGTAATCAGAGCGGTGTCGAGGTAGCATACGCCCCCATCGTAAGCCTCAAACACCCGTATGGTGGTTTTGGCGGTTTGCAGCTGATTGAGCATGGGGTCGCCGCAGGAGTTGGTGTCCAGTTGTGTCATTTCTACCTGTGGGGGCGCCAGATAGATGAAATCAACGGTATCGCTTTTCATACGCAAATCAAGTGTGCGCCCGCCCTGATTCTGAAAGTAATCATAGATAACCGGATTGGAATGCTCAATCACAGCTATGGTGAGGGAGTCCGGGGGTACATTGGAGAAGGTGAATTTTCCATTCGGGTTTTCCAGGCGCTGGGTCTCTTCGTAGCAGCCATCGAGGGTAGACAGTTTAACGCGGACGATGCTGCCATCGGGAATGATAGACCGGCGGCATTTGCCTCCTGCTAATTGCCCTGTGACCGTTCGCTTGGTCTGATCCTGGAAAAGTATACCGGATACCGGCACATTCAGGTTTTCCAGTTCCCAGAAGGCTGGGAAAAAGGTGTGGTCTTCAAATACCGGAGTAAGCACCACATCCGCACCGGGCTCGAAGTCTGCCACGAATTTGCCATTTTCATCTGTCAGAATTTTGGGTACATTCGACTGCCCATTAACGAGGATCTCAATGCCTTCAGGAAAACAGGTGGTACCCTCATAACGAACAAAGCCACTAACAGGAATAGTACTTTGGTCCACGAAGTCAATCTCGTCCACGCTTGTATTACTGGGGTTGAGAGTAACAAGGCGGCTGGCAGGAGTAAATTCATGCGCAATGGTCTCCATAATGGAAGAAACGGTAGACCAGGTAGCACCAAAAAGGGTGCCTTGCCCTGTAAATGCAGGCCCGGTGTCTTCCAGCTGCATGCCTTCGCCTTCGTTGAGCCCAAACATTGATTTCAGGAAGAGGTTATTCACATCTGTGCCGATATTGGCATACTCTTGTATTTGCGGAAGTGTAAGGGTGGAGTCGAAGAAAACTACTTCGTCGATCAGGCCGGTAAAAAAACTCCGGTGGCTACTGGTCCCATCGGCTTTGGCGCCGATCTTCCAGGGCAGCCCTGCCCAATCGGTGGCCACGCCGCTGAAACTGTGGGTACCCATTAGGTTGCCGTTTTTGTAGACTTCTGTGGCCAGGGTGCTGCCGTCTTGTATGAGGTTGACGGCGATGTGATGGAAGCCCATTTCCAGCGGACCGAAAGCGTGGGAAGTTTCGTTGAGCACAAGCTCAAGCTGCCCTGCATTGAGACAGAGGGCAAACAGGTTGTTGCCGCCTGCATCTGCTTTGCTGAGTACCGCCTGATTGCCGCTGAAGTCGAAAGCCTTAACCGTTGTGGTAATGGCAGAGGTGTCTTTGATGTCAAAATCTGTCAGGTCAGCATAACTGCCATTGACGCCATTGAATTCGAGGGATTGATTCAGATAGAAGCTTTTGGAAGGACGAGCCGTAAACGTTTGCCCGCTGCCGTAGTTGATCCCGGCAATTTCGTAAAAACCGCTCTCATCTGTGATCCCGGAATTGACCACTTCCGGGCGGTCATCCGACCATTCGGCACCGCAAAAGTAAAAGCGGGCTTTCAGTGCGCTCTGATCAAATGCTTTGGCCCCAACGCCCTCATCAAATTTCCAGTAGCCAGCCAGACCCGGAGTGTTGCCATGCACCGTGCGGTTCATGAACATTTGGATCTCCGTTTGAGCCAGTTGCCGGTCGAAGAAGCGCACCTCGTCAATTCGCCCGTTGAAGAAACCAGTATCATCGGCTTTTTTGCCCAGGAACAGCGGGATGCTATCCGCTTGTACAGTACCTACCGCCGTTTCGATCAGTTCTCCATCCACATAAAGCAGCAGAGATGCGCCATTGTAGCTTGCTGCCACGTAGTGCCAGTCGTCCCCGGTTTCGCTCAGGAAGGCGTAGTCCAGCTCGGTGACATCACCGGCATCCCGGCCGATGCCGAAGCGGATACCTTTACCGGAAGAGGCAGGAAGGGTGTGCAGCCACCAGTTTTTGCCAATGGTGCTGCCGAAGTCTATGATGCCTGCATTATCGTTGCCGTCCCCCAGCTTCACCCATGCAGATACCGTGAATTCGTGACGGGGGAAAGCCGGGTTGTATTCGGCGAAAGCCATATCGTCTGCCCCGTTGAAGGCAATTGAATGGCCCAAGGTAGGCGTGAGGGTGACTATAGCTCCCGGTACCGCGTTGCCGCTGAAGGTTTCCACCTTGCCCGTTACCACGCCATTGGGATTGAGAAAGCCGAGAGAAGAACCGCGTTTCCCCTCTCCAAACGTATTGACTCCACTAACCTCATAGGTATAAAATTTTCCAGCGAGGACGTTGAAGTCCAGAAAGGAGAAGGTTTCTCCATCTACTGTAGCCAACAGGGAGCCATTGCGGTAGATTTTGTAGCTGGATGGGGCAGGGCTCAATGGGTCAGGTGCCCAATCAATTTGTACCCGGTCTTCGAGGTCGCCCTCACTGGCCATGACGGCAGGCGCGGCGGGAGGGAGCAGAAAGCGGGACCAAAAACCATAGACACCTTTGTGCGTTTGTCCGAAGTAGGTACCCACTACAGGCTGCCCAACGGTAATATTGGCCCGGTTGGCGGTATTAAAAGCATTGGTGGCGCTGCCATAGTTGAAAAAGGCACGCCCGGTGAGGAAGTCATCGTCGCTGACCGTCTCGCAATTGGGGCTGTTCTGCCCGTATGCATTGGCCAAGCTGATGATAGACAATAAGCTTACCCATAGGAGTTGCTGTAATGTATTTTTCATGAGTATGATTTAAGGTTATAGCTTGGTGGGGAGTAGAATAGCCTATCGTACCCAGATTTCTACATTGCTAATGCCATAGGATTCATCATCCGCGCTTTGGTCTACATTGGAGCTGACAATTAGCCAAAAGGTATCGGCATCAGTCTGAGCCATCATTTCTGCCCTCATGTTGTAGTCTGCCAAAGTGTTATTGGGAGGATATAAGTCGACATATCCTGTCCCTCCAAATCCTACCGCATCAACACGTCTGTGCACCCATCCTATCTGAAATTGCCCATTATCGCTGCCTTGGGCAGGAGTAGGAGAGGTCGCAAATGCAGCATACCCAAATTCAGAACGGTCTCCGCCCCAAGTCTCAAAGAAGTGATAGGTGAAAACTACTTTCACTTCACTGTGAGGTATGCCAGAGAGGTCAAATTGCTTTTTCAAAGCATGAGATCCAAAATCTGTAGGCCTCAGAATGTAGCCCTGACTAAAGGGTGTGCCAGGCGAAAACCGCTCAAAGTTGCGTGAGTCGCTTTCACGCCAGCTTCTCTGGCATACCCAGCCTTCGGTATCCTGGCTAAAGTCATCGACTTCCACCAGTCTCCAGTCGTTCTTACCATTGTACGAAATACTTTGCCCCGTGGGTAGCTCGATACCATTGCCGGCGGAGACTGTACCTTCAGCACTGATGTTTGCGGAGGTGTTGATATCAGAAGTGATGTTTTCAAAGTCTACTTCTATGCCGGTTACGGTGCCTGTGATTTCCAGGTCGCCTTCCAACTTGGTATTGCCAACGACGTGCAATCGTTGTTGGTCGTCCGGCTCAGTCGTTCCTATGCCTACCGTACCACTTGAAGGGAAGGTATTGTCCTGCCCGATCAGCGAAAGAGCGTAAGGCGCAGAAGTCAGCCGTGCCCGGGGTGTGAGCTCCGTGCCCCCGTCTACGGACACGCCGAGGAAGTAGGGCTGATCGAAAGGAGCATCAAGCGGTTCGGCTTCCCCCAATACCACACTGTAAACACCACCAATGACCTCCACGGCGTCCTGAGTTTCTTCCCAGATGGGGGTGCCGCCGGCATCGGTTTCGTATAATCGGAAGGTAAGGCTGTAGTTGCCGTCGTCAACGGCTGCCCCGAAGGAACGTTGGATGGTACCTTGTACACTTAGGTTGGCTTGGGCAAAAAGAGTTGCAGAAGTGGAGACGAGCAGCCCCCACAGGACCAGGAAACTAAATCTGTTCATTGGATGTGATGATTTGTTATTAGAATTAAATCAATATAAAGGCAAAGCTAGCGGAGGCGCACGGTTTGTAGCGCATCTGGCAAGGTGGAAGATCGGAGCAATAAGCAGGAATAAAGGAGCAAAACCGATTGTTACCAGCTTTTCGAAGCTGTCAATTACTGCAAATAGTACGATGGTGGCTGCCCAAACCGCTCTTTAAATATTTTGGAAAAGTACTTGGGATCCCGCATGCCGCAAGCCTCTGACAGTTCGGCCACAGAGCTAACTTTGCTGTCTTCGAGCAATCTCCGGGCATAATCGAGCCTTACCTCCTGAATGTATTGGGAGGTGGTAAGCCCGGTGTGCTGCCGGAGTTTCCGGTTGAGGGTGTGTCGGCTCAGCCCCATTTGCGCTGCTACGAAATCTACGGAGAACTGCTGTTCGGACAGGTGCGTTCGTACGATGGTTTCAGCTTTCTCCAGCCAGACCTGGCGGACTGTGGCTTTTTCGGGGGCAACGGCGGTGCGGTTATCCGATAAGGTATCTTCTTCCTGCTCAGGTAGCCGCATTGTAGCGTGCCGCAGCAGGTTGCGGATTCGAGTCAGGAGCTCCTCTTCTATAAAGGGTTTAGTGAGGTAGTCATCCACACCGATGCGCAAAGCTTTCAGCCGGTCGGCCATTGCGGACCGGGCGGTCAGCATGACGACCGGGATATGGCTGAAGGCATCGCTCTGTTTCAGGTGGTGCAACAGTTCGTACCCGTCCATTTCGGGCATCATGACATCTGAGAGTATAAGGTCAGGCGGAGCGGTCGACTGCTCCAGATAAGACAGCGCTGCCTGACCGTTTGAGACCGCCTCCACTTCAAAGTGGGAAGACAGAAGCTGAAGCAGGTAGTTGCGCATGTCGTGGTGGTCTTCTACGATCAATACGCGATAGCTGGTCTGCGGGTCACCGGGGGATACGAAGGCAACACTCATATTCGTGCCAGTGCTTTTACCTGAGGCGAGCGGGTTTACCGGTTCTGCTTCTACCCAGGGCAGTTGCAAAAACAATCGGCTGCCCGCCCCGGCTTCGCTCTCTGCCCATACCTTTCCGCCGAGCAAATTGGCCAGTTCCCGGCTAAGGGCCAGGCCCAGCCCACTGCCCCCTTCCACGGTTTTGAATACCCTGGATTGGTAGTAACGCTCGAAGATGTGCGGCAGGTCAGCAGCCGGTATCCCTCTGCCGGTATCACAGACTTCAAAGTGCAGCGTGTCCTCCACTTTTCGGGCGGATAGAGTGATTTGGCCTCCCCCGGGTGTGAATTTGATTGCGTTGGCAAGATAGTTGTACAGGATCGTTTCTGTCTTCTGCGCATCCAGTTGTAGGCAAAGAGACTCTGCTAAGCCATAGTCCAGCTCCAGCCTGATCGCTTCCCGGCTGGCGTGCAGCTCGAAATTGCTTGTCAGCTGCTTTAGCAGCGGCAGCAAAGGAGTGGCTGCGTGCCGGACTTCGAGCGTGGTGGATTCCAGCCGCGCCAGATCCATGATGTCATTGACCAGTCGCAGCATTTTACGGCTTTGCTGATGAGCAAGCTCAATGAGCGGCCGCAGAGCGGGGCGGTTTTCCTTTTCCAATAATTGAGACAGCGGGCTGAGGATAAGCGTAAGCGGAGTGCGTAACTCGTGGGAAAGGTTGGCGAAAAAGCGGGATTTGAGTTCATCTAACTGCCGTAGCTCGGCCGCCTGTTCCCGGATGAGCTCCCGGTCTCTGGCGATCGTTTCCGTACGTTTTTTGACTTCTGCTTCCAGTTCCTGATTGCGGCGGTCGAGTGCCCGGGTGCGCAGGTAAAGGACAAGCAGCCCGATGGCCACTACCAGCAGGAAAAACCACCAGCGCAGGTAGAAAGGCCGCTCCACTAAGATGGGTACTTCCAGCGTTTCAGTAGTCGGTAGGCCATTCTCCAGTATGGCTTGCACCAGTAATGTTTGTCGCCCGTAGGGCATCCGCCCCAGGGTAATCGTTTGATCAGCAACAGTTTCCCAGGATTCTCCTTCCCTTTTGAGCTTATAGCGGTATACGGTCCCCTGTCCGAGCCGGACATCTTCCATGCCCAGCATAAGCGTCAAAAAGCGGTCTTGAGAATGGAATACGATCTGCTGCTTTTCCAGGAAAGCTGCTGTTACATTGACCGTCTTATTCGCAGCATCCAGATACTGAAGGATTTCCACCACTTGAGGCCGGGCTTCCACGGTAGCTGACAACTGATCTGTGAATGATTCCGGGTGAAAGTAGGTCACTCCATTCACACTGCCAAAGTACAGCGTGCCATCTTCATCCTGAAAGTGAGCGATACGGTTAAACTCGTTGGTATTCAAACCATCCCGGGTGGAATAAATCCGGGAATTCCCCCCCTGTGGGTCGTATTGTATGATGCCTTGTTCACTCGACAGCCAAAGTATCCCATCCGCATCTGCATAGACGCTATGCAATACCAGGCTTTTTTCACCTTTGAAAAAAATGGACTCTGACTCATTGGTGCTGCGGTCCCAGCGGACCAGCCCCTGTTCTGCCGTTGCCAGCCAGAAAACATTAGCGCTTTCATCGTGGTATACATGCCTTACATCCCGGGCATGAAGCTTAAACCGGCCCTCTTCGTTGGGGGCATAGCGCTGAATAGCACCGGAATAGGGGTTGAGCAGGTATAGCCCAGCCGTACTGCATAACCAGACGCTGTCAGGATGTGCTTCATAGAAATGGTAGACGGTAGCGTTATCCAGCTGCGGGAAAGAGGAAATGCTGATTTTTTCTGTAACCTCACTTGCAGGGTCAAAACGGTAGAGCCCCAATTCACTCATCCAAAGCCGCCCCGTGGTGTCCGCGTACAGCGACCATATTTCATGTAAGGGGACATTGAAACCTTCTACCGCCTTTGAGGCCGGGTCGTATGAATACAGACGAGTATGATTGCCTGCCCATAGCCGCCCTTGTGGGTCTACAGCCGAAGACATAGAAGCAGGAAGTATCGGAGCGGGCTCACGCTTGTCTTTTTGCCTAAATGGCAAGACTCCGTCCTGACAGCTAAAATAAAGCTCTTGCCCAAACCGCAGTATATCCCGAAAGCCCGTTTGCCGCTTCAGATTTGTAAAAGCGGTATTGAAGTCGGTCTGCTGCAAATCTATCTGATACAGCCCGCTGTGGCTGCATTGCCAAATGGTTTTATCTTGCATAAGGACGCTGCGGCGCCAGGAAGTCAGGTGCTGAAGCTTCTCGTCATTGATAACCTGCAGGTGCCCATCTTCAAATAGCAGCGCAGCTTCAGCACCCTGAGCAAGCCAAAATGCATGGTAATCGGGAAGGTAAACCAGTTCGTTGAAACAAACGTAGCGGTCTACAAAACTAACCTTCTCCCTAAACTGCATGAGGTCCGTTGAATCTTTTCTGACGTATAGCTTACCTTTATGTTCCCAAACGAGAAGCAACTTTGGTGTTTCCGGAAATGAGGTCAAAAACACAGTCGTATCGCCTCTTTGTACTGGCATGGGCCGGATATACTTCGTATTTGGCAGCAGCGTTTGAGCTGGCTTAGACGAAGGCTTTAGCTGATCGTACCTCCGAAGCACAGTGCCGCCGTTCTCCTGCTGCTGAGTCCAGTAAAGCCCCGCTGCCTCATCTGCTGAAAGCAAGTGCTCCCCGGCGGATAGCTCCAGCAACTGCCATTTGTCCTGCCCGGGATGATAAAGGCAATAAGCTCCATTAGCCAGGAAGAAACCCAGCTGAGCCGTAGGCAAAGGGGTACAATACTGAACCTGATTCCAGTCAAGTGGTGTGGCTTCCCCAGAGTACGCCTCAAAGGAGACAACTGCCTCGTCGTAAATATCAAAAACATCAATTAGCGGGGAAAACTTCTCAGAGGAGCTCATGCGGTGCAACAACAGAAGCTTCCTGCCTTTGGGGATGATCTTCCAGATGGTTTCCTCTCTTAATCCATTAGACCGGTCAAACGATTTGAAGTGGTGCCCATCGAAGCGGCTCAATCCTTTATTGGTGCCTACCCAAATGATACCCCGCTCGTCTGCTGCAACGCTGTATACTGAATTGTCGGGAAGCCCGCTGCGGACGTCATAATGGCGTATAGTGGTGGAAACCTCTCTGATGGTGGATTGGGCTCCCAGAGATAAGGAGACAAACATCAAACTCAACAATCCGAATCTATAGATCAGCCTGAACAGAAAAGGTGGTGTTGATATCATGGTTATCCTATCTCGAGCCCCAAATTTACAAAAAGCATAAAGGTATCTGCAAGAGCATTCTAAAGAAGGCAAAAGGAGAAAACTATTTATTCTCACTTTAACACCACACGCAAAGCCGTATTATTGCGTTTCAAATGGCAGCAAACGCAACCAAGCTTATGTACAGAACGCTACTCTTCCTGACGGCAGGGCTTTTATTCGCCTTTTCCGGTCAGGCACAAAAATACAGCAACGAATTTCTCACCATCGGCGTGGGTGGCCGGGCGCATGGTATGGGTACCGCCGTTATCGCCAGTGTGGATGATGTGACCGCAGGTATGTGGAACCCAGCCGGCCTGGCTACCTTGCAACCGGATGATGGTTACCAGATTGGCGCCATGCATGCCGAGTGGTTCGCAGGCGTGTCCAATTTCGACTACCTTGGTTTTACCACGGCCCTGGCTAATGGCAACCGCATTGGGCTGTCTCTCGTGCGCTTCGGCATTGACGGTATTCCGAATACCCTCTCCCTGTACAATAGTGATGGCACCATCAATTTCGACAACGTCACGGAGTTTTCCGCTGCCGATTATGCCTTTATCCTGAGCTATGCCAAGCCCTTCAAGGTAAAAAAGGGACAACTGCTGGGCGGAGCCAACATTAAGGTCATCCACCGGCGCATTGGGCCTTTTGCCAATTCCTGGGGCTTCGGGCTGGATGCCGGGCTGCAGTACCGCATCAAAGACTGGAACTTCGGCCTGGTGGCCAAAGACGTCACCTCCACCTTCAACGCCTGGTCCTTTAGCTTTTCAGAGGACGAACGGGAGGTGCTGGAACTCACCAATAACGAAGTGCCCATCAACAGTGTGGAAATCACTCGCCCGCAAATCCTACTCGGTGCTGCCCGCCGCTTCCAGTTTGGGAATGTAGGGCTCATGCCAGAGGCCAATTTCATCTTCACCACCGATGGCGCCCGTAACACCCTGCTCTCTGCCGACCCCATCAGCATGGATATTGCCGGGGGCGTGGAAGCGGATTATAAGGAATTTGTTTTCCTGCGGGCCGGGGTGAGTCAGTTCCAGCAGATCGCCGATTTTGACGGTGGCGAAAACCTGAAAGCACGCCCCAGCCTGGGTGTAGGCTTCCGGATATCCAGCCTGACGGTGGACTATGCCTACACGGATTTGGGTGCGGAGGAGAGTACTTACTCGCACGTAATCTCGCTTCACCTGGCTATTCGGCCTAAAGCAAAAGAGTAAACCCCTTGTAAAGATTTGGGATTAACAAGGGTGCCCTTTTGTTGCGCTGCTTTAATCCCTATATTTGCAATGATCACTGGCTGAAAAGCCGCGCTGCACGCGCGACAGGGGCACTGCACAGTCATCCTCTGCCCGGCAGCGTGTACTTCTTAGGAAGTTTGGTGGTCAACCGTACAGGCATCAAAAGTTTTGACTCTACATTTTTAACTATATTAGGGTACGACTTGGTGTGACTAGGGCGGGCCTCAGTCTTGGTTTTACCGGGACTCGCTTCGGCGACAAGGGGATTACTGAACCACACCGGCGGCCTTAACCATGTCTTATCGAGGGTCCAAAACCATCCCGGTGTTTGTGCGGTTTTTTTATTGCCAAATAGAGACGGCCCTTCCAATCTCTCCGCTTTCAAGTTCAATGGTACCGCCTTCCACCTCAAGGGTAACCTGCGTAAAGGGCTCATCCGGAAAGAAAATCTCCGTCAGATTAGTCGCACCGCTATCGGCAAACAATTCTACCGAGGTGACATCCAGCCATATTTCCACATCCAGCTTGTTCGCGTCGGACCAGCGTGGGGCGGTGGCTGTACGGCCAAAACCTTCCTCAAAGCCCGTTTCCCCGGCGTTGCTGCGGTCAGCATAGAAGGTGTCGCCTTTCAGCGTAATGCGGTAAGATTCGCCCTTTGTATTTGAAAAGTTCAGACCGATCTCTTCCGGCTGCTCACCGGCGGTCCAGGATAGCTGCAATTCCAGGTGGAGGGTGGGGGAGGGGCTGTCCAGGATGCCGGTAAGATCGAGCTGTCCGGAGACAGTTTGGCCCGGGATAGCCGTTTGGTCTTGTACGATAGCCTTCACTTCTTCCACCGGTTGGGCGCAAAGCAGTTGCCCCTTTGGTGTATTCCGCAAGCTCAGGGTGCGGGGCAGGGTCATAGCGCTCCGCCAGCGATCGGTCGGTACGACGTTGGCATAGTTCCAGTTGCTCATCCAGCCGATGAAAATACGCCGCCCGTCTTCTTTGGGCACATCTGACCAGGTCACCCCGGCGTAGTTATCCCGCCCGTAGTCAATCCAGAACGGATTGCCGGATGTCGTGTCTGCCGCTACCTTTTCGGCGAAAGCCGGGTGCATATTAAATGCTTTACCGTCGAAATCACCCAAGAAATATTGTGTGCCGGAACCCCCGTTTGGTGCTCCGGGATTGATGCTCAACAACATCACCCAGGTCGTGTCCCCATCCACTTGCAACGGGAACAGATCCGGGCACTCCCAAACACCTCCGTGCCCGCCAATGCCCTGCCCGAATTCACTTTGGTAAGCCCAGTCGATCAGGTTGGGAGAGTCGTAGATCTTGATGTGGTCACCCGCTGCGAAAATCATAACCCATTTTTCTGTGTCTCCATGCCAAAAGACTTTTGGGTCACGGAAATCTGTGATACCGGGATTGGGCAGCACAGGGTTGCCTTCGTACTTGGTCCAGCTCCGTCCCTTGTCCAGGCTGTAAGCAATGCTTTGGTACTGGTAATCATGGGTTCCGGCATCTGCACCTACCGGGTCGTGGTGGGTGAAAATGGCAATCATTGGTGGCCGGCCCGGTTCGCCCAGCCCACTCGTGTTGTTCCAGTCGATAACTGCGCTGCCGGAGAAAATGTAGCCCAGGCTGTCCGGGTACAAGGCAATGGGGAGGTGCTCCCAGTGGATGAGGTCTTTGCTCACGGCGTGCCCCCAGTGCATAGGGCCCCAAACGGTGCTATCGGGGTAATGCTGATAAAACAGGTGGTACTCACCCTCGTAGTAGACCATGCCATTGGGGTCGTTCATCCACATACTGTCCGGAGAGAAGTGGAACTGCGGGCGGTGGGGCTCCTGATAGTAGGCTTCTTCGGCTGCCATGGGTGCTTGATTTGTAGGTGTGGTGCAATGCGATAAGGCGAGCAAAAGTAGGCTGCTCAAGCCAATTTTTGATAGTAATCGATACATAACTTCAGGTTTAGCGGGCCATGAATAGATCAAGGTCTTTGGGCGACAGGTTGGGCGTACCGCCTTCCCGGGTGGCTACCAGGGCTCCTGCGGCGGCGGCAAATTCCAGGCAGTGCGGCAACGGTTTTTGTTGCAGGTACTGACTGAGGAAGCCCGCCAGGAACGCATCGCCACTGCCTACGGTATCTGCTACCTTCACCGGAAATACGGGCTGCTGCAAATAGGTGCCATCCGGGGCCATCCAAGCGGCACCATCGCTGCCCTTGGTTACCATTAGCCCCTTCAGTTGGTGGGCTTCGAGAATGGCCTTCATTTGAGCTTCCTCTCCGGTCTGATCGGTATACCATGCGGCGATAATGGCAAGTTCCTCCTCGTTCATTTTTACCAGGTGGGCACGGCTGAGCAGTTCCCTCAGGCGTTCGGGCGTATAGTGGGGCGGGCGTAGGTTGACATCGAATACGGCCAGAGTGGCTCGCTCCAGCAAACGCAGCAAAGTGGCACGCGTGCCTCCCTGCCGCGCAGCCAGGCTGCCAAAGACCAGGGCTTCTGCTTCGGATACCGCTTGCGCTGCCGCATCAGAAGCAGTGATGAAATCCCAGGCTACAGGCGCTACAATTTCATAGGAGGCATGCCCCTCTTCATCCAGGGTGACCTGAACGGTACTCGTGGGCTGTTCGGCATCTTCCTGTACCAGGCTGTGGTCGATCCCCTTGGTATCCAGAAAAGCTCTCAGTTCTTCGCCCAGCGCATCCTGCCCGATCCGGCTGATGAGTTGGGTCTGAAACCCAAAATTCCGCAGGTGGAAGGCTACGTTCATAGGTGCACCACCCGCTTTTTTGCCGGCAGGCAGCATATCCCAAAGTACTTCTCCAAAGCTGACAATACTCATAGAATGTAAGGTTATTTCTTCATCAAACGTTCCTGCAGCTCTTCAAGGGAAACGCCCTTGGTTTCGGGCATCATAAACGCTACGAACAATAACTGTAAGACCATCAGCCCGGCAAAGAGGGCGAAAATGGCATATTCTTCCATCACCCCGGTCAGATAAGGGAACGTGCCGGCGATGAGGGCGGCAAAGACCCAGTGGGTGCCGCTGCCCAGGGAGTTGCCAAAGCTGCGCACCTCGTTGGGGAAAATCTCAGAAATAAACACCCAGATCACCGCCCCCTGACCAATCGCGTGGGAGGCAATGAATACAAACAGCCAAAACGGCACCGTATATCCACCGGATACTCCGCTGTAGAAGGCATAAGCTACTGCGGACAACGAAATGATGTAGCCCAGGGAACCGATGTACATCAGTTTGCGACGGCCGAAACCATCAATGAGCGACATACCGATGAGGGTGAAAACGAGATTGACCGTACCAATACCTGTACTCGCCAGCAGGGCGGCACTTTCCTCCAGCCCCGCCAGCTTGAAGATACGCGGAGCATAGTAAATCACGGCATTGATGCCAGATACCTGATTGAAAAAAGCAAACAGGAATGCGAGCAAAATAGGGCGGTTATAGATACCCGACAGGAAGGCGCTGAGCCCTCCGGCCCGGGCATTTTCGTGTGCGTGCTCGATAGAAGCCAGTTCCTGCTTCGCTGTTTCCGGATTGATGCGCTGCAGGACCTCCAGGGCCTCATCGTGCGCATCCCGTTTGACCACCAGCCAGCGCGGGCTGCGGGGTACTTTCAGGATAAGCAGGACAAAAGCGAGGGCCGGCAAAGTTTCCACACCCAGCATCAGCCGCCAGGAGCCACTGCCGATGAGCCAGTTGGAGACATAGGCGACCATAATGCCCAGCACGATATTAAACTGAAAAAAGGCGACCAGCCGGCCACGCTGCTCCTTGGGGGCCACCTCGGTGATGTACATGGGGGCCACTACGGAGGAGGCACCCACGCCCAGCCCGCCAATGAAGCGGAAGAACATGAGACTGTAGACATCAGGGGCAAGGGCCGAGCCGGCGGCAGAAATCAGGTAAAGCACGCCAATCCAGAAGAGGCTGGTTTTCCGGCCAAAGCGCTCGGCAGGCCAGCCTCCTAAAAGGGCACCGATAACCGTGCCGTACAGCGCCATGGCGACCATCTGCCCGACCATAGTATTGCTAAGCCCCCATATCTTTTGGATAGCGCCTTCTGCCCCGGAAATGACGGCGGTGTCAAACCCAAATAAAAAGCCGCCAAGGGCCACAGTAAAGGACCAGAAAATAACGTTTTGGTTTTTCATACACTGCTTTGATTATAGACCCGGATAATTTTGGGAATGCAGTATAAGAAAATTTAATCGGGGTTGGATTGGGGTTGCGCCAATTTATTATTGGTTAGCTACCGTCAGACCTAGTTCTGCCCCTTTGTTGAGCATAAACTGATAGGCTTCGTCGTAGTTGTTGCTGACATCCCCATCTAAAATCGCCTCCCGGATCGCATTTTTGATAATGCCCACTTCCCGGGAAGGGGCAATGCCAAAGGTTTCCATAATGGTCTCTCCGGAAATAGGGGGCTGCCAGTTGCGGAGGTGGTCTTTCTCTTCCACTTCCTGCAGGCGCTCACGTACCATCTCATAGTTTTCCAGGTAGCGCTTTACCTTTTTCGGATTCTTAGAGGTGATGTCGGCCTCACAGAGCTGCATGAGGTCGTCGATGTCATCCCCGGCTTCGAACAGCAATCGGCGGATAGCAGAATCAGTGATGTTTTCCTTGGTGAGGCTAATAGGGCGCAGGTGCAGGCGGACCAGTTTCTGCACGTACTTCATCTTGTGGTCGAGTGGCAGGCGCAGTTTCTTGAAAATACGGGGCACCATGCTCGCGCCCAGTGCCTCATGCCCGTGGAAGGTCCAGCCATGCTGTGGGTGGAAGCGTTTAGTGGGCGGCTTGGCGATATCGTGGAGGATAGCCGACCACCGCAGCCAGAGTTTGTCGGTCTTGACACAGAGGTTGTCCAGGACCTCAAGGGTATGGTAAAAATTGTCTTTATGGGCTTTGCCGTTGCGGACTTCCACACCCTGCAGAGCTGCCATTTCGGGGAAGAATTTTTGAAGCAGGCCGGTGTCAAAGAGGTGCTTAAAGCCGATGGAAGGCTTGTCCGCAAGTATGATTTTGTTGAGCTCCGTGGTGATCCGTTCCTTGGATACGATACTGATGCGGCTGTGGTACTGCTCAATGGCGCTGAGCGTTTCCGGGTCGATGGTGAAGCCCAGTTGGGTGGAAAAGCGGATGGCGCGCATCATGCGCAGGGGGTCATCAGAAAAGGTCTTGCCCGGTTCCAGCGGGGTTTTGATCAGTTTGGCTTCGAGGTGCTCCAGCCCGTTGAAGGGGTCGATTATGGAGCCGTAGTCGCGCTCATTCAGGCTGACCGCCAGAGCGTTGATGGTAAAGTCGCGCCGGTTTTGATCTTCCTCCAGGGTGCCTTCTTCAACAGTAGGCTTGCGGGAATCGGAGCGGTAGGATTCCTTGCGGGCACCCACGAATTCGATTTCCATATCCCGGTGCTTGAGCATAGCAGTGCCAAAACGCTTAAAGACCGTTACCCGGGGGATAGGTCGGAGGCGCCCGGCAACAGCGCGTGCCAAATCTATTCCACTGCCTACACAGACGATATCCATGTCTTTAGAAGGGCGGGCCAGCAGGCGGTCCCGGACGTAGCCGCCGACCACGTAAGCCGGGAAACCCAGTTCCGTAGCAGCCTTGCTGATCAGCTCAAATATTTTCCGCTCGTGTGGCTCAATATTAAAAACCAATGGATTGCATTTTGGGGTTAGACCAGTGCTTCTTCGTTGCCGTAAACGGCTTCAATTTCATCGAGAATAGCATAGAGGTCAGCCGGGTTCTCTTCAGTGACGAGGCGTTTGCGGTACTCTTTGATGTTGCGGAAGCCCCGGAAATAATTGGTGTAATGGCGGCGCATTTCCAAAATGCCAAGCTTTGCCCCTTTCCAGGAAACGGAGTGCTCAAGGTGGGCTCTTGCGGCAGCCACACGCTCTTCTACTGTAGGTGGGGGCAGTAGCTCACCGGTAGCGAAGTAGTGCTTGATCTCCCGGAAAATCCAGGGATAGCCTATGGCTGCCCGGCCGATCATGATGCCATCCACGCCGTAGCGTTCCCGGTATAACTTCGCTTTTTCCGGGCTGTCGATGTCGCCATTCCCAAAAATAGGGATGTGGATACGTGGATTTTCCTTGATTTTGCCGATGAGCGACCAGTCTGCTTCGCCTTTGTACATCTGCTTGCGGGTACGCCCGTGTATGGAAAGGGCTTTGATGCCTACATCCTGCAGCCGCTCAGCCACTTCCTCAATGTATTTGGTATTGTCATCCCAGCCCAGGCGAGTCTTAACCGTAACAGGCAGGCTGGTGGATTTGACGACATCATCGGTCAGTTTGACCATGCGGTCAATATCCTGTAGAATGCCAGCGCCTGCCATTTTGCAGACGACTTTTTTCACTGGGCAACCGAAGTTGATATCGAGCACTTCTGGCTTGGCTTCCTCTACGATTTCCGCTGCCCGCATCATGGAATCGTGCTCTGCTCCAAAGATCTGAATGCCGATCGGGCGCTCATAATCGTAAATGTCGAGCTTTTGCACGCTTTTGTCTGCGTCGCGGATCAACCCCTCTACCGAGATGAACTCCGTGTACATCATGTCGCAGCCCTGAGCCTTGCAAAGCGCCCGGAATGGCGGGTCGCTAACGTCCTCCATGGGAGCTAGCAAAAGCGGAAATTCACCAATATTTACATCACCAATTTTTACCATCTTTCTGCCTTTAATGCTACAGCCTGCAAAAATACGTAATTCCTGCCCGTTTCGACAAACGATACCGGGTAATAATAAGTTCAGGATTATGGCCGGAGGCTCAAAAGAAAATCCTAAATTTACGCACACTAAGAACCAACTAACCTTTTATGGATTCGGCAATTATCCTGGTATTTTTCCTTGGCTACCTGGCCATCGTATTTGAACATCCACTCCGACTTGACAAAACCGTACCCGCGCTCATCATGGCGGCAGTTGCCTGGGCGCTGCTGGCGCTGGGCTTTCACTACGGGTTGCTTTCGGTTGTTGACACCCACGAGCATATCTACAGCCTGGTTGGTGCGCACGATGCCCACGGCGAGGGGCACCACCTTGCTGAAGAAGGCTTTAACAACACTTTGCTCCATCATTTAGGTAAAACCGCAGAAATTCTCATCTTCCTGATTGGTGCGATGACGATTGTGGAAATTATCGACTTGCACCGGGGCTTTGAGGTGTTGAAAAGCTACGTAAAGACCAAGAGTAAACGGAAGCTGCTCTGGATTGTAGGAATACTCGGGTTTATCCTCTCTGCCATTATCGATAATCTTACCGCAACTATCGTACTCGTGACCTTGCTGCGCAAGATTGTACCCGATAAGAAGGAGCGCCTTTGGTTTGTAGCCCTCATTGTTATTGCAGCAAATGCAGGCGGTGCCTGGTCTCCAATTGGTGACGTAACAACGACCATGCTCTGGATTGGCAATAAGGTGTCGGCAGGTGGCCTGATCGAATTCCTGGTGGTCCCTTCTATCGCTTGTTTTGTGGTGCCGTTTACAATTGCGGCTTACTTCATGAAGCCCTTCCGGGGGGATATTACACTTGATGTTGACGAAAATATACAAGCGGGCAAATTACTGAGCAGCCGTACCATGTTGTTCCTGGGCCTGGGTGCTATCGTGTTTGTCCCGGTTTTTAAGACCGTTACGCACCTGCCCCCTTACCTGGGTATGATGCTTTCGCTGGGAGTGGTTTGGCTGGTTTCTGAATATATCCACCCGGAAGAGGATTTCTCGCATTCCCGGCGGGAAATGTACTCGGCCCATAAAGCCCTGTCCCGGATTGAAATGTCCAGTATCCTGTTCTTCCTCGGTATCCTGATGGCAGTCGCTGCCCTGGAAAGCCTGGTTTACGCTACGGTTATCCGTGATGGTGCAGAAGTTCAGGTGGGTACGCTCCGGTACGTGGCAGAGGTGCTGGACCGGGTCATTCCAAATCAGGACGTGGTTGTCATACTGCTCGGTTTCGCCTCTGCGATTATCGACAACGTACCGCTAGTGGCTGCCTCTATGGGTATGTACGAAATGCCTATAGACTCCAAGCTGTGGCACTTCATCGCTTACTCCGCCGGTACCGGTGGTAGTATGCTGATCATCGGCTCGGCAGCAGGTGTAGCTGCGATGGGCATGGAGCGTATCGACTTCATTTGGTACCTCAGGAAGATCGCGTGGCTGGCTTTGGTTGGCTTCCTGGCGGGAGCTGTGGTATTCCTGCTGATGGTGCCGCTGCTGTCTTAGACCGTATTCGGTCAAGGCAACAAAAAAGCGCTGTCAGGATTGTTCTGGCAGCGCTTTTTTGTTGGTAAAACCGCAAGAAAATTACTTTCTACCCAGCGCCTGCCCCACCGGACAGTCCATATCATGCGCCCCGGGCAGATATCCGGTGCTCATCAGGAACTCGCCGGTGATTTCTCCGCCTGTAAACTTAAAGGTCTTTTTAAAGAGCTTAACCCAATCAGCCTTAGGCTTGGGGTGATGGTGGTCCAGCCAGGCTTTGAAGCTGCCGAATTCTGCCTGCAGCTTTTGGATTTGCTGAGCGTTGTGAATGGCGGCATTTACCTTAAGCTTGTTGCGGATGATGCCCGCGTCCCGAAGCAATCTTTCCCGGTCTTCATCTGTAAAGCCCGCTACCGTGTTGATATCAAAATTGGCGTAAGCCGCTCTGAAGTTGTCGGCTTTTTTCAAAATGAGCTCCCAGGACAGCCCGGCCTGATTGATTTCCAGGATCAGCCTGCCGAACAGCTCGTTATCGTCGGTCAGTGGGAAGCCGTAGTGGTGGTCGTGGTACTGCCGGTGGACGTTGCCTGGGGGCAGGTCCCGCACAAATTCGCAATAGGAAGCCATAATGGTTTAATTGCCAAAGAACCAGCTCATGTATTTGTTCGCTTCATCATAAAGGTAGCCTTCACGGGCATCGAGGATGTCCTTGCTGACAGGGTTGACCTGCCAGGTCTCGTCAGTCCAGTATTCCAGTTTGCCACCAATGAAAATAAAGTGGGCGAAGGGCTGAGAAGCATAGAATAAGTCTGGCCCGGCGAAATAGAAAGTGGACAGACCGGTCATTTGGCCGCTATCATCAGGCTCCGTTACGGTCAGTTTAGTGGCTTGTTCGTTCTCGAGCCAAAGCTTGATGATGCGTCCGCTCACCATGCCCAATTCAGCAGGGAGGGTATCCACGATGGGCTCCACTGTGACAAGGCGCTCGTCAGTGGCATCTACGATGCGCTTCACCTTGGTGATCATGCGGTCTGCCAGTTCTTCTTCCGTTTGAGGGACGGTGTCTTCCGATGGTGCGGCAGAAGAAGTGCCGGATTTGGGATTGCAGCTGTACAGCAATAAGGCGAATGCAAAAAGGGGGAGTGCAGTCTTCATGGTGTAGGTTTTAGTCAAATGCCGCGATGGCGGAAATTTCAATATTGACAAATTTTGGGAGATTAGCGACTTCCACTAATTCCCGGGCAGGAGCGGTTGCTTCATCAAAATAAGTGGCATACACTTCGTTGATCCGGCCGTAGTTGTTCATATCCGAAACGAAGATGCTGCATTTGATGACATCCTCAAAGGTCAGATCTGCTTCTGCCAGGATTGCCCGGAGGTTCTCCATGACCCGCCGTGTTTCGGCTTCGATATCACCGGTCACCAGTTCGCCCGTTGCAGGGTCGAGGGCAATTTGTCCGGAAATGTAAAGCGTACCGCTGTGGATAATCGCCTGATTGTATGGGCCTACCGGTGCAGGCGCTTTGTCGGTCTGAATGATTTTTTTCATAGTGGGTACAGGTGAAACCAATAAAGCTCCTCATCGCGTCATTCGGATGGGAGCTCTATGGTATAGCTTAGATAAAGCCGGAGGGGTTTAAAACCCCGGGCTGTTTACTCTTCGATATCTGCCTTAATGAGCATCTTGCCGCGGTAGTACACGTTGCCGTCCAGGTCGGTGTACGAGCGGTGCAGTTGGTGCTTTTCACCAGTCGTTGCGCAGGTAGCGATGTTAGGCATTTTCGCTTTCTTGTGCGTTCTGCGCTTGTGCTTACGCTGCTTTGAGATTCTACTCTTAGGATGTGCCATCGTTATAACATTTTGAAAGGCATTACAGCCCTGAATTTATTAATTGTTGTTGCCCAGTTTCTTCAATTCGTCCCAGACCGGATTGGTCGTAGGCTCTTCTTCGGTCAGGTCCTCTGCGGCGCCGAGGCGGTCGAGCATTTCGTCATTGCAGGGGCGTGGCGAATCCGAGTCACAGTCGTAAATCTTAATCATGGGGAGAGCCAGGCACAGGTACTCGTACACGAAAGGTGCGAGATTGAGCTTGGGCAGCTCCGGGTGGATAAAGATCACGTCCGGGTCGTCTTCATCTTGAACGACTTCGTTTTCGACCACTTCGCTGATCTTGGCAATCAGTTGCTGTTCGCCCTCGATGGGCAGGCTGATTGGAGCCAGGCAGCGGTCACATTCGGTATCTACTGTCCCTTCAAAGTCAAAGTGGATAGTCAGCAGCCCGGGGCGTTTGTTCAGTTCAACGTTGAGCTGAATCTGGCTTTCACCTATAGGGGCATTTTCGAATGCGTCGAAGAACGCGCGATCAATCTGGAAGTCAAATTGATGGATACCTTCGTGCAATCCACGTAAGGGGATTGAAAAATTGATTAGCGGATCCATGTCAGTTGGCTTTTTAACAGTACCAGCTCTTTTGCCTGGTCCTGCGTCATTCAGTAAAAAGCGGATGCAAAGGTAAGTTTTTCCCTTGAAAAACAAAAAAATATCTACTGAAATGCACCAGTGTATTTCGATTTTAAGGTAAGGAAAACCCCAGACAATCAAAAAGGGACAGTGGGTTGTTTAAGTGCCTTTTGGTTAATTAATTTGTAGTTAACACCGCTTGGGCTGTGACGCTTGCGATTAATGCCTATTTTCGCAGCACTCCTTTAATAAAGCAACAACACCCCAAACTAATACTGCATAAAATGACCTCCTTCCTCTGTGCGAAGGGCTAATCTTGATTATGGAAAGCATGACTTTTAGTGTTCGGAGCTTATCTGAACTATCAGTGATCTTAGTCTTATTGGGGCTTTTGGCCACCAATATTGCATCAGGCCAAACCACGGTTTTATTATCTGATCCGGGGACAACTTATAACAATACGGATGCTGTAACTACAGATAATTACGGTCCTGTGCCAAGTGGTACCTGCGGTACAATTAGATATAGTGTTGACTATAGCTTTTCAGATGACTGGGAAGGGAGTGGAAATATGGAATCTGCTGATGAATGCACCTTTAATGGCGGATGTGCGGGGGATTTAAATACGCCTGCTTTAGATGGGTGTGACAATTGTTGGGACTTCCTCTACGTCATTTTTCTTGCAGATGGGGTGGAGGTTTACTCTGATGTAATTGGTGATGCTGGAACTACCGATGCGGAACAGTCAGGTACTATTACATTTGATTACTGTGCAAGTGGTATGGCATCAAATGTAGGTATAGAAGTTTACACTCAAACCTGGGCAAGCGCAGAGTCAGTTACATTCTCCAATGTAACAATAGAATGTGTAGAAGACTTTCCAGTATTACAACCTCTGGGACCCTATTGTGAGAGCGATCCCTCACAATCTCTACCAGGACTTCAGGATGGAGTACCTGGAACATGGTCAGGGCCAGGAGTTTCAGGTAACCAATTCAACCCCGGAATTGGTCAGGGTTCTTATGGAATTACATTTAACCCAAACGCTGGCACCTGTGCTTCTCCTGTTTCTATTGTTGTTAACGTAGCAGCAGCAACGAATCCAAATGTTTTAACTCCGCCCTCTATCTGTGAAACAGCAGCAGACTATAACCTTCCGGTAAACGTATCTGGCATCGATGGCACCTGGTCCGGCCCCGGTGTAGTCGGCAATGCCTTCGACCCCAACGCTCCAGCCACTGGTCCGGGTAACTACACCCTGACCTTTACGCCCAATCCCGGTGAGTGTGCAAACACTGCTACCGTAGAGGTGACCGTAAATCCCGCCCAGGACATCACCCTGACGAGCGCCACCGGTCCGTTCTGTGATACGGACCCGGCGGTCCCCTTAGCCATCAACCCCAGTGTGGCAGGTACCTGGTCGGGCCCAGGGGTGAGCGGCAGTACCTTTAACCCAGGCAGTGCTAATATTGGCAGCAATAACATCACGTTTACGCCCTCCGGGGGGGGCTGTCTGACCGCCGCATCTTACAACTTTAGTATCGAGGTGCAGTCGGGTACGCCCGTCACGCTGACCCCGGTAGGTCCGGTTTGTATTCTGGATGGCCCCCTGTCGCTATCGCCTACACAAAGCGGAGTGAGCGGTACCTGGTCTGGTGATGGTGTGAGCGGTAATAGCTTCAATCCGACAATAGCTGGTACAGGGAACACAATACTGACTTTTACGCCGTCTGGTGGTGGGAGCTGTACGGCCCCCGCCACAACTACCGTTACCGTGCAGCCCGAGCAGGTCTATACGCCATTGCCTCCACCCGGAAGCCCATTCTGCGAAAGCAGTTCGGTACCGGTTATACTCACAACTACCTTTAATGGTGTCTCCGGCAGCTGGAACGGCCCGGGTGTCTCCGGCGGCAATACCTTTACGCCTTCCGCTGCAGGGACGGGTACGATTACCCTGACTTTCGATCCGGTGCCGGGCGCTTGTGCCAGTTCTGCAACAGTGGTGGTAGAGGTGCAGCCAGAGCAAATACCCATTCTTGATAATCTTGGTGGGCCCTTCTGCTCCAGCGATGCCATTATCCCACTGCCGAACACCCAAAGTGGCATTTCAGGCACTTGGTCCGGCCCCGGCGTAGCAGGTGGTAATTTCGATCCTGCTCAGGCAAACACCGGCAATAACACCCTGACCTTTACACCCAATCCTGGTGTTTGTGCTGCCGCCGCAACGACTTCTGTAACGGTCAATGCCGGTCCTACGCCGAATCCGCCCAGCGGACCTATTTTGGTATGCATTGAGAGCGTCATTCCGCCTTTATGGACGGACAACCTGACCGACATTATTAACCAAATTAATGGCGGTACGGGGCAAGCCATCACTTGGTATCTCGATGCGGCCGGTACCAACGAAATTGATCTGGCAACTTATATCCCTACGGTGATTGCCTCCGGAGCTACACAAACCATCTACGCGACAGTCACAGATGGCAGCGGGTGCGAGTCCGCCACGGTCCCGGTGACCCTGACCTTTGAGTTTACGCCCGATGCCAACCCTATACCTCCAATTACAGCGTGCGAAGTGCCGGGTGGTACGATTGACCTCACGGTATACGACAACCAAATCAGTCCGGGCAATACCGTCAACTGGTATCAGGATGCGGGGGCGAATATCCCGGTTGGGAATCCATCGGCTTATCCGGCCGTCAGTGGCGGTAGCGTTTGGGCAACGGCCTCTGGCGGACTTTGCGAAAGCGATCCTGTACAAGTCACGTTCAATCTAACTCCTCAGCCGGTCATCAATCCGATTACTCCGGTGACCGCTTGTGGAAGCTATACCCTACCGCCCATTGCAGGCTCCAACCTGTCCGGTGGCGCGGCTTACTACAGCGCCCCCAATGGTACAGGGGCTTCCTTCAGCCCCGGGCAAACGATTACTGCTTCCGGCACCTACTATGCCTACGATAGTGCTGCCCCGGGCTGCGAAGATGAAGTATCCTTTCTGGTGACCATCACACCCGCACCGGATATCTTCCCACCCGCGTCACCGGTAACCAGCTGTGGGCCCTACACCCTCCCTGCCATTACCGGCACCGGGCTGACTGGCAATCAGGCTTACTACACAGGCTTTAATGGTACCGGGCAACAGTTTGCGCCGGGTTCATTGGTCACCACCTCCGGCATTTTGTTCCTATACGATGGCATACCTGGCTGTGACGATCAGGAGACCCTCGAAGTGATTATCGAAGAGCCACCGGTCGTCTTTCCGGTTTCGGATGTGCTGGCTTGCGATAGCTATACGCTGCCGCCCATTCAGGGGACCGGCATAGGTTCCAATGCTTTTTACTACACAGGCCCCAATGCCACCGGCAATATCCTCACGCCCGGTCAATCGGTGACCAACAGTCAGTTGCTGTATGTGTATGCAGGCACGCCCGGGTGTTTTGATGAAACCTCCTTACTGGTGACGATTGTGCCCGGCATTGAGATTACGCCTCTGTCCGATCAGTCGGCTTGCGCTTCTTATACTTTTCCGGCTATCAATGGAAATAACCTGACCACCTCCGCAGCCTACTTTACCGGACCGAATGGCACCGGCACCGGTTATGCGCCGGGTGAGGTGGTGACTACAGCTGGGACGTTCTATATTTATGATGACAATACGATTTGCAGTGACGAAGTGTCCTTTGAGCTTACGATTACCGATGAGCCGGTGCTGAGTTGTGCGGAAGATACGCCAGCCTCGGGGCTCGGTAACGCGGATGGTATTGGAAGTGTAGCCATCACGGGTGGTGCAGCCCCTTTCCTGATAGAATGGAGCGGCCCTGCCAGCGGTAACCTGAGTACCAGCGATGTCAATGTACTAATCGACAACCTTCCGCAGGGCGCTTACAGTGTGACCATAACGGATGATAATGGCTGCTCAGCTACCTGTACCTTTACTATTACTGCACCGGATTGTGCGCTGAATTTTGATTTTGATGTACAGGGCGCGACCTGCCCGAATGCATCTGACGGAGCTGTAGCCCTTACGGTGACGGGCGGCGATGGGAATTACACCTACAGCTGGAGCAATATGACTATGGCGAGCTCCATTACGGGCGTATTGCCCGGGGCGTATACGGTCACGGTCACGGATGGGACTGGCTGTCAGGCAGAAGGAGAGGTGGTCGTTGACACCCTGAACCTCGCTCCGCAATTGTCGGTCATGCCTGCAATGGACACCATTTGCGAAAGCAGCTGTGTGGATGTGGACTTTAGCTTCACCGGCACTCCACCGTTTAATTTATCCTATATGGTGCGCTCTGGGTTAGACACCCTTTCTTTCAGCCTCTTCAGCACTGCCGCTGACACTACAGTAGTTTTCTGCCCTTCTGACTCCCTGGCGGAGCTGCAGGATCTTATCTGGCAGTTTGGCGCCATTTCTGATGCAATTTGCGCCGATACGTTGACGCTGCAGGATACCATTGTAGTGCAGCCTACGGTTAGAGATACCCTTTCCGAGACTTTGTGCCCTGGTGAAACTTTAACCGTAAATGGTACACTCTACGATGCGGGTAATCCAATGGGGGCAGATACCCTTTCCGCTGCTGCTGTATCGGGTTGTGATTCCATTGTCGTGGTGATGATCGATTTCTTCCCGGCAGATACCAATTTTGTTGTCCAAACGCTTTGCACGGGCAGTAGCCTGACAGTCAACGGCACGGTCTACGACGAGGGGAACCCAAGCGGCTTCGAGGTGGTCCCGAATGGCACGGTGAATGGCTGCGACAGCCTGATCAGCATTGACCTTTCTTTTGAAAATGCCGTGGTGAACAATATTGTGGAAACCCTCTGCCCGGGCGAGAGCCTTACGGTGAACGGTACGCTTTA
>NZ_JALEGS010000040.1 GCF_022763345.1 Phaeodactylibacter sp.
AAGAAAACTCATATCATGTTGAAGCACTACTTTGCAATTTTAATTTCTGCTTTTGCTTGTTATGGTTTAAATGCACAATGCCCGCCGGGCGATGTCATCCTCAGCTCACAGGCGGAGGTGGATGCCTTTGTGACTGACTATCCCAACTGTACGGAAATAGCGGGAAATATGCTAATTGGCTCTCTTTCCAGCATAGATCCCACTAATATTACCGACCTATCTGGCCTAAGTAGTCTTATCTCAATCGGCGGATTTCTTTCTATTGGCAACAACGAGGTTTTAACGAGTTTGACGGGATTGGAGCAGCTCAATTCCATCAGCGGATTCCTTTCTATTAGCAACAACGATGCCCTAACCAGTTTGACGGGATTAGAACAGCTCAACTCCATTGGCGGAGGACTTGTCATTAACTATAATGATGCCTTAACGAGTTTTACGGAGTTTGATCAGCTTACCTCCATAGATGGGGTTTGTTTGATTAGGGATAACTCTGCCTTGACGAGTTTGACCGGATTGGAGCAACTCTCCTCCATCGGCGGAGATTTTGGGATTAGCGGGAATGCTGTCTTAACGAGTTTTGCCGGATTAGAGCAGCTTTCCTCAGTCGGCGGAGACCTTGATATTCGCATCAACGCTGTCTTAACGAGTTTAACAGGATTGGAGCAGCTCTCCTTCATCGGCGGAGACCTTTCGATTAGCGGAAACGCTGCCTTAACGAGTTTGACCGGATTGGAGCAACTCTCCTCCATCGGCGGAAACGTTTTTATTCGCTTCAATGAGGTTTTACCGAGTTTGACCGGATTGGAGAGCCTCATCTCCATCGGCGGAAACCTTGTTATTGGAGAAAACGCTAGCTTAATAAATTTGACAGGATTGGAACAGCTTACCTCCATAGAGGGAGTCTTTTCGATTATCGAAAACACTATCTTAACGAGTTTGACGGGGTTGGAGCAACTCAGCTCCATCGGCAGTCTTCTTTCCGTTCGCAACAACGATGCCCTAATCAGTTTAACAGGCTTAGAGAACCTTGATGCAAATACGATTACCGATCTCAGAATTGAAGACAACTCGGAGCTATCTATTTGCGCTATAGAGAGCATTTGTAATTACTTGGGCGTAGAGACGAATACAGCTGATATAAGTGGCAACGCAACGGGCTGTACGACACGCGATGAAGTGGAAACGGGATGCATGGTCTCTGCCACTGACATATCCCAAACCTATATCGAGCTGTTCCCAAACCCGACCAATGGGTTGCTGCAGCTGCGCAATGTTACCGCCAAAGAAGTGGTCGTGTACACGGCGCAGGGTCAGCGCATCGCTCGCTATGACAGCCCCGGGCAGGAACTGGACCTGAGTGCTTTGCCCGCCGGCGTGTATCATCTTCACCTGATTACGGCGGATGCTGTTCATGCAGCGAGGGTAGTGAAGCTTTAGGCATTTTACGAGGTATTACGCGTAATCTGCAACACAAGTCCACAATGTTTTATTGTAATCAAAATAAGTCAAGTTAGAGTAGGGGTAAACAAAATGTTTATACTTTATTTGCAAAAAACGAATGAAGTTTAAGCGCGTTCGTCCCAGCCTAAGTCATGCTAGTCGAGCCTGGAAGTCATCGTAACAGCTCAGTTTTGAGTTTTTTGGGCACAAATTGACATTTTAGCATTAGAAATGCCTGTACGGTAAATTTAAGCGAGAGATATTCTGCTGAACGACTCATTCAGTTTGAGAAGAACAAGTATTTAGTGTTCTCAGACGCTATGCTTCCGCAGCTTGCTTACAAAGTGCTACAGGCGGCTTTAAGGCGCTATTTTCTGCTTATATTTTACCCTATAATTTATATTATGTTAAATAGGGTTTTGAGAAAGCGGAATCCCTGTTCTATTCTTCCCAAGGTCCATAATCTACTCTGCCACATATTTTTTATCTTTTCGCATTCTTTCAAAACAAAACCATCACCTATGCAAGACCGGCGAAAATTTTTGAAGCAATCTACCAAGGCAGCAGTAGCAGCCGCGCTACTCCCCTATTATGGCTGTAGCAGCGAACCGGCAAATGGAGCAACAGGCGGCGAGGATGCTGCAACAGCGACCGAGAAAATGGCAGGAGCAGGTCATAAGCTCGACAAATTCGGTATACAGCTTTGGACCCTTCGCGATATCATCGCTGACGACCCTAAAGGCGTACTGAAAGCGCTCTCTGAATTTGGCTACAAGCAAATTGAAAGCTACGAAGGCAAAGACGGCATCTTCTGGGGCATGACCAATACAGAGTACAAAGCCTACCTCGATGAACTGGGCATGGATGCCATTTCCTCTCATTGCGACATCAACAAAGATTTTGAGCAAAAAGCACAGCAGGCCGGAGAAATCGGAATGCCTTATCTGATTTGCCCTTACATCGGGATGAAGGAATCACTTGATGATTACAAGCGCGTAGTAGACCAATTCAATGAATGTGGCGCTATTGCCAAGAAATATGGCCTCCGGTTTGGCTACCACAATCACGATTATTCTTTTCAGGAACTCGATGGGCAGATCATTCAGGATTACATGATGGAAAATACGGATCCTGATACTGTAGACTTTGAAATGGACATTTACTGGGTAGTAACCGGCGGTGCGGACCCTATTGAATATTTGGAGAAATACCCCGGCCGCTTTAAGCTATCGCATGTCAAGGACCGAATGAAGGATGTGCCAGCTGACGAGCGCGCGGCTTCCTGCGTCCTTGGCAACGGCACTATCGATTATCCAAAAATTCTGGATATCGCTGAGAAGCAAGGCATGGCTTATTACATCGTGGAACAGGAACGCTACGATGAATGTGCACCGATAGACTGCGCCAAAGCGGATGCAGACTACCTGAAGGAAATAAAAATCTAAACGCTGGATGCAGATATTGAGCAGCGCTGCGGTGGGCCAGGAAACGGCCCACCCTATTCGGGTCCTTCAGTTTGGAGGAGGTAATTTTTTGCGTGCATTCGCAGATTACCTCATCCAAATCCTTAACGAAGAGACGGCTTTTGGCGGTGGTGTAGCTTTGGTAAAGCCTACAGCGGGCGGCGACTACGCGAGTCTCCGTCAGCAAGACGGGCTCTTTCACGTACTGACGCAAGGCATACAAGACGGGCAGCCGGTCCGGGAGATCAAACGGGTGGAATGCATACAGCAAATCATACACCCGTACCAAAACTGGACAGCATATATGTCCACCGCTACCCTGCCTGAAGTCCGCTTCGTGCTTTCCAACACCACCGAAGCAGGCATTGCCTTCCACGAGGAGCCTATGCCTGCCGATGCCCCAGCAAAAGACTTCCCTGGCAAGCTCACGCAATGGCTATTCCATCGCTTTCAGCACTTCGAAGGCGCGGAGGACAAGGGATTGATCTTCCTGCCCTGTGAATTAATTGAGCAAAACGGGCAGGAACTGAAAAATTGCATCCTAGAATACAGCAGGTACTGGAACCTTGGCGAGCCCTTTGAATCCTGGATTGAAACCCACAATATTTTCTGCAATACCCTTGTAGACCGGATCGTCCCGGGCACACCGGCTAACGCAGCGGAAATCTGGGCGGAAACCGGTTGGGAAGACCGCGAATTGGTCACCGCCGAGCCCTACCTGCTGTGGGCTATCGAAGCTACGGAGCAGGTGAAGCAGGAACTTCCCTTTGACCAAACCGGGCAAAATGTTGTCTTCACGGATGATTTGGACCGCTTCCGCACGCTCAAAGTCAGGTTGCTGAACGGCGCGCACACCGCTATGGTGCCGGTCGGGTTGACCAATGGCGTACAGACTGTGCGTGAATTTGTAGAGCATCCACAATGGGGCACCTGGCTTACCGACCTGCTCCAACAAGAAATTGCCCCTACCCTGCCGTTTAGTAATCAAGAAATCCAGGATTACATTGTGGCCATCCTTGACCGCTTCCGGAATCCCTACATTCATCACAAATTATCAGCCATTGCGCTGAACAGCACTTCCAAATTCAGGGTCAGATTACTGCCAACGGCCATAGCCTATCATCAAAAAATGAATACATTGCCTGAGCATATTGCCCAGTCGCTGGCAGCGCTTATCCTGTTGTACAAAGGCGATATTTCGGGTCTGCCCAGGGACAGCGAAGAGGCCGTCAAGTTTTTTGAGGCGTGCTGGGCATTGGAAACACCGGATTTAATAGTAGATAAAGTATTGTCTAACAAAGGTATATGGGGAGAGGACATCCGGTTCTTATCAGCAAGCGTACACCAATATTTACAGTCGATGCTGGACTAATGTTTCCGGTAAACGCCGTAGATGAAGTCACTTTCATGGTTTTCCAGATAGGCATCTTCCGCAGCAAAAAGTCTTTCCAGCACCCGTTCTGATTCCGGATGAGTATCAACAAAATGGTGCGCAATATCCTTTAGCGCAAGCATCAGCAGGTTGCCCCCGTAAGGGCGTTCTTCCACCACCTCAAAATGCCGGTGCAGGGCCGGGATAATTGATTCCGAATCAACGCACTCTGAAGGGTCTGCCAGGATCATCCGCCAAAGCCCCGGTCCGGAAACCCGCCGCTTAAGTATATCTGTTTTGAAGCGGCGGCGGTAAGCCCCCGGAATGAGCTGCAGTGCTTCATTGATCGCCCGGATTTGAGCCTTAGGATACTGCAACCGGTTGGGGCCTGCGTACTCGTTTATCAAGACGAGCCCGTCCTGCTTTAAGGTGGTTTGTACTTTGGTCTGTAACAGGTCTTCTACTGCTTCAAAGTGATGAAGCGAGGCGTGAAAGAACACCACATCGTAGGTTTCCTCAGGCCAATCCATTTTATACAGGTCCTCTTCCCGGAATTCCATATTGGCAAGCCCAAGCTCCCGGGCTTTGGCTGCTGCCGCCTTTAGTAAATTGCCGGCAATGTCCACACAAACCACCTGCTTGAAGTGCGGGCTTTGAGCAAATACCATTTCGTGGCTGCAAATCCCTGATCCGATAGAGAGCATGCGCAGCCCAGTCTTCCCGTTTAGGTGCTGCTGCATAAAATAAGGCTCATAGGGCAATTCCGGCTGCCCTGTGATAAGGCTATTCCAGCGTCTCCGGACTGCAGGGACGATCCACCAATTGGCCGCCTGCAGCCCTAATTCATCAAAGGCACTGCGCGTACGGTCCCGGGCTGCCCAGGAAAACTTGGAAGCTAAAAAGGCCAGCCCCCGCTGCCGAAGCTTGGAGTAAGCTTCTGAGAAATCGTCGGTGGTGATGTACGGCATTAAGAAAGCGTCATTTCGGCTTTCAGGGTATTTACACACTCTTGAAAGCTGTTGAAAAACTGATCTTCTTCGAGGACATCCGGAAGGAGCTGCACCCGCGCAAAACTCTCTTTGATCAGATCATTGGCCCCGGTGATGTAAACGGTAATCCCCCGCTTTTGCCAGTCGGTAATGACATCTTCTAATGTGACCATTCCGCTTTGGTCCATAAACGGCACTCTTTCCATCCGGATGATGACTGCATCCACACCTTTGATGTCGTGGCAGTGTTCGCGGTACCGGTTGGCAAATCCAAAAAACATCGGGCCATCGAACGACTGTACGTAAATCCGCTCTGCAAGCTCTCCCGGAATGGCCTGACTTTCGCCCATGAAATCCTGAAGCGTTTTTGACTCCTGCGAGGACGTCAGAGAGCGGCTCATCTTATTCATAAAGAAAATTGAAGAAGCCACAAACCCTATTGCAACGGCATTCAGCAGGTTGTCAAAGAGGGTCACGAGAAGGACAATGGCCCAGGTCGCTGCATCCGATTTCGGAATCCGGAAAAACATTTTGATCCCCTTGGTGTCTATGATACTCGCTCCAACAGTGACCAATATGCCGCCCAGCACACTCATAGGAATGTAGCGCACGTAATCCGCAGTAGTCAATACAATCAATAGTAAGATCACCCCTTTCAGCAGGCCCGATCGCTTAGTTTGGGCACCGGCATTAATGTTAGTGACCGTACCCATCGTAGCACCCGCCCCAGGCAGTCCTCCGAACGCAGCAGACAGGAAATTTCCTGCCCCCTGCCCGATAATAGTCCAGCGGCTGTTGTGCTTGGTTTTGGTCAGGTTGTCCGCGACCACTGAAGTCAGCAGGGAGTCAATGACGCCCAGCCCACCCAGCATGACCGCCGGCGTGATGATGTACTGAAGGTCTCCAACTTCCAGTTCCAGCAGCCGGTTGAGCTGAAGAGCGGGCAGTTGGGTCGGGATTTCACCAATAACGGGCACATCCAGATTGAGCACAAGAGCTAAAACTGTACAGGCAATAAGTGACACCAGTATGGAAGGCACCCGCCGGGTAAGCTTGGGAAAAAGGTAAACGATAGCGATGGAAAGCAGGCCCAACCCAATGGCCTGTGTATTCACCATCTCTACCCCACCCAAACTGGTCAGAATGATTAAAAATCCGCCCGGATTATCCAGACCAAGGATGGGGAAGATCTGCGCCGCAATGATGATCAACCCGATGCCCGCCATAAAACCCGATAAGACCGGATAAGGCATAAACTTCACAAAGCGGCCAAAATCGAAAATGCCAAACAGCAACTCCAGCAGGGCAGCAAGCAGAAAAGTCGCAATAATGAGTGGTACAGCGTTGCTCAAATCGCCACCGGATTGCGCCAGGCCGGTAGTAACCACTGTGGCAGCCACCACGGTCATCGGGCCGGTCGGATCAGAGATCAGCGTGTTTGTACCCCCAAAAATACCGGCAACAATAGCCAGGATAATGGCGGTGTACAAGCCTGCTTCCGGACCAAGCCCGGACTGCACACCGAAGGCTAGTGCCATAGGCAATGCAATGATGGCAGCCAGGAATGCTCCGGATAGGTCACCTTTAAGGGAAGGGGCAGGCGGCCGTTTTCTAAACAAAGGTCTGAATGGCATGCTGGTCTGAAGTGTTTTTATTGATGGCAGTTCCTGCACTTCAATATGCACTGGTAAAAGTAGACCATTGCACCAGAAAGACCAAATGCCACGAAAAAATCGCTGCCTAATTGCTTTTCTAAGCTTAAAAACGGGGCATCTTGCCTCTGCTGCTTTTCTAGAATCGTTTTCCTACGCCTAAGCCAAACGTGAAGGTGGTAAAAGCGTCAGCTCGCATATCGTAGAATATAGTAGGATACAGGTCCCAGTGGTGCTCCAGCTCCAGTTCGTACTCCACACCGATCCGGAATAACATAAACTGTTCGTTAATGTCAAACTCCAATCCCGGGCCGATAACAAAAACAATCCCGGAATTAAGGTGATACAGCAAATCTAAAGTTGTCACAATTGGAAAACGGCGTTCTGTGAACTCATCGTTTTCCCGTTCTACAATGAAAGTCTCCAGTTCAATATCATTGTGCAAGCCCACCCCCCAACGGTTATTGAACCAATACTCCAAATCCACACCGTAGGAAGGAATGGCAATCCTGCCGCCATCCGAAAGGCCCGGAATAAAAGTATGGCTGATAAATGAGGCAAACCGGAAATGGGGCTCATCAGAATACGCCCTTGGCCCGGTATGGAGCGCCGTATTGGCTTCATGGTGCTGTGCCTGAACGTTTTGGGCGAGCAAAACAGCTACTGCTACTGTAAGCATAATTCGTGTTACCGTCATGTCTAATTGCTTTTTGACAAAGCAAAGGAAAACAGCCTTAAGGTTAAGTGAAATGAATCACATGGAGCGCAAAAGGCGGCTAAAGGATGGCGGGATTTTGGGCAAAAAGGTAAAAAACTCAACAATCGAATTGTTTTTTGTCACAAATTGATCTAGATTTGTCGCGTTAAAACATTTCAAATGAATCTGTTTCATTTTTGTTTCCTGGTCTTGCTTAGCCTGTCCCAGTCTCTCGGGGCAGACACCAAGCCTGTTGCCAAAGTTGCAGGAATGCAGATTGCCGCCTCGGCAGACGATGAATATGCAGCTACAGCTTCTGCCTCCGATTGGCTCGCTGTAGTTCCCTTCTTCTCGGAGTCTGTAGAGGAAAAAGACGAAGAAACGCATACCAGCGATGTCGCTGATTGCGCGATCTTCTCTCTGAGCAAACGTGAACCTTCATCAGCGTTCACCAATTTATTGCTCTCCGAAAGCACCTTAGCTTTTTCCCGCTCCGCTCCCCTTTTCATTCTATTTCAGGTATTTCGAAATTAGGCCGATCAACGGCTACCGCCTACAGTATGCAGGTGCCCCAATGGCTCCGGCATGGTTTGATGGGTGCATTTGCCCATTAAGCCAGGAGCTTTTATGGTCTATTTCAAACATTGTTTGAAATGGAAACAGACAGGCGTACCTGCTATCGATCTGTCGCTGTAGTCAACATACCCGCTTTTGCTTAGAAAATTGAGCCGCCCTCCGGATGGAAGATGCGGGTGGCGATGTATTTCCACAATTATAAGTTTGAAAATCATGAATACAAAGATTGTTTTCCTGTGCCTGCTTGTTACGGTAATAGCCCTAAGCAGCTGTGAACATGAAACGCATAAGAAACACGAGATAGGGACACTCGAAGTGACTAACCCTATGAAAAAGGACACCCTCTACTACAAAAACTACGTCAGCCAGATTCATGCTTATCAGCATATAGAACTCCGGGCCCTGGAGAAGGGGTACCTTCAGAAAATCCTAGTTGATGAAGGGCAGTACGTGCAAAAGGGACAATTGCTCTTTCAGATACAGCCCACCATTTATCAGGCCGAGATGCAAAAGGCGCAGGCAGAAGTTGGAAGGGCAGCCATTGAGTTTCAAAATACAAAGGTGCTGGCCGATAGCAATATCGTTTCTAAAAATGAATTGGCGCTGGCAAACGCCAATCTTCAAAGAGCCCGGGCTGACTCCGCTCTTATGCAGGCTCACCTCAACTTTACCGAGGTTCGTGCGCCCTTTAGTGGCATTATCGGGCAGTTTGAAGATGTGCGCCTGGGCAGTTTGCTGGATGAAGGTGAATTGCTGACTACACTTTCTGACAACAGCAAAATGTGGGTCTACTTCAACGTTCCCGAAGCAACCTACCTCGATTATATGAAGCAGGTCAAATCCTCCACTCCTGCTTCACTGAAACTGAAACTGGCCAACAACGAACTGTTCGAACACGAAGGCATGGTTACCGCGATTGAATCTGACTTCAATAATGCAACCGGTACTATCCCATTCCGGGCGACCTTCCAAAATCCGGACAGATTGCTGCGGCACGGGCAAACCGGAAATATCCTGTGGCCGGTGGAGCTCAGTGAAGTCGTTATTATCCCGCAGAAAGCCACCTTTGAAATTCTGGATAAAAAGTATGTCTTCCTGGTCAGTCAGGACGGTCATGTCAGCTCACAGGAAATCAAAGTCGGTGCGGAATTAAATCACCTTTATGTCGTGAAAGATGGCCTGAGCCTGGACGATCAGATCCTTATTGAAGGGTTGCGGAAAGTGCAGAACGGTGACCATATCGAGTACGAAAAGAAAGCTGCTGCAAAGGTATTTGCTGAACTGGAGCTGCACGCGGAGTAAATAAACTGAGGTCAAAAGTATACAACCATGTTTCAAAATATATTGAAGAGGCCCGTATTGGCCATTGTATTATCGGTAACGATAGTTTTTGTGGGGCTGCTCTCGATTTTCCAGCTCCCCATTTCACAATTCCCATCTATTGCGCCTACAACAGTCAATATCTTTGTTGCCTATCCGGGGTCAAGTGCGGATGTGCTGACCAAGTCCACGCTTATCCCACTGGAGACGGCAATTAATGGTGTACAAGGCATGCGGTATATCGCTTCGGATGCGACGAGCGCCGGTGAGGGGACCATCCGCATCGTATTTGAGCCCGGCACCGACCCCAATCAGGCGGTAGTCCGTGTCAAAACACGGGTAGACCAGGTGATGCCTAACCTGCCGCCCCTGGTACAGCGGGAAGGGGTTATCATCACCCCTATTCAGCCCAGTATGCTGCTGTATGTCAACCTCTACAGCGATAAAGGCAGCAACATTGACGAAAAATTCCTGTACAATTATGCCTATACCAAGGTCATCCCGGAACTTCAACGGATAAAAGGGATTGCCCGGGCCAATATTCTGGGCTCCCGGAAATACGCCATGCGGGTGTGGCTCAAACCGGACCGGATGCGCGCCTACAAAATATCAGCAGAGGAAGTCCTGAAAGCCATGGAGGAACAAAGCCTGATTGCCCGGCCGGGCCGGCTGGGACGCAGTTCGGGCAAAGCAGCGCAATCCCTGGAATATGTGCTCACTTACCCTGGCCGCTACAACACCCCTGAACAGTATGAAGAGATTATCGTCAAAAGTACGGAAGAGGGCGAGCAGATAAAACTTAAAAACATTGCTGAGGTAGAACTGGGCAGTGAGTTTTTTGATATCTACTCCAACCTGGACGGCAAGCCCTCCTCTTCCATCGTACTTAAGCAGACTCTGGGGAGCAACGGTAGCGATGTAATTGAAGAGGTCAAAGCCAAAATAGCTGAACTGGAAAAGGAGTTCCCTGCTGGCATCAAATACCAGTATAGCTATGATGTATCCAGGTTTTTGGATGCCTCTATCGAGCAAGTCATACATACCATACGCGATGCTTTCTTCTTGGTAGCACTTGTGGTATTTATTTTTCTGGGCGACTGGCGCTCCACCCTCATCCCTATCCTTGCTGTGCCGGTCTCCCTCATTGGAGCCTTCTTTTTTATCAACCTTGCGGGCATGTCCGTTAACCTTATCACACTTTTTGCCCTTGTCCTGGCCATTGGGGTGGTCGTGGATGATGCCATCGTGGTAGTGGAGGCCGTGCATGCAAAAATGGAGGAAGACCCTTCGCTCTCTCCTTACAAGGCTACACAAAAAGCAATGGGGGAACTAACCGGCGCCATTATTGCTATCACCCTCGTTATGGCATCGGTATTCCTGCCGATTGTATTTATGACAGGGCCGGTAGGGGTTTTCTACCGGCAATTCGCCATCACGATGGCAAGCTCTATCGTAATCTCTGGTCTTGTTGCCCTTACCTTAACGCCCGTCCTCTGTGCCATTATCCTCAAAAACAACCATGGCAAGCGAAAGAATTCACTGTTTGACCGCTTTATCAATGGCTTCAACCGTTTGTTTGACAAAGGTACAGGCTTCTACGTCCGCGTGCTCAACAAGGTAGTCGCCAGGCGGGTGGTCACCTTTGGCGTGCTGGCCCTGTTCATTGCCGGTATTGTTTATGAAAACAAAATCCTACCTGCCGGTTTTGTCCCCAATGAGGATCAGGGGACTATCTATGCGATCATACAAACCCCTCCGGGCTCCACACTGGAAATAACCAATGAGGTGGCCCGTAAACTTCAGGCTATTGCTGAAGAAGTTGACGGAATTGAATCCGTAACCTCACTGGCAGGGTACGAAATCATGACGGAAGGCCGGGGCTCCAACGCCGGCACCTGCCTTATCAACCTCGAACCCTGGTCAAAGCGGGACAAGAACGTCCACGAAATCATGGAGGAACTCGAAGAGGAGACGAAAGACCTCGGCGCTATTATCGAGTACTTTGAGCCACCGGCAGTACCTGGATTTGGCTCCTCCGGGGGCTTTTCCTTCCGCTTGCTGGACAAAACCAACTCCACTGATTATCAGGAGTTTGATGAGATCAATCAAAACTTCCTTAAAGCGTTGAAAGAGCGGGAGGAACTTTCTGGTTTATTCACCTTTTATGCGGCCAATTATCCGCAGTATGAACTGGAGATCGACAATCAGGCAGCTATGCAGAAGGGCGTGTCTATTGGCGCTGCTATGGAAAACCTTAATATTCTGATTGGCAGTACCTACGAGCAGGGATTTATCCGGTTTGGGCGTTTTTTCAAAGTCTACACGCAAGCTGCACCGGAATACCGCCGCTACCCCTCCGATATGGAGGAGTGGTTTGTGAAAAATGAAGCCGGAGAAATGGTCCCCTACTCTGCTTTTTTGAAGCTCAAAAAAACCCAGGGCCCCAACGAGATCACACGCTACAACCTTTACAACTCCGCTGCAATCAGGGGGCTGCCCTCTGCCAGATTTACCACAGGTGACGCCATTAAAGCCATCTCAGAAGTGGCTGAGCAAACCCTGCCCCGGGGTTATGATATTGCATGGGAAGGATTATCTTATGATGAAGCCAGCCGGGGGAATGAAGCTTTGTATATCTTTCTGGTGGTCATTTTCTTCGTCTACCTGGTCCTGGCAGCGCAGTACGAGAGCTTTGTGCTTCCACTTGCCGTCCTACTTTCCCTGCCTGTTGGAATCTTTGGCACCTTCTTTATGCTCAAAGCGATGGGGCTGGCCAATGACGTCTACGCACAGATCGGTATGATCATGCTCGTAGGCCTGTTGGGCAAAAACGCCGTACTGATTGTAGAATTTGCAGTACAGAAGCACAACGAAGGCGCTTCCATTTTTGATGCTGCTGTGGAAGGAGCTAAAGCTCGCTTCCGCCCCATTCTCATGACCTCTTTTGCCTTTATCGCCGGATTGATACCACTCGTGCTGGCGCATGGTGCCGGCGCGGTAGGCAACCGCACTATTGGTGCTGCCTCCCTGGGTGGAATGTTCTTCGGTACCATCTTTGGTGTCCTGATAATCCCGGGACTTTACTTCGCTTTTGCCAAACTGGTGGAAGGAAGAGATCTGATCCGCGACGAGGCGCACTCTTCTCTTTCAGAGGAGTACATGGAGGCGCATTCTCAGGCTTCTCTTTTGAAGAAGCTGACCAAACTGGATGTCTTGCTGAAGGCACGGAACCGAAAAAATAATAAAAATGACAACTAACCATATTTTTTACAGAATCGGCATATTTTTGGTGCTGGCCAGCATTGCATGGAGTTGCAATGTACCAGAAAAGGCACTTCTGCCGGTGAGCCAAACGCTTCCTGATCAATACGAGCCGTCGCTTGCTAAAGATAGCATAAATATTGCCACCATAAGTTGGCGGGCTTACTTTGACGACCCCAATCTGATTACTCTTATTGACTCGGCACTGCAAAACAATCAGGAACTGAATATCCTGCTACAGGAAATTCAGGTCAGTCAGAATGAGGTACTGGAAAGAGAAGGGGAATACCTTCCTTTTGTCCGCCTGGGAGCCGGTATAGGCGCGGAAAAGCCCGGGCGTTATACCAGAGCCGGCGCAGTGGAAGAGCAATTGGATATTGAGCCTGAAAAAGCATTCCCGGAACCGCTCGGTGACTTTCAGCTGGGCGCTGTGGCTACCTGGGAAGTGGATATCTGGCGAAAGCTGCGCAACGCAAAGGATGCAGCTCAATTGCGCTACCTTGCTGCTACTGAAGGTCGTAATTTCCTGGTTACCAATCTCGTCGCAGAGATATCGGAGACCTATTATGAGCTGCTAGCCCTGGATAATCTGCTCAAAATCATTAACGATAACCTGTTACTACAGCAGGATGCACTTAGTAAGGTGAAGCTCCAAAAGGAAAACGCCCGCGCCACCCAGCTTGCTGTTAACCGTTTCGAAGCACAGCTACTCAATACCCGGAACTTGCAGTACGCTATTAAGCAGCAGATTACGGAAGCTGAAAACCGGATTAACTTTCTGGCAGGGCGTTACCCTTCTGAGGTGGCCAGGAACCCCCAGTCCTTTATGGATATGCCGCTCGACAGTATTCAGGCTGGTGTCCCCGCTGAGTTGCTGGCAAACCGGCCGGATATCCGTCAGGCAGAATATGAGCTGGCGGCAGCAAATCTGGATATTGATGTAGCCCGGGCCGACTTCTACCCTAGATTGGACATTACTGCCGGGCTCGGCTTTCAGGCATTCAATCCCAAGTTTCTGGCCAGCCCGGAGTCTATCGTTTTTAACCTGGCTGGAGACCTCATGGCACCTCTGATAAACAAGAAAGCCATTCAGGCGAGGTACAATATGGCAACTGCGAAACAGATTCAGGCCGTTTATGCCTATGAACAAACCGTCCTGTCGGCCTACACCGACTTGCTGAATCAGCTTAACAAGCTTAACAATTATTCCAAAAGCTTCGATACCAAAACGGCTGAAGTGGACATTCTGAACAAATCAGTAAGCATTGCCAACAGCCTGTACCGCAATGCCCGTGCTGACTATGTGGAAGTACTCCTTACTCAGGAGGAAGTATTGGATGCTAAAATGGAATTAATGGAAACAAGACTGGAACAGCTGCAGGCTAAAGTGGCTATTTACCGCACTTTGGGCGGTGGCTGGCGTTAAGTGAACTGCTTGTCTTAAAGAACAGCCTTAACCAAATCACGGAGTGCGTCATTCCCGGTAAAGGGAGTGACGCCTCTTTTTGAGGCGTGGGCAGTCAATGCCGGGAAGTCAAAATGATTTTAAAACTTAACGCGTTCCTTAAGATAGGCATGCACGCGCGGCAAATTCAACTTCACAAACTGCTGAACTTTCTTGGAGCGGGTCAGCAGGACCGCAAGAATGATGCTCGTAATCATGGGATTATTCAAAGGATGTTCTAGGAAACAACTATTGAACGCCTGTGGCACCCGAAATGTTGCCACTACCACCCTAGCAAAAGCTTTAAGGAAATGATAAAAGTCATCACGATTACAAAGTAGCGGAACGCCAGTTCGGGAATCCGTTTCACAATTAGGATGCCGATGAACACGCCCAGCACAATGGCAGGCAGCGCCAAAAGGTTGGCTCGAAAACTGTGCCAGGTGATGGTCCCCCATACGAAAACATGAAAGGGGAACTTAAAAAGATTGATGATCATAAAGAACCAGGCTGCAGTGCCGATGTAGTTGTTTTTGGGGATCCGGGTGGACAGCAGGTAAACGGCCATTACCGGCCCGGCTGCATTCCCAATCATGGTGGTAAACCCGCCCAGCCCGCCGAAAACCCCCGCAACGTATTTGTTGCTGGCCATGAAGGAGGAAAAGCTCGTGCGTTCCTGCAAAATCAGCAGCACCAGGCTACCGATGATAATAACGGCGATCATATCCGTAAATACTGCATCATTTACGTAGTAGCCCACCCCAATCGCAATGAGCACGCCCACTACGGCCATCGGCAACAACCGTTTGATGTAGTGCCATTCGGCATGACGGTTGTAGTAACTGACTGCAAATATATCGGCCATCGAAAGCATGGGAAGGACAAGCCCCACAGAGGCTTTACCTCCGAAAGCAGCCGCCATCATGGGCACAATAAACATGCCCAGCCCTTTAATGCCTGCTTTGGCCATACCAATCAGCAACGCGGCAATAAATAGCACCATCCACTGATCGGAATCAAACTGCTGCCAGATCTCACTCATCATTTTCACTTTGGAATACACCCTAAACAACAAGCCGGTCGTTTCCCGTCAGGGAAAACAACCGGCTTGGTTTTTTCGTGCCGCGAGGGCTTATGCGTTGATGTAAAGGACTTCTTTGGCGGCCTTTACGATCTTATCGGCATTAGGCAGATAAGCCTCTACCAGTGTGGGCGCGTAAGGCAGAGAAGTGTCTGCTGCGTTCACCCGGGTTACCGGTGCGTCGAGGTAGTCGAAGGCGTACTTTTGTATTTCGTAGGCGATTTCTGCTGAAACACCGGCAAATGGCCAGCTTTCGTCAATCACGACCAGGCGATTGGTCTTTTTCACAGACTCCACAATCGTAGCGTGGTCAAGCGGGCGGATGGTCCGCAGGTCAATCACTTCCGCAGAAATGCCTTCCCCTTCCAGCGCTTTTGCGGCTTCCAGTGTGGGCAGCAGCATTTTGTTGAAAGTCACCAGCGTAATATCGGAACCTTCACGGTGCACTCTGGCCTTGCCGATCGGGATGAGATACTCTTCCTCCGGCACTTCGCCTTCGTACCCATATAGCATCTCAGATTCCATCATACATACCGGATCGTTATCACGGATAGCAGACTTCAACAGCCCCTTGGCATCAGCAGGGTCAACACAGGAAATAACTTTCAGCCCCGGTACATTGGCCATCCAGCTCTCGAAAGTTTGGGAGTGCTGCTGTGCCAGCTGCCCGGCACTGCCCGATGGGCCACGGAAGACGATGGGGCATTTGAACTGGCCGGCTGACTGAGAAAGGGTCTTGGCGGCGTTGTTTACAATCTGGTCGAAAGCCAGGACTGCAAAGTTCCAGGTCATGAATTCAACGATGGGGCGCAGCCCGTTCATCGCTGCACCAACGCCAATACCTGCAAAACCCAGTTCGGCAATCGGTGTATCAATAACCCGCTTTGGGCCAAACTCGTCCAACATGCCCTTACTGACTTTGTAGGCACCATTATACTCGGCTACCTCCTCTCCCATCAGGAAGACATTCTCGTCTCTGCGCATCTCTTCAGACATCGCTTCGTTGAGTGCGTCACGTAATGCCAGTGTCTTTGCCATTTTTATGTTTTAATTGAGTGATTTTGTGAGTTGTTAATCCGGGCTAATGTTCAGACATCATCCCATCGGTCCGGCAAAAATAAGCAATCTGATGAAACTGCAAAAAACAGCTGCAACATCTCAGAATTTCCCCATTTTAACAATTCTGCCGCAGGCTTGTTCTACTAAAGAATCGGATAACCTGACGCCAGTAAGGCTAATAAGCTAAGAAATTCGTAATTTTGCGGGCGTTGGAATAATAGCAATCTTTGCTTTTCCGTTCCATCCCATGAATATCAAAAATCAATCGGAAAACAAGAAGCCATGAAAAAGATCGTCAAAAACACCGCCCTTGCAGTTGTTGCCATCACTGCTTTGTCCTCCTGCAACCGCGGCTACGGATGCCCAAATAATTTTTCCTTGAACGATGCCCTCACTACGGTTGTTGATACGGTTATTACCGTCATCAACTACATAGGATAAATGAGCAAAATCAATTGGCTGCAATTGCAATCCCGCAGTCAGATCGAGGAAATCATTGAGCATTCCAAGTCTGTCCCCTGCCTGATCTTTAAGCACAGCACCCGCTGTTCGATAAGTTCGCTTGCGCAAAACCGCCTGAGTAAAGGTTGGTCTTTGAATGATAATACTATTCTGCCCTACCATCTTGATCTAATCGCCCACCGAGATTTATCCAACGCCGTGGCGGAGCAATTTGGCGTCAGGCATGAGTCCCCACAGGTCCTCTTAATAAAGGATGGCAGGTGTGTTTACGATGCCTCCCACCTGGGCATTAGCGCTCCCGATATTGCATCACAGGTTGGAGCCTGATTCGAATTTGAGTATTAAAATGCGTTGCAAGGCTATGGAAGACTTATCAATTATAAAGACACAGGACGGCTCTGACTCTATCTTCTCAGAAAAATTTGGGGTTTCTTACCACTCCAAATACGGAGCAATACAGGAATCCCGCCACGTTTTTTTGCAATCCGGATTATACCCCAGGCTACAGGCGCTGAAACAGGTCGCCGTACTGGAAGCCGGGCTGGGCACCGGTCTTAATGCCCTGCTGACCTGCCTTGAGGCGGAAAAAGTGCAAAAGCACATTCGTTACGTAGCGCTGGAAGCCTTTCCACTCAGTACAGCGCAGGCAGACACTCTAAATTACGCCGAGCATCTGGGAGCATCAGCGGTCGCTGTTTTGCACCAGATTCATCATTCCGAATGGGGCCAACCGGTAGACATCACGCCCTACTTCACTTTTGAAAAACGCCATACCCCATTTGAGGCCTTCGAGGAAGCAGCCACCTTTGACGTCGTCTACTTCGACGCCTTTGCGCCCAATGCCCAACCGGAGCTTTGGGAAGCAGAAGTGCTGGGGCGCATGTACCGCGGACTAAGGGAAGATGGCGTATTTGTGACTTACTGCGCTAAGGGAGCCGTCAAACGCTGCCTGAAAAGCCTCGGGTTCACTATCGAAGCGTTGCCCGGGCCACCGGGTAAGCGGGAAATGACAAGAGGGCTAAAGGTCACTCCGGCGTAGCATCATCGGTGCGTTCCCGGTTTCGCTTGGGCTTGATGATGTTAATTTTGCCCTCCTCCCCGTATAATTCTTTTGATTTTTTATTGTAGGCCAGTGCAGCCTCTTCAGCGGTATCGAACATACCAATATGCACCGATTTCCGGTTGATGGAAATAACTGCCCGGAACCGGTTGTTTTCCTGATAAACGCCAGTGTAGCCGGCTTTGCTGCTTGTCTTACGCTTCCGGCTGGCCACACTTCTGGAACGGTATTGTATATTGGCCAGTCTGCAATCGAGTTTGTTGCCGTTTTTGGTACCTACAAGATTAGAGGTTGTTGTTTTTTCGTGGGCAAGGAATCGCTCTGCGATGAGTTTATGGAGGTAAATGGTTTCCGTTTTATACTTCCCGTCTGCCTTTTTCCAGGTTTTCTGGAAGACCGCGCAACCACTAGAGTGCTTTCTCAGGTTGTTGATGAAGTTGACCTTAACCAGGTAAGTGTCCGTGGTCAGGTATTCATAGACTGGAGCATCAACTAACACTGAGTCATCTGAGTTTTTCAGTTTGACTTTGTACAGCAAAACAGATGGTTTTTTGGCCTACAAGTGCACGTCGTTTTGGGAAAAACGCGAGCGTGCAAATATAGTTTTAGTAATCAGGGAGTTTCCAAAAGGTTTGAGACCAACCTTTACGTCCTCTAAAATAAAGCAATTCTCCAAAAACTAAAAAGCCAAAGCCGGATTAATTCCTCTAAATACAGGATATCCTTACTTTTGGCGAAAAATCAGCCTTCATGGACCACCGCGATGAGCATTTTATGCAGCGTTGCTTTGATTTGGCCCGGCTTGGAGCGGGCTCCACTTCCCCTAATCCAATGGTTGGCGCGGTAATCGTGCACCGAGGGCGGATTATCGGAGAAGGCTATCACCGGGCCTACGGCGAAGCCCATGCGGAAGTCAATGCCGTTAAGAGTGTCACCCCGGCTGACCGCCCTTTGCTTCGGGAGTCCACCCTTTATGTTTCACTGGAACCCTGCAATATCCACCGCAACACCCCGCCCTGTACCCTACTGATCCTGCGGGAAGGTATCCCAAGGGTAGTCGTGTCGAGCGTAGATCAAACCCCCGGGGTTAATGGCAGTGGGCTGGACCGGCTACGAAAAGCTGGCGTAGAAGTTAAGGCTGGCGTGCTTCAGAAGCAGGGAGAACGCCTCAGTCAGGCCCGGAATACTTTTGTCACTGAGTACCGCCCCTACATACAGCTCAAGTATGCCCAATCCGCCAATGGCATCTTTGCCCCGGAGAACAATCAGCAGCTTTGGCTGACCCACCCCTGCACCAAACGCCTTGTCCACAAATGGCGCAGTGAGGCCTCCGCTATTCTTGTAGGTGCCAATACGGCTTTAGCAGACAACCCACAACTCAGTAACCGGTTGTACTACGGGCGCTCGCCTGTACGTGTGCTGATCGATCGGAAAGGCAATCTTCCCTCCAACCTCCGCATTTTTACCGATGGCGCCCCTACCCTGCTCTTCCGGGCGCAGGGGCTGCCTGAAATGGCGAATTTGCCAGAAACGGTGCAATGTATTGAGATACCGGAAACAGCAGGCTCTATCCCCTTTCTGTTGCATCAACTCCATGACCTGAAACTGAGTACACTTATGGTGGAAGGAGGTATTCAGACCCTGCAAGCCTTTATTGATCAGGGGCTGTGGGATGAAGCCCTCATTCTGACAGCAGCATCCTATTTGCCATCGGGGCGGCGGGCACCGCACCTGCCTGTCGGGCCTGTTTCCACTTATGACCTGGGAAGTGATAAGGTAAGCCTGTTTTATCGCCCGCAAATTCGTTAAACTTCCTTTAAAGGACCGGGCTGTCGACATAAGAACCGGGCAATTTTTGTTTGTTTGTTGTGAAGTTTGTCACGGGTAAACGCCAAATTATTGACATCTATGAGTAAGTATCGGAGCATTATTGTCTTCTTCCTGGCCTTCGCTGCCATGAGTTTTGCACCTCAGCAGGCTGCTGCACCGGGCGATAAGGTCAGGTGGATGCGCTGGGAGGAGGCTGTTTCGCATATTGAACAGCAAGACAAAAAGGTCCTGCTGCATATTTATACCGATTGGTGCACCTGGTGCAAAAGAATGGATACCATTACCTTTAACGCATCCCCTATTGCATCCTACATCAACGATAAGTTCTATCCGGTGCGCCTCAATGCGGAGCGCAAAGCAAGTATCGACTACAAAGATAAAAGCTACACCTTTGTCGAAGATGGCAAACGCGGCTATCATCAGTTTGCGGCAGAGCTGCTTCGGGGCCGTATGAGCTTCCCTTCTGTCGTCTTTATGGATGAGCAAGGGGAAGTCATTCAATCCATTGTCGGCTATAAATCCCCGGAAGAATTCGAGCGTATTCTGACCTACTTTGCAGAGGACTACTACAAGGAAACCCCATGGTCGGCCTTTAAACGCGACTACGCGCCTAAGCTGATCAAAAAAGAGGATTAACTACGGTATTCTCATCCGGCGCTACCGGCGCTTTTTTACCCCCAATACCCCAAGTATCCCCCGCGTTAGCTCCCTTGCGACCGTCCGCCCAATCTGCCGCGTAGTCGGGCTGTTCAGGATTTTCTCAAACATGCTTTTCTGGGCCCGTCGGGAGGAGGTTTTAGTGGCCTTCTCCTGCTGTGATTTTAGCTCTTCCTGCCGCTCTTCAGTCTGGGCGGCTTTGATTTTCGCGGTCAGGATTTCATGGGCAGACTCCCGGTCTATTTCTTCGTTATACTTATCAGCAATTCGTGATTTCCGGATGATGCTGTCGATTTCTTTTTCGGTCAGTACATCCATCCGGGACTGTGGTGCACGCAGCAGGGTGTGTGCCAATGGCGTAGGGATGCCCTTTTCGTTCAGAGCAGTGACCAGGGCTTCTCCAATCCCCAGCTTGGTCACGACCTCCGCCACATCGTAGTAATCTGACTCCGGATAATTCTGAGCGGCAAGCTTGATGGCTTTGCGGTCCTTTGCGGTAAAGGCGCGCAGGGCATGCTGTACTTTCAAGCCCAGCTGTCCGAGTACGTCATCCGGAATATCGGCAGGGTTTTGGGTGACAAAGAACAAACCGACACCTTTGGAGCGGATGAGCTTGACCATGACCTCGATTTGGTCCAGGAGCGCATCTGATGCTTCCTCAAAGACCAGGTGGGCTTCATCAATGAAAAGCACAAGCTTTGGCCGGTCCATATCCCCTTCTTCCGGGAAAGTAGCATAGATTTCTGCCAGGATTTGCAGCATAAAGGTGGAGAACAGCTTCGGGCGGTCCTGTATGTCCGTCAGCCGGATAACAGAAACCATACCTTTGCCTTCCTCATCTATACGGCAGAGATCCTCCACATCAAAAGAGCGCTCTCCGAAAAACCGGTCTGCCCCCTGCTGTTCTAACTCCACGATGCGCCGCATAATGGCGCCAACGGAGGCGGTGGAAATACGCCCGTAGAGGGATTCCATTTCGTCCTTGCCCTCATTGGTGGAATACTGCAGCAGCTTTTTAAAATCCTCCAGGTCTACCAGTGGCATCTGGTTGTCATCGCAGTATTTGAAGAGCACGGCTGTAATCCCGCTTTGGGTATCGTTCAGGTCAAGAATTTTAGAGAATAATACGGGACCAAACTCATGTACCGTTGCCCGCAGGCGCAAGCCTTTTTCTTCTGATAAAGAGAGGAACTCTACCGGGCTCTGACCGGGCTCAAACGGAAAACCGATCTGCGCATGTCGCTCATCAATTTTGGGGTGCCCGCCACTGGGCACCGCAATGCCCGACAAATCGCCCTTGATATCCATGAGCAAAGACGGTACACCTTCAGCCGATAGCTGTTCCGCAATAATCTGCAGGGTTTTGGTCTTGCCCGAGCCCGTAGCGCCCGCGATCAGCCCGTGCCGGTTGAGGGTCTCCAATGGTACGCGGACCAGGGCGTTGGTCAGGCATGCCCCATCCAGCATGGCACCGCCCAGGGTGATGCTCGCTCCCTCAAAAGTGTAGCCTTCTTCTATAACTTGTCGGAATTGGTCGTGCTTTGACATATTGCTTATCGGTTGTTCCAGTTTTCGATTCTTTTTCTGAATTTGTCTTTGTCCAGCGGCCACAGGTCAATATCTGCTTTGGCTTCCAGTTCCGTTTCCACCTCCTCCGGCAGAAAACCGGCAAAGAAGTCCAGCCCGGTCATCGCCTCCACTTCATCTACCGTTGCCACAAATTTATACAAAGGCTCGTAGGAAATGGTATTCGGGAGCACAAATCCGATGGCTTTGAGCTGTGGCTCTTCGAGATCAAGCAACACTTTGAAGTATCCGCCGGGGATGGTGACTTCGTTGTTGCCAATAACGCCCTTCGGCTCCATGTCCAGTAAGGGGCCCGTCACAACGTACAGTTCACCTGCATCTTTGGCCCACTCCCGGGTCAGTTCCTCGAGTTCCCGCCATATGCCACCATTGAACTGACGGGCCTGAGGAGAAATATTGCTCATCAGAAAGGTTTCGGACATGACTGTCTTGCTGTAAGCCCGGTCTGCAGCTGGTATCAAGTGCCCTCGGTCGTAGCCGGAATGCCGGTAGTCATTGGGATGGGCGGAGCCGGTAGCGATGGCAGGGTCAGGACGGAAGTCATCTGTACGATCCACGTAAGGTTCACGAAGCATTTCGCCAGACAGCTTGTAGGCCACCCACTCCGCCTGTTCGTGCGACTCATTGTATGATAAGGCATAAGTGGTTTGCGCCACCACGACTCCCCTACCGCCTTTCGGCAAAAAGTAGGACAGCTCAGGGTCCGCAGGGTTGGTTTCAAAATGCGCTCCGGTGAATAAATTGAAGATGAAAAATAGCCCGGCAATCAGCGCACTGAAAATCCCTACCTTAGCCACCATGCCGGTGCTCCCCTTGCCCCGGCGCTGATGATTGCTCCTGAACTTTGCCATGTTTTGTTTTTTATTCCAAAAGTAGTAGTTTCAGGAATTATTATATCCCAGTTCCCTGAAAAATATCCTAATGCCGCTGATTAACATTTTAAAACGCTCAAGCGATCTTGTCGCGAGCTTTGACAAACGCTACCGGATTATTCATTGGAACAATAGCATTGAAGAGCATACCGGTATTTCCAGAGCAGAGGCTTTAGGAAAGTCGATTTACGATATCCTGCCGGGGCTGAAGGAACATTTGGGCACCATAATAGAAAAGCAGGTTTTCGAAGAAAAAACAGAAGTAGAATACCTGCATGATTTAAAACTTCGGCTGATTAATGGGGTCATGCTTCATGCTTCCGCGGCCGTTTTCCCTTATCATTACATTGGTCAGACTTCGGCCTCGGAAATAACAGGTGGGGTCCTGCTTCTTTATCCTTTTGAAAAAAGTGCGCCTTACCCACCGAAACTTTCTAAGCTGCTCCTGTCGATCCCCTACTATTCCAGTGAAGCCATAATCATCACTGAAGCGAGCCCTTTGGATGCGCCCAAGGGGCCCTCTATCGTTTATGTCAACCGGGCTTTTACAGATATGACGGGTTATGAAGAGCACGAAGTACTAGGCAAGACGCCCAGAATGCTGCAGGGGCCCAAAACAGACCGGACCGAGCTTGATCGTATCAAAAAAGCGCTTAAGGAAAAAGTAGCCGTACAGGCAGAACTTCAAAACTACCATAAAAATGGCTCCTGCTATTGGGTGGGGATCAATATCGTGCCCGTAAAAAATGAGGCAGGCTGGACTACCCATTTCATTGGCGTACAAAGGGATATCACAGATAAAATCGAGTCCCGCCAAAACCTGGAAAAAACCGTTGAAGAACGGACCCATCGTCTACGTCAGGCCGTGGAGGACCTCGAAGCCTTTGCCTACAGTGCTTCTCACGATTTAAAACAGCCCCTGCGCTCTGTGACTTCCCATCTTGGGCTGCTCAAACGGAAAGCTAAAGGAAAAATCGATGCCGAACTGCTGACCTATATTGACGAAGCAGTGGACGGCGCCCGCCGGATGTACGGGCTGCTGGAAGGCGTACTGCAATATTCACGGATTACTGCTGTAGAGGATGAGTACGAAATGGTGGATCTTCAACAGCTGTTTGCCCGAAAGATCAAAGAGCTGCAACAGGCCTACCCTCAGCAGCGCGTCGAGGTGGAATTGCCGGAACAGCCCTTACCGGTTGTGGAAGGCTATGAGGTCCATTTGGAACAGGTCGTGCAAAACCTGCTTAGCAATGCGGTAAAATACTGTGATGCGGCTGTTGCCAAAATTCAGATAGCGGCAGGCACGGCAGAGGGAAAGTACTGCATTTCCATTACCGACAACGGCCCCGGTATCCCGGAAGAAGACCGGCGGAAAATATTCAACCTGTTCAGCCGCAACCACGAGCTTGTGGAAGGCACTGGCATCGGGCTCGCCATCTGCAAAAGGATCCTTCAACGGCACGGCGGCACCATTGCTATCGCACCCTACGAAAAAGAAAAAGGGGCCACATTCACCTTCACCCTCCCGAAGCCGAAAAGACCTGTTCCACAGCCTTCGCGGGCTGAATAAGCTTACCGGTCTGATCCGTCTGCTGAGTGGACTTACCCGTTTTGTTGAGGATTTGATACGCCTGATCTGTGGTCAGCCCGGGCTTGAAGCTTTTCATTAACCCGATCAGCCCCGCTACGTAAGGCGTTGCCATAGAAGTCCCGTTATACGTGTCGTACTGATTGCCGGGAATGGTGGAGTAAATACCTACACCGGGCGCAGCAATACCGCGTTTCAGGTCGGTTACGTAGTTGGAAAATACCGCTTTGCGGAGCTCATTGTCCACTGCGCTTACGCTAATCACGCCGTCTACCGCAGCGGGCACATAATTTTTGGCATTTCGGTTGGCATTGCCGGCCGCCGCTACAACGATTGCCCCCTTGTCATTGGCATACTTCACGGCTTTGCGGTAAGCCCGTTCTTTGCTTTGATTGGACAAGCCGCCCAGGGACATGGAAATAACGTCCGCCCCGGCATCCGCAGCCTTGATCATGCCATTGATGATGCTTTTTTGTGTCCCCATCCCGGAGGCATTCAGCACCTTAATGCTCGTCACCTGTACGTAGGAAGCGCCCGGCGAAAAGGAAGCAATGCCGATGCCGTTGTTGGTCACAGCCGCTGCAATGCCTGCACAGTGGGTGCCGTGCCCTCTTGGGTCATTATCGTCCGTTGAATTCAGTGATTTGTAATTCGCGGATAAGTCTTCATGATTGGCATCAACCCCCGTATCCAAAATGGCAATGAGCGCGGTTTTTGCAGGTTTGCCAGATTGCTGCCGCAAAAGCCGGTACAAGTCATTGACCGCCATCGCCTCAAAACCCCACAATTCCGAAATGCCAGGGTCGTTGACGCCGAATTTTTTATTCACCCCCGGCAGCTTCTCACCCGTTACCGGGCTGATGCTGATGCGCTCGTTAGGTTCCACCCAGTCTACTTCAGGCACCGCGCGCAGGTCATTCAGGATGTCCTCCAAGTCGGCCAGATGGCTTTCCGGTATATTGACGACCAGGTAGTCATCCAGCTCTGTGAGATCAGCTTCGCCAACCTCAAAAGCAGTGGAAAAAGTCAAATCGTACTTATAAGCCGGCGTGCTCAGCACATCCTGATCTGCCCCTTCCGCCAGTTCCAGCAGCAACTCCCCATCCGGGTCATAGCTTACCGGCGCGGCTTCCAGTGTGCGCAGGCTACCGCTCATCTGAGCCGGCACAAACCAGGCCAGGAAGACCGCAGAAGCCAGTGCTGCCCCCATGAACCAAAGCCGCTTGTGGGTAGCCAATTGAAAAACAGTACCCAATAGCCCCAGAACCAGCAAGTCCCGGAACAACACCCACAGCTTTACCCCGAACTTCACATCAGCGGTAAAGACTACCAGTGCATAACTAAGGAAAAGGCCAAAGAAAATACGCTGCAGCCAGCGCTCCCGCTCTTCGTCCGAGCGGTATAAAAACCAGAGGGCAAGGCTTGCAGTCGTAGCAATATATAAGGTTGGGTACAACATCATTTCGGCTTTGAGTCAAATTATGAACGAACGATCTAAGCTACCTATTTTCTGTGTGGTGGGCAAAAGAATCCGACGAAAGGGGTTGATGGGCGGGTGGAAGGACCAATCTGAGCTGAGGGTAGCCCGGAGGATGAGGAGCTAAGGTTGAGGTTGAGGCTAAGGTTGAGGTTGAGAGCCCAAGCGCCGCCCGCAACACAGCGACAGCTTACTGTCGCCTCCAGGCCCCACGAGCCATGTTCGCCAGGATGAAGACCGGCAACGCTCGCCCAACGCCGGGGGCACTCCCCGACCGCCGAAGTCTCGACGAAGGAGGTCCTTCCCCCGGCGTTCTAACTCAAGCACGCCCGGCGAAAGGACCGACTTCCCATAATTTATCCATACGGACAGGTCCGTATGAACTTGTCCGTATGGATGCATACTGGCGTTTTAAACTACGTCGGACAGCGAGTGCACCAGGCGAGGCTGCTACTCCGACCGGCACTGCTCGCCACCACAACACCCACCGCCCGCCAAAGCCACAGGCGACGGCGGGAAAACACCACAATACCAAAATCCTTGCAAGGGTCAGGTTGGTCCCGGCGCAGCCCCAGCGAGGATGAGGTTGAGCACCAGCCTGCGTCCTCCAAAGGCCACGGCCGCTTTGCGGCCGCCTCCTGGCGACCCACCGACCGGCACCGCTCGCCCAACGCCGGGGGCACTCCTTTCCCCCGGCGTTCTAACTCAAGCACGCCCGGCGAAAGGAGTGCGCCGGGCGAGACTACCGCACCAACAAAACCTCCCCCCCAATCTCCACCTCCCGTCCGTCCAGCAACAGCAGGCGCAGGCGGCACAGGTAAACGCCCGAAGGCGTCGCCTCGCCATTATGCGTACCGTCCCAGCCCCCCGAGCCAGGAGCGAAGTTTTGCGCCTCATAGACCAGACCGCCCCAGCGGTTGTAGGCCTGCATCAGGAGGACCTCCGCGACGCCCGTGCCGGCATAGACGGTCAGCAGGTCATTGCGGCCATCGCCGTTGGGCGAAAAGGCATTAGGCAGGTAGGCCGGCGCAGCCGCATCCACGAAAATGGTGGTACGGGCGGTGGCCGTGCACCCCAGGCTGTCCGTCAGGGTAGCGGTGTAGGCCGTGGTGGCCGGCGGCTGAGCCAGGGGCATTGGGCAATCGGTGCAGGACAAGCCCGTGGGCGGGTCCCAGGCGATGTCAAAGCTAGTGGCATTTGTAGCAGCCGACAGCCGCACTTCCTGCCCAAGGCGGATGCTCGTATCGGAGGGCAGGCTCACCTGCAGGGCCGTGGCTGCCGGCAGGGCCGCCTGACGGGCCCGGGCGCAGCCGCTGCCATCGGCTACCGTAATCGTATAAGGCTGTGCAGACAGATTGGAAAAGACCGGGCCGGGCTGTACCGGGCCATCATTGAGCTGATAGCTGTAAGGCGGCATACCGCCCCAGATGCTGTCGACCCGCAACTGACCGGCTCCGGGCTCCGGGCAGCCGGTATAGCCCAACGTAAAGGTGAAGTCTATACTGTTTTCTGAAAGGCTCAGGCTGTCCGAAGCGGTGCAGCCATTGGCATCGGTGAGGGTGACGGCGTAGGTGCCGGAGGCCGTGGTGCTCAGTGCAGGCCCTGCGGTGCCATCGCTCCAAATGAAAGTGCCGCTGCCATTGCCCGTAAGCGTTGCGCTGCCGCCGTTGCAGAGGCTGCCCGACTGACTGATGGACAAAGCCGGCTCCGGTAGGAGCCCGAGCTGTAGCACCACCACACTGTCGCAAGGCTGCCCGTCGCTAATCGTGTCCCGGTAGGTGCCGGACGCGGTGAGCAACTGCCCACCGAAGGCGTAGGCCCCGCCGGGGCAGATGTCCACCTGAACGCTCCCCTCCCGACGCTCGTAGCGCAGCTCCAGGCAGTGGGTGCTGTCGCAGCCGTACTGGGAGGTGTAGGTGAGGCAGAGGGCGGTGTCGGTGGTGAAGGTTTGGTTTTGCCATGTGTAAGGCGTGCCTGCACAGTCTTTCACCACATCGGTTTGCAGGAAAGTATCAGCTTGCAACAGCTCAAAGGCTGCTGTAGCTTCACAGTCATTGGCATCGGTAAGGGTAACGGTGTAGGTGCCTGCATCAAGCCCCGTTGTGGTGGTACCGGACTGCCCGTTGCTCCAGGCGAAAGCGTAAGCGCCCGTACCCCCAACCCCGGAGGCGGTAAGGCTGCCACTGCCCTCACAGGCAAACAGTGCCGCTGCCGTTATGCCCACCGAAAGGCTATCGGGGGCTTGTACCCAAAGCGTATCCTGTCCACTGCACCCCTGCCCGTCACCGATTTGGATGAGGTAGCTCCCCGCTCCAAGCCCGCTGCGCTCAGCCGCCTGTACACCATCGGGCCAGGTGAAGGTGTACCCACCCGTGCCGTTCTCGCCCTGTAGGGAGACGGAGGCGTCCTCCTGTCCATAACAGCGTGTAGAAGCCGTATCAGCGGCAAGGGCGAGGTTGTTCAGGGTATCGAGCGTAATGGTAGCGATGCTCGGCATAGTCCCGTAGTAGGAAGAATACATTTCCAACAGGATTTCCCGGCTGCCCAGGGTAGGTAAAGCAGCGGTATTTTCATACACCACAGCCTGGACAGCAGCTGCAAAATCGGTACCGAGGGAAGCATAGCTGTTGGATAAAAGCAAGCTCCCGGTGTTGTTGCCCGCTACCTCCACTCCGGGCGCCCCCGGGCAGGATAACTGCTCTGCCCCCCCATCGGGCGGGCTCAGCACCTGCAGGCGGATTGAATCTAGCACAAAAGGCGAAAAAACCTCCACATCCGCATCGGCCACCGGCACCGGGCCGGTGCAAGTCGTGCGCTGATAGCCCAGCCCGGAGGCACCGGAGCTGTCGTCGGGGTCCAGGTCGGTGTAAAGCATACTACAAGGCGGCAAAGTGCATTCGGTAGAAGAAGCGACCCCCGTGACAAAGGCATCAAGTGTACAATGGAAGGACAAGCTATAGTCCTCAACATCCAGTTCATAGACCTGAGTATCACCGGTGTCATCCGTAGCAAAAACGTAGGTGGAGATGCTGTCGCAGGCATAAGGGAAAGAGCCCATTGCCTGTATATCGCCTATAGAATCCGGAAAGGCATGCACAACCTGGCTTTGCTGAAGGTCAGCCATATTGAGCAGCACCAGTTCATTTTCCAGAGTAACCATATAGAACCGCCCGCCCCGCTGCGTAAAGCCTCCGCCACAGCGCAGCGTATCGGGCAGGCTGCCCAGCTCCTGCAGGGCACCGTTGGTATAGTCATAGGTGCTCACTGCGGCGCCGGCCAGGTACGCCAGCCCTTCGTAATTGCAGGTTGCCCCCTCAATACTTGTATCGGGCAGTGTCCCTTTTAGAGTGATCCCGGCATTGAAGTTGCTGCTGATCGGGAAGGTGTAAATGCCTTCGCCTGCCAGGGAAAACTCTGCCTGTAACCCCGTATAATAGGTTATGAGGCTATCCGTGCCAATGAATGTATAACCATTAGGGGTCAGTAATGACCCTAATGTCCTCGTGTCAAGTTCCTCACAGTTCTGAATATCATAATGCACCCATCGAGCACTAAAAATAGTATTTATACTATCGAACACCCAAAAGTCCTGAGCATTTGCCGGCTTTGAGGACAAGGCGGACAAGGTGCCCAACAGGAAAAAAAAGTAAATGCGCTGACGCATCATATTTATTGTTTGATACACTTGAACAACTGAGGGGGCTGCCCTTCTATGGCCACTTCCAAACAATAAATGCCGGAGGGGAGATGGCTGAGGTTGGTGATGGACAATGTACCTTGTTCAAACACCTCCTGATACGAGTGGCTGTACACCCTCATGCCTAAGCTGTTTGATAATGCGATTTCGACTTTGCCAGAATTTTCAAAGCCCAGATCCTGATACTCCAATTGGAGAAAACTGCTGAATGGAGCCGGGTAGACTGCGAATTTACCATTTTTTGAAGGAGAACTATCGATACCTTCAAGGAATTGAGTTTCTGCAGTTTTGCCGCCGCACACTCCATTATTAATCCCAGCTTGACTACCTTTGTCGCCAACGCAAACCTGACCTGTTTATGACGCACACCCGGTATCACGACGTTGTTCTATTGCTCCTCCGCCTTATGTTTGGGCTCAGTATGGCCTACGCGCACGGTTGGCCTAAGCTCCAAAGGCTTACAGGGGGCGAAGAAGTGAAGTTCCTCGATTTCCTGGGCCTGGGGCCCGAAATTTCACTTGGGCTGGCGGTTTTTGCCGAACTGTTCTGCGCACTGTTGCTTGCCGTGGGGCTATTCACCCGGCTGGCGGCCCTACCGCTGATCATTACCATGTTTGTGGCGGTCTTTGTGGCGCATTGGGGCGACCCCTATTCTGATATGGAAGGCGGGCTGTTGTTTTTGGTGCCCTATGTTTGTATTTTACTGGCAGGCCCCGGTTGGTATTCGATTGATGCTCAAATCAGAAAGTCAGCTTAACTCATTACCATGAAAACGCTTCTGCACTTTATTTTCCTGGCGCTTCTGACCGGACTCCTCAGCGGTTGCGGCAGCCCCTCCGGCAATGCCATTTCCAGCGATTACCAGATTCTGGAAGGGGAAACGATGGGGACTTACTACCGGGTTACTTTCGACAATCCCGGCATTGAGGAGGTGCAACCGAAAATAGACTCCATACTGCGGCAACTCAACCTGGAGGTGTCGACCTATATCCCGCAGTCTACAATTTCAAGGTTCAACCGGGCGGATAGCTTGTTCAACCTGAACACCAATCCGGTGGACGGTGCTGCAGATACCTACCCGAATGACCACTTTATCCGGAATTTCAAGGCCGCTCTTGAAGTGTACCACGAAACGGAGGGGTACTTCGATGCCACCGTCATGCCCCTGGTCAATTACTGGGGCTTTGGCTATACGGAAAAACGGAAGGTGGCACAGGTGGATAGCCTGATGGTCGATTCCCTGCTGCAGTATGTAGGCATGGAAAAGGTGGAACTGCAGCGCTTCGACGATACCGATCTACTGATCAAAGCCTTTCCTGGGGTTAAGCTGGACTTTAGCGCGGTAGCCAAGGGCTACGGTGTGGACCTGGTGGGCCAGCTGCTTTCCAGCCTGGGGGTGCAACATTTCCTGGTAGACATCGGGGGAGAAGCCCTGGCCAAAGGGAAAAGCCCCAGAGGGGACATTTGGAACCTCGGCATCAACGTGCCCAAAGAAGGGGCTGCGGTGGATGAAATACAGACCACCGTGCCTCTAAAGGACCGGGCGCTGGCCACTTCCGGCAATTACCGGAACTACTACGAGGTGGAAGGGCAAAAATACAGCCACACCATCAACGCTAAAACGGGCTATCCGGAGCGCAATACCCTGCTTAGTGCTTCTGTGTTTGCAGACGACTGTATGACCGCTGATGCCTACGCCACCGCTTTCATGACCATGGGCATTGAAAAAGCAAAGCCGATGGCAGAATCGCTGGCGGGCATAGAGGCGTATTTTATCTATGGCTTACCGGACGGCGGCATGGCCGTGACCTATACGCAGGGGCTTAAAGAACTTTTTCAATCAAACGACGAATAACCATTATTATGGACTTCAACCTGGACCGGGACTTGATTTTTTTTGATTTAGAAGCCACTGGGCTTAGCGTGGTCAGAGACCGGATTATACAAATCGCGATGGTCAAATACCCCAAAAAGGGCGGCGAGCCTCAGGAACTGAGCATGCTCATCAACCCGGGCATCCCGATCAGCGAAGAAGCGATGGAAGTCCATGGGATCACCCCAAAGGATGTCGCCAACAAGCCTACCTTTCAGCAGGTGGCGGAGGAGATTCACAACTTCATCGGCAATGCCGACCTGGCGGGCTACAACTCCAACCGCTTTGACATTCCCATGCTGATGGAGGAGTTTGACCGCGTGGGCATCGAATTCAGTATCGACAACCGCCGTACCATCGATGTGCAGCGCATCTTCTACAAAATGGAGCCCCGCAATCTCAAAGCTGCCGTGCGCTTTTACTGCAACAAGGAAATGGAGAACGCCCACGACGCCCTCGCCGATGTCTACGCGACCATTGACGTCTTCAAAGGGCAGTTGGAAAAATACAGAGGCGTGGATTACGAAGACGACGATGGAAACATCACCCCTACCCCGGTGACCAACGATATGCAAGTGGTGCACGATTTCACCAACGATTTGCGTTATGTGGATGCGACGCAGAAAATGAAGTACGATATTGACGGCTCTATTGTGTTCAGTTTCGGTAAATACAATGGCAAGCCGGTCGGCGAGACACTGTCCAAAGACAAACAATACTTCAATTGGATCCTCAATAAGGAATTCAGCTCGCAGGTGAAGCAAATTGTGAAGAGATTGGTACGCGAATATGAGAATCAGTAGAATTATTGCAGGTATAATATTGCTCCTGACGCTATGGAGCGGTTGCTACGAGCCTCAGGACGGGTGCCTCGACCTGGAGGCCGTTAACTACAATTTTGCGGCCGATAACAATGCGCCGGAAGATTGTGAATACCCGGAGGTGAGGGTGCAGTTCACCCACGTCTACAGCACGCCGGATACCGTTTATAATTTCCGGTTGCGCGACAGCGTCTATCTGGATGAAGCCGGCAACCCCTTCACGGTGAATGCGTTCGAGTTTTTCATATCCGGTTTTGAACTGCAGCGTACCGATGGGACCTACCTAAATATAGAGGAAGAGCTTGATGTATACCTGTTCGACAACAATGGCAACGTCGTGCTGCAAATGGTGCCAGACAATTTCGGCTTCGTGCGGGCAGGCAACAGCAGCAGCATTAGTCTCGGCACCCTGCGGGAGGCTGCCGATCTGCAAAGCCTGCGGTTTTTTGTGGGTGTGAATGGGCAGGCCAACGTCGCCATTGCCGATTCCATCCCGCTCAGCCACCCGCTCGGGCTGACCGACAGCCTGCTTTACTTCAACCGGGACTCGGGTTATGTGTACCAATTCATAGAGCTCTTCCGGGATACCACTGCGGCCGATACCATACCTGAGCAGCTCCGCATCGGCACTTTTGCCAATCTTCAGCAGGTGCAGTTGCCCGTAGGTGGGGAGAAAATTCCCGGCTTCAACCTCAAAGTTGTGATACAGATCGATTACAGCAAGTGGCTGGCGGGCATCAATGTAGCGACAGATTCCAATGCCGAATTGCAGCAAATAATTGTCGGCAATACAGCAGAGGCCTTTTCTTTAAAGGAAATCGTACTGGAATAGCGTTGAAAAGGACAACAGCTTTTGTGGTAAACCTGTTATGTTTACAGCTAAAATCAATTAGAAGCTGAATTTATGAAGCAAATACTATTCCTTTTTGCGCTTGCCGCTGCCGTCTTTGTGGCTGGCTGTGGCAACTCTGATGACAACGGTGGGCCCGCCACTACAGAGCTTACCCTCCTGGCTACGGGCACCTACGGAGACGACCCGCTCGTGATGTTTGAGCGGACCTATGAGTACGAAGACAATATGGCGCTGCAGATGCAACTGCTGCAGACTTACCTTTCTGACATCGCGCTGGTCTACGAAGAAGACGGTGTCGAAAAAGAAGAATTGATGACCGATGTTGCGTTGGTCAGCTTTGGCAATGTCTTCACGGACGAAGATGCCGCCGAAGGCGTGGAAGTTGTTAAGATGGAAGTGCCCGTCCGCAACTACACGGGGTTAAAAATCGGGCTCGGTGTTTCTCCCGAGCTTAATGCGACTATTCCACCTGACTACGACCTGACGCACCCGCTGTCTCAGAACTACTGGGAAGATGCCTCCAGCTATATCTTTTTTAAAGTAGAAGGTAATGCAGATTTGGATGCCGATGGGCAGTTCCAGGATAAGCTCACCTACCATGTCGGGGGTGACAACAACTACAGCACGGTCCAATTTACCGGAGCAATTGACCTAGAAAAAGGAACGCCGAAGACCCTCGCCCTAAACATCGACCTTCAGAAAATCCTGATCAAAGGAGACGGGACGTACTGGGATTTCCGGGAAGGGCAGTTTGCGCATTCCACCACTTCTCCGGCTGCTGTTTTCATGGGTGAGAATTTCCCGAATGCAGTCCGCCTTGAAACCCGGTAAATGACAAAACGCCCCTGGCATATGATCGGGGCAGCTTTACTGTTGTTCAGTCTGCCTCAATGTACCACTGATCCGGCTGCTTCAGTGAGGGAAACTCCTTTGCAGGGGCCAGCCCACTTTGTACAGTTGGTGGAGGATGCCGCAAACCCATTTAGCCCGGAAAAAGCAGCGCTGGGGCAAATGCTGTTTTTCGATCCTGTCCTTTCCAAAGATTCTACGCTTTCCTGTAGCAGCTGCCACCTGCCGGAGCGAGCCTTCACCGATGGCAAAGCGATCGCAGTGGGCGTTGATAACCTCGAAGGCACCCGCAATGCACCTTCCCTGGTCAATCTGGCCTGGATAACCGAGGGGCTGTTTTGGGATGGCCGCTCCCCCACCCTTGAGGAACAAGCCGTGCATCCGGTCATCAATCCCAATGAACTGGGCAGCGACTGGGCTACGGTGTTGTCTCGTTTGGAAGCGCATCCGGAATATCCCGCCTACTTTGAGAAGGTATTTGGAAAAGGCATCGCACAGCAGACAGTTGTCCATGCCCTGGCGCACTTTCAGCGGAGCCTAATCAGCAGTGAAAGCAAGTACGACAGTGTGATGCGGGGGGAAGCAGCTTACACGGATTTGGAGTTGCATGGCAAGCATATCTTTTTTGATTCTTCAGAAGACCTGCCGGATGGCGAATGCGGCCATTGCCATACGCCACCTCTGTTCACCGATCAGACCTATATGAATAATGGTGTGCAACAGGAGCTGGCTCCTTATCATTATCCAGATGCCGGACGGGGTGCCGTAACGGGCGTAAAATACGACAACGGCCGCTTCAGAGTACCCAGCCTGCGTAACATTACCCTTACGGCGCCCTACATGCACGATGGGCGCTTTGCCACCCTTGAGGAAGTCATTGAGCATTACAACAGCGGGGGGCACCCCGGGCTCAATGTAGACCCCAAAATCAGAAAATTACACTTCAATGACGAGGACAAGCGGGTTTTAATCGCTTTCCTGGGAACCCTGACCGATACTTCATTTGTTCGTAAATTGTCCGATCAAAAAGCTTTGCTACAATGAAAATACCTGCGCTACCCCTTTTTCTTGCTCTGCTCACCCTGACCCTTTTCAGTGCCTGTCAGGAAGATAACACCGGTGATCCTACCGTATGCGATAACTGCCCGCAGGAAGAACCGATACTGGCGGATTACGCCCCGACGGACTATTCCTTTGACTATCTGCCCGATCATTTCCCCAACCCTATCCTTCCGCCGGACAACCCGATGACAGAAGAGGGCATTGCACTGGGCCGCATGCTGTTTTATGATCCCATTCTTTCACGAGACAGCACGATTTCCTGTGGCAGCTGCCACTTTCAGGAGTTGAGCTTTACGGATGGCGCATCGGTGAGCACGGGTATTGACGGTCAGTTGGGGGTACGGTCCTCCATGCCTTTGGTCAACCTCGCCTTTAACCCACGGGGCTTTTTCTGGGATGCCCGCTCCGCCACGCTGGAAGAGCAGGCCCTGGTGCCTATCGAAGACCACCGGGAGATGGATGAGTCCTGGGACGTAGTGGAAGAGAAACTTCGGAATCACCCGGATTATCCGGCAAAATTCCGGGAAGCCTTTGGCATTGAGTACGCGAGTGAAATTGACCGGGATTTGGCCGTAAAAGCGATTGCTCAGTTTGAGCGGACGATGGTCAGCTATCAGTCTCGCTTTGATCAGGTGGTATGGGCACAGCAGGGCTGGCCTACCGAGGAAGAGCAAATGGGGCGTGACCTGTTCTTTGTAGAGCAAGCGTTACCTACTCAAGAGCACCCGGGCTGCTCGCACTGCCACGGTAGTTCTCTTTTCACAGAAAACAACTTTTTCAACAACGGTATCTCTGATGTGGAAGACCTGGAAAGCTTTCCGGACAAGGGCTTCGGAGAGGTGACTGGAAATATTTACGACAACGGCAAGTTCCGGGCACCTACCCTACGCAATATCGCCCTTACCGCACCCTACATGCACGATGGGCGCTTTGCCACACTTGAGGAGGTACTGGACTCTTACGCAGCTGGCGGGCACGGTATCGCCAATGAAGACCCAAACATCCAACCCTTTGCCCTGAGCGATGAACAGAAGCAAGCTATGATCGCCTTCCTGAATATGCTGACGGATACGAGCTTTGTGAATAATCCGGCGTTTAGTAACCCGTTTGGGGAGTAGGTAACGGTAGTATGAGGTGGATGCTTAGGTGATCCACGAGGCACATTCCGCACCTACGGCGCGGGGAAGCGGTTGCAGATTGGAGGTTACCAACATACAGTCCCTAACGGGACTTGAAAAGGTTCCCTTGAGTTTAAAATGCGAATTGAAAATAAGCACTGCTTGGTGTTCAACTCAGCTATGCCATTTCAGTGCCCCATTAGGGGCACAATATGGGTAAACCTAAGACATAGCACTAGCTCCGCGCCGTTAGGTGCGGAATGTGAGTTGCTCAAGGCTTCTACACGATAAACGCCGCTCTGTTGATCTCTCCTTAGCATACCTGAACTTCAACGGAGGCACTTTCCCAACCTACGGCGCGGGGAAAGCGGTAGCATTGTGGTTACCCGCATACAGTCCCCAACGGGACTTAAAGCCTTTGCTTCCTTGTTCTCAAAGTTCTACAAGAGGAATTGGTAAAAAAAACCTTGGGGGGACCGAGCTATATCACCCTAATGCTCCGCTAGGGGGCAAAATGTCAATAACTCTAAGACATCGCAATAATCCCGCGCCATAGGTGCGGAAGGTAAAATTTACTATTTCTACTGTAAAAATGAGATGGTTAGCCTGCCTTGTCCCAGTTTAATTAAGTGGAATAGGGAATCAAGGCTTATATTTGTAAGGCAAACGCTTTCTAAATAACCGCTCACTCTTAAAATCAATGCCGAATACCTACACCCAAATTCATATACAAGCCGTCTTTGCTGTGCGCTACCGGCAAGCTGTCCTACAAAAAGAGTGGCAGGAAGAATTATATCGTTACATCACCGGCATTGTACAAAACCACAACCATAAGGTTCTTCAAATTGGAGGTATGCCAGACCACGTACACCTCTTCTTTGGCATGCGCCCCACTCAATCCTTGTCTGACCTCATGAGAGTTGTCAAAGGAGAATCTTCAGAGTGGATTAACAAGAGTGGTTTCTGTAAAGCCAATTTTTCCTGGCAGAGCGGGTATGGTGCGTTTTCTTATGCCAAATCCCAGGTGCCCAGGGTAATCCGGTATATTCAAAACCAGGAAGAGCACCACCGGAAAAAAACTTTTTTGGAAGAGTATGAAGACTTCCTAAAAGCCTTCGAGGTGGAGTATGATGAACGGTTTGTTTTTAAACCTTTGGAGTGATTTACATTCCGCACCTACGGCGCGGGGAAGCGGCACCAGATTGGAGGTTACCCACATACAGTCCCTAACGGTACTTCAAGGGGTGAACTACACGTTCGCCCGAAAAAAAAACGCCCTGACCGTAGCCCCTTCTCCCCTTCAATAGGACGAAACGCTACCAGTGCAATGCCCCGCTAGGGGCAAAATATGGGTAACCCCAAGGCATCGCTCCGGCTCCGCGCCGTTAGGTGCGGAATGTGAGTTGCTCAAGGCATCTACACGATAACGCCGCTCAGTTGATTAGCAGGTCTTTTTGGGAGGCACATTCCGCACCTACGGCGCGGGGAAAGCGGTTGCAGATAGGAGGTTACCAACATACAGTCCCTAACGGGACTTGAAAAGGTTCCCTTGAGTTTAAAGAGCGAATTGAAAATAAGCACTGCTTGGTGTTCAACTCAGCTATGCCATTTCAATGCCCCATTAGGGGCACAATGTGGGTAAACCTAAGACATAGCATTAGCTCCGCGCCACAGGTGCGGAATGTGAGTCTGGATAACTATCAAGTCAAAAAGAAAACAGCACAACCCCAGTTCAAGTCTACTTATAGTCCTCCCGCACCGGGTGAAAAACATCAATCAGGTAACAATCCGTAAGCGCCTCCGCCGAATGTGGGGTGTTACCGGGAATCACCACAGCATCTCCGGCTTCACAGATCTTTGTTTCACCGTCGACAGTCATTGAAAGCTTTCCGGAGATCACGTTGGTGACTTGCTGATGCGGGTGCAGATGCTCAGGCAGGATACTCCCCCGTTGAGCTTGTACATGACCGATAGTCATTTCATCCGTATGAATAAGGCGGGCGGTGAAGCCAGGGACCAGCTCCTTTTCACGGATATCTTCCTTAAGCCGTAGAAAACTATTGCTGCTCATCTTCAGTTACCGGATTTGCAGGTGGTTTTTCGAAGAAATACAGCAGGTCGGAAATCACCTCTTTCAAATCCTTACGGTCCACGATAAAATCGAGGAAGCCATGCTCCAAAAGAAACTCCGAAGTTTGGAAGCCTTCCGGCAACTCCTTTTTAATCGTTTCCTTGATGACCCGGGGGCCGGCAAAACCAATCAGTGCTTCCGGCTCCGCAAAATTGATATCGCCAAGCATGGCAAAAGAAGCTGTTACACCACCCGTGGTCGGATCCGTCATTAAAGAGAAATAAGGCACTTTAGCCCTCGCTAGTTGGGTAAGCTTAGCCGAAGTCTTCGCCATTTGCATCAGCGAAAATGCCGACTCCATCATCCGGGCGCCGCCTGACTTGGAAATCATCAGAAAAGGAATGCGGTGCTCAATACAGTGGTCAATGGCCAGCGCGATCTTTTCCCCCACAACGGAGCCCATAGACCCGCCGATAAACTTGAAATCCATCGCCGCAATCACCAGGGAACGGCGATTGACTTTTCCTTTCGCTACAGCTACCGCGTCCGTGAGGCCGGTTTTGTCTTTAGCATCCTCCAACCGCTCGGTGTAGGGCTTGAGGTCTGTGAAGTTCAGGAAGTCCTTAGAACGCAAATCTTCATAAAGCTCCTCGTACTGCCCATCGAAAATCAGGCCGAAGTAATCGTAGGAACGCAGACGGACATGGAAGTTGCAATGCGGGCATTTAAAGTAGTTGTCCTTTAATTCCTTAACGGTAGACGTTTCCTTGCAGCGCCGGCATTTGTACCATAGTCCTTCAGGGGTGTCCTTTTTATTTCGTGTGGCGGTTTGAATGCCATCTTTGAGTCGTTTAAACCAGCCCATTCAGTTGCTTTTTGGATGATGATTAGTTTTCGCTGTTACAGCAACACAAAAGGTTTTCGGGGGTCGCACCACTGTTGAGCAACGGTAAAAGCACCTTGCCGCAAACAGGCAGTGTATTGATTGTCAGCGGTATACGATCATAAAAAGCTTATTTATCCAGCTTTGCCTGTCGTAAAAACGCATCCAAAATAATGCGCACGGGGGCAAATCTAATAAAAAACCAGATACTTATTTGTACCGATAGGCCCGGACAGCGTTGACAAATGCCTTAACACCTTCCAGGGGCGTATCCGGATAAACACCGTGCCCCAGGTTGGCAATATGCCCCCTGCCATAGCGGTCCAGCATGGCTACAGCTGCCTGCGCTACCTCCTCAGGCGGAGCGTACAACTGGCAAGGGTCCAGGTTGCCCTGCAATACTTTATCAGGCCCTATCCATTCCCGGGCAAGTTCAGGGGGCGTGTTCCAGTCCAGCCCAACTACCTGACAATCCACCTGCCCAAGGTCTTTGTAGACAAACCAGGCGCCCTTCGAAAATACAGTGACCGGAACATCGGTAATGGATTCCGCAATCACCTTTATATACGGCAGTGCAAACTCCCGGTACTGTGCCGGGCTGAGAATGCCCGCCCAGGAATCAAAAACCTGGACAAGCTGCGCGCCGCTTTCGACCTTCAGCTTGAGGTAAGCAATGATCGTTTCCGAAATCTTCTCCAGCAACTGATGGGCAAGCTTTGGGTCTGTGTAAAGTAGCTTCTTGGCTTTTGAGAACGTCTTGCTGCCACTGCCTTCCACCATGTATGCCAGCAGCGTCCAGGGCGCGCCCGAGAAGCCGATGAGGGGCACCCGGCCATCCAGTTGCTGCCGCGTGAGGGCCACGGCATCGTAAACGTACTGCAGTTCAGCCGCTGCGTCGGCACCACTTGTCAGCTTTTGAACGTCCGCCTCGCTCTTGATCACTTCCGGAAAAAGCGGCCCACGTTTCTCTACCATTTCATAGGGCAGCCCCATCGCCTCGGGGATGACCAGAATATCAGAAAAGATGATCGCAGCGTCCACATTGAGCTCGTCTACCGGCTGAATGGTCACTTCGGCAGCAAGCTCCGGTGTTTCCACCAATTCTTTAAAGCCGGAAAGCCGGTTGCGAATGGCGCGGTACTGTGGCAGGATGCGCCCTGCCTGCCGCATTAGCCATACCGGCGGGCGTTCCACCGCCTCTCCACGGGCGGTTCTTAGAAAGAGGTCATTCTTTGTGCTCATGCGGCAAACTTAGCCAAATTTTTATTTTGCTTGCTATAAAATGTCTAATTTGGGGGCTTCAACTACCTGACCTTACACGATTATGATAAAAAACTTACCGCTGCACTGGAAGATCATCATTGGCCTTATTGCCGGTATTATTTACTCTCTCGTTTCCAGCTCACTGGGATGGAATGGTTTTACCCAAAACTGGATTGACCCCTTTGGCACCATCTTTATCCGCCTGTTGAAATTTATCGCTGTACCACTTGTCCTGTTTTCCATCATTGGCGGTGTCGCAGGGCTTCCTGACCCTGCAAAACTGGGCAGAATGGGGGCAAAGACCCTGGTAGCCTATGTCGTCACCACGGTAGCAGCGGTTACCGTCGGGCTGGTGGTGGTGAACCTGTTCCAGCCAGGCGACTATATCGATGAAGGGCAGCGGGTCAAGAACCGGCTCAAGTACGAATTATGGGCAGAAAGCACCCCTGGCGGACGTATATTAGACGGGGAGCGATACCTTTCCAAGCCAGAGTACGCAGACCTTGTGGCCGAAGCAGAAGCCGCCATGAAGACAGAAATGAGCGACGAAGGTGTGGAAGCCCGGATGAAAGCCGCTGAGCAATTTAAAGAAGCAGGCCCGTTGCAGTTTTTAGTAGACTTCGTGCCCGACAACATCTTCGCAGCACTGACCGATTCAGGCCGCATGCTGCAAGTTATCTTCTTTGGGATTTTCTTTGGCATTATGTTGTTGCTCATCCCTCAGGAAAAGGCACAACCGGTACGGCAGCTTATTGATGGCGTCAATGAAGTCTTCCTCAAAATGGTAGAAGTCGTAATGGAAGCCGCACCGTTTTTCGTTTTTGCCCTCATGGCAGGGGTGATTTCCAAAATGGCCAGTACACCGGCAGAGGTTATCGAAATATTTAAAGGCCTGCTCAGTTACTCCATTGCCGTACTGATCGGGCTCCTGTTCATGATTTTTGTTTTTTATCCTCTGGTCGCTTCCTTTTTCGTAAAGAAACTATCCTACGGTGGGTTCTTCCGGCGCATCAGCCCGGCGCAGTTCCTGGCTTTTTCAACGAGCTCCAGTGCGGCCACACTGCCCGTGACGATGGAATGCGTCCGGGACAACATCGGGGTTTCTCAAAATGTCACCAACTTCGTACTCCCCATTGGGGCAACCGTTAATATGGACGGTACAAGCCTCTATCAGGCCATTGCGGTGGTCTTTTTAGCTCAGATGCACCTGGTAGACCTGACCCTTGGGCAACAGCTGACGATCGTGCTCACCGCCACGCTGGCTTCCATCGGCTCAGCTGCCGTGCCCAGTGCAGGCCTGGTTATGATGATCGTAGTGCTGCAATCTGTAGGGCTCAACCCGGCCTGGATCGCGATCATCTTCCCGGTGGACCGGATCCTGGATATGTGCCGGACGGTGGTAAATGTGACCGGGGATGCAACGGTTTCCACCCTGATTGCCCAAACGGAAGGCGAACTGGATGTGAAACGGCTCGAAGAACTTGAAACTGTTTAATTTTAAATACCCATGGCTGAACAACAACTGCTTGGAATTGGCTCCCGGGTCAAGCACCCGGCTTACGGTGATGGCGTCGTCATCCGATTGCACAAAGTGGCCTACGATGTATGCTTCATGGTTTATGGCATCAAACAGGTCGGTAAGGAATACGATAAATGGGAAATCATTGATGCGGTCCCGGCTGAGGAAGGGGTCTCCTTCAACGAGATCGAAAAGTCCCTGATCAAAGTCCTCCGCAATTTTTCAGATTTACAGGAAATCACGGAGCTGGGCAACCGCTGGGAAGGCGGCAAACTCATACTGGAGCCGGGCGATCCGGCAAAAGCTAAGGAGATGCCCATCGAGAGTTTTTTCCATAAAATCGTGATGGTCCGCGACCGCTTGCGCGTAATGGAACAGCGCATTAACAGCAGCAATCTGAACGATGAAGAAAAAGTCAATCTGCAGCAGTACATCACCCGCATTTACGGCAGCCTGACCAGCTTCAATGTGCTGTTCAAGTACAAAGAAGACCAGTTTAGAGGAACAAAATCCTAAATCGGGGGAGATTTCGGGCAACAAAATGGAAAAATTAACATTTGAGCCTTAAAAATGTATCTTTCGACCGATTATGGAGTATAGTATAAAAAGCAAAACCAGCAAACCCGAATATTACATGAACAACGCTTCCCGGCTAGCCGCCCTGCTGATCGTTTCCGTTATGCTGTTACAGCACACCGGTTGCATCGTTGTCGAAAATGAGTTTTCGGCTCTGCCTCCCGGCCCATGGCGTGGCGTACTTGAGCTGGAACCCAATCTGGTAACCCCCAACCCCGATGGCGAACCTCTGCCGGAGAAACTCAACCTGGAATTCGAAGAAGTAACCAACGGTGAGCTGCCTTTCAATTTTGAAGTCATCTACACCAACGACACCGATTTCTACATTGAGCTGATCAACGGAGACGAGCGGTTCCGGGTAGATGACATTACGATTGGGCTGGACCGGGCTACCGCGAAAGATACCATCGTGATCAATTTCCCGGTCTACGATTCCCGCATCGAAGCTATTTACGAAGAAGATGTCATGGAGGGTGAATGGATCGTCAACAACCGGGGCGAGGACTACCGTATCCCCTTTAAAGGCTATCACGGAAAAGGCCATCGTTTTACCACGCTCCGCAAAACGCCTAAAATGGACCTGAGCGGCAAATGGGCGGTAACCTTTGGAGTGGAAGGAGCGGAAAGCGATCAGTACCCGGCAGTAGCTGAGCTAAAGCAAGATGGAAATGCTTTGACCGGCACCTTTATGACCGAAACGGGCGATTACCGCTTTTTAGAGGGCAGTGTGCAGACCGACAAAGTCTACCTCAGCTGTTTCGACGGCGCCCATGCCTTTATGTTTGAAGCCCGGATCCGGGAAGACGGCAGCCTCTTGGGCTCCTTCCGTTCCGGCAAACACTTTCAGACCCTTTGGACGGCCAAAAAAGATCCGGAGGCCACGCTGGCTGACCCCGATAGCCTGACCGGGCTGAAGGCGGGCTACTCTACACTTGAGTTTGCTTTTCCTACCCCTTCTGGTGATACCCTTCGGTTTCCGGATGCCCGGTATGAAGGCAAGGTCGTCATCGTGCAGCTGCTCGGCACCTGGTGCCCCAACTGCCGGGATGAAACGGAATTCCTGAAAGCATACCTGGAGAACCACCCACAGGCTGACCTGGAGGTCATCGGGCTCGCTTTTGAGCGCCACGAAGACCCGGAAAAAGCGATGGAGGCCATCCGGCGTTTTAAAGATCATCTGAATCCGGGCTATGACATCGCACTTGCCGGGCCCGCTGACAAATCAGCAGCCGCAGCAGCCCTGCCGATGCTATCCGAAGTCATTGCCTATCCCACGATGATTATCCTAAACAAAAACGGCGAAGTAGAGCGCATACATACCGGTTTCAATGGTCCTGCCACCTCTGCCTATGCGGATTTCAGGAAAGATTTTAATACATTTATAGCTAGCCTGCTGGAGTGAGTGACGGAGAAAAAATAAATGATGGAATTTTCTTTATTCCCGTCATACTACTGAGCATAATACCCAAAAATCATCAACAATCATGAGTACGAATAGTATTGCACTGGCCTACTGCGCTGACAATGAATCTACCGTTGCAGAAGTTCAGGAGCACTTGTCTGCCTCTCCTTACACTTTTCACCATTATTCCTGCAACCGGTCGACGGATAACAACTTCCTGACTGATCAGTTGCTCGGGCAGTCAGACCCCATCTTGCTTTTCATTAGCGACAATTACCTGAAGTCGGCCCAATGCATGAGCCGGGGGCTGAAGCTATTGCAGGAAAAGCGGCACGATATTCTGCCGATTATCATTGATGGCATCACCGAAGATCCGGCGACAGGGCAGAAAAAAGCGGTGCATACCGATTTTGAGCGGGTAAGCGATATTATTCAGTACATCAATTACTGGCAGGACCAATACCTCGACCTGCGCCGGCAGAAGCGGCAGATGAGCGAGCTCGATGAAGACCACTTTAATTCGCATCTAAAAGTGATGCGGGAGGTATCCAGCGAAGTGGGTGAATTTCTCCGTTTGCTGCGCAGTATGAACTACCTGATCTTGCCCCAGTTCAAAGCCAATGCCTACCAGCAATTTTTCATCTTCACAGAAGACGAAGCCAGTTGGGCCTCCTTCAAAACCACCTTTAGTGCTCCTGTTTCGCATCGGGAAACGCCTGCCCCGGAACCGGATGCCCGTGAAGTAGAAATCGAAGCAGCGCCGGAACCAGACCCCGAAATCATCGCCAATATACCAGGCATAGACAAACTCTACCCGGAGCAAAACGAAAGCAACGTCAGCCCGGATATGGATGAAGCGGTGGAGGATATGCCTACTGAGGCGCCGGAATTCAATGAACAGGAAGATGAAGATGTGGTAGCCGACACTCCTACGCCCGAAACAGAGACTGGCTTCAGCCCTGAGGAAGAGGAGGAGGAACCTGAGGCTGAAGAAGCAAATATGGAAGATGGCTCCGGGTACTGGCAGCAATCGGGCGATCAGGAACATGAGGAAGTCTTCGAGCCTGCTGCTGAAGAAACCGAGCCGGAAGAAGAGGAAGCTTCAACCGAAATACAGGACCAGGACCGAATTGAGCGTGCCCTGAGCCTCCTCAATAACGGACAGGTAGAGGATGGGCTGCAAACCATGGCTGATGCCATCGAGGCACAACCTGATAACGCCGCCCTTCGCTACCATTATGCGTTGATGCTTGCCCGGTCCCGCAAGGATTACCATTCCGCTCGTGAAGAGCTGCTGCCGGTTATTGAGCTGGACCCGGAAAATACAGATGCGCTGTTTTTGCTCGGAGAACTGGAAGAGCTGGATGGCGATTTCAGTTCTGCCCGCAACCATTACCTGATGCTGCTTGATGTGGATGAAGATTATCCAAATGCGTACTACCGACTGGGCATGATCACGGCTGCTCATTTTGAAGAAGAACGTGCCGAAGCTGCTAAATACTTCAAAAAAGCGGCGAAGCAGGACAGAAGCAACTACGATGCGCTCTACCAATATGCACTGCTCCTGAATGAAGTGCTTGGTAAGCCTGAAAAAGCAGTGAAGTATTTCAAAAAAACCTTGAAAATCAATGCTTTCCATCCGTTTGCGTACTACGATATGGCACTGGTCTACCATCAGCTTGGCGAATACCGAAAGGCAGCAGATGCTTATCAGAAAGCGATTCAGATCAATCCGGAGCTGAAGACTGCGGAAAATGACGAAGCTTTCGCGATTGCCGCTGCTCAGGCGGAGCAACAGGAACAACAAAAGCAACCTTCTACAACTCCTTCAAGCGTTGTCAACATTGGTGCTATCGAAGCCCTCAAGGACAGTATCGTTCAACTCGAACAGTTACTAAGGGAAAAAGAAGAAACGGTCAATAATTTACAGGGGCAGCTTGCCGCCCGCCCGGCTACGCCTCCGCCCCCACCCCGCCCTAAGGTCGATCAGACTGTTTTGATAACCGGCGCGACTTCTGGTATCGGCATGGCAACAGCTTCGTTGTTTGCAGAAAAAGGCTATCGCGTGATTATCACCGGGCGGCGCAGGGAGCGTTTGGACCTCTTCCGCTCACAGCTTACGGAGCAGTTTGAAGCAGAAGTAATGCCCTTGACTTTTGATGTGCGCAGTGAACAGGAGTGCGAAGCCGCACTCAACCAACTGAGCGGGCATTGGGCCGATGTCGACATCCTGGTTAATAATGCTGGCAAAGCTAAAGGGCTGGCTCCAGTGCACGAAGGAGAATTCCGCCACTGGGAGGAGATGATTGATACGAACCTCAAAGGGCTGCTGTATATGACGCGTCTTGTGGCTCCAGGTATGGTCGCGCGCGGCAGCGGTCATATCATTAATATCTGCTCTACAGCGGGCAAGGAGGCCTATCCAAATGGCAATGTCTACAACGCTACTAAATTTGGGGTGGATGGCCTGACCAAAGCCATGAGAATGGACCTCCATAAACACGGGGTGCGGGTTGGCATGGTGAGCCCGGCACATGTGGAAGAAACCGAGTTTGCCCTGGTCCGATTCGATGGCGATGAGCAAAAGGCCCGGATTTATGAGGACTTCAAACCATTGTCCAGCCACGATGTCGCAGCGTCCATCTACTTTATGGTTACTCAGCCGGCACATGTCAATATCCTTGATGTGGTCCTGCAGGGTACACAGCAAGCCAGCAGTACCATCATCGATCGTTCGGGAAGAGACCGGTACGAAGAGGAGGAATAACCCAGCGAAGATGATTGGGAAGGAGTTGCAGGGCTTCGATGGTCATCATCGAAGCCCTGTCTGTTTCAGTCTATTGCTTCAGGAATTTGACCTGATGGATTTGGTGATGCATTTTTACTTTTGCGACGTACCAGCCCGCAGGCCAGTTTTGAATGTCAATTTGATGGACAGCCCTGCCCTGCTGATGCCCTTTTGTCAATTCAACCAACTGCCCGTTAGCATTCAGAATGGCAATTTCATAGGCCCGCCTGGGATAAATATTTGAGAAAGAAAGGTTGACAAAGGCTGTGGCCGGATTCGGATGAGCTTCCACGGCAGATTGAAGTTCCAGTTCATTAACCTGAACCACGGTGGTGTCTTCCATTTCCTGTTCAACAATTAAGGAATCAAGCGGATAGGAAAGAATTGACCGGGCAAATGTCCCCACCAGCAAACGGTTGTTGATGCTGTCGTACTCCAGGTCGTATACTGGTACGAAGGGAAGATCGGACCCAAGTCTCTCCCACTGCATACCGGCATTCATAGTGCCATATACCCCTCCGTCAGTACCTGCGAAAAGGATAGAATCCTGATGACCCGGCAAAATGTATACGTCATTAACGGCTAAAGGGGGCAGGTCTCCGGAAATATCTTCCCAGGTTTGACCGGCGTCTTTGCTCCGGTGCAAGTGAGGGATAAAATCATTGTCCTTGTAACCGGAATGAGCCGCATAAACGTAGTCTTCGAAATCAGGGGAGGGTTTCACACTTGTCACGTAACGTTCCGGAAGCCCGGCGCTGATGTTGGTCCACTGCCCACCGGCGTTGTCAGAACGCCAGACATTGGCATCTACTGTCCCCACATACAATCTCCCTTCAACTAACGCCGATTCCTGAATGCTCGTAATCGCATGATAGCGGGGGTGGAGCACCAATCCATCTGTCAAATCTTCGCTGATTGGGGCCCACTGCGGAACAATACCAGCCGTACTTTGGTAAACCCTGAAGGTGCCGGTGTACATCACATCCGGATCGTGAGGGCTGATGATGTAAGGCATATCCCAGTCCCGGCGATCGGTCGGAATAATCCCTTCAGTGGCACTAAACCAGGACTGCCCTTCGTCAGAAGAGCCCACGATGTTCCCTCTTTGAGTCTCTGCGTAAATCACCTGCGGCAAATCCGGACGGAAAGCCGTCTGAAAGCCATCCCCACCGTAAATGCGGGGCCATTCGAATTCGAGATTGGGCCCGCCGGACGTTCCGTTGTCCTGAGCCCCCCCGTACACCCAATTGGGGCGGTGAGGGTTCCAGGCTATCCGGTAGTACTGGCTGGTGGGTATGCGTTCCATGTCTTCCCAGATAAAGGCGCTGTAATCCGAACGGTACAGCCCGCCATCGGTAGCCAGTAGAATATTTTCCTGACTGTCAAACACCAGGTCGTGCTTATCGGCATGGACCTCGTAGATAAACCAGGGAGGGGATGCCATAGCCCAGTTTGCGCCACCATCCGGCGACCGCCACAGGTCCACGCCAAGCAGAAAGATATCGTCTTCAGAAACCGGGCTTACCCGGAGTTTGCCAAAGTACCAGCCAAAGCCTCCAAGGGCATCTGTAGGCAAGCCATTCATCCCCAGGTTTTCGGTGATCAGGCTCCAGGACTCTCCTTCGTCTTCTGATTTGTAAATGCCTTGCAACTGGCTATTCGGCCCTACGTACATGGCATAGACATTTTCGGGCGCGGCAGGTGTGACGGCCAGCCCCACCCGTCCGGTAGGTTCCATAGGAAGGCCTCCGGAGAGCATCTCCCAGGTCAATCCGCCATCCATAGACCGGAACACTTTAGCGCCTGGCCCGGTGACCAGGCTCTCGGTATTGCTCCGGATCCGGTCCCAGCCGCTGGCGTAGAGCACCTCCGGGTTAGCGGGGTGGCGCACCAAATCAATGGCGCCCGCCTGATCACTGATGAACAAGGTTTGCACCCAACTCGCCCCACCGTCTGTAGATTGATAGATACCACGCTGTGTATTGCGTTCAAAAGGGAGGCCCATGGCTGCCACCGTTAGTATATCGGGTTGGTCAGGATGGACCAGGATACGGGGTAGGATGCGTTGTGCCTGAAGCCCGAGTTTTTCCCAGGTTTGCCCGCCGTCCTCGCTTCTGTAAAGGCCGTCCCCTATCCCAGGGTGCGAACTGATATTCGGATCGCCGGTAGCTACGTATACGCGCTCAGGATCGGTGGGGTCTATTTCGATATCTCCAATAGCCAGGAAAGGTTGGTCGTCAAAAATGGGAGCCCAGGAAGCTCCGTCATCGGTGGTCTTCCAAACGCCTCCTCTGGAAAAGCCAATATAAATGGTCGCATCATCCTGAGGGTGTACAGCAATAGTATTGATTCGGGCACCAAGGTTTCCAGGGCCTCTGACCGTCCAGGGCTGATCGAAGCCGGGAAAAGCCCCCGACCGCAATTGCAGCGCTGCCCTGGCTTTGGAAAGGGCTTTTTCATACCCTTTAAGGTTGAAATGGTCGTCCGGATAGGACCGCTTAAGGAAGAAGTCTTCTGACGGCTGGTGCTTAGCGTCAAAGGAGGAGAAACTGGAGTCATAATCTTGCCCGCATCCCCACAAAAAGCACAAGGATAGCACGGCAAGAAGAAGTCTGTTTTTCATACAGCAGATTGTTGTTACAAGAAAGGTACAGCATCTGCCGGTTAAAGTTAGTTGCCCTAAACTGAAAAAGCGGTATTTGGCATCATTCAGACAGAATACAGCTTATTGTGGCCGTGGCATATCGTCAAAAAAAGAGCGGATTTCCGTGGATTGCTCCGGCTTCATGCGGCCACTTAGGATTAGGCGGACTTCCCGGCGGCGGGGCGCACTGTCATACCGTTGTTGTTCAATCTCTGTAAGGGCCAGCACAGGCGGGACCGGTATGGGCTTGTGGTCATCATCAAGACCGACGAAGGTATAGTAGGCATGATTGCAGCGACGGGCATCTCCGCCCTTGATATTGTTGGCAAATACCTCTACATAGACTTCCACGGAGGAACGAAACGCCCGTGTGACGGAAGCCTCCAGGGTAACTACATCCCCAACTTTGATGGGCTTTTGAAAAGACACATGGTCTACGGAGGCTGTCACGACATGGGCTTCGCAATGCTTGCCCGCACAAATGCCGGATACAATATCCATCCAGCGCAGCAGGTTGCCGCCCATCAGGTTGCCCATAGGGTTCGTGTCGTTGGGCATAACCATTTCCGTCATTACAGTACGGGACTCGCTTACCCGCTTGGCTTTGCGTTCGCTCATGCTATTATCGGATCATTACCCCTTTGAGGTTGATGAAGGGGATCGTGGTGAAGTTGTTCTCCTGAATACTGCCTTTGACAAAGACGTACTTCTTGTCGTACATATGCCCCTGATGGGTGAAGCTGATCCAGTATTCGTTAGTCAGGTCGAAGAGCTTTACCTGAATAGGCTCAATCTTTACGATCTGTAGTGGGCCAATTTCCTCAAAGAAATGGCGTAGGACTGTGGTCTTCATCTTCTCGCCATCAAGTTCGCCGTAGCCCCGGCTGTTGATCAGCACATTGGAGATCGGCTCCTCCTTCAGGTTAATGAGGTAACTGTCCCAGAGTTCTTCTTCGGTTGTTTGTGCCTCGCGTGGCGCGACAGCGATGGCTACATCTTCCACTTTCAGCTTAGGAATGTCTTTCATCATAGTTGGGTCGGTCATGCCGTTATAGGATTTCATAGGATTCAGCAACTGGGGTTATTTCCCTGCGGGCTGCTTGGATACGTTGGCATCCGCGTATTCGTATTCAAATAACTGTGCAAAGGTGGTTTTTAATTTTGTCTTGACTTCTTCAATATCTACGGTGTACCCCAACTCTGCTTCCATGGAAGTGACCGCTTTGTCATCATCGGCTATGCCGCAGGGTATGATGTGCTCAAAGTGGCTAAGGTTGGTATTGACATTGAATGCAAAGCCATGCATCGTCACCCACCGCTTGAGGTGGACACCAATTGCACAAATCTTCCGCTTAGGCTTTTGGGAGGTGGCCTCAAGCCAGACACCGGTATACCCTTCCTCCCGCGTACCGAAAATACCGTAGGCGGCGAGGGTAAGGATCACGGCTTCTTCAAGGTAGCGGACGTATTTGTGTATATCGGTGAAGAATTCGTCCAGGTCAAAAATCGGATATCCCACGATTTGACCAGGCCCGTGGTAGGTAATATCCCCACCCCGGTTGATCTTAAAAAACTCAAAGCCCTGCGCTTCCAGGTCAGCCTCCGAAAGTAAAAGATGATCCAGAGAACCGCTCTTGCCAAGGGTGTAAACCGGGGAGTGCTCGCAGAACAGCAGATAGTGTGACTGTGGGATCTCCGCCTTACCAGCTTTGCGCTGAGACCGGTTGTGGAGTTTGCGCCCGACAACTTCCTGCAAGCGCGCTTCCTGTAGGTCCCACGCTTCCTGATAGCGGATGCGTCCCAAGTCTTGAAATACAACTTTCTGCATGCTTTTCAAAATGTGCCGCAAAGGTAACGGGATTAGGGTATAAATCAAGTTTTTTAGGGCATTATTCTGATATTTAATCCTTTACATCTCTGCAGGTGGGTATCTTTGAACCTAAATTGCCCATGGGTACGTCAGGGAAACGATTGCTATTTTCATCTTAAGCTTAGTCTCTGACACCTGTAAAATGTAAAAGGACACTTATGCCACATTTGAAAATCACCGCAATCTTTCTTTTCCTATCCCTTTCTATTGCCTATGGTCAGGATAACGATCTCCATCAGCAGCTCCATCAAATGGCCAAGGGGTATCAGTCTGTATTTGGCTTTTCCGGCAATATTAAAGTGGTACAGGGCGGCAAGGAGATCTTTGAACAAAGCTATGGCCTGGCCAATCGAAGCTTCGGTATTGAAAATACGCCCCAAACCCGGTTTTCCATCAACTCTATTTCCAAAACCTTCACAGCGACTGCGATACTAATGCTGGCCAGGGACCAGAAAATTGACCTGCAGGTGCCCATCAAGGCCTACCTGCCTGAGCTCAATGCCCCGTGGAAAGATACCGTCACTGTGCACCACCTGTTGTCTCACACCTCAGGTTTGCCCAGGGAGTCAGGTATTCAGGCCTGCGATGAGCTCTCCTTTATGGAACAACTTAAACTGGTGGAAACCAAGTCGCTGCTTTTTTCTCCGGGCAAGCGTTTTGAATATTCGAACTGCGGGCTAATCCTGCTTGGTGCCATTCTGGAAAAAGTAAGCAACCGGCCCTATGGGGATTTCATACAGCAGGAAATCATTGAGCCGCTCGGCCTAACCAACACCGGCTGCTATCAGGGAAGGAATGTTGTGGCACGTCAGGCAGTCCCTTACCGCTTCTCTGCCAACGGGCTTGAGACTGCCCAGAGGAGCAAACACTTCGGGGATAATGCCGGGGGCGGGCTCTACTCTACTGCCGGAGACCTTTACAAGTATGTGCTTGGGCTCGAGGCCCAAAAGCTGTTGCCGGAAACTTATACTGCGCTGTTGTTTCAGCCACATGTGCAAAGCGGTGAAACAGACTTTGAAGGGTATGCCTGGAGTATTAAAAAATTCGGAGGGGAAAAAATCCACTTTGCAGCAGGCAGCGGCTATGGCACTAAGAGTGTCATCATTCGAATGCCGGATTCCGGCAATTATATCGGTATTACTTCTAATTGGGGCAACACGCCTATTCTTCAATTGCTCAGAGACTTGTATCTTACCCTTATCGGAGCGGAAGCCGCCCCGCCGGCAGAAAATGTGCTGGCCAACCCCAGAGATTACGCTGCGCGGATGGGCGAATATAAATTTGATCAGGAACAACTGACCAGGCACCTGGGCATGGACCGAGCGGTCATCCGGTTGCACGCTTTCGAAGGCAAATTGTTCCTGAACGACGAACTGCTGGCCGAAAAAGAAGGTACCCTGATGCTAACTTATACGAACGAGCTTCGTATACAATTTGAAGGCTCCAAAATGATCATTAACATCAATGGGAATATCATGGAGGGGCAAAAACTGCAAAAATGATTTACCCAGCTTTGAATACAGCAACTGTATCATCTGATAAAAACCACTGATAATATGCGAACCTATCTGCTTACCCCCTGCCTTATTCTTCTCAGCTGCCTGAATCTCCTTGCGCAGCCTGCTCCGGATTTCAGCATCACAGATAGCGAAGGAAACAGCCATCAGCTCTACGCGGATTACCTCAATCAGGGGAAAACGGTGGTGCTCAAACTGTTTTTCACTTCCTGCCCGCCCTGTAATGCCATCGCCAGTTCTACAGAACAGCTTAACCAGGAATGGGGCGGCGGCAACAATGATGTGGTTTTCATTAGCTTGAGTATACTGAGCAACGACACAGACAACCTGGTCAATAACTATAAAGCCAACCACGGCATCACCTATCCTGGGGCAAGCCCGGCGGGCGGTAGCCTGGCAGCCACTGCTCCCTACCAAAATGGCACCTACGGCTTTTTCCTGGGCACTCCCACCTTTGTGGTCATTGCTCCGGATGGCACCGTCGATTATGATCCCAGAGGCTCAAATCAATCCGCGACCATTATGGAAGTGGATGCGGCCATTGAGGCAACAGGTGCTCAGCGACCGCTGGTCAGCCTGGCGAATAACGGGAGTGCTGTAGACCCCCAAGATGACGGCGTAGCCGGCATGGCCCTGGAAATAGTAGAGCTGGACTCCATGGTAGCGCAGACCAATAGTACCGGTTCCTACAGCTTTAACCTGCAGGTCATGCCTGGGCAATCTTACACCCTTCAAGCCACCAAGAATATCAACCCGACCAATGGTGTGAGCACCCTTGACCTGATCTTGCTGAGCCAGCATATCCTTGGCGTGCAGCCCATTACCGATCCCGAGCGCCTCCTCGCCGCAGATGCCAACCGCAGTGGAGGGGTCAGTCTCCTGGATCAAATCCGGATCCGAAAACTGATCCTGAGCATTGACAGCGACTTTGGGGAACAACCTTCCTGGATCGTGATACCTGCAGATTATGACTTTCAAAATCCGGAAGACCCGTTTGATGAAGTATATAACGGCAACCTCAATCAGGCCGTACTCACACCGGGCAGCCTACAGCCCCTGCAATGGAAAGCTATCAAAGTCGGGGACCTCAACCTGGACGCTAACCCAAGGGATTGAAAAGGATAGTATGACCATTTGATGACGCAGCGGTGAGAAGGTTGCATTTTGAGAATTCAGCCCGACGAGTATCTTTGCAGGAAAAATTAAGCATGAAAATCCAACTCTTTGGGCTCCTCGCTGCCTTAATGTTCCTTTCCGCATGCGGAGGCGATACTGGGTCCACTGATCAAACCACTCAGGAAGACACAGATGCACCGGCTGCTGATACCCTGCGCTATGAGCAGGAAGCCAATCTGAAAAACCTCCGTCAACTCACCTTTGGCGGCGATAACGCTGAGGCTTATTTTAGCTTTGACAACTCCAAGCTTGTCTTTCAGGCGGCCAATGAAGCATGGGATGCTCCCTGTGATCAAATCTTCTACATGCCCATAAGCGGCTATACCGGCGAACGCCCCCCTCTGCTCAGCACCGGTAAGGGCCGAACCACCTGTTCCTACTTTATGCCGGGCGATACCACGATCCTCTATGCCTCTACCCATCTTGGGGGAGATGCATGCCCGGAGACCCCCCCAGTTGTAAATGGCAAGTACGTTTGGCCGATTTACGAAAGTTATGACATCTTTGTGGCGGACCTTGAGGGCAATATCAAGCAGCAGCTCACGGATCATCCCGGCTATGACGCTGAAGCGACCCTGAGCCCGGATGGCTCCAAAATTGTTTTCACTTCCACCCGCTCGGGCGACCTGGAACTTTGGACCATGAACACCGATGGTTCTGAACTGACACAGGTAACGGATGAACTGGGCTACGACGGCGGTGCATTCTTCTCTCCCGATGGGACCAAGCTCATCTTCCGGGCTTCTCGTCCAAAAACAGAAGAAGACCAGGCAACGTATAAGGCTCTGCTGGCACAGGGGGTGGTACAGCCTACTGAAATGGAAATTTTTGTTTGCAATGTGGATGGCTCCGGCATGCAGCAGATTACCGATCTCGGTGGCGCGAATTGGGCTCCTTATTTCCACCCTTCCGGTGACAAGTTGTTGTTCTCAACCAATCACCATGTAGAAGGCGGCCGGCAGTTCAATATCTTCTCCATCAACCTGGACGGCACCGGGCTCAAGCAGGTGACTTTCGACAAGACCTTCGATGCCTTCCCGATGTTTTCCTACGATGGCAAATACCTGGTCTTCTCCTCCAACCGCAATAATGGCGGCACCCGCGACACCAATGTGTTCCTTGCAGAGTGGCAAGATTAATAAAGGCCGCCTTTCTGTAGTTATGGAAAGCCGGTATATCCTTTCGGGGTTATACCGGCTTTCCCGTTTTAAATCTTAATTTTAGGGCCTGAAAAGAACCCTATGAAATACCTATTGACCCTGTTTGCTGCATTACTGGTTGTACCTTCGCTTTTTGGGCAAAACGGCACGCCTCCTCCGGCGGGTGCCCGGGGCATTGGCATGGGCTTTACGGGCCTGACCTTCCATGATGTACACGCGGTATTCAGTAATGCGGCCGGTATCGCCAACCTTGACCGCACCTCTGTAGCTGCTTTTGGAGAGCAGCGCTTCCTCCTTGAAGAGTTGGGCGTTTATTCCTTTGCAGTGGCTTTGCCTACCAATGCCGGCACTTTTGGGCTGGGCGTTCAGCACTTTGGATTTGAAGGCTATAACGAGCAGCGTATCGGACTCGCCTATGCCCGGCCCTTGGCTGATAACCTTTCCATCGGAGGGCAGTTTTTAGCCCTGAATACTCAAATTGAGGAATACGGCAGCCGGCTGGCGCTGACTTTCGCTCTAGGATTGCAATATCAGGCATTGCCACAGCTGGAATTTGCCGCCCATATCAATAGCCCGGCGCGGGTGGAGGAAGCCAACGGGGCCTTTTTGCCTACCGTGCTCAGTGTTGGCGCACGGTATTCGCCCTCCGATCAGGTATCCATTTTACTGGAAGCAGAAAAAGACATCGACTATCCGGTCCGCACTAAAATCGGCATTGAATATCAGGTTGCCGACCCCTTTTACCTGCGGTTTGGTGCTGCTACGCACCCGGCGACCGTGACGCTAGGGATCGGGTACCAAATTGCAGACCGGCTTTGGTTTGATGTAGCATCAGGTTATCACGAAATCCTGGGTTTTTCGCCCGCCGGGGGCATTCATTATCAGTTCTAAAAAACGCTTTGCTTTGAATATACTTATCGTCTCTGCCACGCCCTTTGAAATCGCAGCTCTCCGCGCCCACTTACAATCTGCATTCGTACAGACGGCTGAGCATCAATTTCAAAAAGGAGATGTCAAAGTTGCGCTTTTGATTACCGGTGTGGGCCTGCCCCTGACCGGATATGCTTTAGGGCGGGTGCTGGCACTGGAGGAATGGAACCTTGTGATCAATGCCGGCATTGCAGGCTCGCTGTCTGCTAAGTTCGATCCGGGCAGTGTGGTACAGGTGGTGACAGAGCGTTTTGCGGACCTGGGGGTGGAAGAAGCGGACGGGCGCTTTACTTCCGTCCATGAAATGGGGCTCATTGAAAAGGGGCAGGCTCCCTTTGATGAACAGGGCAGACTGCGCAATCAGCACGCACAAGGGTTTGACTTTCTGCCTCAGGCGCACGGCATCAGCGTTAACCGGGTGCACGGGTCAGCGGCTTCTATTGAGCAATTGAAGCACAACTACCCGGACGCGGAGATTGAGTCGATGGAAGGCGCGGCATTCTTCTACGCCTGCCTGATGGAAAAGGTGCCATTTCTGGAAATCCGGTCCGTATCCAACTTTGTGGAGCCCCGCAACCGGGACAACTGGAAAGTGGAAGAAGCCCTTTCCGCACTGAATAAAACCCTTATCGAGCTGTTGCAATCGCTGTTCAACAGTTATTAGCCTTTCACAGCCCTTAGTATCCGGGGCTTACCGCTCATGTCTTGCTTGAGCCTAGCCATTTTAAAACCCTGACTTTCAACAGTTTTAAGCACCTCAGCTCCATTGAACTCATTGAGCTCGTAGTAGAGCATGCCCCCTGAGGAAAGATGAGCTTTCGCAAACCGGGCAATAACCTCGTAAAAGACAAGGGCGTTTTCGGTATCGGTGAATAGCGCCAGATGAGGCTCGTGCTCAAGCACGTGTTTGGGCATCAGCCTGGCTTCTGAGGGCGGAATGTATGGCGGATTGCTCACGATGAGGTCATAAACAGGAAATCGGGGCCAGCTTTGTTCGTCAAGGATGTCGGCCTGCAGAAAATGGACAACTGATCCCAACTGGGCTGCATTTTGGCTGGCGACCTCCAGGGCACCCTGACTGACGTCCAGCCCGGCAACAGCCCAATTAGGACGGTGCTCCTTGAGGGTAAGTGGGATGCAGCCTGTGCCGGTACCAATATCCAAAACAGAACGCCCGGACCCCACAGGATGGTCCTGCAATATTTCATAAACCAGTTCTTCCGTTTCCGCTCTTGGGATAAGCGTATCGGAGGTAACCGTAAACTTCAGCCCGTAAAAGTCAGCCTGACCAAGGATATATTGCCAGGGTTCGCCATTGATTAGTCTTTGCGCGATGTCCTGAAGTCTTGACGCTTGCTCTGTTGGCAGCTCATCTTCCCGGTTCAGGTTACGGACCCCGAAAGCATCCTCGAAAACCAAACGGGCGATATTGCGGGCCTCCCGTTCATCGTATACGGCGGTAATCTGACGGACAAGCCCCCGGTAAGCATGGGCAATTTTCATTGCACAAAGGTAAGGATAAATGTAGAGCCCAGCCCAGGCTCGCTTTGCACTTCAATGCTCCCCCCAAGAGCTTCCACCTGCTGTTTGGTCATAAACAGCCCCAGGCCTTCCCCCCGGCTATCCTGATGCAGGCGCCCGCCCAGTTTGAAAATTTTATCCCCGTAGCGGTCCAGGTCAATACCGATGCCATAATCTCTTACCCGCACTACAATTCGATCCCCCTCCTGCACCCCGATAATATCCACGGTCTTCTTGCGCTTGGTGGTGCCGTATTTGATGGCATTGGTAACCAGATTGTGAAATATACTATCCAGATAGGCCGGTACAGACTGCACATAGAGGTCATCGGGCACTCCTACCAAAAACTGAATGCCTTCCCGGAAGACACTCTCGTTATTGAGCTCAATGACTCGGATGATGGTCTCCAGCAGATTGCACGGTACCCAGGTGGTCATATCAAGGCTCTGCTCAAAGTTCAGTAGCTCATTGACGTTGGAGAGGGTGTTATTGAGCCGGTTCACCGTCAGTCCCATCATATCGAGGTACTCCTCGTTGGAGGGCTCCGACCGGACCATTTCCAACAGCCCCATAATATTGGCCACCGATGACCGGATGTTATGAGACACCATAAAGGAAAAATCTTTGAGCCGCTTGTTTTGGTTAGTCGCTGTACGCAGTAATTTCTGGTGCTCTACGGCAGCCGATTTTTGCTCTGTGATGTCCTCGAAAATTCCGTACCAGACCAACCCGCCATCCGCCTTGAGTTCAGGGCGTGCCCGCAGCCTGTTCCATCGGTGCTGCCCGGGCTCCGCAGATTTGACCCGGTATTCTAGATTCAGCTCGCTCAGGTCGCCGTTCACAGCATTGGCAATTGCAGCCCTCATCCGGTGTACATCATCTTCATGAATGGCCTCAAACCCTGGTTCTGCAGATATCCTGAGCAATTCCGGCGTCAGCGTGTGATGCAGGCGATTGACTTCCCGGCTGATGTACGGAAAATACAACTTGCCTTCTGGCGTGAGTTCCATTTGGAATACTGCGCCAGGTACATTCTGCATCAGCTTGCCCAACTGCTCTTTATGCCGTTTTACGCTTTCCTGATACGCTTTTTCTTCAGAGATGTTCTCAGCGGTGGCAATGACGCCTATGGTTCGCCCATCTTCGTTGATGATAGGGCTGTCGATAATTTTAACTGGGAATATGCGCCCTGATTTGTCTTGATGGATTTGCTCACCACTCCACTGTTTGCCTGCCATTATTGCGGTCCGGGCTGCTTCCAAATCATCCGGGTTTTGCTCATGTACTGTAATATCAATCTGTTGTCCGAGTATTTCCTCCCGGCTGTAACCATAGATTCTTTCAGCAGCTTTGTTCCAGTAGGTCACCTTGCCTTCCAAATCAAAGGCCACCGCTGCCTGCCCAATGGTATCCAACAGCCGGCTTTTGAATTCTACTTCCTTTTGCAGCTTTTTGTGAAGGCTCAGGTCGTAGCCAATGCAAAGCACCTGAACAGGCACTCCGGCCTCGTTTACAACGGCTACAAATTCCCAGAAAGAAACCAACGTATCCATACCTGCACCTGATGGTTTGCGCAATTTGCCAATCACGCTTTTGCCCGGATTGGACAAGCATTCCTGTACCATTGCTAAACAGGCGGCCTGGTCCTCACTGACAATAGAATGCATGGAATCTTTACCAATCGCCTTTACCGGATCAACATTAAATTTTTTGCAAAACCAATTATTGAGGTAAGTATATTTTCCCTGCAGATCTGTAGCGACGATGTAGATACTGTCGCTTTCCAATACTTTTGCCGCGATAGCGTCAACTAAAATCTGCTGTTCTAACATTTTCGTGCATATTTGCGGGAAAGAGGAGGACAACGGAGGCAATATTCATCCGTCAAAATCCGAATGCAATATAATTGATTTTTTCTAATTTTAGACAACTTCACTTGATGCAAAAGGCAGCTGCTTACACCCTTGGAGGGCTGGTTCTGATTGCGGGCCTGCTATTATATTCAGGCCACCCTGTGCTGAATCGGCCTGGCCCTTTTGGCCTGCCTGCGGGTAATTGGATAGCATGGGCAGCCCTGATTGCGTTGCCGTCCGCGCAATTGCTTGGTTTATACCACAAGCAGAATAGGGAAAAGGACCCCCGGATCGGTGTTTTTTACATCGGCTCCCTGGCCGCCCTCACACTAAGCTTACTCTGGGGGGTACTGAGCTATGGATTAGCGGGTAACTGGGCTTTTGTGTTTCAGCAGCAGGAGGCTTTTGTCGGCAGTACAGAGGCGGCAAACTATTTCTTCTACCTCTCTGCTGCAACGGCGGCGCTCCCATTATTGATTTTGGTGCTTTACCTCATTTACCGGTCTCTGTAACCTTCAGCGGATACCGGGAGGGCCTGTTGGCGAAAACGTTGGGTAAGCACGCCGGTGGAGGGCGAAAACAGCACCGCCAAAAGCAGAAAAACACCTGAAGTGACGGCCATAGCCCCTGCTACAGACCCATCAATCCAGACAGCGAGATAGTATCCGCTTACCGCAGTGAGTAGACCGAGCCCGACAGTGAGCAACAGCATGTGGTGCAGCTTTTCCGTAAGCAAGTAGGCGGTTGCAGGAGGTACAATCAAAAAGGCGACCACTAAAATAGCGCCCACCGACTCAAAGGCGACCACAGTTGTGACAGAAACTGCACTCATCAGGAGATAATGCCAAAATACCGTGGAAATCCCCACAGCAGCAGCGTACTCTGGGTTGAAAGTCGTAATCTTAAGCCCCCGGTAACCCAATGTAACCAAAAGCAGGATGAGCAGCAGTACTCCACCCAGAATCCAGACCGGCCTTGGGCCCAGTGAGCGGCCGCTTTCCGTTATCCAGAGGTCAAGCGGCACATAGGCAATTTCGCCGTAAAGGACACAATCCTGATCAAGGTCAACCTGCCCGGCGTAGAGCGAAATCAGTATAATGCCCATGGCAAACAGCCAGGTGAAGGTAATGCCAATAGATGCATCTATCTGCAAACGGGCCTTTTGATACAGGAATTCAATCATAAAAGTCGTAAGTACCCCCAGTGCAGCTGCACCGATCAGCATAGGCAATACATCCCGGGATTCTGATAACAGGTAGGCTATCACGATCCCGGGCAGTACCGCATGGGAAATCGCATCCCCCACCATGGCCATTTTGCGGAGGATGAGGAAAGTGCCCAGCAGCCCGCAGCTTGTGGCAACCAGTGAACCGGTTAAAATAATCCAAAATGCATTCATGAGTCAGAAGGTTTTGGAGGGTTCTGATAGGGAATGACCGCATCGTGCGGGTCCAGGATGGGGTGGTCCAACTCCCTGAGCAGTGCAGCTTCCACCTCAGGCGTTATCACATGCTCAATAGCCTCTGCGGTATTGTGTACATGGTCGGCAGCGTAGTTCATCCGTTCGGTAAGGTATAATTCCCACAACCGGTGGAGGCGGACGACCCGGCGGCTCTCCTGAAGCCCGGTAGGCGTAAGAGCGTAAGTACTGGCCCCGTGCTTGTGCAATAGCCCCTTAGCAACCAATTCCCTAAGCCCCAGTTGCAGCGCCCGGTCTTCAAAGGGACGCTGTTGCCGGAGTGCCTCCACAGTCACGGTGGCAACAGGTGCATCTGCAGCTTCACCAATCCCGTAGAAAGCTTTTAAAATATTTTCCTGACGGATTTTCCGGGCATTGCCACGCTGCAGGCGCAGGCGGGCCCAAATCCCCCGCTGCGGTGCCACCACCACGGAAACTACGGCAATCAGGGAAAGCAGCACTACAATCCAGGGGCCGGTTGGCATAGAGGGCGCGGTATAAGAAATCCAGGAACCAAACAGGCCTGAAAGCAATCCAAAAGCCGCAGCCAGCAGGACCATCACCTGAATCCGGTCAGTCCAAAAACGAGCAGCTGCCGCCGGCGTAATCAGCAGTGCCGCCATCAATACCACACCCACTGCTTGTATACCGGTGGCCACAGCCAGTACGGTAATTGTGGACAGCAAAAACTCCAGCCTTCGCACAGGAAGCCCGATACTTTTGGCGAAAGCAGGATCAAAGGAGATGAGCTTGAAGGAACGGAAAAAAGCCAGGACCAACCCTAGCAGCACTACCGCTACCCCACTGAAAACCCAAATATCCTGACGGGTCATGGCAGCAGCCTTTCCAAAAAGAAACTGGTCCAGCCCTGCCTGATTGGCACTGCCGGAATGCTGTATGGACGTGAGCAGCAGAATGCCTGCTCCGAAAAACACACTCAGTACCGCCCCTATTGCGGTGTCCATACTCAACTTTGTCCTGGAAGACAGGTAGTCCATCACCAGTAGGGATAGCCAGCCTGCAATAACCGCACCAACCAGAAGATAAGCCGGGTGTTTGTCTCCGGTGATGATAAACGACAAGCATACCCCCGGCAAAATAGCATGGGCAATAGCATCGCCCACCAGCGCCCGCTTGCGCAAAAAGGTGAAGGTCCCTACAATGGCCGCACTCATACCCAGCAGGATAGTGCCGGCAGTGACCAGGCGCACATTCGGGTCAGAAAAGGTGAAAAAATCGCTCATATTATTTAGGCTGATCTTTAAAGGAGCGCTCCCGGATCGGGAAATCCCGGGCTTTGACTAAATCGCTGACCTGAGAAAGGATGGTGAGCTGTCCTCCGTAGGCTTGCTTTAGGTATTCGGCAGTGAATACAGACGCCGTTGGGCCGCATTTGATCAGGCGGGTGTTGAGCAGAACCATCCAATCAAAAAACTGATGAGCCGTATGCAAATCATGGTGCACGATCAGTACGGTTTTCCCGGCCTTTTTCATATCCTGCAGCAAAGTCAGGATGGCTTCTTCAGAGGCGGCATCCACGCCGGCGAAGGGCTCGTCCATCAAGTAAAGGTCGGCTTGCTGAGCCAGCGCGCGGGCCACGAAAACACGTTGTTGCTGTCCACCGGAGAGTTGAGCAATCTGCCGGTCGGCAAACGGCAACATCCCTACTTTTTCAAGCGCTTCACTGGCCAGCCTGTGGTCTTCGCGGCTGAGCCGCCCCATTAGCTTATCCTTGCGGTAACGCCCCATCAAAGCAACTTCCCGCACGCTGATGGGGAAATTCCAGTCCACACTTTCCCGCTGAGGCACATAACTAATCCGGGAGCGTACTTCTTCCAGGCTTTGACCAAATAGGCGGACATAACCACTGCTGGGCTGTATAAGCCCCATGACGCTTTTCAGCAAAGTGGTTTTGCCGGAGCCGTTCGGCCCAAGTACACCGATCAGCTGCCCTTCCGGTACTTGAAAGTCAATATCCCAAAGCACCGGCCGCCGGTTGTAGGCTACCGTTAAATTGTGTGTTTCAATTGCAGTTTTCATGATTCCTGATTTATCTGAGCGCTTCTACAATGGTACGGACGTTGGCCCGGACCATGCCAAGGTAAGTCCCAGCTTCTGTTCCTTCAGCGCCCATTGCATCAGAATAGAGCGTACCGCCAATTTGGGTAGTATGCTCCCGCTGTTTAACACCCTCCACAACCGCTTGGAGCGACTTCTCCGGCACCGAACTTTCCACAAACACGGCCTTGATGCCCCGGTCGGCGATAAAATCTACCAGCTCTGATACGTCCCGCAGCCCAAATTCTGATACCGTTGAAATGCCCTGCAGCCCGCGTACTTCAATTCCGTAGGCCTGACCAAAGTACTCAAAGGCATCATGGGCAGTGATCAAGACGCGTTGTTTTTCTGGTATTTGTTGAATCTCAGAAGCTACCCATTGGTGTAGCGTGCTTAGTTTTTCCTGGTAGGCTTTGGCATTTGCCTGATAGCGGGATGCGTTTGCCGGATCAATCCGCCCCATCTCCGCTCCTATAATGCCGACCACTTCCGACCAAAGGCTGACATCAAACCATACATGCGGATCGTGCGCACTTGCATAATCGGTAGAATTGATCAGGCGGGCTTCCGGAAGCTGATCGGCTACAGCGGCTACCGGCTTTAAACGCGCCAGCTTTTCCAGCACTTCTCCCATTTTGCCTTCCAGGTGCAGCCCGTTATAAAAAACTGCATCTGCGTCAGTTAGCCGTTTCAGGTCGCCCTGCGTGGCTTTGTACAAATGGGGGTCAACCCCCGGCCCCATCAGCGCAACAACCTCGGCCTGATCGCCAACGACCTCCTTCAGGGCATCTGCAATCATACCGGTCGTTGCAACAATTTGAAGCTTCCCGCTATCCGTATTTACAGAGGTATCCGTAGCCTCACACCCCCATAGGGAGAGCAGGCAGAAGAAAAGTATAGTCGTTTTAAATAACCGCATAGATTTGTCGCTTTTTCCTATTTGATGCTATGTGTACAGTGCTGCCGGTTCTTTTGTTTTAGACAAATCTAAAAATATTTTTCGGTTAGCCCATTAAGTTGCTCCGTTAGATTTCTGAAGGTGTTTTTGCTATTCGTTTTGTATCTTTCTGACAAGGTGTAGCCCTTATTTCAAAAAACAATCCTCAATCATGCAGCAACGGGATTTGTACCATTGTTTAAATCATAAAACTTCTATGAAGCAGCAATTATCTTTTTTTGGCCTTCTGTTTGGGATTTGCACTCTGGCCAGCCCACAATCTGTATTGGAAAATGAGCACGGCGACCCCATGACCGTCAGGGGGAATCCAGCTGAGTACATTTGGCAGCACCTTCGCAACGAAGAAGCTATTATTCCTGCCGGAGACGAGATAGAGGGGGACTACATCGGGCAGATGGCGTTTAGCTCAGACGGCGCCTATGTCCTTGTCCCCCACCGGCAGACCGACAATATTTCGGTAATCGAATGGGAAACAGGCGCTTTCGTAGCGGATATACCGGTTGGGGGTAGCCCAATGGAAGTCACTGTCATGGACACGATGGCGATAGTGCCTTGCTTTGCCAGCAATGAAGCTTACCTGATCAACCTGAATGACTTCAGCGTCGCAGCGGTCATTCCCACAGGTGTGCAGCCCACTAAGGCCCGCATCAGCCGGGATGGCAGCACAGCAGCTGTAGCCTGTGACGAAGCAGATGTGCTGGAAGTAATCGATTTGGCTACCCTTACCAAGCAAACGACCCTCTCTGGCTTTAATAACTACCTGTACCGGTTCTCCTTCATCACCTCGAACCCTCGGAATACAGTTTACTGGAATGGTTTTGAACTAAGCCCGGATGGCAGCCTTGCTATTGTGGGGGGCGAAGATGCTCTGCAGTTTTTTGATACCCAGACCGGAGACTTGGTGGAATCTATCCCTGAGGTCCCCAACGCCGGCCAGATCAGCCTGAGTGGCGATGGCACCCACCTCGTAGCGGCAAGTACAGGCAATGAGGGGCAACTGTCAAGAATAGCACTGGAGACACTAAGCCTCGTGGGGCAATTGTTGCCTTCCGGGAGTATCAGCAGCACTTACAGCTCTGTGGCGGTCAATATGGACGGTACTCGTGCCGCTGTGCCTGGTCTCTCCGGCACCATTTACCTGGGCCGTTTTGATGAGGGGGATGTGGTTGATATCAGTGTCACGTCTTCTCCCAACTGGATCTTTTCTTCTGCCGATTATCAGTATGCAATTGGGGGGCAGTTTTACCTTAATGTCATTGATTTTGAGACGGCAGCAATCGTAGGCTCCAGCCAGGGGATTCCTATCCAAAACGGTGCTGTTTCTCCGGCCAACAACCGGATGGTGGCGACTGACCCTCTACGGTACGAAGGATTGGATTATTACGAATTTGAAGACCCCACCAGCCTGAATTACCTCATGCGCACGCCTACAGGTTCGGCAATGGAAGCAGATGCCTCCTACTCGGCTGTACTTACTCCTGATTTAAGCCGTGTGCTGGTGGCCAACCCGCTTTCGGGTTCCCTTTCCGTCATTAACCTTGAGGAGGAGGCCCTGGAAGGACTCGTGCCCTTCAGTAGCGCAGAGACCTACTTCGCGGCGGTAAGCCCGGATGGAGCCTATGCCTATGTGGCTAAACGCGGCGAGGACCAGGTGGAAGTGATTGACCTGGAGACCTTCGAAATTGTCAAAACTGTCAGCAGTGGTGGTGACCGGCCGGACCAAGTTTACGCGCTGCCGGGCGTAGACCGGGCCTATGTGCTTAATGCGGGGGGCGTAGACCGGATAGGTGTATTGCAGCAGGCGGGTGCAAATACAGAACTGGAAGACAGCTTTGCTTCTGGCAATACCGGCATCAGCTGGATCAACTACGGGTTGAGGAGCAATCTGTCAATTACAGCGGATGGTGGGTATGGCGTACTGGCTACACCCTTCGACGATGCAGTGCAGGTCATCGACTTGGAAGCTAATGAAATTGTAGCTTCCGTCGAACTGGAAAACTTTCCACTACGAACGGCTATTTCTGATGAGGTGCCAGGTATTGGGCGTTTTGCAGCTGTAACCTTGCGTAACGGAGAAGGTATTGCCATCATCACCCCCATTGGCCCCAATGCCGGACTGCTGGATACCTATGATATCGGAGGGATACCAACCCGCATTACCTATGACGCCACCCGCCGGGCGTTCCTGATCTGCGACCAGACCAATAAGGTCGTCCGGGTTTTCAGTATTGACAACCTAAGTTTTGAAACCCCGATGAGCTTCAGTGGTGGGCGTATCCCCATCTCGGTAGCCGTGGACACCTTTGGGGTACAGCATACGCTGCTGCGGGGCGATAATCCGGATCAAAGCAATCAGTTGCAGATTGGCGAAGAGGTCTTTGAGTTGCCCGGTCTGCCTATTCACAATATGGCAGTGGCACCAGATGGAAGCGTTGTTGCCGTGCCCCTAATTGCCAATGACGCTGTTTTTGTCGTTAAGCGTACGGTGGTGGGTACCAAAGCTTTCGCCCTACCGCTCAGCACGCCTTCCGGGTACAGCGTTTATCCCAATCCAGTCACTTCTGCCACTACCTTTGAGTGGAGAGACGGAGCTAAAGTGCCCGACGGGACGGTGACACTCCGGCTATTTGATGCCACCGGCAAGCTGGTGCTGCAAAAGGATAAGCTGCCGGCCGGACAGTTTACAGTCAGTAAGGGAGGATTGCCTGCCGGCACTTATAGTTATCAGGTGATGAGCACTAACCGCCTGCAGGGTTACGGAAAACTGGTGATTCGTTAAGTAGGGCTTACAAATTGCGGGAAGCTAAATGGGCAGGGTGTTAAATAGTACCCTGCCCATTCTTTTTACCAGAAGATCGCATACAATGCCGTCAGAATAATCATGATGGCAATAGCACTGATATTGAAGACCGGGCCGGTAGCAAAATAGCCCGGTGCTAGCTTCAGCCCTTTCTCATCTGCTGCGCCTTTATTTTCGATCTGGCTCACGATCATAATGATGCCGATAGTGAGCAGGCAGGTATACAGCATCTGCTGCAGGAAAGGCAGGGATAGGAACAAAATCTCCATAGCCGAGCCCTCTGCCCAGCCTTTAGGACCTACCTTGAAGTACATCGCGATAGGAATCGATAGCAATACCCCCCAGATGGCAGCATTATTGGTCGCCTTTCGCCAGAAGAGCCCCATCAGGAAAACTGCCAGGATGCCTGGCGAGACGATGCCCGTGTATTCCTGAATGTATTGGAATACCTGTCCCAGGTTCGCCAGTTGAGGGGCTACCAAGACTGCGATAACGAGCGCAACCGCTACTGTGATCCGTCCCACACGCACCATAGCGCTTTGACTGGCGCCCGGGTTGATGTAAGGCTTGTAAATATCCATCGTAAAAATGGTGGAGGTGGAATTGACCATGGAAGCGAGGGAGGAGACAATTGCGGCGGCCAGCGCGGCGAGCACCAACCCCTTCAGGCCGGCCGGGATAAAATTGCTAATCAGCCAGGGCGCAGCGTTGTCATTGACGACCGTCCCTTCAGAATTGATAAAGCTCGGATCCAGCGATGCTGCCGTTACCGCTCCATCCGGCCCCATATTGAGCACATAGGCGATGATACCGGGTATGACCACGATAAGTGGGATGATCAGTTTGAGGAAAGCCGCAAAGGCGATGCCACGCTGTGACTCTTTTAAGCTCTTCGCAGCCAGCGTCCGCTGAATGATGTATTGATTGAACCCCCAATAGTATAGGTTGGCGACCCACAATCCACCGATGATGACCGCGAGCCCGGGCAGGTCCAGCCAGGCATCCCTGCCGTTGGGCGTGATGATTTCTCCTTTGGAAACGATCATAGAGAATTTCTCCGGGACCACTTCGTAAAGGAAGGCCAGCCCACGGAAGAAGCCACCTTCGGGCGTCACCTGATCCAGCGCCAGGTAGGTCATCACCAGCCCGCCAATGATCAGCAATGCCACCTGCACTACATCAGTCCAGGCGACGGCGGCCAGCCCGCCCCAAAGGGAGTAGGAGGCCGCAAAAAGCGAAAGCCCCAGAATACTGTACATGACGAGGCTGCCATCACCGGTGCCGATGATGGTATCCAGGGCCGTTGCGCCCAGGTACAGCACGGAGGTAAGATTGACGAAGATGTATAGCCCGATCCAGAATACGGCGAGTATGGTTTTAAGGTTCGTGCTGTAGCGTTCTTCTACAAATTCCGGGATGGTGTAGAGCCCCTTTTTAATAAAAACAGGCAGAAAGTATTTTCCCACGATAAGCAGCGTGAGTGCCGCCATCCATTCGTAGGAAGCGATCGCCAACCCAATCGCGAAACCCGAACCTGACATGCCAATAAATTGCTCAGCTGAAATATTGGCTGCAATCAGCGACGCTCCAATTGCCCACCACGGCAGGGATTTACCCGCCAGGAAATAATCTTCAGCGGTTTTGGTTTCTCCCTTTTTGGTGCGGGATACCCAGAGCCCAATGGATAGAATCAGCGCGCCATAGGCGACAAAAATGACATAGTCGATGTACGCGAATCCCATAGTTTGGTTTTTCGTTTTTTATTGGTTCCGGAGCCTCAGCGGCTTTTCAGGAGGTCTCTCTCCTATTCTGCTCGTAAATTAGGAATCTTTTGCTGCTTTGCGGCAAGGTCTCAAAATATAATTTGCCAACTGTTGCTTAGTGTCCTATCTAGACACCAGAAAAAGCACTAAACCCTCCATCAACAGGTACGACAATACCTGTAACGAATTTCGAGGCATCACTGCATAGCCACTGCACAGCACCGATCAGCTCCTCCGCTTCCCCAAAGCGTTTCATTGGCGTTTGGGAGACAATCGTTTGCGCCCGTGCGGTATAAGTGCCATCCTCATGGAGCAGGAGACTGCGGTTTTGTTCGCCGATAAAGAAGCCGGGGGCTAACGCGTTAACCCGGATGTGCTCTCCGTATTTTTGGGCCATTTCCACGGCAAGCCAGCGGGTGAAGTTATCGATCGCCGCTTTGGCAGCGCTGTACCCCATGACCCGGGTCAGAGGCAACTGCGCGGCCATAGACGAAATATTCAGGATAACGCCGCTCTTTTGCTGATGTGCCATGACTTCTCCAAAAACCATTGTAGGTAGAAGAGTGCCCTGCAAATTGAGCTGTACCACCTGATTGAAGTCGGGGATTGAAAGGTTGAAAATTTCCTGATCGGGCTGCACGACAGCACCCGGCTTATTGCCGCCTGCGGCGTTGATGAGAATATCGATACGCCCCCATTTGCTGAGGAGGCGCTCCCTGCTCTCCATGAGATTTTCCCGGTCCAGGACGTCCGCAGTCAGCGGATAAGCTTCAAGCCCTTGTTTCTCCAGTTCTTCAACCCGGCTTTCCACTTTACCTTGAGTGCGCCCTAAAATGGCCAGCTTGCATCCCAGTTCTCCCAGCCCCTTTGCCATCGCTCCACCCAATGCTCCACTGCCTCCTGTGATGAGCGCCACCCGCCCGGAAAGATCAAATCGATTCATAAGTTGGTTTTTTGGTTCCTAATAGAATAGAGGCCGGGCCAGCTGCATTGTAATCTCATTCGCCCGAAGAAAGCTTTTTCCAAAGTATTGCTAAAGGCTTCGCGCGCATCGAAATCCGGTATGATTAAGCCCCGTATCCGGGCTGGAGCTCATCCGCCGGGCGTTGCGGTAGCCGGAGCAGTAGCTGTCGTTGCACAGAAAAGACCCGCCCCGAAGGACTTTTTCTGCCTGATAGGGCTGCATAGGGTTCCAGGCTTCCTCGGATTCTGCATTTGCCTGTTTCGCTTCCAGTTTCTTGTAAAAGTCATAATCATACCAGTCGCTGCACCATTCCCAAACGTTGCCGGCCATATCGTAGAGACCGTATCCGTTTGGTTCGTAACTTCCTACCGGGGCAGTCAGGAAGTAGCCGTCTGCTTTGGTATTTTCGTACGGGAAAAAACCTTCCCAGTAATTCGCTTTAGGCGCGCCCTCTCCTACCGGCTCATTGCCCCAGGAATAAATCGCTCCTTCCTTTCCGCCCCGGGCAGCCCATTCCCACTCGGCTTCCGTTGGCAGCCGCTTGCCTGCCCATTTGGCGTACGCTTCGGCATCCTCCCAGGCAATTTGTACCACAGGGTGGTCCATGCGGGCCTCTATAGAACTTGCAGGCCCTTCCGGATGCCGCCAGTTCGCGCCGATGGTCCATTGCCACCATTGCCCGACGTTGTCGAGGGGCACCGGGCCATTTGTGGCCTGAAAGACCAACGCACCTGGTTGAAGAAGGCTGTCGGGTGGCCTTGGGGTGCCAGGGGGTACTGTAGATTTCAATTCCTCCCAATCAATAGCCCTTTCCGCAACTGTAACATATCCGGTAGCTTCTACAAAAGCCTTGAACTCGCGATTGGTCACTTCTTTCTTGTCGAGGTAAAAGGAATCAACCCGGACGGGGTGTTTGGGGTATTCGTTGGGGGCTGCCTGCTTGTTGTCACCGCCCATTTGTAGGGTCCCGCCCGGAATGAGGGCCATGTTTTCCGTACCGGGTTGATGAGGCATAGAGGCGGTGAAGTCAGCTGAAGTAGCAGGCGCTGAATCCGTCTCATTCGGTGAATCTGGGCTGCAAGCTTGAAAAAGAAGGGCTAAAGTCAGCCAACCGAGCAAACGATTATTCATATACAGTGGTTATTTTTCAGTATTTTCCTTTTCGCACCTAAGCATTGGCGCGAGCGTTTCATTCATGGTGAAACCAAAAGTAGCAAACAAAAACAAAACCAGCGATGCAGCGGCACCTATTCCTATTTGCCCTTTTGTGGATGACCATGGGGCTGTATGCCCAAATGCCTGACCTCCGGTTCTTTAAAGAAGTGGAAATGCGGATTGATACTTCTGTATTCCGCTGGACGGAGCATCAGTTGCAATGGCAGGGCGAATCCTACCTCAGCTTCAATTACCGGGAGGAAACTCCGGTGGCGGAATTCCGGTTCTTTCCTGTTGGGCGCAGCGTGATCGAAAGTGTAACCTTGCTGCCATCAGGTGATTTCGAGCTGGTGGACAGCATCCGGCTCGTGAATGAGGATTACTACCGTTTCAAAGTACGCTTTAAGTCTGTTACCGATTTAGATTTCTTGCAGCTCCCCCTAGAGGTCACCTCCATTTACGCCCGGCAGCCCTACTTACTGGAATTCCGGCTATTCCCTTCAACACGTACGCAGGTTAGCTTTCAGTCTCCGGTGGAAGAACTCTTTATCGGAGAGGAGCGGGTATTTGAACTGCAGACCAACAACCTGAATAATATCAGAGAAAAGCCTAACTGGTCCAAAGAAGGAGAAATTCCGTACCGGATCACTATAAGCGATGGAAAGCTGCTTTTGCACCTGCTCCCGGATGCGGTGGGCATCCGTTTGCTAAACGCCACTTTTGAAACCCGGAAGCCTTATCTGGACTCCCTGCGGGTGCCCCATTATTCGCTGCCGCCTTTGGAGCGGGACTTTACCGTCAAGCCCGCAAAGCTTGGGTTCCTGAAAGTCCGCCCCGGCCAGTTTGTGCTGAGTGACGACAACCGGGGCAAGGGCATTGAAGTCGAATTGAATTATGATGCCGGGCTGGAGCTGGAAAAAACCTATCGGCTGGAAGCTCAGGAACGGCCGGGCGGGGCATTGGTCGCTGAGCTTTTCACCCGTAGTATTCTCGGCAACGGGAAGCTGCTTTGCTGGCTGCGCCTATATGACTATCACCGCCGGAATAAGGGGTATCTGTATATCAAAGATGGGGATCAAGCCCGGTTTATCACCAATATGGATATCATGCCCGAAATGAAGATTGACCGGATCAGCCTGCAGCGGGAGGGCGAAAGCTGGAAGCCTGGCAATCAGGTTTATCCCGGGGAGCGAGTTGGCATCCGCTTAGAAGGACAGGAGCTCAACCGCGGCAGTTTTAGATTCGAAGGGCTGAAGCAGGTGGAGCAGGATACCATTGCAAGTACTGCGGAGGCTCAGATTTTCTGGGCAAGAATACCGCTGGATATTATTCAGCAGCAAGTACAGATTTTCAGCCATGATCAATCTACCGGCCGGTCACTTCAAATCAGGGAATATGACCGGGCACGCGCACTGGACTTCATTACACTCCGCTATGGCGAAGAGGAGGTGGGGCTCAACGCTGCCGACCGGCTCCTGTTTGTAGAGGAAAATATGGACGACATTATGCTGTCCTTCCATCCCGGGCGCATCGACAGCGGTAGGTTGCATGGGCCACAGCACCTAAAAGTGGAAGTGGAAATAAGAGATCAGCGCAATCAGTTGGTGGATCAGCGGGAACTGCCGGGCTTTGTGGTCTGCCCTTCACAAGAGTCGCCCCGGGCAAGCTTCTACAAGCAACAGCAGTGCCAGACCTTTGATATGAGCCTCAACAAATTCCTGAGGAAAAAAATATATACCCTCGATCTTTGGTCTACAATCCGGGTGACGATCCGCCATGATGAGGACCATTACGGGCGGGGCAAAGGCTACAGCCATACCTCCGAATTGGTGCTCTACCGGAGCAGCAGTTTTGATATAGATGTCTCTTTCCCGGCTGGTTTGGTCATAAAGCGGCTGAATGAACCCGGGTTTGGCAACCTTGGAGGTATCAGTATGGCTATGATTGCCCAATTCAGCTTTTACAAAGACAAAAAGATCAATACCCCCAAGCCCTACAAATTTGGTGCGGGCTTCCTGGCGTTCAACGCCTTCAACTTTAGTGAGAACAATACCAACCGGGATGTGGGCCTGGTGGCACTGGCAAGCCTCTACCCCATCAAGACCAAGTACTCCAGCCGGTTGTCCTTCCCGCTGTTTGCCGGTGGGGGGTATTTCCTATCGGAGCAAAAGTGGTTTTTGCTGTTCGGGCCGGGCATACGGGTAAGATTGTAAAGAAATGGTTTTCTTTGCACGATGAAACGTCAAATATGCTGCCGACGCCTCTGGACATTGCTCCTGTTCCCGGTTCTTTTCAGTTGCAATAAGCTGCGCAACTGGAATTACGATCCGCCCAATGTGCTATTGATCTCAGTGGAAGGGCTGAGCCGCGCCCTGCCCTGCTACGGCGATACTGTTTTACGGGCCCCTAACATTGACCAGCTGGCGATGCGGGCTGTTGTTTTTAAGGACGCACTGGCGCAGCACCCTTTAGCAGAAGAAGCTCTGACGAGTGTTTTTACGGGTTGGTACCCGGACCTTTTTCCAGCTTATCCTGAGGACGGGCTGTATGTGAATTCCCTATTCCCGGGATTAGCGTCCGGCGACTATCATATTGCTTTTCCGGGGCTTAAACCTCGGGATAAATCTGCTTACAATCCGATCAGGGTAGCCCACTTTGCGGAAAAAGCAGCATTGGAAATACCAAAGACTACCGGAAACGCCGACGTTACAGCGCAGGTGTTCAATCTGTGGGCAGCATACGAGGGCGACCCGTTTTTCATCAACGCCCACTACCAGATGAAAGCCGTTTTGCAAGACAGCAATCAGGTGGCTTATCAAGACGCCCTTACGGAAGTGGACAGGGAAGTAGGGCAATTGCTGGACCAGCTGATGGACATTGAGGAGGCTAGCAACACCATCGTCATTTTGTTGGGCGTAAACCCGATGGGCATTAGGCCCAAAGACCTCGAACGGGAATACTTCAAGCCACAATACGTCAAAGTGCCTTTCCTTTACTATGATTTTAAGCAGGATAGTAGCCACCGCGTACCGCAATTAATGGAATTGCGCACCCTCTTCCCCACCCTTGTGGAACGCTGCTTTGTGGATGGTCAGAAAACGCACGCCTGTAATGCGCCTACCGTAGAACAGATTTTGGATGGTGACTTTGGAAAAATCCAATATCCAGGCATTGGCATCAGCAATAATAGCCGGTACCATGCTCTTTACACCCCAGAGTTGCTTTATCTCACTGAATATGAAGGCAAAAGGGAGCTATTTCGCCTGAGTAACATGCAGGCAGAACAGCTCCCTCCAGATTCCGTAGTGATGGACAGCCTGGGATACATTTCCCACAGGAAATACACCCTCTCTACGGTCAATTAACGATTAACCAAAATCCGAGTGTGGGCCACGTTTTCCCTCCCTTCTGCGCGGAGCAGATAGATGCCCGGTTGCCATTCTGCAACGGATAACCTTTGCACGCCTTTCTGTAGCGGGCCGCTCCAAATCAACTGCCCGCTGGCATTAAAGACGGTAGCCGTAGCCGCTTCATTGACTTCCACAAAAATCTCATCCTGAGTCGGCACCGGGTAAGCACTTAGTGCCATGCCATTGGCAAGGCCGGTATGATGGGTACCTGAGATAGCAGCCGGTGCCACTGCACCCGGCAAAGCAAAGACCTCCCCATCTGACTGCAGGAAAAACCAATCGGAAATCGTGAAGTCGGGGTTGTCGGTCCATAAATCGCCGATATAGCCAGTGAGTTCGACGCCTTCCTGATTGGTCCGGACGATAGAGACGATGGCTTTATCGTCTTCTACTTTAACCAGGTTCAGCAACGGGCTTTGTGCTGTGTAGAAGGGGCCCTCCTGCGCCTCAAAATCCACATTAGCAAGCGTACCCGGCTCAAAGTGGAGGGTGAAGGACAAGCCATAGGCATCCTGGACAGGCTGATTGGTTTCGCCCAGGTAAACCGAAATGCGATACTGCCCGCCCGATTCGGCTACCGGGCCAAGTGACTTTGGCTGCTCCTTTTCCGGGAAGCTGAAGGGGACAAGTGGCGCTAACGGATGCGTAAGACCCCAATTTTGCTCAATCGCTTCCATATCATCTGCCGTGATGAAGCCATCCCCGTTGCAATCGCCATATTTGGCATTAAATTCATAAGCGAAGGTGATGGTGCTCGGCCAGTTGAGCGCATATTGCCCCACCCAGTCAATACTGGCGTTCGCCCGCACAATACCTTCCCTGCCGTAAGCCAGCCCGATCGCCCATTGGTCCATCTGATTAACGATACCATCGTTGCCTACATCACCTGGCCAGACGAGGTCGCATTGTCCTTCGGTTTCGTCCAGGAAAAGGAAGACGGTGGCCGTATCACAGCCAATGTCATTGCAAATGGCGTAGCTGAAGGATTCTTCCTGAAGACAGGTGCTGAGATCGGGCTCGAAGAGAATGCTTCCATCCGGGTTCAGCAAGGCGGTGCCAGTCTCAGGAAGGCGAACGAGGTACTGATCGGTAAGCGCGGTGCTGCTGATCCAGTCGTTACTGAGCACATCAATGATTTTGCTTTCATCGTAAGCGGTGGTATCGTAGTCGTCTACTGCGTCCAGCAGATTCGTGAAGACGCTCAGTACCAGGTAAGTGGTGTCGCAAAGCCCGGTATTGCCGCAGGCCAAAAAGCAAAGGGTGTCCTGCCCGGTTTGTACACCGGTATAAGTTGCACATGCTGTGGCAGGATCGGTCATAAGTGTTGCAGTTTGAACATTGCCACAGGATTCAGTGAAACTCTCAACACTCTGGAACAAATCCGTATTCACACAAAGGGTCCCTTCTTGTCCAATAGCAATGGAATCGGTCAGCACTTCAGCTATCGGTTTCACCAGCAGCGTAAGCTGCACCAGGCTGTCGCATCCGTTAGCAGCGATAAAGGCTGCTTCATAAGTGCCGGCGGCGGTCAGGTTTTGATTGCCAAAGAGATAGGACTGCCCTTCGTTGATGCTAACCGTAAGGGCGGATTCCAGTGGCGTCACGAATACAGTATAATCCTGCGTACAGGTTCCGGCGGCATTGCCGTAAGTAAGCGTATAAGTGGTAGTGGTTGGAGGGTTCACCTGGATGGACGCCCCGGTCATGCCATTGCTCCAGGAGAAATCGAAATCGGCCAATAGGGTGGAGTCCTGGGTTGCGGTAAGGGTTACGGGGTCCCCGGCACAGGCCGCTGCATCAGAGGGGCCTTCAATCAGGAGGGGGTCCAGAATCGTGAGCTTAAAGACTTTCTCCCGGCAGGTCGCTCCTTTTATTTCGATGCTTAGGGTATCGGCGCCCTGTGCCAGGCTGTCCGCTGTGATTTCAACAGGCAAAAGCCAGGCATCTGCCATTTCAGCAATGGTGCCATTGAGTGGAATTCCAGCTAAACTGACCCCGGCTGTTGCACCACCGGTGATGGTATAAGTCAATGGATATTCCTCTTCCGGAAAAAGGCTGAGGTCGACCTCCAGCTCCTGAGGTGCACAGTCTTCGGTGATGGTCAAACGCTCCGTAGTGCCATGGCTTCCGGAAAAGGAACAGAAGCTATTGGCCTCAAAATAGATGCCCGAATCCCACCATGCGTCTCCTACATCCGCAATAACGAGGGTCATTTGGTACTCCTGACAGGGTACCACATCGGCTTTGGCCAAGAGTACATCCGTAAAGCCATTGTAGGTGGGCGCAACAAAGGGTGGCACCTGATTAAACAGGCTGGCATAGTCGAGTGATCCATTAAATTCTTCGGAGCACCAGGCAGGGTGGCTGCCGGGATAGTCGCCCGGTACACCATTATTGATGCTATTGATGGATACGGGCAGTTCTGTGCCTGGAATCTGGGCGAGGTTGCGAATCGCGGAGGTTCCGGTCTCCGGGTCTGTGCCCTCCAGGAAGAAACCAAATACATCGTTGAAATTGCTGCACACATAATTCGGGTACTCATCAGAAGCAAAGACATAGCGGAACATGAGGGTATCGCCAGTGGGCACGAAGTTTATCCGGAAGATGGCGACATCTCTGATGGTACTGTTGTTGGAGATTGTCGCGATCTCCTCGGTGTAGGCATTACTGTTGTTGATAAAGGAAGCATCTCCAAAACTAGCCAGGTCGGCCCCGCCAAAATTGCCGGAAGATTGCACCAGTCCGGTCGTCATGAGGAAGCCCTGCTCCAGCCCAATAACGTCGCTGCCCCCAAGAAACCGGCCCACTGCCGGGCTAACCCCTTCAAATTCAATGTTCGTGACCTCAATGCCTTCGCCCAGGCATACATCTTCGATCAGCTCAATGGGCGTGAAGGTGGAATCCAGTGATCCGATCACGGTGTAAGGTGCTTGTGCATATAGGATGCCGGTCAGAAAAAGCAGGCTCAAAATCGTAAAAAACCTCATCTTCATTGGTTATGGTTTGATATCAGGATTATACATCACTACGCCACCTCCGCCCTTCAATAGGCTGATGTGAAAGTGATGCCAATAGATTCAAAAATGGGGGTGTTTACGATAAGGTATCAGTGCATGATGCGCCAGACCATTTCTTTCATCAGTTCGCCTTCGGGCTTACCGGTGTTGTTGTAGCCAACGCCTTTGGACTTCAGATCGAATTCTTTCAGGAGGGTAATGACTTGCTCAGTCTTGGAGCGGGAGTAGTTGCGTGCTGCTGCCCGATATTCTTTCAGAAAGAAACTCGAACGCAGCTGCAAAGTACTCAATAATTCGTTTTCCGGCAAATTTTTCGCGGCGTGGAATAAGTAGATTTTGCTGAAGTAGTTGTACAAGGAGCCGATAAGCATTGGCATTGGCCCTTTCTTCGGATTGGCAGAAAAGTAGTTGACAATACGCTGCGCCTTGAGGGGATCACGTAGCCCAATAGCCCGTTGCAGCTCGAATACATTGAAGTCTTTGCTGATACCGATGTATTGTTCCACTGCAGCGTCATCTACCTGTGTGCCCGGTGGGAGATTTAGCGCCAGTTTGTCCAGCTCATTGGCAATTTTTGATAAATCAGTCCCCAGGTTCTCCGCAATCAGCTCACCGGCTTTCGGGGTAAGGGTCAGCTTATGGCTTTTGAGGTAGTTGCTGATCCAGCCTGGCACCTGATTGTCGTACAGAGGCTTGGACTCAAAGATCAGCGCGTTTTTCTTTAGCGCTTTGCCAAACTTCGAATTGAGGTTGAGCTTTTTGTGCTTGTGGCAAATGACCAGTATGGTGGATTCCATGGGCTTCTCCACGTAGGAGAGCAGGTTGGCTAGTGTGCGCATGTCCTGCGCTTCCTTCAGCAATACGACTTGATGGGAAGCCATCATCGGGAACCGGCGGGCCGTATCCACGATAGCCATGTGGTCTACATCTTTGCCATAGAAGACCGTTTGATTGAAGGACCGCTCGGCTTCCGAAAGGGCATTTTTTTCGATATAGGAAGAAATGGAATCAATAAAGTAGGGCTCCTTTCCGTGCAGAAAGTAGATGGGGCGGAATTTTTTCTCCCGCAGGTCATGTAGAATTTGCTGAAAGTCCAAAATGTAGCCGGTTACAGGTTTAGGGCAATAATACGCAAGGTGGGAGGCAGTTTCTGTTTTTTAAGGTTGTTTTTATCGGGGTTTTTAATTTTTTAATGCTCAGAAAATTTTAAATGAGTACCAGAAATATTTAGATAATGAGACAGGTCACTAACATGCCGAAATCAACCGTCCCAACAAAACCAAGGTGTTGCACCGCTTGAATGCGGAAAAAAGAAAAGATTCAGGAAGGAATTAATTTAGTGTTTTGAGGGAGCAGACCCCACCCGGTACTTACTAAAAAAGCCGCGCATTCGCATTTGCAAAACGCCAAAGACGGCTTCCTTTATAATGCCTGAGGACATCTTTGAAGTTCCCTCTACGCGATCTGTAAAGGTGATAGGTACCTCAACGATTTTGTACCCCATCTGGTAGGTCGCAAATTTCATTTCAATCTGGAAAGCATACCCCACGAAGCGGATTTTATCCAGATCCATAGCTTCCAGGACTTCCCGCCGGTAGCAGACGAAGCCTGCCGTAGGGTCATTGACCGGCATAAAAGTGATGAACTTTACGTAGAGGGAGGCACCATAGGATAGCGCGATGCGGTCGATGGGCCAATTCTCCAGCTTTCCGCCCTTTACGTAGCGGGAACCCACGCTCATGCCTGCTCCGGGCTGGGCACAAGCCTCGTACAGCCGGAGCAAATCATTAGGGCTGTGTGAAAAGTCGGCATCCATTTCAAAAATAAACGCATAGTCATGCTCCAGCCCCCACTTAAAACCAGCGATGTAGGCCGTGCCCAGGCCTAGTTTGCCTTGCCGCTCCTTGAGGAAAACACGCCCGGGGTAAGCTTCCTGCTTTTCACGGACCAGGTCGGCTGTTCCGTCCGGCGAGCCATCATCAACGATAAGCAGGTGAAAATCCTTCTCCAGGTTCATCACCGTGTCGATCATGCGAGGAATGTTCTCGCATTCATTGTAGGTTGGAATTATGACTAAACTATCAGACAAAGTCGGTAATTCTGAAATGAGTGTTGTAATAATACGGGCGACAAAGATAGACGCTTTGCCCTTTATTTTGAGCCACGGAACAAAAAAGTTTGTCTCCTGGCAGCCGCCTCCAAAAATCCATGCTTTTCGGCAGGGGCTGTCGTCACCACAACGCTAAAAATGCCATCATAGCCCTACCTTTGTTCAAAACGACTATATGCAGCCCGCAACGCTAAAAATGTTGACCGCTCTGATGCTCTTCCCGCTCCTCCTGCCGGGCCAGGGAATGATCAGCGGTTTTATGAACCCCAAAGGCACACTTGATATTGCGCCCGGTTATGGATACGAGCACTTCGATGAGTACCGTTTCGGGGATGAAACCCGTGCACAGGAACTAACCACCATAAGTTACAATCTTTTTGCTGAATACAGCATGAGCGATCATGGCTCTGTCGTCATTAACCTGCCCTACCTTTATATAAACGAAAACATCAATGGCGTTCAGGACGGGTCCGTTTTTATAAAGATAAGGAATGGGCTGCGTCAATTTTCTTCCGGAAAGCTGAACACGATTACTGCGGTAGGGCTTACCACGCCCCTATCTGCCTATCCGACTACGGTTGATACACCTATTGGCTACGGAGCAGTACAGTTTCAGGGGCGGCTGGCGTTGCAATACAATTCCAACTACGGTTTTTTCTTCCATGTGCAAAGCGGTGCCGATTTTCGGTTTTTATCCCCGCTTCAAACTTCCATCCCAATCTTGGTCCGTACGGGCTTTGGGAGCGCCTACTACTTTGTGGAAGGCTGGGTGGAATGGTACAATACCCTCAACAACGCTGTGGACCAGCAAGTGACCGGAGGCGCAGGCTCAGATTGGACCCGTCTCGGAGGCACCCTTTATGTTCCGGTATACAAAGGGCTCGGACTGGCAGGCAACCTGGCCTTTATTGTGGGTGGGCGCAACATCGGGCTTTCCAGCCGGTATGGATTTTCACTTGTATATCGGCACCAATCGCGTTAACTTAGCGCGATGCATTCCAGAATCCGTCATCCTGAACGCGTATCTCCGGCTGAGCTCGACGACTACCTCCGGGCAGGTTGGCGCTGTACAGGGCAGTCTATTTATACATCCCACTTCATGCGGTTCCCACCGGAAATGCACGGGCGGATTTATTCCACCATCCCCACTCGGCTTGACTTGCAGGAGTACAGCTTTCGCAAAAGCCTAAGAAAGCTCTACCGAAAGGTACAGGAGCAATTTGAGGTGCGCTCAGGCATGCACATGGCCTGGGACAAGGCGATGGAACAGGTTCACGAAAAGTATCAGGCAGCCTTCCCCGACCGCCCCCTTGCTGACCTGGAAGTGTATCAGGCAAAACCAGCAGGCCCTTTCACTTTTGATACCCGCTGCGTAAAGGTTTTTCATCAGGGCAACCTTATCGCATTCAGTGTATTTAACCTTGGTGAGGAAAGCCTCTACAGTAGTCAAGGCATTTACGATCCGGAATGGAGCCGCTATAGCCTGGGCTTTTTCACGATGCTGGAAGAAATCCGGTACGCGCAGCAAACAGGCCGCTCTTACTTTTACCCTGGCTATGTGGTACCCGGCTATCCGGAGTTCGACTACAAAAAACGGGTAGGGCCCCTTGAATTTTTCTTGCTGCAAACACGCGAATGGGTGCCTGAAACGGAAGTCGCTCCGGAACAAATCCCGGTCAATCAAATGCGGGAGGCTTTGAAAACGCTAAAAAACAAGCTTCAAATCGCTGGCCTGGATAGCCACCTGCTGGAGTACGCCCTGTTTGACATCCGTTTTTTCGACAACCGCCCCCTACCCTTTCTGGAATTCCCACTCCTGCTATTGATCGGCACACCAGAGCCGGCAAGGTACTGTCCTGCGGTCGTTTTTATACCGGAGTTGCAGCAATACGCTGTACTGGACATCAAGTTCTTTGGCATTGGTGTACACCATGTCCCTACCTATCAGGAAGTTATGGCGCACAAGCCCACAGTTGTCCGTTACCCGATGGCCATTATGGAAATTGTCGGGGAAAAGCTCGAACTGGAGCCCACCGTAACTTTGTTGGAAAGAGAAATGCGGAATGCCAGTTTTTTATAACCTGATCAGCCGCTTTTTTCGAGTATTTATTGTTAATATCGCCTCTATAAGAGCTTAACATGTTTGCAGAGAAGCATTATCCTGAATTACTGTTGCCTGAAGAATTGGATGCTTACCTCTCCCGAGGCTGGTACCGTATGGGGCAAACGGTCTTCACGACCCACTTTCTCTGCTTTGGCCGTTCTTACTATTCTGCCATTTGGGTCCGGCTACCGCTTAAAGGCTACCGGTTTCGGAAAAGCCTCAGAAAGGTTTACCGAAAAGTGGACCGCTATTTCGAATCCGAAATCGGCCAGGCTGTGATTACACCCGAAAAAGAAAGGCTTTACCGCCGTTACAAGGCTTCCTTCTCCGGCATGCTGGCCCCTACCCTGCGCGATGCCCTGATGGATGGCGAAGACTTCAATATTTTCAGGACTTATGAAGTCAGGGTTTACGATAAGGACAAGCTCATTGGCCTGAGCTATTTTGACCTCGGGCACCACAGCTCGGCAAGCATTATGGGGATTTATGACCCGGACTACAAAAAGTATAGCCTGGGCCTCTTCACCATGCTCAGAGAGATTGAATACTCGATGGAGCGGAACCTGCTTTATTACTATCCTGGTTATATTGTGCCGGGGTATCCAAGATTTGATTACAAACTAAGAATTGGCGATGTAGAATACTTTGACCTAAGCCTCCACGCCTGGCGCCCATATACCGAACTGACAGAAACAGAGACCCCGCTGGGTACCATGAATGCGCGCCTTCAGGAAATGCAGCAGTTTCTGACCCATAAAGGGTACAAAAGCCAATTGCTGAACTATCCGCTTTTCGAAGCCAATCTGTTCGGTTTTTGGAGTGCCCCTTATTTTGATTACCCCATCTTTCTGCTTTGTTCTCCAAGGGCGCACAACCGGCGTTTCCTCATTATCGTTTACGATCCGAGTGTTTCGTCCTACAAACTGATGGTTGCAGCGCTCTTTGATGACCTTCAACTGTACTTCAACCACTCCTATACCGAGTCCTTTGATAAACGGACAAATTTCGTAGAGCTATTGGTCATAGAGCGAATGCTGGAAGAGAGCCGAACGCCGGGGCATCTGCTTCAGGCGTTGCGACAGGGAGCTAAGCTACAGTAAAAGCCTACTCCGGTGCCAGGCTCTCCCGAAACTGATCGCGGTATTTTGGCCCTACCGGCAATTTTTCCAAGCCCCCCTCCGGCACAGACCGCAACTCCAAAAACGTGTAATTACTGGCATAGCTTCTAATGTGGTCCAGATTAACAACAAAGCTGTCGTGTATACGCATAAAGTGATTGCCTGGCAGTTTTTGTTGCAAATTCTTGATACGGTCGCGGGTAGTATAGGCTCCGCCGATCGTTACGATACGTACGTCAACGTTAGCGCCCTCCACATAGAGGATTTCCTCATACGCCAGTTTGACCCACTTGCTTTTGATCTTGATTAGCAGGTGTGCTTCCTGTTTAGGTGCGGGCTTGTTGTCCTCCTTCTGTTCAAGGCTCCGCAGCGCTTTTTGAATGGCTTTGTTCAGCTGCTCTTCCTCAATAGGCTTGAGCAGATAACCTGAAAGGTCATAATCGTACCCTTTAACGGCATACTCCGCGAAGGCCGTAGTGATGATGACCCTGGGGCTTACCGGGAGCTTTTGAATGGCTTCCAGAAAATTGAACCCACTGGCTTCAGGCATTTCAATATCCAGAAAAATGAGATCCGGGTCAGGGGTTCCGCTATCGGAAAGATAGAGGTAGGCATCCTCGGCATTGTCAAATGCCCGGAGCAACCGCAGGTCCAACCGGCTGTGCAACAGGTCTGTAAGGTGCTCTCTTTGCAGCGCCACATCCTCAACAATGATAAAGGTGTAAACTGCATTCATAGCACGGGGATTTTCAGGTTAATGGTATAGTAAGGCGCAGACTTGTCCACCTCCAGCAGGTACCGCCCGCCGTAAACCAGTTCCAGGTTTTCCAGGGCTGCGGAAAGCCCGATGCCACTCTTGGCTTTTTGGCCTTCTACGGTGCCTTCATTGCGGGCGTGAGGCTTGAAGGTATTGCGGATACAGGCTTCCAACCACCCTTCCTTGATTTCAAAGTGGATTTGTATGAGCTTTTCGCCTGCTCCACGGCTGTTGTAGTGCTTAAAGCAATTTTCTACAAAGAGCAGCAAAATCATTGGGGCAATCCGGGCGTTATCGGGCACCTGCCCTTCTTCCCGGTAGTCCAGCAGAGTGTGGGCGCCCAGTTGAAGCCGCTGTAGCTCGACGTAACTTCGAATAAAACGGAGTTCATCCTGAAGGGGCACCAGGCGCTCATTGGTCTGATAGACCAGGTGCCTCAGCAAGCGCGACAATTCGCCGATCAGGTCGGGTAAGCCCTCTGATTTTCGCCGGGCAAGAATCTGAAGGTTAGCCAGGGTATTAAACAAAAAATGGGGCCGGATTTGCCGTTTGATGAAGTTCAACTGCTGCTCGGCTTCCCGGCGGCGGCGGATGATGTCCAGGCGCTCTTTCCGTTCCAGTTCCCGGCTGCGCTCAATGGCTTCTTTGGTATAGGAAATTCCTGTGGTGCAAAGGATGAAGACCAGAATAGCGATGACCAGTTCGTACCACTGCTGTTCGATGATGTCGAAGGCAGCGTGCATGACCGGAGCGTAGATAAAGGAGAAGACCACGGCGGTGATAAGGCTCAGCAACAAAAAAAGATAGAAAGAACCATTTTTCACCCACTTCCGGTCGTTGATGCCTCGGGTCAGAAAATCCTGCAGCCGCCCCTGATACACAAAAAACAGATTAAAATAAACCGGCACCCCCATCATGAGCGTGTAACCGAGGGCTTCGCGGAATACTTTCCAGAAGGCTTCCCGCTGATAGCCGAAGGTGTCCAGCAGTTCTGCTTTGCCCTGATACCAGGCGTGCACAGCAAAAAAGCAAAAAACCACGATCAGCACCACTGCCCCGAATACCAGGTGCTGCACCAGGTCTCTGCGCAATGCTTCATAAAGCCGGTCTTGGGCATGCGTGATTTTCATTATTCCAGTCTCTGCTACAAAAACAAGGCTATCTGCTACAATTATTTGAATTCAGTGTCCGTAAGTGGCAAATTAGTAATTGTAAGTGATAATGATAAACCTGAATAGGTTATAAAAATACAGATTTGCATTCCCGACAATCCGCCAGCGTGGCTAGACACCCACTGGCGGATTTGTTTTTTAATCAGGGCCGGATTTGCTCAAACAGGTCCCGCAGCGCCTCCCGTTCTACCGTATGTTTTCCCTCAAAAGTATGCACCTGATACTCCATAGGCAATTGCGCGGCAAGTGCTTGTTGCGTGGCTACGCGTTCCGGCGTGATAAAGGGATCTTCTGTACCGTGTACAAAATGCAAAGGCTTACCTTGAAGATAACTCCGGACAGGCGTATAGTCAATATCCTTAGGAATGCTTCCTGCCCAAAGGACGAGATGAGAAAAGGCAGGCTTTTCACGGGCCATCCACCGGAGCTGTGTGGCGCAGCCCTGAGAGAAGCCTAGCAGTATAATCTGGGCATTGGCTGGCAAATCAGCTGTGAAGTGTCCGTGCAATTGGGTTAGATAAGCCGAAAAATCCGCAATTTCAGCCAACCGGTCCTCCTTAGTCATCCAGCTCGATACCACGTTGCCGGAAAGTCCGCCCCAGTAAAAACGAGAAAGCCCTTCCGGAGCCACCACCACCGTGTCCGGGCGAGCAATAACATCAAATTTCTTAATAAAATGCTTAGCCAACTGCCCATAACCGTGGCAGGCAATAACCAGGCAGTTGGTCTGCGCTGTACAATGGCCAAGCGTAAAATAGCGGGCAGTGCGTTGAACGCTGAGGTGGTGTTCTTCAATCAAAGCAGCAGTTATTGGTTTCCGCGCCCAAAGATATCTTTTTTGCGATTGTCCAGAATAGGTGACGGGCGAGGCGCTTCTTCAGAGACTTGATCGAAGACTTTCTCCACATGTACCCATTTGCCATCTTTTTCAAGCTTATAGGCTTCGTAGCTGCCATCGGGGTAGTAGGTTAGCCCTTCACCGTGAGGCCCGTTTTGACCAATCAGGTGGTCAAACATGATCATCTCCAGTACATCATCGTAATTGAGGCGGGTGCTGACTTCTGCGGAATACTCCCGCACCACGCGGTGCTTGACTTTTCCCGGGCCATGTTGGAAAACCGGCGCCCCAAATTTGGGCTCCCCATCCTTAAAAACGAGCACATCCACGAGCTTCCGCTTCCGGAACAGCTCATACCCATCGTACCCAAAAAGCAGGTAATGGCGGTCCCGTTTTTTGCCCGCCTGCTTGATGTTGTAGTAAACCGCACCGTACCAGTAATCGGGGCTCATGACCTCATACTCCGGCATGCGCACCGCTGCCGAATGGTCTTCCAACGGGTAAACACGGCCTGAACGCTGCTGCAAAAAACCACCGTAACGGTAATCGTTTTCACTCACGTACAATTGCCAGGTGAATATCCGGAACGTGCTGTCCTGAGGATACTGAATGGAAATACCCTGTAATCCGGAAAAGGGATATTGGAAGGCATTGTCAGTGGAAAGCGCCTCCTTCAGCAGAGCTTTAATTTCTGTGTCTGCCTTCAAACGGTGCTCGGCAAGGGAGTCTCTCAGAATCGTTTTGGCAAGCCCGGAAAGGGAATCCTCTACCCTTTCAAAGTAGGTGAAATCTTTGGGAGCCTGAGCCGCTGCCGGGACGGCAGAAATCGTAAGGAAAGCGCAAACAAAAGACTGGATTAGCCTGGAAATCATACTGTCGTTTTTGGACTAACCGAATAACGTTCAGTTGGCTTCCTATATTTTGAGCAACTGAAAATCCTTCCTGCGGGAATGGCTACAGGCTAATGATTACCGGTAGCGTTTGCCTTTATTGTTTTTGTAATCTTGAAATATGAACTCCCCCAGCCCCTGCAGGCTGCTGTAGAAGGCTTTGCCATTATTCGCCTGAGTGAATTGCTCTACAAAATTTTGAAGGTAAGGGTCGCGGGCAATCATAAAGGTCGTGATAGGGATATCAATTTTCCGGCAGCGCTGGGCCAGATTGAGCGTACGGTTGACAATGGTACGGTCAAGCCCGAAACTGTTTTTATAGTACCGCTTACCTTTCTTGATGCAGGTCGGCTTGCCATCCGTAATCATAAAGATTTGCTTGTTTGGATTCTTGCGGCGGCGCAGGATGTCCATGGCCAATTCTAAACCAGCAACCGTATTGGTGTGGTAGGGGCCGACTTCCAGGTAAGGCAAATCTTTGATTTCAATGCGCCAGGCATCATTGCCAAACACAATGACATCAAGGGTGTCTTTGGGGTAGCGGGTCGTGATCAGTTCAGAAAGTGCCATGGCTACTTTCTTGGCAGGTGTAATCCGGTCCTCCCCATACAAAATCATGGAGTGGGAAATATCGATCATCAGGACCGTGCTCATCTGGCTCTGATAGAAGGTCTCCTTCACTTCCAGATCATCATGGGTCAGCTTAAAGTCATCGATGCCGTGATTGATTTGTGCATTGCGCAGGCTTTCCGAGACCGCCAGCTGATCCAAAGGGTCGCCAAATTGGAAGGGACGGAGATCAGAAGTCGTTTCATTTCCCCCGCCACCAAAATTGGTGTTATGGCTGCCACGCTTTGATTTTTTGAGTTTGCCGAAGATATCCTCCAGCGCCTTTTGGCGTAGGGCAATTTCCATTTTAGCGGAAGGCACGAAATTGGCGTTGTCCCGGTCCTGCTGCTGAATATAGCCTTTGTCAATCAAGTCTTGTATGAAATCCGCCATACCATACTCCTCATCGGTCAGGTCATACTGCTTATCCAGTTCGGTGAGCCAGGAAAGCGCCTCGCTAACATCGCCCGAGGTGTGCACCAGCAACTCCTGAAACAATTTAAGCAGCTTCTCGAAAGAAGCGCCATCCTCCTGTCCGGGAACATATTCTGAGAATTTCCAACCGATCATAAGTCTGTTTTTTTGGTAAGGCCTCCTTTGCGGACCTATAGACATGAAATGACAGTCGCCCTGAAAAAGTTCAGAGCGACCAGGTCTTATGCTTTATATGGAAGACTGTTTAGGCAGGTGTGTCATTCTCCACCTCACAGCATTTTACCAGCCCCAGGTAGTCCACACGGTCCGATGCCAATTTGTGGATGAAGCTGTTCTTGATTTCTCCATCCTGAATCACAAAGGCACCGGGCATTTGAAAACCATCGCCTAACTGAGGGCCAATGCCATGTCCGGCTACCACACCCGCAGAAAAGCCCCGTATCCAGGATTGCAAACCGAAAAGTTGGGTGAAATTACCTTTGACCAGGCCGAATTCCGTGTAGTATTTGCACTCCGGATCACTGATGTGCTGCACGCCTTCCAATCCGTAGCGGTTGAAGTACCGCTCGGCGATTTCATTGTCGGTCATATGAACGAAAACCAGTTCTGAGCCAGACGCTTCTATAGCCTCCCGCTCCTCGGAAATATCAGCGAGCGCTTCCCGGCAAAAGGTACAGCCAAAATGCCGCAGAAAAACCAGCAAGACCGGCCTGATTTCAGATAATGCCATGAGGCTGGCACCTTCATTGGTCACCATTTCCTGCAAAAGCTCATTTTCAACTAAACGGTTGGTTTCCATACAATTTTCAATTTTCAGTAATCTTCAACACCAGTGGCTAAACATTGTTCTTGCCCTAATCAAAGAAAGTATTTCAGGGTATCTGCTTTCTTCTGTCTGCGCTGATAAATATCGGATAAAAAACACAACTCCAAAAATGGAATTTGTCTGAAAAAAGCAACAATCCACCTGCCAAAAAGAGTAGGGCTCCCGCAACAATACGGAAGCCCTACTCACGAAGCATGTCTAGCAGGACAATTAGATGTCCATCTTCTCAAATACGTCCATTACGGAGCGAACATGCTGGGCGGATTCAGTCAGCAGTGCTTTTTCATCATCGTTGAGCTGTAGCTCGATGATTTGCTCAATGCCATTTTTGCCCAGCTTCACCGGCGCGCCTAGGAACATATCATTAATGCCGTACTGCCCGTCGAGGCGCACGCAGCAAGGGAAAATGCGCTGTTCGTCGCGTACGATGGATTCCACCATTTGAGCAGCGGCCGCCCCCGGCGCATACCAGGCAGAGGTGCCCATCAGCTTGACCAGTTCGCCCCCACCTACTTTGGTGCGCTCCACAATGGCATCTAGTTTATCTTTATCAATGAGTTCCAGCACCGGGATACCCGCTACGGTGGTGTACCGGGGCAGTGGTACCATCGTATCGCCGTGGCCGCCCATGAGCACTGCCTGAATATCCTTGGGAGACACATTCAGCTCTGTGGCCAGGAAAGCCCGGTAGCGGGCCGTATCAAGAATGCCCGCCATACCGAATACGCGGGAAGCATCAAGGCCGGAAGCTTTGTAGGCGGCGTAGGTCATGACGTCCAGTGGGTTGGAAACCACGATGATAATAGGATTCTTCGAGTGCTCCATGATAGAGCTGGAAACCATATTAACGATTTTGGCGTTGGTAGCGATCAAATCATCGCGGCTCATGCCAGGCTTACGTGGGATACCGGCAGTGATCACTACAATATCCGAATCAGCGGTCGCTGCATAATCTTCTGTTCCGACCAGCCGGGTGCTGTAGTAATCGATTGGAGCCTGCTGCCAGCTGTCCAGCGCTTTTCCTCTCGCCATGTCACCTTTAATGTCCAGGAGGACGACTTCGTTAACCAGGTCCTTATGGGCCAAAACATTAGCACAGGTTGCGCCCACATTGCCGGCGCCGACTACGGTTACTTTACTCATAATTTTTTATTGGTTTTTGCTAGTTGACTTATGTGTATCCGCTGCACCTTACTTCAGGATGGGTCAGCGAGGCAAACTTAATTAATAATCTTCAGCTTCCGAAGTAACTTTCGTCATATCAACTGCTGTGTTTAATCACTCCTTCAGGGCTCTTACCGGATTTTTGGCATTACATTTTGGCGGATTTGGCACACGGTAGACAAATCATATTTTAAATTTTTGCTACTTTTGCGGTGCCAAATTTACCTCTGGAAAGGAAAGGAGTAAAACAAATTTCGCCTCCCTTTACCGAGGCCTTCATCAGCAAAATACCTCTTGGAAATGTTTAAAAGGTTCTTCCTTCTGCTTTTTATCGCACTATCAGCCCTGTTTTCCGCACAGGCTCAGGAAACACACTTCCCCTGCGGGCTTGACCACGAAGGTGCACAACTCCTTACCGAGCGCCTCCTCGAAAACAAAGCTGCTCTGGAAGCAGGCCTGATCACTGAACGCAGTACCAGCTATGTGCCTGTAAAGTTCCATCTGGTTGGCCAGGCGGACGGGTCCGGCCGCGTATCGCCTTCCAGAGTCCTAGACCAGCTGTGTGCCCTCAATGAAGACTTCGCATCCGCTGATATTCAATTCTACATCAAGGATGGGTTCAATGAAATCTTCAATAATGCGGTGTTTGAAAACCACTCCAACACGCAAAATACGATCATGGAATTTGCGAGGGACAACAACGCCATCAATGTTTTTATTCCCGCTAATGCCAATACCGGGGGTGGTGGCATTGGGACTACTTTGGGGTATTATTCTCCCTTCAAAGACTGGTTGGTCATCCGTAAAAATGACGTAGGTACCTCTGAAATAACTATGACCCACGAGTTTGGCCACTTCTTCAGCCTCCCCCACCCTTTCAATGGCTGGGACTTCGAACCCTGGGAGGCGGCTACGCATGGCACGACCGTTAACCAAACTACTGCGCCGGATAACTTTACGCCGGTAGAGGTGGCAGACGGGAGCAATTGTGGAAGCGCGGGCGACTTTATCTGTGATACGCCACCCAACTACAACTTTGGCTTTGGCTGGTCCAACTGCAACTTCACTACGGAAGTGAAGGACCGCAATGGGGATGTGCTTGACCCGGAGGAACGCCTCTTCATGAGCTACTTCCTCAATTGCCCAAGGGACGAGTACTTCTTCTCCGATGATCAGGTTGCTTTGATGCAGGCAGACCTGGCCTCTGCTCAACGAGCTTACATCAGAAGCAATCACATCCCGGTGCTGGAAGAAATAACGGAAACTCCCGTACTTACCGGCCCGATTAACAGCGAGATCGTAGAAGGCTTTAACGCGGTGAACTTGTCCTGGGATCCAGTGCCCGGTGCTCAGGCTTATGTCCTGCAAATTTCACGCCTGCCTACCTTCTCTGCTACGCTTACAGTTTATGACGAGGTGGTCTACGGGACCTCAAAAGTAATCAATGGCCTTCTGGAGAATACCAATTATTTCTGGAGGGTGCGCCCCTTTAGTGCTTACCGGACCTGCACAGAGTTCTCGGATGCCGAAGCCTTTACCACCGGTAGCACGGTAGCAGCAGATGAAATCGAACTGCTTGAGGTGTTCAATGTGGCACCAAACCCCGTAAGCGGGCAGGCCAACGTTCAGATCAACCTTAAAGCCAATCAGGCTTTCTCAGCACGGGTTTCCGTGTACAATATGGCAGGCCAGGAAATCGTGCAGCTGGGCGAGGTGAGGGTGCAACACGGCAGCAATACGATTGAAATGTCCACCCAAAATCTTAGCCCGGGTGTATACCTCGTTGGGCTCAGCAGCCCGCAGGGCCGTCAGTTTGAGCGGTTGGTCGTCACCCGCTAACCTCCTGCCTTGCTGTCCTTCTTTTTCTGAAAGAGAAACGACAAATTATTTCTTACCAATAATGCCCAATGAACTACTTGTTTTATTGGGCATTATTATTGGGCCGGGCGCGGCAACAATACGATAGCGCCTGTACATTAACTGTTAAATAACAAATCTGCCAGATGATTTTAAATCAGCACCCATTCTACCTGATACTGTTTGTTTTAGTGGCTGGTTATTCTGAACTGTCCGCCCAGGCAACAGACAACTTCTGCGCCACCCCTCCCGGAAAAATCGAGTGGTTGGAGTCTTATCAGCGCAACCCGGAAAATTACGCCGTCCGCTCAGATGAGTTGCTCTATATTCCAATGACCATCCACCTGGTCGGCACAGATGAGGGATCAGGCTTTTTTACCGGTGAGCAGCTGGCAGATGCGCTTTGTACTTTAAACGAGGATTTTTTGCCTGCCGATTTGCAATTCTTTATTGCGGGAGACATCCGGTACATCAGCAATTCTACCTACTACCAGCATACATTTGGGCAAGGCTTCCAGATGATGCAAGAGAATAATGTGCCAAATACGGTCAACTGTTACTTTGTACAAGATCCCGGAGGTGCCTGCGGCTACTTCTCTCCCGGAGCTGACGCAGTAGCGATGTCTAAGGGATGCAGCGGTGTCAATAGCCACACCTGGGCGCACGAACTTGGGCATTTTTTCTCCCTGCCCCATACTTTTTCAGGTTGGGAAGGTACGGACTACAGCCCCATTGACCCTACACCGGCGTTCATCAATGGCCGGCGGGTGGAGCGGATGGATGGCGACTTTTGCAGTACCGCAGGTGACGGCTTCTGCGATACGCCACCCGACTATCTAAGCTACCGGTGGCCTTGTAATATGCAAGGATTGAGCAATGTACAACAAAAAGACCCCGCAGATTCCACCTTCCGTTCTGACGGCACTTTCTTCATGAGCTACGCAAGCGACCGCTGCATGAACCGTTTTTCAGACGAGCAAATTGCCGCCATGCGTGCTAATATCGAGTTTCAGCGCCCGGGGCTGCTCCTCAACCCGTTCCTGCCGGACTTGATTCCAGATACCTTTGAAGTAGCACTGCTTGCGCCCGATTCAGGTGCGGTTTTTGATGTCACCAGCTCTGTTACATTGGAATGGGAAGCCGTGCCCGGCGCGATCGGTTACGCTATAGACTTCGACTTCTATGTGCCTTTCAATGGTTCGACCATCAACTTCAGGAGCTATACTGCATCCACCAATAGCCTGACACTCAACAACCTGCAATCCAACCGTACTTACATTTGGAAAGTTCGCCCCTTCGCCCGTTATGATGGTTGCACAGCCTACAGCACTCCCAAAGCGTTCACAGTAGGCACTTTTGTGGATAGCAAAGATGTCTCATTAGCGGCCTACGGGCTCCGGGCGTTCCCTCAACCTGCTAGCCTGAGCATCGGGCACTTCAATGTGGAATACAAAATTCCCGGAAATGAGCTGGCCCAGCTCCGCCTGATCAACAGCAGCGGGCAGATTGTACAAACCCTGCAGTTTGAAGCTCAGCCCGGAAAGCAAACTGCAGAGGTCCTAACGAGAGGGCTGCCCCCCGGGTTTTACCTCCTGGAACTGACAACAAGCGCCGGGCGATGGGTGGAAAAACTAAGCCTGTCCCGTTAGGCACTTCAGCTACCGGATGGAGAACTGCCCACCATTGTTTATCTTTCGGAAAAATGCAGACCGATGGCAAAAATTTTACACGCACTGGCTTTAATCCTTGGCTTGGCTACAGCAGCCCAGGCACAATCCAACTGGGACTTCCCCTGTGGCACCCCACCTGGCAAATCTGACTGGCTGAAACGCTATCAGGAAGCCCCGCAGCTGTATCAGCGGGATAACGATACGATCTTGTATGTCCCGCTCACCATCCACATCGTAGGGACTGATTCCGGTAATGGGTTCTTTTCCCTTTCCGGGTTGAAAGCAGCCTTCTGCAAACTCAACGAGAGCTTCGAAGAAGCCAACATTCAGTTTTTTATGGCGGGTGAGATCAATTATTTGATGAATTCTGCCTGGTACTCCCATGAGACCGTTTTGGAAGGCGCGGAAATGATGTTTGCCAACAACGTTGATGGCACTTTAAACATCTATTTTGTCAATGATCCGGCCGGCAATTGTGGTTACAACCTCCCCTATGCAGGCATCGCTATGCGCAAAAGCTGCTCCGGGCCCAATGACAATACCTGGGCGCACGAAATCGGGCATGCTCTGGCCATCCCCCACCCCTTCCTGGGCTGGGAAGGCGGTATCAGCCACGATGGATCACAAACGCACAATTACAACAACCCGGCGCCCGAGATCATCACCTATGACTATACTTTTTTTCAGGACACCCTGATTGAAGACACCTTGATTATTGACACCGCCTACGTAGAATTGCTGGATGGCAGTAACTGCAGCTTTGCCGCTGACGGTTTCTGCGATACCCCACCGGACTATCTGGCTCAACGCTGGTTTTGCGACGCCAATGGGGAAAGCCCGGTGCTTCAAACGGACCCTACCGGTGCCACCTTCCGTTCGGATGGCAGCTTGATCATGGGGTATTCCGATGATGCCTGTCAGGCCAGGTTTACACCGGAGCAGATTGCCGCCATGCGCGCTGACCTCTATGATGAGAACCCGGACTGGATCTCTCAGGAACCGCCCATGGACCTTGTAGCGGGTACTGTCACTGAGATCCTTAGTCCGGAAGAGGGCGCGGAATTGCCTTTCGATGAAGTCTTGTTTTCCTGGGCACCAGTAGAAAATGCGACCCACTACATTGTGCAAATCAGTCCCCTGCCGACCTTTGGTCTGCGGTCAGAATACGTGGTGGAAGGTAATGCCCTTGTGGTGACCGACCTTGTGGCTAACCGCGACTATTATTGGCGCATTACCCCATACAATGCCTATTCTTACTGCGCACCTATTTCGGAAGTGGGTACTTTCAGTACTACTGATGTAAGCAGCGTAGCCGCAATAAATCAACTGACTTCGCTTAGGGTTTTCCCTCAGCCAGTTGGTGGGGGGAATGCCCTCACAGTCGATTTTACAGTCAATGCACCGATTAATGGCCGGATCAGGCTATTCAACAGCCTTGGGCAACCTCTTCAGGAAACAGCCCTGAACTACGGTGCCGGGCGGCACACCCTGAAGTTTCCTACCGCACAGCTGGCAGCAGGACTATACTTTCTGTCCTTTCAAACAGCGGAAGGACAGGCTGTTCAGCAAATTGTTGTTGAATAATTTAAGCAGCAGCAGTGGCTTTCCTATTAAGAAAAGCCACTGCCGCTGCTCAGGCTTTGCAATTACTTAGGCTTCCGCATCAGCAGGGTAAACAGGTGAGGCGCACCCACTAAAGTTTCACACTCAAACCAACCATCAGGCCTTGTTATCATATTCGGGAAGCAATCAAAAGGTGATGCCGGATATTCCTCGAAAGCCTTTAGCTCCAGCCCCTGCCCCATCAGCGCATTGATGACCTCACTTATGCCGTAGTTCCAGGTGTACTCCATGCGAGTGGTGCCTTCCTCCTGGCTGGCATAGGACCCCACGACTTCTTCTGCAAAAGATGGCTCCTTGGTCCCAAAATAACTACAGATATATTTACCGGTGTCAAAGTCGAACATCATAAGGCCCGGATGGAACTCGGCAATAAAGAAAATGCCGCCAGGCTTTAGGTGGCGTGCCACTACTTCCCCCCACCGCTTAAGGTCCGGGAGCCAGGTAAGGACGCCGTAGGAGGTAAAAACGATATCAAAAGTTTCCTCCAAATCGAGCGCTAAGACATCCGATTGTACAAAACGGGAAGCAAGGCCCATTGATTCTGCCAGCGAGCGGGCGGTAGCAATCGCCTCGCCTGAAAAATCCACGCCTGTCGCCCGAGCTCCAAGCCTCGCCCAGGACAGGGTATCCTGTCCGAAATGACACTGAAGGTGAAGCAGGCTTTTCCCATCGACCGGTTGAAGGGCCTGCAATTCGGGTTCCATAAGAGAAGACGCTCCGTTTTTGAACGCTTCCATATTGTAAAAATCCGTCTGCGGATGGAAGCTAGCCCAGCCGTCCCAAAGTTCACGATTCGCTTGTAGGTAGGTATTCATGTTTTGCGGGCATGAGATTAATTGCGATATTGCCAATCTTTAAAATTACAGGAAAACAAAAATAGTTCCAGAACATGGCAGACCAGAAGAAAAACCCTCAAAATAAACTCAACATAGAGTTGCCGGAAGAAGTAGCCGAAGGTATTTACTCCAACCTGGCCATCATTTCCCACTCCAATTCAGAATTTATCCTCGACTTTGTGCGCCTTGTGCCCAATGTGCCTAAAGCGAAAGTCAAGTCGCGGGTCATTCTGACCCCACAGCATGCCAAGCGGATGCTCAAAGCTTTACAGGAAAATATCCAGAAATATGAAGCCCAATTTGGAGCCATTGACGAGTCCGGCCAGCCACCGTTCCCTCCGATGAGTTTTAATACGCCAAAAGCACAGGCTTAAGGGGGCAAATGGGCGAGGCTGCCCGAAAGCAGCCTCGCCCATTTACCAGTTATTTTTCCTCCAGAAATATCTCCGCCATCATACAGCGGGCACTACCGCCGCCATGCTGCTCAATCGTGTACAGCGGGCTGTGGAGAATCTGAGTGTATTGGCTAATCAATTCCACCTGCGCAGGGGTCAGCGATTGATAAGCCTGCTCTGACATAACGAGGTAAGGCGTGCCGTCTTTACCGGCTACCTGTAGCATATTCCCGGCAAAGGCCATCATCTGATCCAGTGATATCTCAATAATCGCTTTTCCGGTAGCGGCAAATCGATCCTTAAGCAACTGTTGCTCTTTTTTATCGGGGACCGCATCCAGGCAAATGACCACGAAGTCCACGCCCAGCGCCATCATCACATTGGTGTGGTAAATGGCTTTCCCGTCGCTATCTACGGCAGTGAACGCAACATTATCGTACCCCATCTTATCGCAAAATGATTCCAGCAGCGCCCCTTCCGTACGCGGGCTCAGGCAGGCGTAGGCGACACGATTAGGACGGTCCAGGATAAGGCTGCCCGTACCTTCCAGGAAACGGTCTTCATTCTCCGTGCCTTCAAACTTCACCCGGTTACGGACCTCAAAGTGAGCAGAAAGCTGCTCAATGACATCCTCCCGCCGCTCTTTCCGGCGGGTCGGTGCATGCATCGGATAGGTGGCTACGGTGCCATCCTGATGAAAGGTGACCCAGTTATTGGGGAAAATGGCATCTGGCTTCACTGGTATGGTAGTATCCTCGACTACATGTACCTGCACACCGGCGTCACGCAGACGGGCTACGAAAGTGTCGAACTCCTGAAGTGCTTTTTCTTCCACCTGATCAGAAGTTAGATCAGGATTCAGGCTCTGAAAGGCGTTATTGGTGGCGGTTTCCGGGTTGTAACCGAAGTGCGCTGGGCGCACCATTAAAAGGTGGTTGGTAATTTGGCGTTCTTTCACGGGCTGCAATTTTTGCCGCAAAGATAGGTTTTGGGAGGGATACCTAACACCCCTCCCCGGCTTTTTTATGACTGTGATTCAGCAGTGGCTGCCTGACGACTAATGCTAGCCTTTTGCTGTTCCAGTACCAGATCAGCAACAGTTTGAATCCATCTTGGGTCATCGTTGAGGCTGGGGACCAGGTCCACATGCTCGCCGCCCATTTCCTCAAATTCTTCCTGATACTCAGTGCCGATTTCTATGATGGTCTCCAGGCAATCGGCTACAAAAGCCGGGCTGAACACCAACAGGCGTTTTGCACCTTTCTCCGCCTGCTCTTCAATCGTCTTTATGGTATAGGGTTGTGCCCAGGCTTCCGGCCCCAGACGGCTTTGGAAAGCGGTTGTATACTGTTCCGGCTTTAGCCCAAGCTCTGCCACAATGGCCTTCGTAGTGGCATGGCACTGCGCAGAATAACAGAATTGGTTCACCGGAGAAATATTGCTACAGCAGTCCTCCTTTTTCGTACAGTGGCTGTTGGTAGGGTCGCCCTTGCGGAGTTGCCGCTGCGGCAGGCCGTGGTAACTGAAAATGATATGGTCGTAGCTGTTCAGGTCAAACTGACGGGCATTGTCTGCGAATATCTTAATCATGCTGGGGCGGTCGTAATAAGAATTGACCATTTTGACATCCGGGATGATCTGCCGCTTGGAGAGTTCCTGCATGACCGCATCGTGCACCGAACCAGTTGTGGCCGAAGCATATTGTGGAAACATGGGGATCACCGTTATTTCTGAGACCAGGGCTTTCTCCAGGTTTTCGATGGCATGGCCGATGGACGGATTCTGATAGCGCATAGCGAGCTCCACGACGTACTCATCGCCAAGCAATTCCTGCACGCCATCCCGGACGCGCTCCCCGTAAAACTTGAGCGGAGAGCCTTCTTCCGTCCACAACATTTTGTAAAGCTTGGAAGAACTGCCGCTGCGGAAAGGCGCAATGATACCGCGCACCAGCAGGTTCCGGGGCAGCCACGGGTAGTCAATTACACGGGGGTCGAGCAAAAACTGCTTGAGATAGCGGTATACTGCTCCCCGGGAGGGGGCGTCCGGGGTACCTAAATTAACCAGTAATACGCCTTTTTTTCCAATACTCGTCATGCCTTCGTTCTGTCTGTTAGTACTCATTTTTCGGAATGTCAACTTTTCAAACGCTCACTTGCTTTCTAAGTTTAAAACCTTGTTTTTATTTATGGCCATGTTAATGTATTTTTGGCCACTCACCTGCCCAGCCCTAAGTGTTTTCTACTTGGTAAAACACTAATTTCGGGCATGGCTCAAAAACGATTCCATGAAACGACCTCTGATACTGGTAACCAATGATGACGGCATCACCGCACCCGGCATTCACACTCTGGTGGAAATTGCAAAATCGCTGGGGGATGTTGTAGTCGTCGCCCCGGATTCTCCGCAGTCGGGCATGGGGCACGCCATCACCATCAGTGGCCCTATCCGGCTTCACCCCAACAAACAGGTGTTTGAAGATGTGGAAGCCTACGAATGCTCGGGCACGCCGGTAGACTGCGTCAAACTGGCCAAACATGTGGTGCTCAAAGACCGGCAACCTGATTTGTGCCTTTCAGGCATCAACCACGGGTCCAATGCCTCCATTAACATCATCTATTCCGGTACGCTTTCCGCGGCAATGGAAGCTTCACTGGAAGGCATACCGTCTATTGGGCTTTCCCTGCTCGACTATTCCCACGAAGCGGACTTTGAGCCTTGTGTGCCTTTTGTGACAACCCTGGCGGAATGGGTTTTGAATAACGGGCTGGAAGAAGGCAGCCTGCTAAACGTCAACATCCCGGCTATTTCCCGATCGGAGCTCAAAGGGCTGCGGGTTTGCCGTCAGGCGGATGCCCGTTGGATCGAAGAATTCACAGAAGCTGAAGACCCCCGTGGGCAAAAATACTACTGGCTCACCGGCCGCTTCTCCAATGATGACGAAGCCGATGATACTGATATCTGGGCGCTGGAAAATAACTATATCTCGGTAGTGCCCTCCATGCACGACCTGACCAATTACCGGGCCATCAAGACCCTCAAGCAAATCGAAAAACTGTAAGGCATGTTCCAGAGAAACAACCTCTTTTATGGTGTGCTGATCGGGTTGCTGCTGCCCGCACTTGGCTTTGCGCTCATTTATTTTGGGTATGGCATGCTGGAAAATAGCGGCGTAGTGAGCGAACGCGGTTTCTCCCCTTACTTTCGGGAACGGACATCCGCTGTAATTGCTATTTGCCTCAACCTGCTGCCGCTGAATAAGTTCATGAAAGCGCGTGCTACTCAATCCATGCGGGGCATAGTGCTTGCCACAGTCGTCCTGGTAGCGGCCTGGGTCATTTACTTTGGGAAATACATTCTTTCATGAAGTACTACATCATTGCCGGTGAACCATCAGGTGACCTGCACGGCAGCAATCTGATGAAAGGGCTTAAAGCCGAGGACGAGCAAGCCGATTTTCGGATCTGGGGCGGTGACCTGATGGAAGCACAGGGCGGTCAGTTGGTGAAGCATTACCGGGACCTGGCCTTTATGGGTTTCTGGGAGGTCCTCAAGAATATCCGCACTATTCTTGGGAATATAAAAATGTGCAAGCGGGACATTCTCGTCTACCAGCCTGATGTACTCATTTTGATTGACTATCCGGGCTTCAATCTACGTATCGCAAAGTGGGCTAAAGCACAGGGCATACGGGTATTCTACTATATTAGCCCACAGATTTGGGCCTGGCACAGCAGCCGGGTGCACGGTATTAAGGCCAGTGTGGACCGTATGTTTGTAATCCTCCCCTTTGAGCGTGACTTTTATGCGAAGTACGACTATGAGGTCGATTTCGTCGGGCATCCGCTCATGGATGTGGTGGAGGCCTTCGAAGCGCCTGTAGATTTCACTACAGTCCACCAACTGAATGACGCTCCCATCATCGCTCTGCTGCCGGGCAGCCGCAAACAGGAAATCGAGCGTCTGCTCAACGTCATGCTCTCCATCGTCCCGGCTTTCCCGGATTATCAGTTTGTGATTGCAGGCGCACCTTCGCAGGAGCGGGCGTTTTACGAGCGGGTTATACAGCAGTCACCGCTTTCTAAAGAGGCTACCGGGCGGGTTCATTTTACCGACAACCAGACTTATGCCTTATTGCAACATGCGGAAGCAGCCCTCGTGACTTCCGGCACCGCCACTTTGGAGACCGCCCTGTTTGAGGTGCCTCAGGTGGTCTGTTATAAAGGTAGCCCCCTCTCCTACTATATCGCCCGGCAGGTTGTGAATGTGGATTATATTTCTCTGGTTAACCTTATTGCTGACCGGGAAGTTGTCAAGGAGCTCATACAGGGCGACTGCAACCCGGAACGGATACAGGAAGAACTGTCAGCCATTCTGACCGGTGGCCACCGCCGGGAAACTATGAAGGTAGATTACGCCGCTCTGAAAGACCTGATCGGACAGGGTGGCGCCTCCCGGAAAGCAGCCCACCTAATGGTTCAGTACGCTCAGGCTGAAAGCTAATCTGTAACGCGGACCAGCTTTGCGCGCTGTGTTTCCAGGACACCCAAAGGCTCCAAATCAAACCCCTCTGCCTTTGCCGCTTTCTTAAAGTCGCTCACATGTCCGGGCGCTACTGCTGTCAGCAACCCTCCACTAGTCTGAGGGTCGCAAAGCAAAAAGCGCTGTTCATCAGGCAGGTCTTCAATTTTATGGCCGTAGCTGCTCCAGTTCCGATGAGTGCCACCAGGTATGCATTTTTCGCCCAGGTAGTAATCCAATATCGCTTTGTCGAGCAGTGGGACCTGCCTGAAGTTCACGGTAGCACTCAGCCCGCTGGCTTCGCACATTTCGCTCAGGTGCCCCAATAGGCCGAAGCCTGTCACGTCCGTCATGGCATGTACATACGGGAGGCGGGCAAAAACAGCGCCCACTTTATTGAGTTGAACCATGCTGTCGCGGGCCATAGTACTATGCTCTGGTTTCAGTTTTTTCTTCTTTTGCGCCGTGCTTAGAATGCCTACGCCCAGGGGTTTGGTCAGAAAAAGCACATCCCCTGCTTTGGCGCCTCCGTTCATCTTGATTTCCTCCTTCTTTACCCGGCCGGTCACGGCGAGCCCAAAAATCGGCTCCGGGCTGTCGATGCTATGCCCCCCTGCCAGAGGAATGCCTGCCTCCTGGCAAGCCTGACGCCCCCCTTCAATCACCTGATTAGCTACCTCGGGCGGTAGTTTATCTATGGGCCACCCCAGAATGGCAATGGCGACCAAAGGCGTAGCCCCCATCGCATAAATATCGCTGATGGCATTCACGGAAGCGATCCGCCCAAAGTCAACCGGATCATCTACAATGGGCATAAAAAAGTCGGTGGTACTTACGATGGCTGTGCCGTCGCCCAAATCAAAAACCGCTGCATCGTCCCGTTTGTCATTGCCGACCAGAAGGCCCGGAAAAGGTGCTTTTGCATTAGCATGCGCCAGGATTTCATCCAGGACTTTAGGAGCGATTTTGCACCCGCAGCCGGCACCGTGGCTGTATTCGGTAAGCTTATATTCCATTTCAGTGTTGTTTTTGATTTGCGAACGCAATTAGGGTTTGGGCAGTTTGAACCGGATCGTCTTTTTCTACCGGTATTGGATAAACGGTCTGCCGCCCTACCTTTTCAAAGGTATGGTGGTGATAGGCTTTATCGTAGTAAACAAGGGCTATTTCGGCAGCCTTATGGTAGTCTTTATTCTCCAGAGATTCCAGTGCCGCCTTTAGGTGCTGCCCGCCGAGCCGCTTTCGGATCCGTTCAAAAGCTTCTGCCAGCTGGGCATCAGAAAAGGATGCATACTGCTGCACCAGGCGGTTGAGCCGGTCTTCGTGGCTCACCTGCAGGTCGAATAAGGGGGCCAGGATCATCGTTTTCCAAAAGCCCTCCGGGATGTAAACCCTGCCAATAGCCCGGCTTTCATTTTCCAGCCAAATCCGTTGTTTCGGATTGAGCTGCCGGAATGCCTCCCACAGGTCATTCTCAAACTGCCGCACGGTTGGCTGAGGAGCCTCGCCCAATGCACCGAAAGTAGAACCTTTATGATGAGCCAGTTTTTCCAGATCAATGATTTGCTCTCCTGCAGCTTTCAGCGCGTGAATGACTTCCGTCTTTCCGGCACCGGTAGGCCCGCCAACGATCAGGAAATTTGCCTTTACCTGAGCAAGCGCTTCCTGAACCCAGGTCCGGTAAGCTTTGTACCCCCCTTTAATGACCTGTACTTCAAAACCACTCAGGTCCAGCAGCCAGCCTACGCTGCTGCTTCGCTGTCCGCCCCGCCAGCAGTGCACCTGCACCTTCCCAGCCGGCGCCAGGGTTTCTGCTTGCTCTACCAATTCCCGCATCCTGGGACCGACGAACTCAAGGCCGCGCAGGAAAGCTTTTTTAGGGCTCACCTGCTTGTAAAGCGTGCCTACTTCTGCCCGTTCTTCATTTGAAAAGAGTGGTAAATTAAGTGCGCCCGTGATGTGCGCTTCCCCGAACTCAGCTGGCGTACGGACATCCAATAGGGGTATGTCCTTCAGCTGTGCGACAGCTTGCTCCGGGGAAATATAAGTTATGGCCATGTACGTTTACTCTGCTTTTTCCCAATCCATGCTGCGTTTGACGGCTTTTTGCCATCCCTCATAACGCTGCTCCCGCTCTTCAGCCGCCATCTCCGGCTGGAACGCAATATCCAATTGCCATTTTTGTTCCAATTCTTCCGGTTTCCAGTAACCGGTGGCCAACCCGGCGAGGTAGGCAGCGCCCAGGGCCGTTGTCTCGATAATCTTCGGCCGTTCTACCTGTACGTCCAGCATATCGGACTGGAACTGCATGAGGAGGTTGTTCGCACTCGCTCCGCCGTCTACCCGCAGCGCCTGAAGTGGAAAGCCGGCATCTTTTTCCATCGCATTCAGTACATCCTTCGTTTGGTAGGCTAGAGACTCCAGCGTAGCCCGGATGATATGGGCTTTACCGGTACCGCGGGTCAGGCCGAAAATAGCGCCTCTGGCGTACATATCCCAGTAGGGCGCGCCCAGGCCGGCAAATGCAGGCACGACGTATACGCCATCCGTATCTACGACTTTCATGGCGTAGTATTCAGAATCCGGCGATTCATCGATGATTTTCAACCCATCTCGCAGCCACTGAATGGCAGCGCCGGCGATAAAAACACTGCCCTCCAGCGCGTACATGGGCTTCCCGTCTAGCCCGCAGGCTACCGTGGTCAGCAGCCCGTGTTTGGAAGTGACCATTTCGTGCCCGGTATTCATCAGCATGAAGCAGCCGGTACCGTAGGTGTTTTTGCCCATGCCTGGCTTCACACAAGCCTGGCCGAACATCGCGGCCTGCTGATCGCCTGCAATCCCGGCAATGGGGATCGGTTTGCCAAAAAGGTAGGCTTGGGTCTCGGCGTACACTTCGCTTGAGGATTTCACCTCAGGAAGCATAGACTTAGGCACGCTGAGGATGTCGAGCAGGTGATCGTCCCACTCCAGATTCTTGATATTGTATAATAAGGTGCGTGAAGCATTAGTATAATCCGTCACATGTTGCTTTCCACCGCTGAGTTTCCAAATAAGCCAGGAGTCCACCGTTCCGAAGCACAGTTCACCCGCTTCGGCCTTAGCTCTGGCCCCTTCCACATTATCGAGGATCCATTTGACCTTGGTTCCGGAGAAGTAAGCATCAGCAAGGAGGCCAGTGTTTTCACGCAGGTAAGGTTCGTGCCCATCATGCTTTAATTGGTCACAGATTTTTGCCGTACGCCGATCCTGCCAGACAATTGCATTATGGATAGGCTCCCCCGTGTTGCGGTCCCACACCACGGCTGTTTCCCTTTGATTAGTGATGCCGATGCCAGCGATACGGTCGGCAGAAACCCCCTGCTTGCGAAGGACACCCTGGGCAACCTTCAGCTGGGTATTCCAAATTTCGTTGGGGTCATGCTCTACCCAGCCCGCTTTGGGGTAAATCTGGGTGAACTCCTGTTGTGTGGTGGCAACGATACTGCCTTCATGATCAAAGAGAATGGCCCGGGAACTGGTAGTCCCCTGGTCAAGAGCAAGGATATATTGGTCCATATCAATCTTGATGTAATAATGATTTGATTAAGGGTAGTATGCCAAAAATATAAATTGTGGGCATATCTGCAAGGAATCTCATTTGATTTCCCAACAATTGGCTGCCTGCAAAAATATAGCTGGCCAGTCAACTATTGCCCCCGGATTTGCTTTCTCCTAAAAGCATCTACAATCATCAATCTACAAACATTAAATGAGTAAACCGAAGCCAGACCTTACCCGAGAACTTCTTCCCTTTGATAAAGTACCGCAACTGTCCGAGCGGGACCTAGCCTACACTACTGCCGATCCAAGGCTTAAACCTTTTTATAAGTACCCGGTAACGCTGGAAGCCTTTGAATCGGTCATACGGGACAAAGCCTTTGACCAGGAACGTCGGGAAACGTTGGTCCGGGCGCTCAAAGCCCAATATGAGGGCAAGGAGCTGAGCGACCTCACCAGCAGCAGAATAGACGCTTTGCTGGAAGCCAATACGTACACCGTCACGACAGCCCACCAGCCCAGCCTGTTCACCGGCCCGCTTTACTATATTTATAAAATCATTTCTACCCTCAATCTGGCAGAACGGCTCGGAAAAACCTATCCGGATTACAACTTCGTCCCCATTTTTATCACGGGCGGGGAAGACCATGATTTCGAGGAAGTAAATCATCTGCATATTTTTGGCAAGACCGTTACCTGGGAAAATGACCACAGCGGCTCCGTAGGGCAAATGCCGCTTGACGGGTTGCAGAAAGCTTTGGACACCTTGGTTGATATTATGGGCGATTCGCCATCTGCTCAGGAGCTGACGGAACTTTTCAAAGCTGCCCTTGAAGGCAAAACGAAGTACAGCGAAGTCGCTTTTGACCTGACTCACCGCTTGCTGGGCGAGTACGGTCTCGTCATCCTGGACCCCAGCCAGCCCGATTTAAAGGCTTCCTTTGCCCCCTTCATCCAAAAGGAGATTTTTGAGCAACCTTCCAAGTCATTGGTAGAAGGCACCGTTAAAGAGCTAGAAGCCGCTGGTTTTTCCGAACAAGCCTATCCCAGGGAAATTAACTTTTTCTACCTGGGCGAAGGTTTCCGGGAGCGCATTGTACAGGAAGGGGGAACCTTCAAGGTGCTCAATCAGGATGTTACCTGGACTGAAGATGAACTCAAAGCAGAAATCGAAGCCAACCCTCAGCGGTTCAGCCCCAATGTAGTTATGCGGCCGATCTATCAGGAGCACATCCTTCCCAATCTGGCTTACATCGGTGGTGGCGGAGAAATAGCGTACTGGCTTGAGCGCAAAAAACAATTCGAAGCCTTTGACCTGAATTTCCCTATGCTCGTCCGCCGGAACTCCGTACTTTTTGTCGATAAGGGGACCCGTAAACGTTTGGAAAAGCTTGACCTGCAAGTGGAAGACCTCTTCGGCGACATAGAAGCGCTGATCAAGGAATACGTCAGAGAAAACACAGAGAACGAGATCAGCCTATCAGAGGAGAAAAAAGCCCTTGCTCAGGTTTTCAAGCAAGTAGAAGCCAAAGCTCAGGAAGTAGACCCTACATTGCGAAAGGCTGCCGCTGCTGAAGGGGCACGGCAATTGAACAGCCTAAACCAACTCGAAGGCAAGCTCATGCGGGCCGAAAAACAGCGCCACGATACTGCTGTCAACCAAATGCGTACTCTAAAGGATAAGCTTTTCCCCAATAATGGGCTTCAGGAACGCTACGATAACTTCACGATGTACTACCTGAAATACGGACGGGGCTTTTTTGAGGCCCTGCTTGAGCACCTCGACCCACTTGATAATCACTTTGTCGTGCTTATTGATGCCTAAACAGGCCATCGGCCGAATCAAAAATGCACTGCTGAAGCTTACTCAGCAGTGCATTTTTTGTTTCCCGCAAATAAAAAAGGAAAGTTTTTGAGCTTTTTATCTTCCGAATCAGTGCCTGAAAAACACTTTTATTTTCACAAAAAAAACAGAAAAACACTTTTAAAAAAGGATTACAGCCACTACTCTAAGGTATTTTTTTCACAATAGCTCGTTTTTGTCTTTGTTATCCCTTGTAATTATTAAGATGTTTGTAATGTCAAACGAAGATAGAAGCCGGTGAATGAATCGGCTCTCAAAATTTGGGATTTTTATTTGGGATTTTAGTTTGCCTCTTATAGCAAGTCGGATCTGGGAAAATCTGACTTGCTATACGGCAACTACTTCCAAACCTTGAAAGACAATTAAGCCTCCACATTAGGAGGACCTAATATAAAGATTTATACTTTTCAACTAGCTTTTGCTAGTTTTCGTACATGTTCATGGGATTATGAATGATAAGTCGTACTGAGATTCAGTGCGACTTATTTTTTTTGCGCTAAAGATAACGGAAACTCCGGATAACGTACACAAAGAACCAGACAAACATCTAAATTTTTTCTTAATACGTTGGTTTTCAGGAAAAAGATGTGGTTTTTTTGGAACATTCAATAGACCCAGCCGTATAGATAATTAAAGGCAGGGATGCGGGCCCACCTTAAAAAGAAATGTTTGGTACACCTGTTCCCAGCAAACTTCCAAAAAGTGATTGGAAGTTTGAAGCAAAATTTGTTTCTTTGTGACATAAGACGTAGAAACGCGTCTACACACAGTAGCAATCATCTTGCCCCACCATTCCCCTTTGGCTCCGGAAATATCGGAGTTCCCTTCATAAAGAAAAAGCTATAGCGTTGCTATGGCTGTTTTGGTGTTTTTCCAGGTTTAACGATAGTCAGTAAATTCATTTATCGGTAGAAATTAGAGGTATTTGGTCTAGCCAAGACTGCCGTATGCCCTAGTCCTTACTGATCCTAATCTGTTAAATACCATTTTTCAGCTAACAAATTCATAATCCAGATGCAAAGAATTTTACAATCTTCCATTCGCACAAGGTTATTGTGTAAGCTGAAGAGCCCGAAGAACCGCTTATTAATGATGCTTCCGCTCTTCTTTTTATCGATTTCCGTTTTACAGGCACAGATCACAGTCGACTTTCAGGTCACGGAGCCTGCCTGTTTTGGTCAACCGAACGGTAGTGTAACGGCAACCGCCTCCGGAGGGAATGCCCCATACAGCTATACCTGGAATACGGGTACGGTAGGGCCTGTACTTTCCGGGATTACAGCTGGCACTTATACTGTTACCGTGGTAGATGCCTCCAATAACACCGCTATTAAGAATGTTACAGTCACACAGCCAGATTTGGTCAATGTAGACATCACGGCTGACAACTGTACACTGCCTATTACCATTACGGCAACAGGCAGCGGCGGGGAGCCACCCTACAATTACAACTGGAACACCGGGCAGACCGGATCTACCATTACCGTACCGGGATCAGGCACTTACTGCGTTACCATGACCGATCAGGACCTGTGCGGTGCAGTGGAGTGTATAACAGTTGATTTCACGCCTCTGGATGTAAACGTTAACGTTAACAATATTACCTGCCCGGGTGATAACGACGGGCAAATCACCGCAACGCCAATTGGCGGAACTCCCCCGTTTGCTTATTTATGGAATACAGGTGCGACAGCTTCTTCTATCAGCGGCCTGGCACCTGGTACTTACACGGTTACCGTCACAGACAGTGAAGGCTGTCAGGCGGTTGGCTCAGGCACCGTGATTGAACCACCTGCACTCTTTGCCAATGCTACCGGGCAAAACCCGGTTTGCGTGGGCGACGACAATGGCTCTGCCTTCGTTGTTGCTTCGGGCGGCACCCTACCCTACAGTTATCTGTGGAGCACCGGCGCAACAACGACTTCTATAGCTGGTCTTGCTCCCGGAGGCTATTCCGTAACGGTTACGGACGCAAACGGGTGTATCGCCGTAGACAATGTAGTCATCGCTCCACTGTCTAACCTGAATGTATCCCTGCAAAAGAACGACGAAAGCTGCCCTGATCAGAATGACGGGTCTATCACGGCATTCCCGGTAGGTGGTGTGCAGCCGGTTTCCTACAGCTGGAGCAACGGTGCTGTCACACAAACGATTTCCGGGCTGGCACCGGGTGTGTACGCTGTTACAGTCACGGATGCCCAAGGGTGTCAGGATGTAGCTTCTACCATGATTATGGCAGCCACAGACCTTGAAATCACGACCATTGCCAACGACGTTACGGTATGTGATGGCACGAACGGTTCTGCAACTGTTTCCGTTACTGATGGAGCGGGCCCATTCACGTATCAGTGGAGCACGGGTGCGACAACGCAAACGATTTCGAACCTTCCCGGTGGTGTATATATGGTAACTGTTACCGATGTAAATGGCTGTACAGCTACCGACGCGGTCATGATCGATACCCCACCTAACCTGATTGTTTCCATCATTACCTCTGAGTCTACCGTTTGCCTGGGTGAGAACACCTCTACGGCAACCGCAACCGTATCAGGGGGGACGGCTCCATTTAGCTATCTGTGGAGCACAGGAGAGACCACGCAGCAAATTACAGGCCTTGGCGCGGGCACCTATACCGTTACTGTAACGGATGCCGCACAGTGCCAGGACGTTGCTACAGTCGTTATTGAAGCCGCGCCAAGCCTTGGCGTAACCATTAGCGGAGACGAAACCGTTTGTGACCCGGAAGGCGAGGGATTTGCTACTGCTACTCCAATTGGCGGCACCCCACCGTTTACCTACAACTGGAGCAACAGCAGCACCACAGCTTCCATTGGCAACCTGCCGGAAGGCACCTACACCGTCACAGTGACGGATGCCCTTGGTTGTACGGCAATAGAGTCTATCGATATTGAAATTGTGGATGACTTCATCCTCGACATTATCGTAACCAACCCACTTTGCCCGGAAGATGAGAACGGCAGTATCCTGGCTGAAGGCTGGGGAGGCACACCACCTTACATCTATCAGTGGAGCAATGGTGTGACCGGCACCCCGCTCCTTGAAAACATTGGAGCAGGCAACTATAGCGTTACAGTGACAGACCAGAACGGCTGTCAACTCATTGAAGACTTCACGCTGGTTGACCCGCCAGCTGTTGTGGCAGATATTTCAGCAACTCAGGAATTGTGCCCCGGCGAAACAACGGGCATGGCGATGGCGATGGCCAGCGGCGGCACACCTCCCTACACTTATCTGTGGAATACTGGTGCCACGACTCAGATGATCACCGGGCTAAGCGCAGGAACTTATACCGTAACTGTTACAGACGCTAATGGATGTGAGGACCTGGCAGCAGTAGTTATAGAGGAAGCATCAGCATTAGTCGTGGTGATCAGTGGTGATGAAACCATTTGCGACCCGGAAGGCGAAGGGCTTGCAACCGCTATGGCTTCCGGCGGAAACCCGCCTTACAGTTACCAATGGAGCACAGGGGCCACCACACAGGCCATTGCTAACCTGCCGGAAGGCTCCTACAGTGTGACAGTAACCGACGCACTGGGCTGTACTGCCGTGGATGAAATTGACATCGATATCGTAGATGATTTCATTCTGGATATTATCGTTACCAATCCACTTTGCCCCGGTGATGAAAACGGTAGCATTCTGGCTGAAGGCTGGGGTGGCACGCCACCATACATTTATCAGTGGAGCAACGGTGTAACCGGTACCCCGCTGCTTGAAAATATTGGAGCTGGCAACTACAGCGTTACCGTTACAGATCAAAACGGCTGCCAGCTTATAGAGAACTTTGTCCTAACAGACCCTCCTACCCTGGTAGCAACGATCAATGCCACAGTTGAGGTATGCCCGGGCGAATCTACAGGAACAGCAATGGCTGTTGGCATGGGCGGCACGCCTCCATACACCTATGAGTGGAATACAGGGGCAACGACTCAAATGATTACCGGTTTAGGGGCAGGTACCTACACGGTTACTATTACAGATGCCAATGGATGCCAGGCCGCAAAATCCGTTGAAATCGGTGAATACGATGGCGTTACAGCTGTAATCACCGGAACAGATATTGTATGTGGCTCTGAGACAGATGGCATGCTCACCGCCATGTCTACATCAGGCACGCCACCGTTTACCTACTTGTGGAGCACCGGCGCGACCACCCAAACCATTATGAACCTCGGGGCGGGCACCTATAGCGTTACGGTCACGGACGCAAATGGCTGTACAGACGATACGTCCTTCACCATTGATGTAAGCGATGACCTGGCTGTTAACGGCACAAGCAAGAACCTGCTTTGCTTCGCAGACGGCACAGGCGAAGCCACGGCTAACCCTACCGGGGGCACCCCTCCTTATACCTATCAGTGGAATAACGGATCAATGGCGCCAGCTATTCTGAACGTACCTGCCGGATTCTACAGCGTAACGGTCACGGATGATAATGGCTGTACGGCTTCTCAGACCTTTGTTATTTCTCAGCCTACCGAAATTGAGGTGGAGGCGAATGCCGGCGGGCTGGTTTGCCCCGGCGATATGAACGGAACTGCCATGGCAATGGCGAGTGGGGGCACACCGCCTTACTCCTATGAATGGAGCACCGGTGCCACTACACAAATGATTACCGGCCTTGGTGCTGGCACTTATACCGTCACTGTTACCGATGCCAACGAATGTGAAGCAACGGCAACGGTAACCATAGAAGAAGCACCTGAACTCGACATCAACGTAGACGCCCCTGAGGTGGTTTGCGGAGCTGGCAATACCGGCGAAGCTTCAGTAGAGGCGACAGGCGGACTGCCACCTTATACCTACGAATGGAGCACCGGTGAGTCCGATACAGATATTGAGAACCTCCCTGAAGGTACTTATTCTGTTACGGTAACAGATGCCAACGGTTGTACGCAGGTTGAAGAGATCTTTATTGAGGTCATTGAAGACTTTTCCATCACAGTAGTACCAAGAGATGTGCTTTGCAACGGTGACAATACCGGCAGTATTTTGGTGACTGCTGAGGGCGGTACCGCACCATACTCGTATGAATGGTCTACCGGCGATACGCTCAGCGAGCTGATCAACCTGCCGGCAGGACAATATAGCCTGACGGTTACCGATGCCAACGATTGTACGTTATCTGAAACGGTGACAATCGGCGAGCCACCATTGCTTGAACTTGACCTTGATGTGACTGACGTTACCTGCGCAAATGCAGGCGACGGTGAAGTCGTTATTAATGTGTCAGGCGGTAATGATGCCAGCTACACCATTTTTGTTGATGGTAACGAGGTGGTTTCAAACACCATTTCCGGGCTCTCAGGACCGGACACACTTATTGTTACGGTGCGGGATGCTAACTTCTGCGAAACTTCCGATACCGCCATTATCAATGAACCGGAAGCGATAGAACTGAGCCTTGATGTGCAAAACAATCCTTGTAACGGTGATATGCTGGGTGCAGTGATGACCACTGTTTCCGGAGGAAATATGCCTTACAACTTTGAGTGGAGCAACGGCGCCAGCACTCCGGATATTATGGGGGTACCTGCGGGCACCTACTCCGTAACCGTAACCGATATTGAGGGCTGTACCGCAACGGCAGAAGCTACTGTAGCGGAGCCAGACCCCATCAATATCACACTTAATAAAACGGACATTTTCTGTGATGACGATGGTACAGGCTCCATTACGGCCGTGGTAACCGGCGGCACACCTGCCTACACCTACGAGTGGAGCAATGGTGAAACAACGGCTACCATTGATGGACTGCAGCCTGGTCAGTACACGGTTACAGTAACAGACCTGAACGAGTGTACAGCTATGTCTTCGGTCACCATAAACGCATTCCCAAGCCTGAGCCTGACACCGATCGCCACTTCGCCACAGTGCTTTGGCGAATCAACCGGTGCAGCAGCCGTCTCTGTTTCCGGCGGTACGCCACCGTTCTCCTATCAGTGGAACACGGGCAGCACCACACCGGAACTTATTGACATCCCAGCAGGCATTTACGAAGTTACGGTAACCGATGATGCCGGTTGTACCGGAACAGCAATCGTAGGCGTCGCACAGCCGGAAGAATTAATTGCTTCCGTATCCTCCTCTATGACAGAGGACGTTAGCTGTAACGGTTTGTCTGATGGCCAGGCCAGTGTGGAAGTAACCGGTGGCACCATGCCCTTCACCTACGAGTGGAGTGATGGTCAAACGACACCTACAGCAACGAACCTGTCCGCTGGCACCTATACCGTAACGGTTACCGATGCGAACGATTGTGAAGATATTCTCACTGTGGAAATCAACGAGCCGGAAGCGATCGACCTTAATATCACCGCCGATGTAGGCAATACTTGCGAGAATACAACCGACGGTGCTGTAAGCGTTAGCGCAACGGGAGGTACGCCTCCGTTCTTCTACGAGTGGAGCAATGGTGCAACAACACCTTCTATTTCTAACCTGCCGGCAGGTACCTACACCGTCACGGTTACTGATATTGCAGAGTGTACGGCTACGGCGAGCATTGACGTGAACGCCTTCCCTGCTCCATCCTGCTCTATTGAAGTGACGAGCCCTATCTCAACGGCTGGCAACGATGGTGAAGCAACCATTACGGTCACAGGAGGCACAGCCCCTTACACTTACCTTTGGAGCGATGGCCAAACCACGCAGACCGCAACCGGCCTTGCCTCCGGCGACTATACCGCGACCGTTACCGATGCCAACGGTTGTGAAACGACTTGTATGGTAACGATTGCACCACCGGCTCAGCTTGGCGACTATGTCTGGCTGGATGAAGACCGGGATGGCATTCAGGACCCGAACGAACAGGGCATCGAAGGCGTGATGGTCATCCTGCAGATCCCTGCTGAAAATGATCCAATCAACATCGATACCATGTTCACGGATGCTAACGGCTTCTACCTCTTTAATGTAGATCCGGGTGAATATAAAGTACAATTCATCGCACCGGGAGGCCTGGTCTTCACGGCACCTAACCAAGGTGTGGATGATGCACTTGACAGTGATGCGGACACTCTGATGGGGATGACCGGTATCTATGTAATCAATGCAGGAGATTCTAACCTGACTATTGACGCCGGCCTCTCCACCAAGTGTGACAACATCGACGATCCGGGGCTCATCGGTCCAAACCAGTTCCTATGCGGTCCTGGCAACGATCCGGACCCTATCATCAATATCGAATCACCATCAGGTGGTAGCGGCGCTATTGAGTACCTGTGGATGCAGAGTACTGTAGCCGGTCCATTTAACCTGCAAACCTGGCAGATTATTCCGGGAGCTACCGGAGACTCTTACGATCCAGGGCCACTTTCTGAAACCACCTACTTTGCACGCTGTGCCCGCCGGGAATGCTGCATTGTATACCTGGAAAGCAACATCGTAACTATTGAAGTTGGTAATGTAGCAGTGGCGGACATCAATGGCCCTGATTTCATCTGTGTGGATGAGCCAACGACCTTCTTTGCCGGCCCAACTGGTGCCAATGCCCAGATCGAGTGGTCCTTTAGCCCGGGGCTTAGCCCGCAAAGCGCAACTGGTCCACAGGTAAGTGTTACCGCTTCCTCCCACGGTTCTTTTACCATCACACTACAAGTAACCGAAAACGGATGTACTTCAACGGATATTGAGACGATTACCGGTACCAACAGCCCAATTTACTGTGGTTCGCCAATGCCGCTTACCGCAGAAGTCACCAATGAGGTGGACGGAGAAGTCATGGTCAGCTGGATGACCGAAGAGTTTATTCAGGACCATACCTACACCGTCGAACACTCTGCTGATGGCGGAGAGCGATTTGTGGAAATTGCAACTGTAGAAGAGCCCTCTGCCTACCTTGGTGTGATGAACTACTACGAGCAAATGCACGATGATGCCAAGCGCGGCCGCAACCTCTACCGCCTGCGGATTGAAAACCCACAGGGTGACATCTTCTACTCTGAGGAAGCCGAAGCGATCCTCTACGGAGATTCAGAAATTGCACTGCTCTATCCAAACCCGGCAGAAGAAGTGGCTACACTTGAGCTATTTGAAACCTTCGGGGAATCCGTGACAGTAGAGCTCTTGGGTGTTCAGGGCAATGTCATCTATTCACAGCAGCTGGCACCCGATGCGCAGCAACTGGAACTGGATGTAAAACAATTGCCATCCGGCACCTACTTCGTTAAGCTGAACTACAGCAAATCAGGCGTTAAAGTCCTGAAACTGACGAAGAAGTAAGCGAATTTGTTAGCTTTAGTATATCAAAAAGCTGTATCGGGAGACTTCCGGTACAGCTTTTTTTATTCCCTTCTCCTTTTTTAAATTCCTGGTCCGGTCTGTTTTTAGTACAAATCGGGCTTTTTAGAAAAGAAAAAAAACAAACCTAAAGACCTATAAATCAATGTATTAAAACAACCAGAAGTTAAATTACCTAAATTCCTATCGGTTTAGTATTGTTTTATTCAATGTAAGGCTGTATAATTGCACTATGAACCAAAAGCAATATACCATGCAAGCCTTGATGAGCCACGATATGTTCCGGCGGTATCTGCGGATGCGATGTTGTTGCTGCTCCTGCCCTACCCTCTGATTCACGATTCTTTCCCTGCTGAATTTTCAAACCAAATTACCGGGCTAATTGCAACCCAATGCCCCTAAAGTGCTATTGACCAAACCCAAAAGTTTGACCATGTCTGCTACAACTATACCTACTGAAGACCAAAAAGATATTGAGGAACTGAAGCAACGGATCGACGGCTTCTATTCCGGAAAAGAAGATGAAGAGCGCTTCAAACTGTACCGCCTGACCCGCGGTGTTTACGGGCAACGGCAATTTGGGGTGCAGATGTTCCGCACCAAGATACCCTATGGCAAAATCACTACTACTCAGCTCAGGGCCCTTGCCGATATCTCGGAGCGCTACACCAACGGGAACCTTCACCTGACTACCCGGCAAAATGTGCAAATGCACTTCGTCAAGCTCAGCGATTCACCATTAATCTGGGAAGCACTGGCAGAAGCAGGACTGACCGCCCGGGAAGCCTGCGGGAATACCGTACGCAACATCACTGCTTCCCCCACCGCCGGCATTGATCCCGAGGAACCATTTGATGTGGCACCTTATGTACAGGCGACTTTCGAATACTTCCTGCGCAACCCGATTTGCCAGGAAATGGGGCGTAAAATCAAGCCTGCCTTCTCATCCAGTGAGCGGGACTCCGCCTATACCTATTTCCATGACTTTGGTTTCATCCCCCGTCTGCGGGAACATGAGGGTGAGCTGCGCCGCGGGTTCAAAGTAGTGATTGGTGGCGGGCTCGGTGCCGTTGGTGCCATTGCCCAAACCGTCTACGAATTCCTGCCAGACGACCAGATTATCCCCTTCATGGAAGCCTGCATTCGGGTATTTGACCGCTACGGAGAACGCGAAAAGCGGATGAAAGCCCGCATGAAGTTTATGATTAAAAAAATGGGGGTTGAGGCATTCATGAAGCTGGCTAAAGAAGAATGGCCCAGCCTGCCTCAGCAGTCTGTCCCGATAGTGACTGCGGAAGAAGAGGTACTTCTGCCTGATGCACCCCAGGGGCGTCCTGAAATCAAGGATCAGGAGCATTACCAACGGTGGCTGGTCCTTAATACTTTCCGCCAGAAGCAGGAAGGGTTTTACGGCGTGCAGGTAAAAGTCCCACGTGGAGATATTCACGCCCGCATTGCCCGCCCGTTGGCCGACCTCGTTAAAGCTTATGCTGCCGATGACATCCGGATAACGGTACAACAGGGATTGTTGCTGCGTTTTGTCCGCCCGGAGGCCCTGCCTTACCTCTACAACGGACTACAGGCGCTGGGACTGGCAGACCTCGGCGCGGACAGCATCGCGGATGTCACCTCCTGCCCAGGCACCGATACCTGTGCATTAGGCGTCACCAACAGCACCGGGCTGGCCTCAAAACTGGAACAAGTCTTACTGGAAGAATACGACGAATTGCTGGAGACCAGCGATATCCGGATAAAAATCAGCGGCTGCATGAATTCCTGCGGGCAGCATATGGCCGCGCAAATTGGCTTGCATGGCAGTTCTATCAAGACCGGTGCGCAGGTGCTGCCAGCGATGCAGGTTTTGTTGGGCGGAGGTGTCTCTCCTGAGGGCGAAGGCTTCATTGCTCAAAAGGTGATTAAATTGCCTACAAAGCGCATCCCACAGGCGCTCCGGACCCTGCTTGATGATTTCCAGTCAAACAGCACTACCGGGCAACGATTCAACGAATACTTTCAGGAGCAGGGGAAGCGCTACTTCTACACCCTGCTCAAGCCTCTGGCTGAAACGGATAACCTGATCGCTGAGGACTACTTCGACTGGGGGCAGGACGAGGCCTACCGTCAGGAAATTGGTGTCGGAGAATGCGCCGGTGTTACCCTCGATGTGATCGGGACTATTTTGGGAGAAGCTCAGGTGAAGTACCAACTGGCAGAGGAAGCCATAGACGCAGAAGCTTTCGCAGATGGCATTTACCATGCCTACACCAGCATGGTTATCGGTGCCAAAGCGCTGCTGCTCGCCAAGGATGTCAATTGCAATACCCATCGGAAAATTCTGAAAGACTTCCAGGAGCACTACATCGCCACCAATGATTTCCCGGCGCTGACCGAAGACTTTGAAGCATTTGTACTGGAAATGAAAGCGCAGGCACCTACTCCTGAATTTGCGGCCACTTACCTGAAAAAAGCGCAATCTTTCCGCAAACGCGTCATTGCCGTGCGGGAGGCACAACTCAAGGAAGCCGGCCAGGACAAGCTCGTTGTCGATAACTACTACAAAGCCTGAGCCATGAACAAAGAACCTAAGATCACATTGGTAGGTGCCGGCCCGGGCGATCCGGAGCTGCTCACGCTGAAAGGCGCCCGGGCGCTGCGCACCGCAGATGTCATTCTGTACGATGCCTTAATTGATACCCGTCTGCTCAATCACGCCCGCCCCGAAGCGCCCCGCATTTTTGTAGGCAAGCGGGCCGGCGCACACCGCATGTCGCAGGAGGAAATCAATGCCTTGCTCGTGAAATCAGCAAAGGCATATGGCCACGCTGTCCGGCTGAAAGGAGGCGATGCCTTCGTATTTGGGCGGGGCAAGGAAGAAACTGCCTATGCGCAGGAACAAGGCATCCCGGTGGAAATTGTACCGGGTATTTCCAGCTGCATCGCTTTGCCGGAATTACAGCAGGTACCGCCTACAAGCCGTGGTTACAGTGAAAGCTTCTGGGTCATTACAGGCACTACCCGTTCCGGCGGCTTGTCCGGAGATATTGCGCTTGCTGCCCAGTCTACCGCAACGGTTATCGTCCTCATGGGCATGCGGAAAGCAACCGCTATCGCGCAGGAATTCATCAAGCAGGGAAAAGCCGACCTGCCTGCAATGGTCATCTCTAAAGGTTCCACCGCTGATGAACGGCGCGTGCTAGGTACTGCTGCAACCCTGCCGGCGCTCATTGAAGCAGCGGCACTGCCCCGTCCCGGTATTCTGGTCTTTGGGGAAGTCGTGCGGCTGCACCCCAACTGGAACTATCAGGCCATCGCTGCCGAACAACCTCTAAAAGAACGTGCCTGATGAAAAATACACTCTATCCCGTTTTCCTCAAGCTCGACCGCCTGAAGATGCTCATCGTGGGTGCTGGAGAGGTGGGGTGCGAAAAGCTAACCTTTCTGCTCAAAAGCAGTCCGGATGCGCATATTACCGTAGTGGCCCGAGAGGTGCTGCCCCCTGTTTCTGAGCTACTGGAGCATTATCCGGATGTTGACCTCAATATCATTCGAAAAGACTTTGAACCGGCAGACACAGAAGGTTTTGACCTGGTTGTTGCAGCAACGAATTTCGAAGACTTGAACCGGCAAGTACGTGACGCAGCAAAAGCCCGCGGAGCTCTGGTCAATGTAGCCGACACACCGGCACTTTGCGATTTCTACCTCGGCAGTATCGTGACCCGCGGCAGCCTGAAGGTCGCCATTTCCACCAACGGGCAGTCCCCCACCTTTGCCAAGCGTTTCCGGCAGTGGCTGGAAGCTATCCTGCCGGAGGAAACGGATGCCCTGCTCAGCCACCTGAAAGTCTTCCGGGACCAACTCAAGGGGGACTTCGAAACCAAAGTAAAGGAACTCAACAATCTGACCGCTTCCCTCGTGGAGGAGCGCCAAAACCAACAGACATGATAAGCCATACGCATATGACACAACAATGGTCAACACTTGACGTCAAGCAGCTCAACAAGATTTTCACCCCGCTGACCTTTGAGCAGCGGCTCCGGATGCTGAGCAGGTTCTTTCCGCAGGAGGATGTGCTGTACACCTCTTCTTTCGGCACCCGTTCTGTGATGCTACTGCACCTGGTGTCCCGCTTCCGCCCTAAGCAGCCGGTGCATTTTATCAATACGACTTTTCATTTCAAGAAAACTTTGGAATACCGCGAGCAAATTGCGAATGAGTTTGGGCTAAATGTCATTGACGTGCTGCCGGACCAGGCTCAGAATGAGATCACAGCGAAGGAAGGGTGGTGGCATTCTAACCCTGACGTATGCTGCGCCGTCAACAAGGTACTGCCACTTGAGCCGATCAAGGCAAAGCATAAGGTTTGGATTACTGGCCTAATGGCTTACCAAACCGGATACCGGTCATCCCTTGCCGTCTTTGAAGAGCAGGATGGCATCCTCAAATTCAATCCGCTGATCGACATTGACGAAGGCGAATGGTATTTTTACACGGAATACTACAAGCTGCCACGCCATCCCCTCGAAGCACTAGGATATGGTTCTGTAGGCTGTGAGCATTGCACCGCCAAGGGGCAGGGCCGGGCGGGCCGCTGGAAAGGCAAAACCAAGACCGAATGTGGTTTGCACCCTGCCGGCTTTGTCAATCAGGTGCAAGAAGGTAAATAACGTTAAAACTCTATTTAGGCAAAAGTGTTTCTTTCACGGAACACGACAATTGGAATCAATGATACAGACTGACATTCTCATCATTGGGGCTGGGCCCTGTGGATTATTTACGGTATTTGAGGCGGGTTTGGTAAAACTGCGCTGCCACTTGGTTGATGCTTTGCCACAGCCGGGCGGGCAGCTTTCTGAAATATACCCTAAGAAGCCTATTTATGATATTCCGGGTTATCCCAGCATCCTGGCACAGGAACTGGTAGACAACCTCATGGAGCAGATCAAGCCTTTCAATCCTGGCTTTACGCTGGGCGAACGGGCGGAAACTATCGAACGGCTGGAGGACGAGTCTTTCCTCCTACGGACCAACCGGGGCACTGAAATCAATGCGCCAGTGATCTGTATCGCCGGTGGGCTGGGCTGTTTTGAGCCCCGCAAGCCGCCCATCAGCAACCTGGCACAGTTTGAAGACCGTGGCGTGGACTACATCATACGCAATCCGGAAGATTACCGGGACAAGAGAGTCGTGGTAGCCGGTGGTGGCGACAGTGCGCTGGACTGGACCATTTTCCTGGCGGATGTGGCAGAAGAAGTGACCCTTATTCACCGCCGCAAGCAATTCCGGGCGGCACCCGACAGTGTGGAGAAAGCCTTCCAACTCGCAGAAGAAGGCCGCATCAAACTGCTGACGGACGCCCAGGCTGTGGGCCTGAAAGGGAACGGCAAACTCACCGACGTGGTGATCAAGCACAAAACGGAAGGCGAGGTCGTCAAATCCACGGATCATTTTATCCCGCTCTTCGGGCTTTCGCCAAAACTGGGGCCCATTGCAGACTGGGGCCTGAATATCGATAAGAATGCCATTGAGGTGGACACCTTCGATTACAGCACGAATGTACCGGGTATTTATGCCGTTGGAGATATCAACACTTACCCTGGCAAGCTCAAGCTTATCCTTTGTGGCTTCCACGAAGCAACTCTGATGGTGCAATCCGCTTACAAGCAGATCAATCCGGATAAAAAGCTGAGCTTCAAGTATACGACCGTAAATGGTGTGGAAGGGTTCTAACCAAACCCTCATCAAAAAAGATCAGAAATCCGGTGTCAGCCCAGGTTGGTTGCACCGGATTTTTAGTTATCCCAACTGCCCGCACGGGCTTTCATAGCCGCAGCCCGCTCCTGTCCAAGGTAGTTGTCAATAACGTAATGCGCCAGGTAGATCAAGGGTGTCAGGACAATCGCCATCATGAATTTGTAGGCGTATTGTACGGTCCCTACTGCCAGCAGCTGACTCCAGCTCCAGGGCTCCACATTGCCCACCAGTTCGGGGCCAAACTTGAAGGCAATAGCAAGTACAACAAAACTGTCGACCAGCTGTGAGATTAGCGTAGAACCAGTGGCGCGCAGCCAGATCATTTTTTCTCCGGTTGCTTCTTTAATTTGATGAAAAGACACCACGTCCACCAGCTGTGCAATCAGAAAAGCCACCAGGGAGCCGACGATGATCAGTAACCCCTGCCCCAGAATTACACTGAAAGCATCCTGCATATCCGGCACCCCTTTATTGGTATTCTGTTCTACCCACCAATCTGCAGGTGCGAGCTGAATGGCCGCGAAAATCATAAAGAAGGCATAGGTAATCAATCCTACCGCCAGAAAAGAAAGCAGGCGGATACCACGTTTTCCGTAATATTCATTGATCACATCCGTCATCACGAAAACGATGGGCCAGAGCAAAACGCCCGCTGAAAACTGCAGCGCCCCGCTTTGCCCAAAGAGGTTAAAATTGAAACGCTCCCACCCCATCGTGTCTTCCAATGCAAAAATCTTGACTCCGATAAACTCGGCAACAAGCGCATTGGCAACAAAAAATCCACCGAGGATAACAAAAAGGAAGGTAGGCCGGTGCTCCAGTACATCAAGAATCTTAAATTTTGAGGCGTTATTCGGTTCCGATTCTTGCTGCATGGTATTGTTTGTTTCTCCTCTTTTCATACCTTAACGAATGTTTACCCCAGCAAAATCAAATTTTATGCCCTATTGTTTGCTATTCCCAAAAAAAATAGTTCCCTTTTTATACTGACGATTAAGTGGTTTGCCATAGCAAACCTACTCAATGTCAGATGCTATGTTTAGCATCTGAGCAAGTTCTTTGAAAATTTCATAGATTAG
>NZ_JALEGS010000041.1 GCF_022763345.1 Phaeodactylibacter sp.
GCCTTGATTATTTGGCTCTCTGTAAACTTTGATTTCTTCATAACAGCTTAAAGTTAGTGAATTTTTAAACTGTCTTATTTTTACGCAAGTCTACAATACCATCGAAGGCGTACATGCTGATTTGCTCGGTGACCTTAGCCAGTCGGTCAGCTCTTTCCAGGAAGACCTGGAGGCAATGGGAATGGATAATAAAGTCCTGACCGTCATTTTCTCGGAGTTTGGCCGGAAGGTCGTTCAGAACGGCAGTCAGGGTACAGACCACGGTACGCTCAGCTCAATGTTTTTGATTGGGAAAGGCGTTGAAGGCGGAGTAGTCGGAAATAACGTGGAGCTGTCAGACCTGGATAATCTGGGCGCTCCTAATCCGGAACAAATACAGTATGATTATCGGGAGGTATTCTCTACGGTACTACAGGATTGGCTAGGTGCTAATGACAACTCACTGCAAAGTACCTTCCTGAGCCCGGATTACTATCAGAACCGGCCCGCATTGATCAATCCCAATAATCTGGTGCCTGCGTCCTGTTATGTTACCCCTCAACCGCCAGTCACCTGCGCCTGCATACAGGTCAAAGTAGTACTGCAAGGGTTTTACAATACGGTAACCAAAAAAATGCATACTCAGCTATTGGGTGCCAACCAGCTTCCCGTAAGCCAGCCTTACAGCGCCGCTCCATTCAACTATGCCGGTACCGAATCGGTCACGGCCTGGCCTGATGGCACAGTGGATTGGTTGCTGCTTGAGCTTCGGCCCGCCAATAACCTGGGGCAGGTTACGGCCAGAAAAGCCGTACTGCTTCGCGAAGATGGTATGGTCATGAGCCCGGATGGTACACCTGGTGTCTCTTTCGACGGTGTAAATGATGGGCTTTATCATTTGGCGGTGCTGCACCGCAGCCACCTGGGTATTGTAAGTGCGGAGCCGATCCCGACAGAGAGTCCGAGTTTCCTTTATGACTTCTCAAACGGCCCAGGACAGGCGATGGGTGAAGATCAGCTAAAGCTCATCGGGCAAGTATGGGCGCTTCGTGCCGGGGATGCCGACCACAACAACCTGATCAACAATCAGGACTACAACCGCTGGAAACAGGCTCAAGGGCAACCGGCCGGATACGATGCTTATGATTTAAATGCCGATGGGCAAATTGATGAACAGGATCAGCTGCTTTGGCGGGGCAACCGTAGCAAGCTGGGCCAACTCAAATAACCACGCCACCATGAAAAATATCTTTCTACTATATATCCTGTTGTTTTCCAGCCTGGCGTTATCCGCACAGGGAGTAACGCTTAGCCTGCAAGGCAGTAAAGACTGTGACCTGAACCGGTATTGCGTGGAAATCCTATTACGGGCGGATACTGATGAGGTACTGGAAATTGGCACCTCGTCCCTTTTGCTTGAATACAACGCGGATGCGCTTGCTTTTCATAATTATACGCCAGGCCGCTTCAATGGCGATGATGACTGTACCTCCACCGGTATTAATGCCTGGGCGACTCACGAGTATGATGCTTACTCAAAACCTGGGTTTTTCAATCTTACATTACTGTTGGACCAAGACGGAGAAAGTTGCCCCAGCGTACTGTATCATGCACCTGTAAACATAGGGGTGATATGCTTTGATGTGTTGCAACAAGGAGGGGACCCCAGCCTGGTATTTGACGAAAATCATACCCATTTCAATAGTGCTGACCCCAACAACGGGCTTGGGGCTATCCCGGTCGTTGATTATCCTGTACTGATTGGGGAGACGGATCTGGCTTGTGATTGCCCCGGAGCAGGGTTGCCATGCGATGACCATAACGTTTATACTGTGGAAGACCGTTATGACACGGATTGTAATTGCCTGGGTCAGTACCTGGATAGCGACGGGGATGGGATACCAGATGGTATCGACCCTTGCCAGAATAAAGTTTATGAGGCCGAAAGTGGGACTTACTTCGGTGTGGACCTGGGAAATAGCACGCCCCGTTATTTCGGAAATGCTTACGTGGATTTCGGTAATGACTCCGAGGATTTTTTTGAGGTGGAGGTAATGGCAGAGGAAACGGGTACGTACGAATTGGCGTTTCGCTACACCTCCAATAATATTACCCGGCAGCTGGAGCTCTTCATAGATGGCGCTTCACAAGGCATATTGTATTTTCCGGAAACCATTGACTGGTCCGATTGGCAAATTATGACCATCGATCAATACCTGGAGGCTGGGGCACATACCATCCGGTTAGCGCACAGTTCCCTCGGTGGTCCAACAGTTGATCATTTGGTGCTGAGCATCTGTAATGGATGTGCTGAAGCCGGGACTCCATGTGATGACGGGGACCCTTGCACGATTGAAGATGTACTCGATAAGGATTGCCAGTGTGGGGGGCGTTTTGTTGATGAAGATGGCGACCAAGTAGCCGATATATGTGACCCTCATTTGGGCACAGCAGAAAATTTTCCAATAGAATTGGGCTTGCTACGCGCAGTAGGCGACGATTGGCAGACAGTGTTCCTGGAATCTACCTACGACTCTATGGTGGTTATTGCCACTCCACATTTGCCCAACAAGTATGCCTTGCCGGTCATCACGCGTGTCCGGCAGGCATCAGGCAATAGCTTCCAGGTAAGAGTGCAAAACCCAAGTGGCCCGGTTAATCAGGATTACGCTGTTTACTATGTGGTCGCTGAGGCTGGTTCTTATCAGGAGAGTTATGATGGCATCAAAATGGAGGCACGCCTGGAGCAGGCTGAATCCACCGCTGGTGCTGGTAGTTGGTTGCCGAACCTGGAGCAACGCAGCTTTAGGCAGTTCTACGAAAACCCGGTGGTGCTGGGGCAGGTAATGAGTGACAACAACGATGCGTGGTCGGTATTCTGGGCATCTTCCGCAAGTCATCCCAAAAACCCGCCGGCAATGAACGACTTTGCAGCCGGTAAACACAAGGCAGAGGATTTTCATACAGAACGAGTACCCGAAACGATTGGGATGATCATCATAGAAGGTGGTCAGTATGAACTTAGAGGAAGAGTAGTGGAAGCCGGAGTAGGCCCGGATGCCGTAAACGGACCCAATAATTCGGGCTATACTTATAGTTTAAACAGTGATTTGCCAAGCGGTGCTGTCCTGAGTGCCGCTGGAGTCAATGGTGGGAATGGCTATTGGCCGGTATTATTCGGCGATGACCCCGTCACTCCTGGCCAAATCCGCCTGGTGGTAGATGAAGACCAGATTAAAGATGATGAGCGCAACCATATTTCCGAATCCATTGCTTACCTGGCTTTTGAGGCACCTATTTGCCGCTATGATGAAGACGAAGATGGGGTTTGTGATAGTGAAGACCAATGCCCTGGGAACAATGACCTTGCCGATGCAGACAATGATGGCATTCCTGATGCCTGTGACAATTGTGACAACAGCCTTACGGGTCGGCCCTGTGATGACGGACAAGAATGCACGATTCTGGACGTATACACCGCTGACTGCGGCTGTGTCGGTATTCCAATGGATAGTGATGGAGATGGCGTGTGCAACTGGGAGGATATCTGCGAAAACGGAGATGATAACCTTGATACGGATAATGACGGTATACCTGATGCCTGTGACCCTAATGTTGGCGATGCCAGTACGATGCCCATAGAAACGGGTGTTGTGCTTGGACAGTCAGACGACTGGCAGACTATAACCTTGCAGGGCTACTATGAATCTCCGGTTGTCATCGCTACAGTAAGGCTTCCGGATATGGACCATCCCCCTGTCGTAACCCGGGTACGCAATGCCTCCGGCAACTCCTTTGAATTGAAGGTGCAAAATCCAAGTGGCTCAATTGATCAGCAATACGATGTGTATTACTTCGTAGTGGAGGAAGGGCAATACCGCGCCGAACACGATGGTGTACAGCTGGAAGCTCGCCGAATGACGGCTACGGAAGTAGCAGGCTCTGGCCTCTGGTGGAGTGCCCGGGAAGAAAGGACGGCCCTCCAAAACTATAACCAACCGGTTGTCCTTGGTCAGGTTATGAGTGAAAATGACCCCCGCTGGTCTGTCTTTTGGGCTTCAAGTGGTAACAACTCGACTACTGCACCAGAGTCAGGCAACCTGGCATTTGGCAAGCACGTAGGGGCGGACATCATACAAGAACGGAGCGCCGAAACAATAGGGGTGATTATTATGGAAACAGGCACCTATAATCTGCGTGGTATTTTACTTGAAGGCAGAATAGGGGAAGAAAGCATTGGAGGGTCTTACAGTGAAGGGGATTATATCACCTCAATCAATGCTCCTAAAGGGGCAGTGTTGAGTTCAGCTGGCATCATAGGCGAAGGATGTTGGCCCGTCCTTTTCGGCGAGTCTCCTTTACAAACCGATAGGTTCACCCTCATGGTTGATGAGGACCAAATATCAGACTTTGAGCGTGGGCACACGACGGAGCGGGTCGCGTACATAGCCTTTGATGATACAAATGCTAATAATCAGGCATTGAATAAGCCTTCTTTGGAACCTACCGCTGTGAATGCTAACACGCAAGAGCGAGCGCCTTCTGTAGTTCCTGAGGCGACCTTGCATGCCGTTCGTAAAAACCTGAGCGCTTTCCCCAACCCGGTTTATGCAAAGCTCAATGTGGAGGCTTCGCTACAGGAGGGGGCGCTTCCTGTCTTGCAGATAATTGACCTTCAGGGGCGCATTCGACTTACACGGGTGTGGTCGCAATCGCCAGGTGCAAAATTACAGGAAACACTCGATTTGAGCCAGTTGGAAACGGGCCTGTACTTCCTCAGATTGCTGGATGGAGAACAGGTAGAGACGCTGCAGCTGGTGAAAGTGGGTGAACAGTAATATAAAATTTAATTGAATAGGTAGTGTAGGTACACGAGACTAAGGATAATGAAACTTTTCAGGAGTGGGTTTTCGAGTCAATTTGAAAGCTCTGCTAAGCTTGGGAAGAACGATTTATCCTTAGTCGTGTGCTATAACTAAACACCTTTTAGCGACTTAAGTATTGATGCGCATGAAGACTTGTTGTCTCTGTCAACCACAAGTTAGGACAAAGAGAAAAGCATCGACGATAAAACACTTTTAACAACATATCCTCCAATGAAAAACCACAGTCTCGTTTTACTCCTTCTTTTGATTGCCGGAACGGTTGCTGCTCAGAATAGCAGCCGGTTTAGAAACAACAATCAGCGTAATGGATACACCGAAAGCACCGGGCCTTTGAGTGCAGATTTGCTTTGGGAGGTCGATGATGCATTCCCTTCTTCCCGAGGATTTGCGGTATACACTTTCGGCGATCGCTTTGTAACCAGCCGGGTCACTTTTAACCCTCAGTATACTGGTGTATTAGAATGCAGGGACCTGAATACCGGGCAGCTAATCTGGATAAGTGAAGTAAAGGAAAATGCCATTCCCTATTTGCTGGGCTTTGATGACCATGCTGTTTATACCCACGACTATGCTACGGATTCTGTCTATGCCCTGAGCCCGGAGGATGGGCAAATTCTCTGGAGAGCCAGTCTTGAAGCGGCCTACTTTGCCGCACAGGATGGCGCTGTTTTCGCTTGTAATGGGGATCTCATCTTGAATGGCCCCAACAATTCTTCCATCTTCACGATGCGGCTGGACCGGGAGACAGGAGAAGTGCTTTGGACTAATGGGGAAGTACTTTCTGTTCGGCCTGACCGCACACTAGTAGCCTACAACGGCACTGCTTACCGGGTGAGTGGTTTCTTTTTTCAGCCGCAACAGCTCGTTGCCATTGATTTGGAAACCGGGCAGACCCTTTACTCTTCTGAAAACATGCCAGGCGATAATGATCAGGAAAATCCTGTTATCATAGGTAAGTATGGCGAAATTATTGTCTCCCGGGACGGCGGGCAATTGTTTTGTTTCCGGGACACCGGCAGTGGCTTTGAGCTACTCTGGTCCTATATGCCCACAGGGCAGGATATAAGAGATCACCCGGCTATTGATACCAGCGGGCATGTAATCATCATAGATGAGAAGGTAAAGCGTTTAGACAGGACCACCGGTATGGTATTGGACAGTAGTGAAATCACCTCCGCAAGGGGCACTATCGCTGTTGATGCCACCAATCGGATTTTCCTAAACAATACAGAGGGCAGATTCTACTGCTTAAGCCCAAACCTCCAGGAGATTTTGTGGCAGATTACTGCCCCGGGGAATCTTTACTGTAACCCCAGTATCTCTCAAAATGGCACATTCATTATCACAGACAATTCCAATACCATCCGGGCTTACCGGGATTCGCCCATCAGGAAGCCTCTGGCTGATTTCACGGCCAGTACGTTTCGCGTAGCAGCTGGAACGCCAGTCGATTTCTTCGATCAGTCTTCTTTCTCGCCAACGAGTTGGTCCTGGACCTTTGAAGGGGCAACAACATCAAGCAGCAATCAGGCTAATCCCTCCGGTATCGTTTGGAATAATATGGGGACCTACTCGGTTACCCTGGTCGCAAGTAATTTTGAAGGTGTTGACACCTTGGTGCGGGAATGCCTCATAGAAGTAGAAGGTACTGTTGGAGCCATTTCTGATGCTTCTTCGGAACGCCTGCTGAACGTATTCCCTAATCCAGCTGGAGCATTGCTAAACGTGCACTGGAGGTCCTTACAAATTCCGGATCAGGCAAATTTGTCAGTTTGGAATGCACACGGGCAATTGATGCTAAATACCCCATTCTACCAAAATATGCAACTACAAACGGCTCATTGGCCGGTCGGGCTGTATATGCTTCAGGTGGCGGATCCGAATGGGCAGCAGTTGGGCATTAAACGGGTCATTGTTGCCCGGTAAGTTTTAAGTTTTGAAGCAATTTATGATTACGCAAGGTGGTAGCTGATATTGATATATTGGATAGCCACCTTGTTATGTCTGCTTTGTTGATGGAGGTGCTGAAAGTTTTTATCATTGTCGAGAAGCTTTCAGCGCCTCCCAACTTTTATAAATCTTCTGGTAATCTTGAGAAGGCCCGGAGCGCAAATGTGTTTCTGCCTAAAGCCGGTGGAGTTGAAAAGTAGTATTCTTGTTTTGTTTAATCAACTTACGTATTAACATGGCAGATCATACTTACTTCTACATTGGCTTGGCTCTCATGGCTATGCACGAAATGGATGCCATACGTTGCAGAGAATGGCGGATATTTCCAGGATTATCGAAATTAAGCGACAGGATGGGGTTTCTGGTATTCCTTTATGCTCATATCCCGTTGTTTTATTTTGTCTTTTACAGGCTATCTTCCTGTGAAGACCATGAAAAGTTCATTGACAGATTTGATATTTTTATGATCGTACACTTAGGGCTTCATGTTTTGTTTTTAAAGCATGAAAACAACGAGTTCAAGGACTGGGTCTCCTGGACAATAATCATAGGAGCCGGAATATGCGGGCTAATTGATTTTTTTGCTTGAAAAAGTCACGGCAGGTTCTGGTAATCACTGTAGATATCACCAAAGGAGTTCGAGCGTATTCCTAAGAAGATGGCTGAGCGTAGATGCTTCGTGAAATTAGAGCAGGGGTTACCCTCCAAGACAGCATAAACTGAAAACATCAATGAGCTTTCCCCTGAAAGTACAGGAAAAAGACTCTAGTTTTCCACTAGGCAAAAGTATTTGCTAGTGGATTGAGCCGTAAATTTTTGACAGTAAAGGTCCACGCATCAGAGAAGGCTTAAGCGTGGAAATACTATCAAATAACTTGGTCTGGTCGCACTAGGATCAGGCGTATCTGCTTGAAGTTTATTAAGCTCCAAGGATCGTTTGCAGACCGAAAAAGAAGTACTTGTTGCACCCACCAAAACCTGGACATAACCCAGAGCGGAGCATGCATCCTCCGGCAAAATAAGTGGAAGCGTTGAAATGATATTTATTTTACAGCCAAACAACTTTAGGGCTGTAGATTAAACAATTTCTTTAGCTTCCACTTAGAGTAATTAGTAGAGAAAGGGGTGACCTACACCTGCTGTAGGTCACCTGCTCTGAAATTACTCATTTTTGTATTTTGCTAGGTACGCAAGCCTGACTTATACCCTGGCAGTGCGAACGGTTGTTCACTCAGAGTAGACGTGTGATCTATTCAAGCCATTGGCTGCGTAATTCATTAGTTGCTATTGCATACGCATACACCTCAGTAGGTAATCTACTGAATGCGCATACAAAAACACTGCGTTTATTCAGCAGTAAGCTGAATAATACACCTTAGACTAATGTGTCTGAAAAGACAACCCAAAAGTGTTGCTCTAACACCAGAAAGCGTACGTCCTTCCTCAGCAAAGCTGTAGACAGACTTTTTGTATGCAGAGCACAGGGTAGATGTCACCAAAAAGGTAGCCATCATACAAGGACCTTTACCAGCCTCCATCGTTTAGATAGGAGCTGAAGTGTCCTCGCTCAGGATTGTCAATTAGCTCGTTTGAACACAAAAGACACCCCTGATTTGGAGCATGCACAATACTCTCAACAGTAGTTACCACTAAAGATACTCCTTAGCAACTATAGTGCATACTTGCCTGATCCAGGAATGTACTTCCTGTCCATAGAGGTTTCAAATGTACCCTGTTTAAAAAAAAACAAGGACATCAGAGAAGGCTCGGCAAAAGAGTAACGCTTAATTTGAGGGTTGATGTCGACAGGTCTGTGTAGCCATTATCCTCTATAATTGAATTATAGAGAAAGGGGGATGCACGCATTGAACAGCGTGGCCTATGTTTAGGAATAAGGGGGAATCTTATTACTAATTTAACCACCTTTGCCGTCTCGAACGAACACCCCCCCCGAGCTCTACAGTTAACTTACTTTGAACAATTACAAATGTAGAGCAAGGCGGGTATACGACAGGTAACACTTTTCTCAAAAAAAGACACGGCAGATTTAAGCCAAAAAGATGCCTAAGCCTGGCATAGTTGTCTGGTTCTTTGCTGAGAATAATTTGAGGATTAGAGCTCGTCGAGGTCCTCCAAAACAACCACACCACCCTCTAGATATTCCTGCTCATACTCCTGAATAATCTCAGTAGTAGCCTCTTGAGCGTTGGTAATGATTCCGAGGGCGATAAGAAAAGCAATAATAGCAGTCATAGTTTTGAATTTTTTTATTGATACTCAAAACTATGGCGATATGCCAAGACCATCGATAACACTTTTGCAAAAAAAAGACAGGGCAGAATTCAATTGTTTTTAGGATATTAAGTGATTAATAACCTAAAAAGCAGTAATTTAAAGTAGCCCAAACTGGTAATGAAATGAAATTTTCAGAATTAAGAAGCCTTGTTAAAGTGATCACCCGAAATAAAATCAAGCAGATAGATGTGCTGGGTAAGGTCCCACCCGACCAGTCAAACATAGAGCAATTGTATGAAGCCCTGCAATCCAATCTGTATAAGACAGAGGAAGAAGCGTCCTTCGCTTTTTTCGGTAATTCGAAGTATCGGAGTCATTATTTCAATCGACTAAAGCGGAAGCTAAGAGATAAATTGGTGAATGCACTTTTTTTGATTGACCTAAGCCGGTCAGATTATTCTGACTACCAACGTGCCTATTATACTTGTTACCGTTATGCTGTTGCTGCACAAATCTTAATCACAGGTTACAGCCGGAAAGCTGCTGTTTCTTTGGCGAAGATGACCCTTCGTAAAGCTATTAAGTATGAGTTTTCAGATATAATACTCCAAATGGCCAAAATTCTACGTTTTCATTATGGTGTGATGGAAGGCGAAGCAAAGCAGTTTGAGCATTTTGACCACTTAATTCAAGTTTATCAACCTATTTATCAAGCGGAACTGAGCCTTGAAGGCAAGTATGCAGAGTTAGCAATGTATTTTAATACGCCTCAGTCCAACAGAAAGAAGTTTTACGCTAAAGCCAAAAACTATGCCCAAATAGCAGAGCACCAAATGAGTATATACAGTGGGTACAAGTTATTTTTATATGGCTTCTCCATTATCACGATTCAGCACCTGATTATATATGACCATAAGGAACTGCTGAATAGTTGTGACCGCGCGATCGCTTACTTCAAAAACAGGAAATACCGTTCCTCATCGGTTGCGCTGTTTTCTTTTTCTTTTAAGAAAATCCCAAGCCTGATTGCCCTCCATGCTTTTGAACGGGCGGAGCAGGAAATTGCATATTGTCTTGGGTTGACCCACAAAGGAAAGAATAACTATTTTAAGGTTCAGGAGTACGCCATCATCTTATACTTTCATGCGCAACAGTATGAACGGGCATTAGAGGTCCTCGAAACCGTTTACAGTACAGATCAGGTTAAATATTTGCCGGAGCAAAGTAAGGAAGCCTGGCGGATTTATGATGCCTATCTCCACTTGTTCCATGAAATAGGGCTTATTGATAACCGCCCCTCCTCCCGAAAAAGCTTTCGCTTGAATCGTTGGCTCAATACTGTGCCTAAATACTCTAAGGACAAGCGTGGGTTTAATGTGACCATCCTCACTATACATGTGCTTTTCCTCCTGCAGCAGGGAAAACATATGGAAATAATTGACCGCATGGAAGCTTTAAAGACTTATACCCACCGTTATCTGCGCAAAGATGGAGACTTCCGAAGCAACTGCTTTTTGAAAATGCTTAATAAAATCCCTGCCTGTAATTTTAATCCTAAAGCCGTTCAGACCAGAACGGCACACCTTAAAAAAAGGATGAATGAAATGTCGCTTTCTGAAACCTATCAAAACCTCGAATCGGAAATAGTACCCTTTGAGCACCTCTGGAAAATTGCTATGCGTCTACTGAAATAGCTCACGCTAATCTTTTTTCGGCAACTGAATCGTAAAGGTGGTGCCTACGCCCTCTTCTGACCGCTTCACAAATATTTTGCCGTTGTGGTATTCCTCCACAATGCGCTTGGCCAGTGAAAGCCCCAGGCCCCACCCTCGCTTCTTGGTGGTGTAGCCCGGCCTGAATACCGTCTTGAATTTCCCTTCCGGAATGCCTTTGCCGCTATCTGTGATGTCGACATACACGAAGTCCTGATCGTCGTAAATTTCAGCTTCGATGAACCCTTTGCCATCCATGGCATCCAGGGCATTGCGCAGGAGGTTCTCCACGACCCAGTCAAACAAGTGAGAGTTGATGTGCACCGTTTTGGGAGGCTCATCCGGCGCGGGGAAGCGGAATTCCACTTTTCTCGAAGCACGGCGCTGCATGTAAGCCCGGCAGTCGTCCAGTTCCTCATAGATATTGATGGGCTCTAATTTAGGCGCAGAGCCGATTTTGGAGAACCGGTCTGCAATGAGCTCCAGGCGGCTCACGTCATTGCGCAATTCCCCCACCACTTCCTGTACTTCCTCATCAGACTCGCGGATGAGCTTCAAATGCTCGATCCAGGCCACGATGGCTGAAATGGGCGTGCCCAACTGATGAGCGGTTTCCTTGGCCATGCCCACCCATACCCGGTTTTGCTCTGCCCGCCTCGCAGAACTAAAGCCCATGTACCCAAAGCCTACAAAAGCGGCGATGAGGACAAACTGTACAAACGGGAAGTAACGCAATTGCCGCAACAGGGTAGACTCCTTATAATAAATACGGTGGGCAGTGCTTTGAATGGGCTCAAACCCATCTGCTTCCATTCGGGCTACCTCCTGCATCAGGTAAGCCTGGGAGGTGTCCCGGGTGTTCACACTGAAATCCACCCTGCCCCGGTCGTTGACCGCGATAACCGGAATGGTGTTGTTGGCCTGCAGAATATTCAGGTGGAGGGTAAGGTCTGGCTGAGGGCAACTGTCATTGATGATGGCTGCGATTTCATCCAGGTTGTTGAGCCGCTCCTGCGCCATTACATAGAGGGCCGCCTTATGCCGCTCCTCTTCTGCCAGCTTATTGGAGAGGTAGGTCGTATACGCCATAGAGATCGCGACAATAATGGCGCCGGCGATGCCTAAGTATATTTTCCAGCGGGATTTTCGGTTGTAGATATCCATATGGGGTATCAGTCTTGAACTTATTGTACCGGCAAATTAGCAATAATCTGCCCGGGGACGGTCTTTTGGCGGCTTAGCTTTGTAATTTGTCTTAAAACGGTAGCGGAAAAGTTTTATTTTCGGATACCAAAAACAGCAAGGCCATGAAGTACTATAGTTTGTTTTTTGCCGCAGCGCTGCTGCCATTTATGCTTTTCGCTCAGCACAGCCGGGAGTGGGCCGCTGTACAGGAGCCTATTCAGCAGCTTTTTGATGGGATGCGCGCTGCCGATAGCACTGCCGTGCGGGATGCTTTTATGCCGGATGCAGGCATGTTTACGGCAGTAATAGACAAGGAAGGAAAGCCTGCCTTGCACAAAGGCAGCCTCGACCGCTTCGTAGACTATGTGGGCCAGGTGGAGGAAAATGCAATGGATGAGCGAATCTGGAGCTATGACATTCGTGTAGATGGCCTTCTGGCTACGGCATGGACTTCCTACACCTTCTTTTACAACGGGGCACTTTCGCACTGTGGCACCAATGCCTTTGAGCTCTTCAAAACAGCAGACGGCTGGAAAATTTCCCATATCACAGATACCCGCAACACCGAGGGCTGCCTGACCGAAGCCCCCAACAACCGGGCAGAAATCGATACCTTGCTGAACGCCTGGCACCGGGCTGCTGCCACGGCCGATGCGGATGGTTTCTTTAGCAAAATGACCCAAGACGGTATTTACTTAGGCACCGATGCAACAGAACGGTGGCTGCGTGACGAGCTGAAGGCGTGGTCTTCAAAAGCCTTCGACCGGGAAGTAGCATGGCTTTTCAAACCCTACGACCGGGAGGTTTATTTCTCCAAAGACGGGCAGGCCGCCTGGTTTGAAGAGTTGCTGGATACTCCGCACATGGGCATTTGCCGTGGCTCAGGCGTCCTCACCAATACCGAAGAAGGCTGGCGCATCCGGCACTACGATCTGGCCTTAATGGTGCCCAATGAGCGTATGGAAGCTGTCCAAAAGGCGTTAAAGGAGTAGCCACTGTGGAAAACTATTCTCTGCAGACTGGATTTCGTTGAAATTTATATTTACCTTGCCATTAATGGACCCTGATTCCATTCACGGAAGTATAGTCTGATGGATAAATACATTAACTACCTGCTCGCGGATATCGCAGCGGCTACTGTAAGCCTTCCTGTACACGTGCTGTCTTTTGACGATGACGAAGACATGCCTTTCATCACAGCTGAGGAGGAAGCCAAGACTGCGCCCCGGGAGGTACTCGCCGATTTGGTGGGTGTAAAACGGGAGTGGTTCCCGCCTGCCAGCCGCCTTTCTGAAACTCACATGCTGTTGCTTGCCGAGGCCCTGACGGATTGCCTGGATGCGCACTCCTTTATCGTTAATTTCCCGGCTGGGCTGCCTGCCCCCATTCGGTACCAGGTTTTACTGGCTGAGCTGGAGAAGGAGGTCCCGGTGTTGCAGTACAATATCTGGCAGTTAGATTTTTGTGGGTACGAGCCCAAAGGCTGCCCGTTTGGGGAGGCTTTTTGCCAATGCCAGATTTATGAACGCTGGCTGGATCAGCTCAAAAGCAGTGGGTCGGATGCAGAATTCGCAGCCAGCCTGCCCGCTTTTCTGTTCGAGCCTCAGGAAGACGATTATTCCATGGAGCGTTACCGGGCAGAGTGGGAAGAAACCGAAGAAGAGGATTGGGGGCTTGGAGCAGACAGTGCATTTGGGGACGACCTCTTCGGTGATCTTGATGACTTCGATTTCTTCTTTGACGATGATGAAGTTCGCTGGAACTAATTTTTCATTGCCAGAGCCTTTGTCCGTCTGCCATTTATTCAAAACGCTCTTTTAGTTCCTGCCAGTCTTTCCTTAGCCCGTCAACGGCATCGTCAAACATAGCATCCGGCTCATCAAAAAGGGCTTCTGTCTCTTCCTGTATTTTGCGCAGGGTGCTTTTGTCTTTTCCTTTGAGCTCCTTTACAAGCCCATCCCCGTAGCGCTGATAGTAGTACCGCAGTGACTGCCTCCAAAACCGACGCTTTTCCCTGCCGGTCATTTCCGGCTCATGGATGTCGTAGCATTCTTCGACATAGCTGCGGAAGGCCGCATCGTATTTAGACCACCCGGGGTCAGAAGCAGGCAAGTCTGCCGTCCTGGCATCTTCCAGCAATTCGTAGTATTGGGCCAGAAAAGCTGCTTTATCTGCCCCGCACGTACTACGGGTACAGGCACTGAAGCAGAATGCCGCAAGCCCGGCAATACAAAGGTATCGGCATGTTTGTGCCAGCATAGGAAGTATTTTATTGGGTAATGTCAACCCCAAAATAACGGGCAAACAGTTCAAAAATTACGCTAAAAACTGTATTTTGAGGCTTCATTGTTGTTTGAAGCGCTACGAACCCCTGATGCCCGCTCTCTGTTCCGCATTAATATCAGTCCGGCCCCAGATAAGCATGCCAAAAGGTAGTCGCGCTCTTTGAAGTGAAATCATGAAAATCAAAGCTCTTTTTACCCTTAGCTTTTTGGGACTTTTTGTCGCCATCAGCATTTCTGCACAGTCCGAAGCCCGGTTTGGGCAAATTCCACCGGAGGCGCTAGCTATGGAAGTTTTTCCAGATGACTCCTCGGCTGCGGCAGTGGTCTTGCACGCTAAAGCCGACTACCAGATATTCCCTTCCGCAATGTATGGCAGTGAATTGGAGATGCAGGTCTACGAGCGCATAAAAATCCTTAAAGAATCTGCTTTCGACAAGGCAGACCTAAGGGTTTACCGCTATACTTATAAGGAGCGGTCAGATCATCTGGTCTCTCTGAAAGGGCGCATTACCCTTCCCAACGGGCAATTCTATGAAATCAGTAAAGCCGATTTCTTTGAGGAAGAATACAATGAATATTACACGATTCACAAAGCCTCTTTGCCTAATGTAGAAGTCGGAGCAGTGATCGAATTAGAATATGAGATTTTGTCCCACCGTATGTTCCGGCTGCCCGCCTGGTATTTTCAGGGCCAATACCCGGTAGTCCACAGTGAATTGTCAATCGATAACCAGTCGACTTATTCCTATACGACACTGTTGGAAACCGGTACTGAAATGAGTATGTACGAATTGGACGATGGCCGTAAGCTCTATAAGTTGGGCAATATGGAGCTATTTGCCGGTGACGGCCACTTCATGATGAAAAATGCACCCGCGATTCAGGAGGAAGACTACCTGACTACGATCAATGATTACCGGGCCCGTGTACGGTTTCAGTTGAGTGAGCAGCGCGATGGTGTAATCGTAAGAGAAGTTTTTACAAGCTGGGCTGAAGCTGCCAGGACGCTTGAAGACCGGGATGAGTTTGGCAAAAATTACCTCAAGAAGCGCCATTACAAGGCATTGCATGAAGCATTACAGCCGGAAATAGCCGGTATAGATGATCCGCTTGAAAAAGCAGAAGCCATTTACCGGTTTTTAGGCAGCAAGGTGGCCTGGGATGACGAGTTAAGGTATTTTCCCGGACAATCGCCGGACGAACTATTGGAAAAGGGTAGTGGAACGAGCGCTGATCTGGGTATTGCTTTGACCGCATTGCTGAAAGCAGAAGGCTATAAGGCCTATCCGGTCCTGATCTCTACCCGCGGGCATGGGAAAATGACACAACAGTACCCTATCATGGACCAGTTTAACCATATGTTGGTCTATCTGGAAGTTGCTGGCCGCGTACTGTTACTGGAAACGCCTGTGGATTATCAGCCCTTTGGAAGCCTGAGGGGATACTCGCTTAATGGCTACGGATGGATTGTCAATGAGGAGCAGCCAGTATGGATCAATATCACGCCCGGAAATGATGAGTTTAAACTTTTCTATAATCTTGACCTGAGTGGTGATGGTGCGCTACAGGGCACAGTTGTGGCGACTTACCAGGGTATCAGTGCATCGGGAGAGCGTTCTTTGGCCCGGCAGTATCCTGATGGGAAGTACTGGAACAATCGCCTGCCCGAAGGTGCGGAGTTTCAAGATCTTCGCCGTAAGGACCCCAATAAAGCTTCCCTGTCCTACGCCGAGCAGATCCAAGTGCGGTACGAAACGGCCGGCAATGTGGTGAACGAATACCTTTATTTTCAGCCAGTGCTATTTTCAAAGTTCATCGAAAATCCATTTAAGCTGGCACAACGGCACTATCCTGTTGACTTTAGCCGTCCGATCAGGGAAGTCACGATGAACACCGTCAATCTGCCCGAGGGGTGGGAGGTGGATTTCATTCCCGAATCCCAGCATCAGGTGTTAGAAGGAGAGGGGGTGGCTTTTGACTACAAAGCCGAGGTGATTGATCGCCAACTTAAAGTAGAGACGCGTATAGAAATTAATCAACTCACTTTCCAGCCAGAGAGGTATGCTGAAATGAAGGCGCTCTTTGAGGCATTTTCAGAAAAACTAACCGCGCAGGTCGTTCTGCGCAAACCCTAATATTTTCTATTTATTAAACCCTGGATGATGAATCATCTACGTTTCGCGCTAGTATTACTAAGCATTATTGTTTTAACCACCTCAAATGCCCAAAAGTCTCCAATGAAGTGGGGGCAAGTGGACCTGGAAGAGCTGAATATGACCACTTTCCCAGAAGACACCACTGCCGCTGCTGTAATTCTTGGCGATTATGCCACGCTGAAGTTTGACTTTGGGCAGGGCACTCGCTATGTTTTTGAACACCATCGCCGCATCAAAATTCTGGACAAGTCTGCCTTTGACTATGGTGATGTGCAGCTTTACCTCTACGGCAATGATCAGATCAGCGGGCTCAAAGCACAAACGATTTCACGTGGCTCCGGGCAGACCTTCCGACTCAAAGGGCGGGATTTTTATGAAGAGGAAGTAGCCGACGAGGTAAAAGCCCTAAAGTTTACTTTTCCAAATCTGGAGGAAGGTGCGGTAATCGAATACACCTACACCATCACCTCCGACCGGATCGTACAACTGCGATCCTGGTACTATCAGCATGATATTCCGGTCCGCTGGAGCGAACTGCACATAGATATTCCGATCTGGTTTGAATACTTATTCCTGACGAATGGCCGCAGCCCGGATATCAACGAGCAGGAGCGGCTCACCCAAAGCTTCCGCGTGGTGCAGTATAAAACCAAGCAGGCTGGCTTTTCGGGAACTTATCAACAAGCTTCTGGCACGACCACGATGTCCGGAGAGGTAAATCGTTACCGGTTTGTGATGGAGAATGTACCTGCACTGCGGGAAGAGGCCTTTATGACTACGCTGGATGATTACCGGGCCAGCCTGCGTTTTCAGTTGCAGGCAGTCCGATTTCCGGATCAGCCCGTTGATCAGATTCTTTCTACCTGGCCTGATGTGGCAAAGCGCTTGCTTACTTCTACTTCTTTCGGGCTGCAATTCGACAAAAAGCGCAATCAAAAGCAGTTGTTAAGTGCGCTTGAGCCCTATTTGCCGGCAGACGGTACACCTTCCGAAAAAGCACTGGCGGCCTATTATTATCTTCAGGACATTCTGAAATGGGATGGCACCTACTGGTATAATGCCGAAGAGGGGGTTTTGGAATGCTTTGAAAGAAAAAAAGGCAGCAGCGGTGAATTGAACCTTATCATGATGACGGTGCTGAAAGCCCTGGAAATAGAGTGCTACCCGGTGCTGCTGAGTACCCGAAGCCATGGCAAAATGATACAGCTTTACCCTATCGTCCGGCAATTTAACCATATGGTTACGGTGGCAAGGATCAATGATCAACTGCTTATCCTGGACCTCAGCGATGATGAGCGACCGGCAGGTGTGCCCCGCAAAGCCTCTCTCAATAAAGTGGGCTGGCTGGTCAGCGAGACGAACCCGCAGTGGATAAACATCGCTCCTCCCGGGGCGAGTACAGCAAGGATGTTTCAGATGAGCCTTTCCGAAAACGGTGACCTTTCGTACCAGATACAGACTAAATCTGAGGGCTATCATGCTGTAGCTGTACGTACACAAACGGCTGGGGAAGCAGGATTGGAGGCCTTAACGGAAAGCCTCCTGGAGCGTTTCCCGCAGAGCACAACAAAGGAAATGCAACTGAAGCTGCCTGAAAACCCGGTAGATGCTGTAAAGGCAGGCTACAAAGCTGATGTGCCGGGAGCTGCGCAGGCATTTAATGATTTTATCTATTTTTCCCCCTGTATTTTGCCCTACTTTGAAGAGAACCCTTTTCAGAAAGCCGAACGGAGCTATCCGGTAGATCTGGCCCACCCCTTCGATGTGCGGGATGTGTTCATTATTGAAATCCCGGAAGGCTATTTGCTGGAAGAAATGCCGGAAGCTGCCAGTTTTACGCTCCCGGGCAAGGCGGGCAGCTTTGAGTTTACCCCAACTGAAACTACGGGGAAAGTCAACCTGGTGTACAGCCTGCGTCTCGATAAAACGCATTTTGAACCCGAAGAATACCCAGCGCTCAAGCATTTTCTGGACCTCGTCATCGAAAAGCAGGGCGAGCAATTCGTATTCCGAAAAAAGACCTAGAACCATGAAAGGATTGATACTGGCCAGCACTCTGGCTTTCGCAATGCCTGCCTTTGCACAGCACTATGCCGCGTTCATCATCCCCGACAGCCTGAAAGAAGGTGCTAACGTAGTGGTACGGGACTATAATGTGCACTTGGATATCCGGTCCGAGAAAAAAGGGTACCTGAAAGTCGAAAAAACGGTAACGCTGCTTAACGAAAAAAGCAGTGCCAATGAGCTGTTCATTCACTATGATGAAGGGACACGGGTCCGTAAAATTGAAATTGTGCTGTATGATGCAATGGGCCGGGAACTGCGGGTAGTGGACAAGGACGAAGTGAAGGATTACTCTGCTGTTTCGGGAGGCACCCTCTATGGCGACCGCCGGGTAAAACAGGTGGAAGTCAGGCATAGCACTTATCCTTACACGATTACCTACCGCTACGAGCGTGAGTTGGAAGGCATTGACTTTGCCGCAGGGGAGGAGTGGTACCCACAGTATTTTGGTTACAGCGTTGAGTCTGCCCGGTTCTCCTTCAGTGCGCCGATAGATTTTCCAGTCAATTACAAGGGATACCGGCTACCGGTTGAACCCACGCGCACTAATGCTGGAAACGAATGGTCTTGTACCTGGGAGGTAAAGCATCTTAAAGCCCAGCCTTATGAAGCTTATGCCCCGGAGGCTGAAGAGTTGTTGCCCAGGGTGGTTTGTGTGCCAGGTCGTGTTAGCATTGAGGGCTACGAAGGGGAATGCTCGAGTTGGGGAGCCCTCAGTAAATACATTTACGCTCTGTGGGAAGGGCGAGGCGTACTACCTGCAACCGTAACATCGGAAATCCAACAGCTGACTGCCGAAGCCGATTCAGATGAAGAAAAAATTGCCCTCCTTTACCGCTACCTTCAGCAAAATATGCGCTACGTCAGCGTTCAGCTGGGCATAGGAGGCTGGCAGCCTTTTGATGCTGAATACGTAACAAAAAACAAATACGGTGACTGCAAAGCCCTGACCAATTACATGTGGGCCATGCTTAGGGAAGTGGGCATTGAAGCACACCCGGCACTGATACGGACAGGTGGTACACCGGCTAAGCTGGATACAGCCTTGGTCAAAAGTCAGTTTAATCATGTGCTATTGTACTTGCCCGGTCAGGACAGCTGGCTGGAATGTACGCTTCCCATCGGCCCGCCACAGTTCATTCATTACGGCAACCACGACCGGAAAGTGTTGCTTGTAAAAGAGGAGGGCGGAGGTTTGTACCATACGCCCCACCTGGGGTACCTGGATAACATCCGTAGCGGAACCACCACCGTACAGCTCAGTGCAACCGGAGACGCGGAACTCCGCCAGCACTTTCAAATGGCCTCCAGGGATGCGGAACGATGGCGGGCCATGGGGGCCTACTATTCTGAAACAGAGCTAAAGGATGCTGCCCGGGAAAACTTGTTGGCTGCCCCGGGGCTGCTTATAGAAACAGTAGAGGTGTTGCCAGAACCGGATAAAGCAGCTTGCCAGGTGTTTTTGGAGGGTAAATCAGAAAGGTTTGCCTCCAAAGGGGGGAAGCGTTTGTTCCTGCCCCTGCTGCCAGTAGGTTCTGTCGGAGCAGCCCCACCTGCCTATGAAAACCGGTACTGGCCGATCGCCCTGAGGGAAGGTTTTACTTACCGCGACACCGTGCGTTACCAGTTGCCTGAAGGTTATGAAGTGGAGAGCATCATGGAAGAAACGGCTACCCTTGAGCATCCTACAGGCTACTATCAGCTGAAAATTGACCATCAACAGGATGTTATAACCGTAGTAAGAGTGCTCCAACGCAAAATGGCAGAGCTGCCTCCTGCTGCCTATGAGGAATTTCGGGCCTTCTGGCTGGAAGTCGGAAAGCTGGAGCGGTCAATGGCAGTGCTGGTCCAGAAACGGACTTAAGCCGGGCGGTAAGCGGACTGTAAAATTATTTTATCTTAGCGGTCTAAGCCGCAATGAAAACATGTCCAAGCCGAATCCTATATACCAACAGATATGCCAGGCTAAATCAGAAGGCCGGAAGTGCTTTGCTTTACTCATCGATCCCGATGAAGTAAGCATAGATGGCCTGCCTGCGCTCGCAGAGCTGGGCGAACAAACCAACGTAGATTTTCTGTTTGTAGGTGGTAGTCTGCTGGTTCACAATACCCTTTCGGCCTGTTTGCAGCAATTGCGGGCTTCCTGCAATCTTCCGCTTGTCCTTTTCCCCGGTAGTCCATTGCAAATCGACCCCAATGCGGATGCTCTGCTCTTCCTATCTCTGATCTCCGGCCGTAACCCGGAGCTCTTAATTGGACAGCAGGTCATTAGCGCACCTTATCTGCATCATGCTGACCTGGAGGTCATAGGAACTGGCTATATGCTGATTGATGGAGGTGCGGCTACCACTGTTTCCTACATGAGCAATACCACGCCAATACCGGCCGATAAACCCGATATTGCCATGGCAACGGCCCTCGCCGGAGAGATGCTGGGGCTCAAACTACTGTACATGGATGCCGGCAGCGGTGCGCGCCACCCTATTTCAGAGGTGATGATACGCCGGGTCGCCAGTAATACACAAGTCCCACTCATCGTAGGGGGGGGCATCCGTACTCCGGAGCGGGCCTTCCAGACTGCCAGCGCTGGTGCAGACGTTATCGTGGTAGGGAATGCCATTGAAAACGACCGCCGCCTGCTGCGCGCCATGGCCGAAGCGGTGCATGCCGGTGCAAGCTGATGCTTTTGGGAACCTTCTCGGGTTGAGCATGGTTGCACTACTGAAATTCAAAACACAACAGATTTGGAACAAGGAACGGTCGTTAAATCCACAGGGAGCTGGTATCAGGTGCAAATGGAGGATGATAGCGTGTTGGACTGTCGCATCGTCGGGAAATTCCGGCTCGAAGGTCAAAAAATCACCAACCCCGTTGCAGTAGGCGACAGGGTTGAGGTAGAGCGCAGTGAGAAAGAGGATAACGGGACCATTCGGAACATCCTGCCCCGCCGCAATTATGTGGTCCGGCAGTCACCCCGCCGCCGGCATGACCTTCACCTGCTAGCCAGCAACATCGACCAGGCCATTGTCATTATGACGATCACCCAGCCTGACCTCAAGCAGGGGTTTATTGACCGGTTTTTGCTGATGACGGAGCCCTATGAGATCCCTGCCATCATTGTTTTTAACAAAGCGGACCTCTACGATGCCGGGCACGTTGGCGTATTTGAATACCTGCGGGATATTTACGAGCACATCGGGTACAAAGCGATTTTGGTTTCTGCTTTGGAAGGGCAGGGGATACCCGAGCTAAAGGCCGTGCTGAAAGATAAAACCACGCTCATTACAGGCCAGTCGGGCGTGGGCAAGTCGACGCTCGTCAACGCCGTGGAGCCCGACCTGGAGCTTCGTACACAAGAGCTAAGCGACTACTCGGGCAAAGGGCAGCATACGACCACTTTCGCAGAAATGCATCCGCTGCGTGACGGTGGTGCGATCATTGATACCCCAGGCATCAAGTCGCTTTCCTTTATTCATCTGGAGCCTATGGATGTGGCCCACAATTTTAAGGAGTTTTTCAAGTACTCTGAAAACTGCAAATTCGGCGGCAACTGCCTGCACCGCTCTGAGCCCGGATGCGCCGTCCGTGAAGCAGTGGAGTCGGAAGAGCTAAGTGTGCTCCGTTATGAAAACTACCTGACGATTCTGGAAGAGGTGGAAGACCAAAATTACTGGGAACGCCACAAAGGTATTTAATTCTGCCAGCAGGTACATTCAATCCTGAAAAAAGCGCACCTTTGCGAAAAACACAACAATGGGGTACAAAAGCCGAAAACGAAACTTCAGGAGCCGCCGGGAGCGCTTCCAGGATACCATGCGCAAAACCCGCTTGTTTTTCCTGTTCCTCTTCATTGCCATTCTGCTGTATGGCTTTATGAACCGCCACGATATCTGGGCCTATCTCAAGACCTATATGTACTAAATAAAAACGGGGACAACCTTGATGGCTGCCCCCGTTTTCCGTCTTTGGTTGCGGTAGATTATTCCGGCTCGAAACCAAGTATGATGTTGAAGTTGCCTAAGCCCTGAATGGTCCGCTCTGCACCCGGCTTGTCGAAGCCAATACCATAGTCGAAGCCAAGTGTGCCAAACATCGGCAGGAAGACCCGAAGGCCAAGACCGGCTGAGCGGCGGAGGTCAAAGGGATTGTACTCCCGGGTGGACCTCCAAGCGTTACCCCCCTGTGCAAAAGCGAGAACGTAGATTGTTGAGCTCGGATTGAGGGAGAGTGGGTACCGGAGTTCTACGGTAATCTTGCTGAATACCGGAGTAGCCAGTGTTTGACCAGGACGTGCCGGATTTATATTGGCAGGCAGCTCTGTTTCTTCGTAGCCCCGCAGTGAGATAATATCCACACCCTGGAAACCAAACTGCTGGTTATTAATACCATCACCGCCCAGCAGGAAGCGCTCAAATGGGGAGGTGCCCAAACGCGAGTCGTAAGAGCCCACCATACCGATTTTGGCCTGAGCTTTGAAAATGAGGTCGCCCACAATCGGCGTATACCAATCCGCATCGAACCGCCACTTGTGGTATTCCACGAAGCGGAAACGTTCCTGTACTGGCTCAGAAGCGTAGTCCCGGTCGGGATTGAAAAGGGAATAGGGTGGGGTAAATTGGACCGAAAGCGAAATCCGTGATCCATCTTTCGGGAAGATCGGGTCACTGACCGTGGAGCGTACCAGCGTCTGTGTAATACTGAAGTTATTAAACTTTCCATCATTCACAAACTCATTCTGGTCTGTAGTGAACGCTTGTCCACGCCATTCATTCAGGGTGAGTTGCTGTAGATTTAGAGCCGTGCTGGTGACGAAGTTGTCATCTGGCCATCTCAGGCGCTTACCCAGGCTCACAGATAGCTGAGCGATGCTGAGGCTGCTGGGATTATCTCCAAATCCTTGAGAAAATTTATTGTAGAAACCAGCTACTGTAAGGGAGTTGGGCTTCTTGCCGCCCAGCCAGGGCTCGGTAAAGGTAGCGTTATAGGACTGGAAGAAGGTACCGTTGGTTTGCGCACGCAACGACAGGCGTTGGCCATCCCCCTGTGGTAGCGGGCGCCAGGCTTCCTTGTTGAAGATGTTGCGCATGGAGAAGTTGTTGAACGAAACCCCCAGCGTGCCAATCACCCCCTGAAGGCCACCCCAGCCTGCTGAAAGCTCTAACTGGTCAGAGGGTTTTTCCTCAAGCGTGTATTCGATATCCACGGTGCCCCGCTGCGGGTTGACCGGCGTGTTGATACCCAGCGTCTCCGGATTGAAGTAGTTGAGGTTCATCAGTTCCCGCTGCGAGCGGATGATATCGGAACGGCTGAATTTCTTGCCCGGCAGTGTCCGGAGCTGACGGCGGACGACATGCTCGTGCGTGCGGTCATTGCCTTTGATCACCACTTTATCGATCGTCGCCTGAGGACCTTCAAATATTCGGATTTCCAGGTCGATTGAGTCATCTTCTACCGCCACTTCGATAGGGTCTACCTGGAAAAAGAGGTAGCCATTGTCCATGTAAAGTGTACTGACATCCCGGCCATCCTGACTAAAGCTCAGGCGGGTTTGCAACAGTTCCTGATTGTAAATATCTCCTTTGGAGATGCTAAGCACGTTAGCCAGGGTTTGCTCATCGTAAATCGAGTTGCCTTTCCACGCAATATTGCGGAAGTAATACTGATTGCCTTCATCAATATTGATTTGGATGTTAAGCAAGCCGTCTTCATCCCGGTAGAGACTATCGCTTTCAATCGCCGCATCCCGGTAGCCCAGCGTATTATAAAAAGCGATGAGGGCTTCCTTATCTTCCTCGTATTCGTCCATGATGAATTTGGAGGAGGCGAAGAGGCGGCGCTTCTCTTTGGTGTCCTCCATTTTTTTGCGCAGCTTCTTGCCCTTGACGTTGTCGTTGCCCACAAAGTTGATATTGCGGATTTTCACTTTGTCCTTACGGTCTATATCAAAGACCAGGCGGACCGAGTTCGGGCGGATGGAGTCCGGGATTTCCCGAACGGTGGCTACTGCATCCAGAAAGCCTTTGCCTATAAAGTAGTCTTCAATGGCTTCGCGGGCGTTGGTCTTGACGTTTTCAGTCACAATCCCGCCTTTGAGCAAGTACTTGTTCACCTCATCATTGAGGTCATCGTGGACAGATTTTTTTACGCCCTGATACGAGTGGCGGGTGAGGCGGGGCCGTTCCTGAACATGGATTTCCAGGAAAACGATATCGCCGATGGTCTTTTCCTTGACGATTTTGACATCCGTAAAGAGGCGGAGTTTCCACAGGGCTTTGATCGCTTTTTGGATTTTTGGCCCCGGAATACGGATTTTATCACCTACCCGAAAGCCCGCGATACTGATCACGGCGTTGTCATCACTATAGTTTGCGCCGACAACTTTAATGCCGCCGATTTCGTACTCCAGTGGTTCGCCGTATTCGAGTACCGGGATACTGTCTTGATCAGCTTGTGCCAGGAGTGGTAAACTTAGTGCCAGGAGAGACAGGCTCATCAGGCACTTTAAAAAAAAGGCTTTTGTCTTCATCTGCATGGAATCGCTTTGCAGGTATGTCAATTGTTTCATGTGCTTCTGTTGCAAGTTGCTGTGCTTCTAAGCGCTCCCAAAACAGGGGCACAACTGGCGCATTACTTGTCGGAGGCCACTTTTCACTGGCCTTCAGTGGATTTGCCCGCAAAAATAAGCGTTGTAATCAGCAAAACCGCATATTCCGGGGGCGGATTAGAAAAAACTACCCTAAGGGGACGCCTTGCTGACGCCAGAGGTTGTATGGGCGCTGTGAAAATCTCCTTTTACAGCCTGTTTTACACCAATTGTTCACTGGTTTTCCCAAATCGCCGTTCCCGCCGCTGATAGTCGATAATGGCCTGGTAGAAATGAGCTTTCCGAAAATCCGGCCAGTAGGTGGGCGTGAAGTAGAGTTCGGCGTAGGCAATTTGCCAAAGCAAGAAATTGCTGATCCGGGTTTCTCCGCTGGTGCGGATGAGGAGCTCCGGGTCAGGTATACCTTTGGTGCTGAGGTGATGCCCCAGGGTGTCCTGATCAATATCTTCCGGTGCCAGTTCCCCGATTTTAATCTTTTCGCTTAGCCTTTTGGCGGCTTCCGTGATTTCCCACCGGCCACTGTAATTGAGTGCCAGGACCAGCGTCATCCGCTTATTGTCTTGGGTTTTCGCAATGCCGTCGAGCAGGGCCTTGTGGGTGATATCCGGAAGTTTGGAAAGGTCACCGATGGCTTTAAGGCGGATATCGTTTTTATTGAGGGTTTCGATTTCTTTCGATAACGTTTCCACGAGCAGACGCATCAGTGCACCAACCTCCAGCTTAGGGCGTTTCCAGTTTTCTGTGGAAAAAGCATAGAGTGTAACGTATTCTACCCCCAGTTCGGCAGCAGCCTCTGTGACTTCCCGTACGGCGGTTACCCCATTTTTGTGGCCGAACACCCGTGGTTTGCCATGCTGCTTGGCCCACCGGCCGTTGCCATCCATAATGACTGCAATGTGGCGGGGAAGTTTGCCGAGGTCTATTTGTGATTTTAATGCTTGCTGTTCCACATCATCGCTTTTGGTCTGACCGGCTAGTCCTTAAACTTTTGATCCATGCAGCCTGTTAAGCAACTGCCTGAATTCTAAGCAGGCTAAGATAAGGTCAGGATTGGGGAAACAGCCACAAATGTACACACTTTCCGACCAAGTAAGGGGAAGATAGGCTCTAAATTGTCTTATCTTTGTTCTCCTTTAGCAGTGCTAATGGCCGGGATTGGTTTTTTCTTTCCGTTCAGAGGCAACTGTCTCTCGATAAACCTTACCGCTTTGTTATCTCATTGAAAGCTGCAACAACTATGCAAACCTTAGCCGTGAATACAACATTTGACCAATTTGAATATAAGCGCCCCGATTTTAAGCGCTTCGAAGAAGACTTCCAGACTGCCCTTGATGCTTTTGAGCATGCGCATAACGCAGAGGAACAACACGAAACCCTGCGCCACATCAACGATTTGCGCAATACCTTCTCGACCATGTACAACATCTGCATGATCCGGCATACGATGGACACCAGAGATGAGTTCTACGAGAAGGAAAATGAGTACTTCGACCAACAAACTCCGGCTTATCAGGGGCTGGTCAATAAATTCTATGCTCAGCTCCTCAACGCAAAATTCCGGCCCGAGCTGGAAGCGCGATGGGGCGCACAACTCTTCCGTATTGCCGAGCAGAGCCTGAAAACCTTTGATGACGCTGTGCTGGAGCTGCTGCAGGAAGAGAATAAACTGAGCAGTCAGTACACCAAGATCAAAGCTGGCGCAAAGATCGAGTTCCGCGGCAAGGAGGAAAACCTGTCTTCCATCATCAAGCATGAGACGGATAAAGATCAGGCGACCCGCCGGGAAGCACAGCTCGCCAAGTGGGGCTTTTATGAAGCCAATGCAGAAGCCATTGAGGGGGTATTCGACCAACTGGTCAAGGTCCGCCATCAGATTGCCAAAAAACTGGGGTATGATAACTTTATCGGACTGGCCTACGACCGTATGCTGCGTTCCGATTACAACCCGGAGATGGTAGCCAACTTCCGGGAACAAGTCAAGACGCACATTGTGCCCATCGCGCAGCAGCTGTACGAACGGCAGCGTAACCGGCTGGGGCTGGACAGACTCCGCTTTTACGATGAAGACCTCCGCTTCGCCTCCGGCAATCCGGACCCTAAAGGCGAGCCGGGCTGGATCGTAGAGCAGGCAGAGCAAATGTACCGGGAGCTTTCACCAGAGACGCATCAGTTTTTCCGCTTCATGCAGGAAGCCAAGCTCATGGACCTGGAAACCCGCCCCGGCAAAGCCACTGGAGGGTACTGCACCTTCATCGATGGCTACAAAGCGCCGTTCATTTTCTCCAACTTCAATGGCACAAGCGGCGATATCGACGTGCTGACCCATGAAGCCGGCCATGCCTTCCAGGTATACAGCAGCCGGGATCAGGGTATCGGGGAGTACGTTTGGCCCACAACGGAGGCCTGTGAGATACACTCCATGAGCATGGAGTTCTTCACCTGGCCCTGGATGGAATCCTTCTTCAAAGCAGACACCGAGAAATACAAATTTGGCCACCTTGCGGGCGCTATCCACTTCCTGCCTTACGGGGTGGCCGTGGATGAATTCCAGCATTTCGTGTATGAAAACCCGGACATTACGCCGGAAGAGCGCAACGCCGGCTGGCGGCGGATTGAGCAGAAGTATCTGCCACAGCGCGATTACGATGGGTATGAATTTCTGGATGCCGGGCGTTTCTGGCAGAAGCAAAGCCACATCTTCAACGTGCCCTTCTACTACATCGACTATACGCTGGCGCAGATTTGCGCCTTCCAATTCTGGAAAAAAGATCAGGAGGGGCATGAAACGGCCTGGAGTGATTACCTGCGGCTGTGCCAGGCGGGCGGCAGTCAGTCCTTCCTGGAGTTGGTCCAGCTGGCTAACCTGCGCTCTCCCTTCGAGGATGGCTGCGTCGCTTCAGTAGTGGATGTGATCAAAGACTGGCTGGAACAGGTGGATGACCGCTCGTTCTAGTGGATTGAGCTGTAAATACTTAGCCACTTAACCCCGGCAGCAGTCGGGGCAGTAAGGGCTTCTGGAGCAATAAAACGAGCAGGCAATACAGGCTAGTTTTTCTCAATCCGGTCCCGTACGGAAGGCGGTAAGTTATCCAGATTGCGTAGGGTGTCCACAGCGGTGCTGTCTGTAGCAGTCGAATCTATCGCCGTTAATTCCGGCCGGGCAAGAGGCGGCTGCCGTTTTTGCCGGGCTTGCTGTTGCATCTGGTCCAGCGTAACGACGGCTTCAAGGTCCCAGTTGGCCCGGAGCTGTTCCAAATCGCGGGTGTACATGAGCTCAGGTTGCCGGTAGGTGTCATAAAGGCCGGAATCCCAGCGCCCGTTGCCATTCCAGTCCTCGGTAAGGCGTACCGTGAAGGTAGCCGGGCGCAGGTATCGGAGTTCCTGCTCGAAGCTCGTTTGCCCGGACACTTTGTAGGTGTGAATGACGTTTTCCCCATCCATTAATTCAATAATGTAAGCCGAGTCGGCGGAGAGGCTGTCTACGGTCAGGAACAGGTTGCCATAGTTCTTCAGCAGGTCCACATTGATATCCTGCAGGATGGTGTCGGACTTCAGGCTATAGATATCGGTTACGGCACCGGGCATAAGCTCCAGCGAATAGGGTTTGCCTGACTTCCATTTGTAGTCCAGAACAAGGGTGCGTTGCCCATTTGTATCCAGGCTGAAGGAAGGCCTCACCAGGGTTTTGGAAGTATCTTCGTATAACTGTATCAGGTTCGTATCGTAGGCTAGTATGGGGTGGTTGAAAGACAGGGCTAGCGGTTCCCTGGGATGCTGTTTGCTGCTGCCGCCCCTTCCTTCAAAGGTGAGTGTTGCATTCTCCAAAAAAGCAGTCCGGTCGCGCACCCGCACATCAATCGTGTCGTAAAAAACAGTATCCTGCTTTATATAAATCTGCCAGGGCTGATCAGTGGTGGTTTCGTACCAGATTTTGGTGGTATCCGGTTGATTTTCGTAGATGACTTTCCGCTGACTGATATTTTCGTGGGTGATGTCAACGTCATCGGGGCGCGGCTGATTGAAGGCGATTCTGACCCGCCCGTACTGACTGTCGTCACCGGTAGTCAGGCGCAGCGGCAGCGCTTCTGTAAACATTCGGATAGAAAGGGAAGGCTGAAGGCTGTCGCTGACCACAAGCAGGCTGTCGGGGAAGCCTATGGCCTCCTGCGCCTGATCGAAAAGGTAGTTAAGGTTGTTGTCCAGCAGCGCAAACCCCTTGAATGTATCTGCCTTCACATTACGGATGATAAACTGCCCGTCGGCGCTGGTTCGGCCGAAGTAAAAAGGGCGCTCGGTCCTTACTACAGAGTCAGCCGTATTGTCGTAAAGCAAAAACAAAGCTCCTTCAATCGGTTGAGTAGTCCGTGCATCCACGATGATGCCGCGAACGCTCAGGGAGTCGATGTAGTCACCGGTAGAAAAAACGTAGCGCACGTCCTGCGCCGGGTTCCGTTCAGTAATATCCTGTATGGCTTCTCCAAAATTGATAGCATAGGTGGCATTTTCCCGTAGTTCTTCCTGCTCATCAAATTCAAAGATGATGGTTTTGCCCTTGATGGAGAGCTCGTATTTGTACTGCAGGGGCGGGGAGATGATGACCTGATTAAAGGCATCGCGTATTTCCACCCACTCATTGAAGGTGAGTTCAATAGGCGATTTTTTGTAGTTGGTTTGATAGTTGCGGGAAGATTTTTCCGGCACTAGTTTGGGGGGCGTTTCGTCCCTGGGGCCACCCTCGGGCCGGCCAGGGTTAGCGCATTGCCAAAGCAAAAAGCCAGTTAGGGACAGCAGCAAAAACCGAAACAGCGTTGTCTTGATTTGCATAAAAAGAGGCGGTACGTTTAGCGGTCTTCTTCCACTTTGACCACATCGGTCAGGGCGTAAATCAGGCGGTTGATGTCATCGGCATTGAGCTCCAGCTTACCACGGATGGTGATAGGCTCAGCGGTGTACTCAATAGGCTCATTGGCAAACACCTCCATGACCGTTTCCGGACCGGCTCCACCGCAAAAAAAGCACATATTGTAGGGGTAGGCAGAAAAGATGAATTCCTTATGCCCTTTATAACCTTCTACCGGAATGATGTAGCCCCGTACGTCTACGGTTTTACCGTCCATCGCCAGCACATCCTCACTGAATACCGGGACATCCACCTTGAAGCCCATCATCTCGTTGTATTCCTTTTTGAAGGTGATTTTGGACAGCGTTTTCCAGGTCTTGCCTTGTGCTTGTACCTGAAGGGCAACGCTGCTCAGTAAAAGGGTAGACATGGCGATCAGAAAATTTCTCATACCGGATATTTAGCTGGTTTTGAGGCCCACGGTGATATTACCGGGCTACAAAAGTAACGTTTCAGCAGGGGAATTGTGTTTAAACTTAAAGTTAATAATGGGAACAATTCCTAAAACGGCAGCCGGTCCAGGTCCACGTTCCCGCCTGTGAGGATTACGCCGACTCGCTTTCCTTCGAACACTTCGGGGTGTTTGAGAATGGCCGCAAGGGGGACGGCACAGCTGGGCTCAATGATAATCTTCATGCGTTCCCAGATCAGCCGCATGGCTTGCAGGATTTCAGTCTCTGAGACTAGGAAGAGGTCGTCGAGTTCCCGTTTCAGGATGTCAAAGGTCTTTTCGCCCAGGTTAGTCCGCAGCCCGTCGGCAATGGTATCAATAGTGGTATTGGATTCCAATTGCCCGCTCCGGAGGGAACGGTAGGCATCGTCAACGGCTTCCGGTTCTGCTCCGAATACCTTTACGCCTGGGGCAAAGTAGCGTGCACTCAGCGTGGTGCCGCTCATGAGCCCGCCACCACCAACGGGCGCAATCAGTATATCCAGCCCTTCCACATCTTCCAGCAGCTCTTTGGCGCAGGTCGCCTGTCCGGCAATGACGTTGTAATCGTTGTAAGGGTGGATAAAAGTAGCGCCGGTTTCCTCAACTACCGTTTGCAGGGTGCTTTCCCGGGCAGCGAGGGTGTTTTCGCAGGAAGTGATTTGTGCCCCGTAGCTTTCGGTGGCCGCCCTTTTGGCAGCGGGTGCGTTCTTTGGCATGACGATGTAAGCCGGTACGCCCAGCATTTTTGCGCTAAGCGCCACCGCCTGTGCATGATTGCCTGAAGAGTGAGTAGCCAGGCCTTTCCGGCGCTCTGCTTCGCTCAGCCGTACTGCAGCGTTGCTGGCGCCGCGCATCTTAAAGGCGCCCACCTTCTGAAAATTTTCGCACTTAAAGAACAGGGACGCACCAGCCCTTTCATCAATGGCAGCACAAGTCAGTACCGGTGTCCGGTGAATGAGCGGCTCAATCGCCTCGTGGGTGGCTTCGATATCCGCACGAGTGGGAATAGCAGTAAGGGGTTGCATTATTGGGGGCCTTTCTTTTGTGATAAACGAAAGCTGCGGATGATGACCATCAGCGCAAGGGTAAAGAGGATAATAAAAGGCAGCCAGCTGCCGATTTCGTAACCGATTTGATAGCCTGAGGAGGTGGTGTCAACCCCTTCCGCTTGCGCCAGCGTCAAAGTTGTAAGGCTAACAAAAGCCAGAAAAAGGAGCGCCCGGCTAAGGAAAACTTGCATAATCAGTTATATTATAGTTTGGAGTGCAAAGATAAGGTTATCTTTCCGGTAGGAATAAGGAAAGCGATCCGGCAACGTTAAAGAAAAGCCAAAATAGCCGTATCTTTCTACCATCACAATCCCTTAAACCGTTAAATGGTCAAAAATAAAACCATGAAAAACCTCAAGATTACCTTATCCTTTCTTTTCGCCATTTTGGGTGTTCAGTTTGCGTTTGCGCAGGGCCCGTTGGAGTATTGCAACAACCGTTTCGGCTTTTGTGTGGAGTATCCGGGAGACCTTCACCTGGCACAGGACCGTCCAATCAATGGGGATGGTATCACACTGGAAGCAGAAAACGGGACCATACAGCTGGTCATTGCAGGCTCTCACAACGTCATGGACTGGACCCCGGAAAAAATTTACAGCTTTGAGAAAGAAGCTTTTCAGGACAAACACCAGGTAGGGACGAAAGAACTGAAGTACGAAGCGGATGCCGGCGGTTTCCAGGCCATTCTGGCGGCCGGTGCCGACGTGGAAGCTATCCGGATGTGGGCCCGCAACGGAGTTTATGTGCTGATCAGCATCACTGGCCCTCAGGCGAAAACCCGTCAGATCGAAGCGCTCTGGAACCAAATTAACGTGAAGTTCAACACTTAAATCTATATGGACTTTCTGGTTACGGGAGACCGCAGTATATTCTTTTACTTGTTGCTCTTTTTTCTGCTGGTCGGAGTTGTACAGGCGCTTATGGTAGGAGCCCTGTTCTTCTTCAAGCGATCCGGTGACCGAAGGTCAAATTGGTTCTTTGGGGTGCTGCTCATCACCTTTGGGCTCACCCTTATCCACAATATTTTCAATTTTATCGAGCTCTACGAGATCTGGCCGGAGGGGAAGTTCCTGCCGCTCTATTTTACGTTGTCCTTTCCGGTCCTGCTCTTTTTTCACGCCAAGTTATCGCTTTACCCTTCCTATCAGCTCCGGTGGACAGACGCCAAACATTTTATCCTGCCGATCGGGCAGCTGTTGTTCTTTGTTGTTATGTTTTTGCAGCCAGTGGCGGTGAAAGCCGCAATGGGGCGGGTTTACTTCAATCCATTTTACGGCGCTTTTGAACAGGGGCTTTACCTGACGTCTTTTTTCGCCTATCTCTATTTTGCCTATCGCTACATCCGGCAGCGGCAGCTGGAAGTCCGGCGGGAGCGCAATCCGCATGAGTGGCGAAAAGTATTATACCTGCGTACATTGGTCCGGGTACTGCTGGTGCTCTATATCATCCACACCGTTTTCGTACTCACGGACTTCGTGTACTATGAATTTCTGGAAATCAATCTGCGTGCCGTAAAGTCTTATGTGGCCCTGGGCATGCTATCCTTTGCTGCCCTGGGGTATTGGATAGGCACCTACGGCTTTCAGGTGCTCATTTGGGGGCGAAAAGTTTTTGGGAAGGCGAACAGCTAGAAGTGTTACTCGTCTTTGTCCTTTTTCTTAAAGTCTCCCGCTTTCCAAGAGTCAAAGAACCGCTTCCACGCAATAGGGTTGAAGATATTCATCGGCGGCTGCTGTCCAATATGGTAGAAGTCGCGGGACTGCTGCCGTAGGTAGAAATCTGCGTTTTCCCGGCCATCTGGTACGACCTCATTCCGCATACGGCGCAAGGCATCATTGGCCAGATTTTCCTGTGCACGCGCCTGTAGTTCCGGCGTTACATCCATCGCAAGGAATTCCAGTTTGAAATGTTCACGGCTTGGCCAGGGGAAAACGACCGTCTCTGGCAGATTGATGGCGTCCTGTGTCATCAGCTGCACGATAGAATAGCGGTCTTCATCGAGGTCTTCAGGGATTTGGTATTCTACGGTTTTGTAGCCAATAGCAGAAAAAACTATGATGTCCCCTTTTTCCACCACAATGGAGAAGAAGCCACGCAGATCGGAGTAGGTGCCCCGCCCTTTGTCCTTAACAAGAATATTGGTGTAAGGCACCGGGAAGAGTTGGTCATCAGTCCCATCGAGGACCATCCCGGAGAACTGTACCAGATTTTTATTTTGCTGTGCATTCAGGCTTAGCGCTCCCAGCAGAAAAAGGAAAAGTATGGAAAATCGGATATTCATATTATGCTTGGCTTTTTCCTAATGTACCAATTTTAACGGTACATCATCACTATATAAGACTACTCAGGTCAGTCAAAGGTTTGTTAAGCTCCTCATAAACCCGAACGAATGTAGAAAATATTTGGCAGTTGGGCGGTTTTGGGCGGGTTGTTACTATAATAGGCAAAACCCGATTTCCTAAAAGTTGTTATCTTAACAATCAGATGCCAGCGAGGTATCTCATTTCACCAATTAAAATCAATTATGAGCCAAAGTAAATTAATCACATACGGCATCATTGTCTTTGTAGCCCTTATCGCTATCCTGACCTTCTCTAACGCGACTTTCCTAACCATTGAGGCTGGAGAGCGTGGGGTTCTTTTCCAGCGCTTCGGTGGAGGACTGGACCGCGAAAATATCTACAACCCGGGCTTTCACGTGATCGCGCCCTGGAATATTATGTATGTCTACGATATCCGGGAAAAGCAAATTGACGAGGACATGAAAGTACTGTCTGCAAATGGTCTGAACATCCAGGTAGATGTCACCGTACGTGTAAATCCGGATTACAATAATATCGGTGACCTTCACGAGAAATTCGGGCCACAGTATATTGAAAGCCTGGTCAGGCCAGAGGTTCGTTCTTCTGTGCGTGAAGTCATCGGGCAATTCTCACCGGAAGAACTCTATTCTACCAAGCGCAATGAGGTGCAGGCATTGATACAGGAAAACCTGCAAGAAAGCCTGGGTGGCAACTTCATAGAGTTGCGGGCAACCCTGATACGCAATATTGAACTGCCGGATAAAGTACGTACAGCTATTGAGACAAAAATCGAGGCGGAGCAAAAAGCCCTGAAGTACGACTACATCCTGCAGCAGGAGCGCAAAGAGGCTGAGCGGAAGATTATCGAGGCGGAAGCTAAAGCAGAGTCCAACCGCATTCTAAGTGCCAGCCTGACCGATAAAATTCTTCAGGACAAAGGTATTGAAGCCACGTTGCAGTTGGCTAACTCTCCGAACTCAAAGGTCATCGTTGTCGGTGGCGAAGGCGGCAATGGCTTGCCATTGATACTGGGTGGGAATTAAAAAGCAAAGTTTTGTTATTCGCAATGTTGTTATGTCACAAAAAATGATAAAACACTGTGAATACAGGGTAGCCCCATGAAAATGGGGTTTGAAACTTTGTCTGTGCCCCCTATCTTTGTATCAACAATTTGATATTATCGTGCAATCTTTAAGGATTGCAAGGTAAGGGGGAATCACGGTGCGCCCGCTAGAATTAACCTTCTGGTGGGCGCACGTTTTTTTGGCTTTGTGTATATTAGCGCACTTAACTCCCTCCTATGCAATTGACCACTGATGCATGTATTATTGGAGCGGGTCCGGGAGGAGCCGCCACCGCCCTTAAGCTCAGCTATATGGGAATCCCATCTGTATTGCTGGACAAAGCCTCCTTCCCAAGAGATAAGGTATGTGGTGATGCCATCAGCGGAAAAGTAACCACCCTGCTTAACCGGCTTGACCCGGATATCCTCAAGCGATTTAATGCAAGCCCTGTGCAGTCAGACGTGTGGGGCATTCAATTTGTCTCGCCCAATAACCGGGCACTCAACATTCCATTTCGGCCGAATTACGTCCGTAACGCCGCTGAAGCCCCCGGATATGTCACGAAACGAATGGATTTTGATCATTTTTTGGTCAAAGAAGTGGAACGCCGGGACAATATCCGTTTTTTTGACAAAACAGAAATTGTCACATTTAAGCGCACTGAAACCGGCTGGTTTGTGAGCAACAAGTCAGGCGATCTTACGGTGAACTGCCGGATGCTGATTGTGGCAAATGGTGCCTACTCGGCATTCAGCCGCAAAGAGGCAGGGCTTGAAAAAGACAATAAGCACTATGCCGCAGCAGTCCGGGCGTACTACCGAAACGTCAAAGCACTGGATAAAGATAATTTCATCGAGTTACACTTTATCAAGTCTATCACACCGGGCTATTTCTGGATATTCCCCCTGCCAAATGGAGAGGCCAATGTAGGGCTGGGTATGCGCAGCGACATCCTCAATCGCCGGAAAGTCAACCTCCGGAAAGAGATGCTGCAGTTGCTGGAAACCCACCCTGTTCTGAAAGAGCGCTTTAAAGGGGCTGAGCTGGTTGGTGATATTAAGGGCTTTGGGCTGCCCCTGGGGTCGAAACGGCGGGCAATTTCCGGGGATCACTACATGCTGGTGGGAGATGCCGGGCACCTGGTGGACCCGCTCACCGGTGAAGGCATTGGCAATGCGTTCTACAGTGGCTTTATCGCTGCCGAACAGCTGGAGCAATGCCTGAAAGCCAACGACTTTTCCGCAGCTTTTCTGAAAGCTTACGACAAACGGGTGGACCGTGTGCTGGGCTCTGAAATGCGCCTAAGCTACCGATTGCAAAAAATGCTCATGTACCCTTTTATCGTTAACCTCATCGCCAGTGTAATTGCCGGCAACCAAAAAGTAATCGAAGTCCTGTCTGGCATGTACAATGACTTTAGCCTGCGTGAACAATTGGTGCGCCCGGCCTTCTGGTTGAAAATGTTTTTTCAAAAAAAATAGCGCCTCCAGCCAACCTTTAAATGTCAATTTCCCTCCTTATCGTAATTAAATTGGCGAAAGCGTCATTTTGTCGGTGACTGGCATTGAATCTTTCAGGATTATTCATTATTTTGGAGCATATTGAAATAATCTTACGAGCTACCTCGTCAGCACAATAAAAATCGACTTTCAGAGTTATATATATCAAATTGACTTTTAACGTTGGTTTAAAGTTTCATAAACTAGTGAGTGTAAAGCGGCAGCTTTCTGTTTATTCAGGGAGCTGCCTTTTTTTATCGCTTACCTGTAGCGTTTTTCCGAAAACTGGAGTAAGTTCCTGACCTTTATAAGCATTTAGTCTGTTAATTACCGAAAAACGCAATGTACCAGTCTGCAACCTACGCTGTCCTTTCTGAATTGGACCCTGGCCAAGTGCCTGCAGGGGCTATTCAGAAGTATTGGCTGCATATGATCACAGATGGGGTAGGTGCTCCGGTGCGCGTGCCAGTATTGATTGCCCGGGGTAAAAAAGACGGGCCGGTGGTGGGGCTGACCGCTGCTATCCATGGCAATGAGCTCAATGGTATACCGGTCATTCAACGCCTGTTTGCTACCCTTGATGCCGATCAGTTGTCCGGAACGGTAATTGGAGTACCTGTCATGAACATTCCGGGGCTCATGCTGGAACAGCGTAAGTTTAATGATGGAGTAGACCTCAACCGCATCGCTCCCGGTGATCCTGATGGCAACCTGAGCCAGGTCTACATCTACCGTCTTATAGAGCGGGTATTGCGGCACTTTGACTACCTGATCGACTTGCATACTGCGAGTGCCGGCCGCATCAACTCATGGTACATCCGTGCGGATATGAGCCAGCCCCAAACAGCCCGGATGGCTATGCTGCAAAATCCGGAAATTATTCTCCACAATACTCCCAATGATGGCACTTTCCGCGGTGCAGCCGCTAATCTAGGTATACCTGCCATCACGCTGGAGCTTCGGGACCCACATGTTTTTCAGCATGATGTGATCAAAGATGCCCTACTCGGGGTCCGAAATGTTCTGTACGACTTAGGTATGCTTAAGGGACAGGTCGAACACACGGTGGAAACCATTCTGGTATGCCCTACATCTAATTGGTGGTACACGGACGAAGGGGGCATTCTTACCGTTGTCCCAAAGCTGGGGCAACTCGTAGCGCCGGGCGATACCCTGGCGGAAGTCCGTTCGGTTTTTGGTACCCTGACGAAGACCTACCGCAGTGATAAAAAGGGCGTGATCATCGGCAAAAGCGTTCATCCGATCAACCCTACCGGCAGCCGGATTGTCCACCTTGGCCATGATCCGAAAATCGTACCCTGTAAGGTTTGAATGCCCTGATAGAACTTTAGACTGCTCTGGCCAGTTGATTCTATACGCAATATGAAGTGGTCGCCGACGATAAATGTTGGGATCTTGGATTTGCGACATCGGAGCAAGCCGCTTCCCAGCGTAAATGCTCGTACGTTTGTTAATAGTACAAAAGTTCATTGAAAATCATAGATTGGCAAGACCTCA
>NZ_JALEGS010000042.1 GCF_022763345.1 Phaeodactylibacter sp.
CCCGGTGAGGCTGTCTCGCCCGGCGCTCTCCTTTCGCCGGGCGTGCTGACCATGAGACCCAGCAAAAAGCACACCGGGTGAATGCCCTGGCAACAGCTTGGCATAGTACACCCGGTGAGCTTCCTGCCCCTTTAACCTTATATACTTTAAAAATTAACCTTCACCCTTCCTCCCCGGCAACAAGCCCCGCACCAGGGTATTCAGCAGCAAAAGAGCCGACCCAAACAGGGCAATGCGCGCAATCAAATCTCCCCAAAGAACGTAGAAGGTCACGCGGTCGCTGAACAAGATGTCCTGCCGGATAGCCGCCGCCTCGTCGTAACGCGTAGGCTGCAGGATGTCCCCCCGCTGATCGATGAAGGCGGAAATGCCGGAATTGGCAGAACGGGCGATGCTGCGGCGGGTCTCAATGGCCCGCAGGGAGGCAAAGTAGAGGTGCTGGCGATGCCCGGCGGTATGGTCCCACCATCCGTCGTTGGTCATGATGAAGATGGCCTGAGCACCTTTTCGGATGTAGCCGTTGACGTACTCGCCAAAAATGGATTCGTAACAGATAGCCGGGGCAACCTTGCCGCTGCCACTGCTCAGTACCGAGCGCTCAGGCTGTGTGCCTACGCCTGCTGTAGTGCCTTCCAGTTGTTCCACCAGGGGCTCCAGAAAAAACAGCGCCTCCTTGAAGGGGAAAATTTCAGGCCCGGGCACCAGCTTGGACTTACGGTAGAGCGGGACTTCTTCCTTTCCAATTTCCACTTGTACGGCGGCATTGAGCACTTCGTACCTCAGGGTATCACCATTGCGGCGAACCTGCTCCCGGACATTTGGGCTCAGGGGCTCGCCTTCCTGAAAAACATGGTAGCCATCAATGCCGGTGATGAGCTTCAGCCCTTCAAAACCGCCCAGCTCATTGCGGATGCGGCGCACCGCCGGGTATCGGTTGATCTTTTGGTCATCAACCAGCCCGAAGCTCGTCTCCGGGTAGACCAGGTAGTCGGTCTCAGGGCGGACGACGGATTTGGACAACTCCAGGAAACGGCCGATCTGCTCTTCCTCAGACAGGCTGAACTTGACGTAGTGCGGCTCAAAATTAGGCTGGACAACAGCAACTTCCCGGGGCTCGCCTTCGGGCGTGAAGGTCGTGTACCATACCAAAGAAACCACCATAGGCACTAGGACAAGCGCCCCCAGCTGCAGCAGCGGCTTCCGGTAGCTTTCCTTCGCCTGGTACTTATTCCAGATGCTCAGGCCCAGCACATTCGCCACCCAAATCCACAGGCTGCCGCCAAAAACACCGGTATAGCTGTACCATTGCAGCAGGCTAGGGTATTCTGCGAAGCTGTTGCCCAGCGTAAGCCACGGCCAGGTCAGCTCCCAGTTGAGGTGGATGTACTCGAAAGTCAGCCAGTAGCAGATCAAAGCGGCGTACCTCAGCCCGGGCATGACCCAGCGTGTCGTATGGAACAAAAGCACCGGGATGGTCATCAGCAGGGCATTGACCCAAATGGCAAAGATACCCGCTGCGAAGGCCGTATTCGCCACCCAGTAGGTTGCGATGACATTCCACAGCACAAAGGTATGGTAGGTGTATTTGAAGACCGTCCAGCGGCGGGCTTTTCCGGCTTGTTCGCTCACCTCATTTTCCACGATGAGCAGGGGCACAAAGCCAATCAGCATCAGCCAGGGCACCGGCAGCAAATCCGGAAACCCTACACCGAGCAGCACCCCACTCAGGGTAGACAAGCCCAGCCATCGCCAGCGGGCGTTGCGGAACCACTTGATGCCCAGCACTAAAGCCCCCCACCCGGAGAGGAAAGCCAGCAGCGGCCGGTAGCCCCAAAGCTGCCCCATGCCCCCTCGTTCCACCATATCGATACCGGCATAGGCGCACAGCAGCGCGAATACAATAAGCAAAGTCAGGTGCAAGGGCTTCTTCATGGATGGATTGTGGATTGAGTTGCTGCAAGTTTAAGGAAAAAAGCGCAGGAATCGGGTGCCGGGCTCAAAGGCTTAACCGTTTGTTGACATTGCTGAAATCACTTGAGCAGTGCGGACTGCAGCCGCTCCCGCTCCGGGGAAAAGTCAGCCCGGGGCAAATGAACTTCCAGCTGCTCAATCCGCTGCAACTGCTGCCGCACGAATGCCTGATGTGCTGCCGATGCCGGAAAAAGAGGGCGGTGCTCACTGCCACGTACGATGGCCTCCACTGCATTGAGCTGTTCCAGGGTGTCCTCCTCAAAGGCGACAGAGGCGAAGCAGGACCAGATGTAATCCACCGCCTCCTCAGAGGGGTGCACAAAGTCCGTCTTGTAAAACCGGTAGTCGCGCAGTTCGTCCATCATCAATTCGTAGGAAGGGAAGTAGTGGACATATTCAGCTTCCGCCAGTGCTTCCGCAGCCAGCAAAAGGGCCGCCTTACTCCGCTGATTCTCCACCACCCCGTCCCGGATGTGTCGTACCGGGCTGACAGTCAGCACTACCTCCAGTCCGGGCCGGAGGGCTTTGCAGGCTGCAAGTACCGGTTGCAGCGCGTCCACGATTGCTTTTGGCGAAAGCCGGTACTTCCGAAAAGCATGAGCGGGTACTTTATGACAGTTGGCCACCACCTGCCCGGAGGCCCGGTGCTTGTAAACAAAAGCGGTGCCCAGGGTAATGATCAGGCGGTCCATCCCTGCAACCGCTATTTTCAGTTCCTCCACAGCCAACTGCATCTGCCGAGCCGCCACTTCACGCTCCGGATGCCCCAGCACCCCGTGAAAATCGAAATGCTGCCAGATGCCCTGACTTTCAATCAAATCGTCTTCAGCAAAGGCTACTTCTCCGAGCCCATACTGCAATGCCCGGCTGAGGGCCAGCGGGTTATACTGAATGCCCATAGGGTTGAGGGCAACGGGAAGCTTGAGGCGCTGCAGGCGGGCACCTACTGCTTCGACAAAACAGGAACCCAATCCCACAGCAGGCGTAGAGTACCCAAAAGCCGGAAAAGGATCCGGCAGCGGCACTTTGAGCCTTAATGGTTGCGATTGAGGGTGCTTTTTGGGCATCTGTTTAGTGGTAATGATTTAAAAGTAGTATTTTCCGCTTCGAAATCAGGCGCAATTTAAAGATATTCACCCGGAAAGCCCGGGCTCCTTAATTTTCAGGTTTCAATATGGGATTACTCGACCGCCTTTTCAGGAATGCTGTACAACATACGGAACAACCGTCCATACGCTTCGGCCGGTATACGGATTCCTATAAGGCGCGCTCCCGATATGACGCCTGGGACCGCGCACAGGACCTCTTTGAAGAGGAACAGTTTCTGGAAAGCTACAAGCATTTTCTCCTCTACCTCCGGGATGACGAGGAAGACAACGTACATTGGAAAGAAATACCCGGCGGGCTGGAATTCGAGCTGTATCAGGGGTCCAAAAAGCTGACGGGTAAAGCCACGCCCCACAAAATCCGGGTGCAGGCACCGGTCGTTAAAGCCGAGTCCTTCAACATAGGCGTACTGCGCCGCCTGCTCGAGCAAAACTTCGACCTGAAGTACTGCCGTTTCACCCTCGACCCGGAAGGCAATATCGTCATCATTTTCGACACCTACACCCTCGACGGCTCGCCTTACAAACTCTACTACGCCCTGCGCGAAGCCGCCATCAAAGCCGACAAGCAGGACGATCTTCTGATCGAGGAGTTCCGGAATCTGCAACCGGTGGAAATCACCCACCTGAAGGAACTCCCACAGGAAGAAAAAGAAGCGAAGTACCGCTACATCAAGCAGGCCATCGGCGGAGTGATGCAGGAAGTGGAGCACGGGGCGCTCGACTGCAAACGCTACGCAAGCAGCTACGGCTACCTCCTCCTCGACCTGATTTTCCGCCTCGACTACCTGATCAAGCCTGAGGGCTTTATGATGGAAACCCTGGAGCAGCTCCACCGGAAATACTACGAAAACGACGGCAAGAACACCGCTGGCAAAAACGAAGACCTCTGCAAGGGGCTTAAAGCACTGGCAGAGCGCCCGGCTGAGGATTTCTACCGGGAAATGTACCGGGGCTGCAGCACTTTTGGCATCACGCATACCGTCAACCACGACCGCGTGGTCTCCATCATTAATGGGGAGCTGTATCACATGGACTGGTACCTGGAAAACGGGCACGAGCGTATGGCGATGGCTATTCCCGGCTACATCGTCGGCTTCTGCCTGTTCAACTACGCCGTGCCAAAACCAGACCGCGACCTTTTCCACCTGTATTATCAGATTACCGAGCCGGCCTACTTCGGCGACCTCGGCTTCACCGTAAAGTACCTGGACGATAGCACCCAACAGCCCGACAAACGTGCCATCCGCCGGGCTATTAACAAAATTGTGGATGAGAACAAGGGCAGCTTTCCCAACTTCTCCTTCCCCACCGGCTCCCTGGACTTCAGCAGCCTGCCCCGCTTTGCCCGCTCTTACCTCACGATTATGAAGTCGCTCAACCTGGTCAAGGCGTTATAGGGATTGTTTTTAATCATTTCCGGCATTTCAACGTTACACCATTGAAATAACACCGAGATGAAATGCCCTTTACACGCTGCACCTTTTTCCTCATTCTGCTAAGCATCCCCTATTTTGCCCTTGCCCAATCTACTATTCCCCTAACCGGACAGCTACAGGAAACCGGCACCAGCAAAAGCCTGCCCTTTGCCACAGTGGGTCTGTATGCCTTGCCAGATAGCAATATGGTGACCAATGCCCTTACGGAAACGGATGGCCGCTTTTTGCTGGAAGCCCAACCCGGCAATTACTACGCCCTGTTTCAATACGTGGGCTATGAGGACCGCTATCGGAGCCCGATTAAAGTGCAGGCAGGACAGGACACGCTCAGGCTGGGCAAGGTGGAAATGTCCACTGATGCCATTGCCCTGCAGGAAGTGGAGGTCCGTGCCGAGCGCAGCCAAATGGAATTCAAGCTCGACAAGCGGGTCTTTAATGTAGGCAAAGACCTCACCAATGCCGGCAATAATGCTGCCGATATCCTCGACAACGTTCCATCCGTAAGTGTGGACCCGGAAGGCAACGTCAGCCTGAGGGGGAGTCAGGGGGTGCGCATCCTCATCAATGGCCAACCTTCCGGCCTGCTGAGTGCCGGAGATACGGAGGCTTTGCAGCGCATGCAGGGCGACATGATCGAGCGGGTGGAAGTCATCACCAACCCTTCCGCCCGGTACGAAGCAGAAGGGGAAGCCGGTATCATTAACATCATCCTCAAAAAGAAGGAGAAGAAAGGCTTCAACGGCTCCTTTGGCCTCACAGCCGGGCAGCCTGCCAATTACGGTGCCTCCTACAACCTCAACTACCGCAGGCGGGCGTTCAACTTTTTCTCCAACTTCGGGCTGGATTACCGGCGGGCGCCAGGTGGTGGCAATGCAACACAGCGCTTTTTTGAGAATGGCGAACTGACCAACTTCTTCACCAGCGAAACCAGCCAAAACCGGGGCGGGCTCGGCGGCTATCTGCAGATGGGCACCGATTACAACTTCAATGAGCGCAATACCATCACCGCGGCCCTACTCTACCGCACAGGAGAAGATGACAACCGCGCTACTGTCACCTTCCAGGACTTTGACCCGGCGGGCAATCTGCTCAACACCACGGTCCGCCGTACCGACGAAGTGGAGGAAGAGCACAACCTGGAAGCCACCCTCAACTACGAACGGCAATACGACAACCCTGATCAGAAATGGACCTTCAATTTCAAGTATATTCTGGACGACGATACCGAACTAGCCGACTACCGGCAGACGGATGAAGAATCGACTATGCCACTCTTGCAGCGTTCCAGCAATACCGAGGACGAAATCAATATGCTGCTGCAGACCGATTACATTTACCCCATTAGCGAAAGCACTAAAGTCGAAGGCGGGCTGCGGGCTGCTTTTCGTACCGTCAACAACGATTTCTTTGTGGAAGAAGAAGGCGCAGATGGGGCCTACACGCCCCTGCCCGACTTCAATGACGAGCTGGAATACACGGAAGATATCTACGCTGCCTATGCCATCGGCGGGCATGAATTTGGGCCCTACGGCGTGCAGGTGGGCCTGCGTGCGGAACTTTCTGACATCACTGCGGCCCTGCTCCGCTCCGGCGAATCCAACGATCAGGACTACCTGAGCTTTTTTCCGAGTGCCTCTCTGTCTTATTCCCTTACCGAAAAGGATCAGTTGCAGGTCAGCTACAGCCGCCGGCTGAGCCGCCCTTATTTCCGGCGCCTCCTCCCCTTCTCCAATTACAATAACCCGCGCAACAACAACATAGGCAATCCCAACCTGCGCCCGGAATTCACCAATTCCTTTGAAGCCGGTTACCTGCGCTATCTGAAGAACGGCACTTTTTTGACGAGCCTTTACTACCGCCGGACCACAGGCGTGATTGAACGCCTGACGCTCCCTGCAGATGATGGGACGGCAATCATTTACCCCGTCAACCTGGCTGTGCGCGATGCCTTCGGGCTGGAGCTCAACCTCAGCGTACAACCTACCGAATGGTGGGACATTACCGGCGATGTGAACCTCTTCCGGGCTATCATTGAGGGCAGCTTTGAAGGTACCGACTACAGCGCAGACACCTACACGATGAGCGGGCAGATCAACTCCAAGGTCAAACCCACCGACCGATGGCAGGTGCAGGTTTCCTTCGACTATACGGCCCCACAGCGTACGCCACAGGGGCGGCGTTTATCCATTTACATGCTCGATATTGCTGCTTCTCTGGATGTCCTGAACAACCGGGGCACCGTCACGCTTTCCGGGCGCGACCTCTTCAATACCCGTCAGCGGCGCTCTGAAGTCGATCTTCCCAATTACGAAGAAGAATCGGTCTTCCAATGGCGGCGCACGCAAAGTGTTATCCTCGCCTTTAACTACCGGCTCAATCAGGAGAAGCGGCAGGAACGACGCCAATAAGGACTGCCGTCAACCAAGGCGTACGAACAAGCGTTAGTACTTCAAAGTCCTAACCATTATGACCACAGCAACCACAACTGATGACATTTGGGCCGTCCTCGAAGCGGTCACCGACCCGGAAATACCAGTACTGACCGTCACCGATCTGGGCATAATCCGTGATGTGAAGCTTAAGGAGAATGGCGGCGTGGAAGTAATTATCACCCCGACCTACTCCGGCTGCCCGGCCATGAATACCATTGAGATCAACATTCGCGCAGTCCTTCAGGAGCATGGCTACGACAACGTCACCGTCACCACTGTGCTGCACCCCGCCTGGACCACCGACTGGATGACCGAAGCCGGCCGCCGAAAGCTGAAAGCGTATGGCATCGCGCCCCCCGTGGACGGTACAGCAGATAAAGGCGCCCTTTTTGCCGAACAGCCCAAAGTGGAATGCCCGCAGTGCGGTTCCGTCAATACGGAGCTGGTGAGCCAATTCGGATCTACCGCCTGCAAGTCGCTTTACCGCTGCCTGGATTGCCGGGAACCGTTCGACTACTTTAAATGCCATTAAAAAACCCTTTACCTTTACCGAAAAACCAACCCAATGGACACCATTCTTCTCGAGAGACGAGGTGCCGTAGCGCACATTACCCTCAACCGCCCCGACAAATACAATAGCTTTAACCGTGAGATGGCCCTGGCCCTGCAAGGCGTGCTGGACGAGTGCAAAACAGACGAATCCATCCGTGCCCTCTATCTTACGGGGGCCGGCAAAGCCTTTAGCGCCGGGCAAGACCTGGGCGAAATTGTTGCGGACGACGGCCCGGAACTTACGACCATCCTTACGGAGCATTACAATCCTATCGTGACCCGGCTGCGGGCTATTGAGAAGCCTATCGTTGCCGCCGTCAATGGCGTGGCCGCCGGGGCAGGTGCTAATATTGCGCTGGCGTGTGATATTGTAGTCGCTGCAGAGTCCGCGAGTTTTATTCAGGCGTTCAGCAAAATCGGGCTCATCCCGGACAGTGGAGGGACTTATACCCTGCCCCGCCTGATTGGCTATCAAAAGGCAGCCGCACTTATGATGCTGGGCGACAAAGTACCCGCCGTGGAAGCCGAGCGCATCGGCATGATTTACAACTTCTTCCCGGACGAGGAATTCGAGGAAAAGAGCTGGGCAATTGCCGAAAAGTTATCCCAAATGCCTACCGTAGGCCTCGGCCTAACCAAGCGTGCCCTCAACTATGCCCTTGATAACGATCTGGAACGGCAACTAGCCATCGAAGATCAACTACAGTCCACGGCCGGGCAGACCGAGGACTACGCAGAAGGGGTGCAGGCCTTTCTGGAAAAGCGCAAACCCATTTTCAAAGGGCAGTAATGCTGGTTGGCGCAACAATACTTAGCAGACGAACAATTGTTTGTTCATACCTCTTCAAAAAAAGAGGGGTTATTTTGCAAAACCCACAAACGAACAATTGTTAGCACAGTAAAAATGCAATAAACCCAACAAAATTTAAAAAAATTCGCATTTCACTTTGCGGAATGCCGAATTAATCCCTAGGTTTGTATCATAACAATAAGCAATGGAACGCAACTACCGCAACTACTTTTTTAGCTTTTACTTTTATGCCGGAGCATAAGGGCTGCTAAATCTTGCGGATTGCGAAAAGATATTTAGGAGCCCTGTACAAGCAGGGCTTCTTTTTTTTCGGGAATAACCAAATCAAAACCACATGTACAGTCCCAAAGCGGCGTATTACTTTTTTTACTTTTTCTTTTTTGGCTATCCACCAAAGGGGCTGCCGTTGAGTACATGTGCATAAGCATAAGAACGAAACGAAAGCCCCGCCCGAAAGCGGGGCTTTTTTATTGGAATAACAATTCATAAACCATGACCAAGACACAGGCCGGCTATGCTGCCGGCGACACCACCTCCACCCCACTGCGGGTCAGTATTCAGGGCTACGCAGGCGCTTTTCACGAAGTGGCTGCCCGTCATTGCTTTCAAAATCAGCCCCTGGAAATTGTACCCGCGCATACCTTTGAAGACCTGGTGGGCATGGTGGAAGCGCAGGAAGAAGCAGATATCGGCCTGATGGCTATCGAGAATACCCTGGCAGGAAGCATTATGCGCAACTATACCCTGCTACAGCAGTCGGGGCTGCATATTACAGGCGAAGTTTTCCTACGCATTAAGCAAAACCTGATGGTATTGCCCGGTGTGCAAATCGAATCACTGCGGGAGGTGCATTCTCACCCCATGGCTATCTCGCAGTGCCGGGAGTTTTTTGCGCAGTACCCGAATATCAGGCTTGTGGAAACGGCAGACACCGCCCTCAGCGCCCGGGAGATCAGTGAAAATGGCTGGTCGCACATTGGTGCCATCGCCAGTACCCTTGCCGCCGAAATGTATGGGCTTGAAATTATCGCGCCAGGCATTGAAACCAATAAAAAGAACCACACCCGGTTTTTGGTGCTGGAGAAAGGCACGCCTAAACTGGATGCTACTCTGGAAAAGGTATCTATCTCTTTCGCGACCGATCACGAAGTGGGAAGCCTGTACAAAGCGCTGGCTGTAATGGCCGCCTACAACGTCAACCTGACCAAAATACAGTCGGCCCCCATCATCGGACATCCCTGGGAGTATCAGTTTTACGTCGACTTCGTGGTGCAGGGCAAAGTAGGGCACGAGCAGGCTCTCGACGCGATCCGGCCACTGACCCGCAATCTGCAGGTGCACGGCGTTTATGCCTGCGGTGAGCATTACGAATACTAAAGCATTCCTCTAAAAACCTTTACCAGAATCTCATTTTGCAATGACCAAATCAGTAGCGAAATCCGACATGATCGTACAACCTGCCAGCCGCCTGGGAGAGGTTAAGGAGTACTACTTCTCGACCAAACTCCGGGAGATTGCGCAAATGCGCGCCCAGGGCAAGCCTGTCCTCAATCTGGGCATCGGCAGCCCCGATTTACCGCCTAGCCAGGAGGTGATCGACACGCTGACCGATGCCGTTCTTCATAATGACGTCCACGGCTACCAAAGCTATATGGGCATCCCCGAGCTGCGGGCGGCTTTCGCCGAATGGTATGAAAAGTGGTTTGGCGCCAACCTTGACCCGGAAGGGGAAATCCTGCCACTTATGGGCTCCAAGGAAGGCCTGATGCACATCGCTATGGCTTTTCTCGAAAGTGGAGATGAAGTGCTTGTGCCCAACCCCGGCTATCCGGCCTACCGGGCAGTATCTAATCTGACCGGAGCCACCATCCGGGAATACAAGCTGGAGCCGGAACGCGGTTGGCTGCCGGACATGGAAGCGCTGGAAAGCACCGACCTGAGCCGGGTAAAAATTATGTGGCTCAACTACCCGAATATGCCGACAGGGACGGCGGCAGATTTGTCTTTTCTGGAAAGTATCGTGGCCTTTGCCCTCCGCCACCGCATCCTGATTGTCAATGACAACCCCTACTCCTTCATCCTGAATGAGCAGCAGCACAGCATTCTGAGCATTCCGGGTGCGAAGGACGTAGCCGTGGAGCTCAACAGCCTCAGCAAGGGGCACAATATGGCAGGATGGCGCATTGGCATGCTGGCCGGGCGGGCGGATTACCTCAAGGTGGTGCTGCGCTTCAAGAGCAATATGGACTCCGGTATGTTCAAACCGGTGCAACTTGCCGCAGTTCAGGCCCTGAAAAGCCCTGCTTCCTGGTATGAACGTCTTAACGGGGTCTATGCTGAACGGCGGGAAACGGTTTTTCAACTCTTTGATGCGCTGGACTGCAAATACGACCCGAAGCAGGTGGGCATGTTCGTCTGGGCTAAAATCCCGGATCCGTATGCCGATGCTTATGAACTGGCAGACGAGGTGCTGTACAAGCATAACGTTTTCATCACCCCGGGCGGTATCTTCGGTTCTCAGGGCGACCGGTACCTGCGGATTTCGCTTTGCAGTGATGGCGCACTTTATGAAGAAGCCATGCGTAGGGTTGGAAATGCAAAAATGTAAAATGTAAAATGTAGAACTGACGAAGGGAAAAGGGCGAGCGGTGCCGAGAGCAGCCGGAGTTAAAAAGGTAAAGTGCTTAAATGAATTGAATATGGAAAAGACGCGAAAATATGATCTGGAAGACCGCCTCATTGCTTTCGCTGTGATGGTGCTCAACCTTGTTGAACAACTACCTAAAACTTTCGCAGGGCAGCATTTGGGCGGGCAGCTGACACGGTCTGGAACGGCACCGGCATTGCTTTATGGCGAAGCCCAGAGCGCAGAATCCAGAAAAGATTTCATTCATAAAATGAGGATTGCTTTGAAAGAACTTAGAGAATCACAAGTCTGCCTTAAAATTATCAAAGCAAAGCCACTCCTGGAACGCGCTGTTGTTGAACCCGTTCTAAACGAGTGTGGTCAACTGGTTGCCATTTTCACAGCTAGTATAAAGAAGGCTCAGGGCTAACCCGAATGGCCTAACCCTTTGAGAAGGAAGGCTCTTTACGCCTAAGAAGCCATCAAGTGAGAAACTTTTACATTTCCGACGGCCCGTATGGGTCACATTAACACAGATTTACATTTTAAATTAAATATGACAGTTGCAATTATCGGTATCGGACTCATCGGCGGATCGCTGGCCATTACCTTAAAGGAAAATGGTTTTGCCGGCCACATCATCGGTATTGATGCCAGTCAGGAGAACCTGGACAAGGCGATAAGAAGACGGCTGATCGATGTGGACCTGCCTCTTGAAGAAGGTGTAAAAAAGGCAGACCTGATTATACTCGCTACGCCGGTCGACGCCATGCTGACTTTGCTGCCGCAAGTCCTTGACTTGATTGAGGAGCAAGTAATCATTGATGTGGGTTCTACCAAAGCAGAGCTCCTCAATGCAGTGGACATGCACCCGAAGCGTGGACAATATGTGGCTACTCACCCTATGGCGGGTACAGAATTTTCCGGCCCGGAGGCGGCAATCCCTAACCTCTTCGACCATAAGTGCGCTGTATTGATTGATGCCGACCGCAGCGCCCCGGAAGCCGTGAAATTAGTACGAAAGATGTACGAAAGCATTCCGATGACCATCGTTGAACTCGACCGGGAGGCACACGATTTGCATTCTGCCTATGTGTCCCACATTTCCCACATCAGTTCCTTTGCGCTGGCGTTGACGGTACTGGAGAAGGAGCGAGACGAAGGGCGCATTTTCGAGCTGGCCAGCGGTGGTTTCAGCTCAACGGTACGGCTGGCCAAGAGTTCGCCGAACATGTGGATCCCCATTTTCCGGCAAAACCGGGACCACGTGCTTGATGTACTGGACGAGCACATCAATCAGCTCGCCCGTTTCCGGTCGCTGCTCATCAAGAAAGATTTTGACACATTTTACCAACTCATTGCACAAGCCAATGATATCAAACGCATTTTACGATAACCTTTGAAAATTCACGTAACCATGGATATGACTTTCCAACCTCTGCTAGAAGAGAAACCGGCTAATAAGCCACTTATTATTGCCGGCCCCTGCAGTGCCGAAACCGAAGAACAGGTACTGACCACCGCCCGTGCCCTTGCAGGCCAAGGCATAGACTTATTCCGCTCCGGTATCTGGAAGCCTCGGACCCGCCCCGGCGCATTCGAAGGCATCGGTACCGAAGGCCTGGGCTGGCTGCGCAAGGTCAAGGAAGAGACCGGGCTTAAAGTGACCACCGAGGTCGCAAACACACAGCACGTCTTCGAAGCCCTCAAGCATCAGATTGATGTGCTTTGGCTCGGTGCCCGCACTACTGTTAATCCGTTTTCCGTACAGGAAGTAGCCGATGCCCTAAAAGGCGTGGACATCCCCGTGCTGATCAAAAACCCCATCAACCCGGATTTTAAACTATGGGTAGGGGCCATTGAGCGCATCTACAAAGCGGGGATTACCCGAATTGGGGTCATCCACCGGGGCTTTAGCTACCACGGAGAGACCAAATACCGGAACGTGCCGCGCTGGCAGCTTGCCATCGACCTGAAGCGGGAATTCCCTGACCTTCCTATTATCTGTGACAACAGCCATATCTGTGGCCGCCGGGATATCCTGCAAACGGTAGCGCAGAAAGCACTCGACCTCAATTTTGATGGCTATATGACCGAAGTGCACCCGGATCCCGACAACGCCTGGAGCGATGCCGCACAGCAAATTACCCCGGCACAATTCCTGGAAATGAAAGAGCAGCTCATTTTCCGTCAGCCGACAACTGATAATATGGAATTCCTCGAAAACCTGGAACACCTGCGGCACGAGATTGACGAGCTGGACGAAGAAATGCTCAACCTGCTCAGCAACCGTATGCGCCTGGCAGAACGTATTGGTGAGTACAAGCAACGCAATAACATCGCCATTCTACAAAGTAGCCGCTGGAACGAAATCCTGGAGCGCGCCGTAACCAAAGGCAAGCTCAGGGGGCTAAGCGAAGAGTTTGTTACGGTTTACCTCAAGGCGGTCCACCAGGAATCCATTAACCATCAGGAGAAAGTGATGAACCAGCCAAGGGCAGAAGCATAAAGTCCTGCTCCGCCCTGCCCCCTACAGGGCGGAGCCACTAACCCTTATCAAACAGCCCTATACAAATAATAAAAATTTAAATCTAATAAATACCGGGTATGCGGTATGGAATAAATTGCAGTAAATCCTATATTTGTATCAAAGAAAGTAGGCACCGTGCTTAGATAAGTCTGTGTATAAGGAACCTCTTTCAGATTTAATTATCCCTTAAACTACATAATCCCATGAAAAAGCAGGTATGTCCTGGTTTTAACACGCTGCGTGTTCCACCCACTTCCCTTTCCGCTAACTTTTCAGTAAGTTTTTCTGAGTACTAAGCTTTAGTTGATTCCTAATCAACCCTGAAAATCGTTTGGTCATAATGTATGGCTGATTAGCAGAAAGTGTACGACATGCGAGTAGTAATCCCAAAACTTAAAAAAATACTTCCCTATTTTTGGTTGTTGCCAATTGGGCTATGTGCCCAGAATGAGGCGGCACCCACCTCCCCCCAACCGCTTGCCCTTACAGGCACGCACGGTACTGTATCCTGTCAGGATTCCTGGCAGGTACCATCACCGGTTCTATCCCATTCATCATCAGAATCCATTTCCTACACTTTTGAAGACCAGTACTTCAACCTGAGCTGCCAAAGCCAGGGCTGGCAAGGCTATTTCGCATGGTCCAACTGGTCCTATGCTACAAGAGATGGTGACGGTGGGGTAGATGTCACCGGAGCTCCCAATTCAGTATTAGTTGAAGGGGCTAATAGTGCTTCAATCCTTCTGACTCCCGGAAGCCAGGCAGCTTACGAGCTCGCCATTCCGGCTGATGGATTTGTCAGATTTGATTGGAGTTACGTTGGGGGCTCCTCTTTTTCAGACCACACATTTAAAGTGTTTATCAATAATGAAGCTGTGCAGGCCCCACGCCCGGAACAGCCTTTCAACACATTTTATTCTTCTTTTCTTAACACCGGAGATACGCTGAGACTTGTCGCCGAAGCCCGGGAAAAAGGCATCGAGATCAGGCTCTCCAACTTTGAATTTCTCAGCAATGCATTAGGCGTAGTGGAGCGTTTGTGGAAAGCTACAGACCAAGAAGCCACTGTCAGTACCTTCCGACAACTGATCAGCGTCGAAAAACCGGGGATTAACAATATTATTTTTCCCGAATCCTTCGATGGTTTTGAAGCACCAATATTGGAAGACCCGGCTGCTTCCGGTCCGGCCTATACTGGTTTCCCTGTTGTAGACACCGATGGGGACCGGTCTACCACGCATGACCAAATAAGCCTTGGCGAAGAATTTTGCAGCTTTACAGCTACTTGGGATGATGAAACACTATATGAAAACGGCTTTTGCATCATCTATCGCAAGTGGAGTGTGAGGGACCTTTGCGGGCAGAATGTTTACCACGCTACTCAAACGCTCAAAGTGGCCGGCGGTTGCCCTAATTGGGGAGCACCTATCCCACACCTGCATCAGGCAGAGAGTGTACCCCAGCCAAGTTTTGAAGATATTGCGCCGGATTCCCACACCCTGACAAAAATCATGCACCCGGCAACGGAATGGCTGCGTGACCCCCTGAATGCCCTGTATCCTTAGCATCTGTAAGCAGGCGGCGAGGCTTCCTGCTTGTAGGTTTGTAAAGGGTTTCTTATTACAGGACACTTTGATGGCAGAGAGCAACGGCTCTCTGCTTTTTTTATTTTAAATTGGCAGGGAGTAAAAAACGCCACTTATGAAAAACCTACTTGAAGAATTTCCTGCCGTAGACAAGGCCACCTGGGTTGCCAAAGTGGAGAAAGACCTGAAAGGCAAGCCGCTGGAAGATTTATTTTGGCACCTGGGCGAAGACATCACTGTTGCCCCATTCTATCACCCGGAAGACATTGATCATCAAACAACGGCTCCCCTCCTCGCTGGCAGACGGGGCAATGACTGGGAAATCGGTGAATACATCAACGTATACAAAGACGTGAAGCAGGCGAATACAGCCTTGCTCGAAGGACTGAAAGGGGGCGTACAGGCTCCGCTCTTTCGGCTATTCCAGCCTTTAGATAGTCCCCGCCTCCATCAGCTCCTGGATGGTGTAGCTCCTGAAATGGTGACGCTGAACTTTAGCGAGCACTATTCTGAAAAACAGCCTGCCCGGCTAATGGAGCTCCTGCTGGACTGGTATCTGCAGAAAGGTGTCACTGGCGAACGGGCCAATTTCACCATTGACTTCGACCCTATACTCGATTTCACGGAGCCTCCCATTGACACCCTTGCAGCGTTTATTCAATCCTGCACTACCCAATGGCCCAACGCACGCCCACTACAGGTTAATGCCAAAACCTTCCACAGCGGACCGGAGCAAGTCGTCGATGAGCTAGCCCTCACTATGGCGAAAGGAGCGGAATACCTAGCCCGGCTTACCGAAACAGGGCTGGATGCAGCAGCCATCAACCAGCATTTACAGTTCGGTATCGCGGTCAGCAAAAGTTACTTTGTGGAAATCGCAAAATTCAGAGCACTTCGCCTGCTTTGGAGCAATATTCTAAAAGGCTACGGTGTAAAGGGTAAGCAGCCCTTTGTAGTGGCTCACTTCGCTCAGGAATCGCAGGATGAGAACCCGAATTCTAATATGATCCGCGCCAGTACGCAGGCCATGTCCGCTGTTATTGGGGGCGTGGACCGGCTGTACGTTTTGCCTTCCAACCGGGCAAAAAAAGAGCCTGATACGCCCTTTAGCCGCCGGGTAGCCCGCAACCTGCAACACCTCCTTAAAATGGAAAGCCACCTCGACCGGGTCATTGACCCCGGAGCAGGTAGCTACTATATCGAGAAACTTACCCGGGAGATTGCCGACCAGGCATGGGCAAAGTTTCAGAAACTGGACCAGGAACGCGCATTCAATTAAATGCTACGCCTGGTATAATACGAAGAGCGCCATCCGGACTGTTCCGGATGGCGCTCTTATCATTTACCCAAATTTAAAGGGAATTTTAGGGCAGGAGTACGGTGTCAATTACATGAACGACACCATTCACACCCTGAATATCAGCTAGCTCAACAGTTGCTGTGCTACTGCCACCAACGATTTGGGGAGCGTCTGGGTTGGAAAGATCCACTTCCAGTGTTGCGCCTTCCGCCAGCGTGCTTACCATCATTCCATCAGCGAGGTCCGTGGAGCGTGCGTTCACGCCGCTACTCACATGGTAGGAAAGTACCGTTTCAAGCGTGCTTGCCGGGATATCATCAAGCGTATTCCAGTCATCATTGCTGTCGAGCAGCGCCTGGAATGCAGCATTGCTTGGTGCAAATACGGTGAATGGACCATCACCGCTCAGGGCACCTACGAAATCAGTGCTGAGATCAGAACGGGTCAGTGCCGCTACCAATGAGGACAGTGCGGGGTTAGACGTTGCGAAGTCAACCACAGTAGGTGGTAGAATGACTGCATCGATACCGTGAATTACTCCATTGTCTACATCCACGTCTGGCACAACTACCTCAGGACCGCCATTCAGTACGACACCATTATCTAGGTTGACATACAGGCTGGTCGTTGCATCACCAAAGCCGGTGGCGCTGAGCGTGGAATAATATCCTGCCATCAGGTCAGAAGAGGTTACTTCTCCTCCAAGTACGTGATTGGTCAGTACTGCTGTCAGGGTTGCTTCGGGGATATCATCAAGCGTATTCCAGTCTGAATTGCTGTCAAGCAATGCCTGGAAGGCAGCGTTGTCTGGTGCAAATACGGTGAACGGACCAGTACCTGACAGTACGCCGTCAAGACCAGCTGCAACTACCGCTTCTGCCAGGATGGTGTAATCGTCGCTATCTTGCGCAAAGGAAACGATTGTTGTGGGCTCCGGCATCGGATCCGTATCATCGTCATCGTCACAAGCTGTAAATGTTAGTGCAGAAAGGGCGAAAATGGCTAATAGCCAAAGATTCAACTTTTTCATGTTTGCTTTTTTAATTGATTGGAGAATTATCATCATTTCGGGTTCTTCAACGAGTACACCCGGCAGAAGTTCACAATCAATTAACATCCCCCCCTAAGAACTAAGCAAAATGCCAATTCCTTTACAAAACCTTCGAAAAGCCTAAACTAATACAACATTTGACGGACTTGCTTAGCCAGGGCATTATGCTGAGTGGCCGTAGGAGGATGTACAAACGAATCGCCTGAGAGTAGTTTTGCGCCATGTTTTTTGGCAAATGCCACTATTGGTTCCCGGTAAGCGGCTTCCCGGGCAGAAACTAAGATGACCAGTTTAAGATCAGGGTATTCAATGAGCTGCTTGCCCAGTGCGTTTAGGTGCTTCTGGAATGCTTTCAGGGGAGCATTCAGCGCTTCATCTTCCTGTCCAATTTCCAGAATCATGCCCTCGGGTTTACGGTCAAGCAGTTGAGGAAGACGCTGCAGCAGCCCCGGAAGCGGCTCACCGGTAATACCCGCATTAACCACGGCAGCTCCCAGCTGATCCGCAAACCCGGCTCCAAGGTCTGCCCCCTCTCCTGCCGTCCAGCGCCCTCCACAGGCGATCCAGCCTTGGTGTGGCTTTGGTGGGACGATTTCGGTTTCCATTCGATTGGCCGATATAGAAGATTGAGACTGCTGCCGGGCCGGACCTCGCGCTTCAGGCGTTTCCGACACCGGGCCGCAACTCCACAGCAGCAAAAGCATACAGGCTAACGCTTTATACTTCATGGTCCGTTTTTTCAGATAGGGGCTTCAAAAAATTGATGTTGCGCTTCAGCCCTTCGTACTTCGTCCGCTTTACGGCTGATTTGCGGAAAAGCTCGCGGAAGACCTCTTCCGTCAGTTCTTCCCAATCACGGGCGGAAAGGTCCAGCAAATCAGGATGGGGCTCGAATTCGGGTTCCTGATGGGGCTTGCTGAAGCGGTTCCAGGGACAGACGTCCTGACAGATGTCGCAACCGAACATCCAGTTCCTGAAGTGGCCACGGTAAGCTTCCGGTATGGCGCCTTTTAGTTCAATGGTAAAGTAAGAAATGCATTTGCTGCCGTCCACCACATACCCTCCGGGGCTGATCGCATCGGTAGGGCAGGCATCAATACAGCGGGTACAGGTACCACAATAATCTTTTATGGGGTGGTCATAAACCAGGTCTAAATCAATGATCAGTTCGGCCAGAAAGAAGTAGGAGCCAGCCTTGGGGTGGATCAGCAGGGTATTTTTGCCTACCCAGCCTATGCCGGTACGCTTAGCCCAGTCGCGCTCCAGTACGGGGGCGGAATCAACAAAAACCCGGCCATTCACCGCTCCAATTTCGGCCTGAATGTACTTCATCAGGTCTTTGAGCTTATGCTTGAGGACGAAGTGATAGTCTTTGCCGTAAGCATACTTCGAAATCTTCGGGGCATCCGGGTCTTTGGGGCGGCGGTCAGTGTAGTGGTTGTACATCAGCGTAACCACTGTTTTGGCACCCGGCACGAGTTTCCGGGGGTCCACCCGCTTTTCAAAGTGGTTTTCCAGATAGCCCATTTCACCGTGCATGCCCTTGTTCAGCCAGGCCTCCAGCCGGCGCGCTTCCTCATCCAGACGGGTGGCTTTGGCAAACCCCACAAAGGCAAAGCCCAGGCGCTGCGCCTCTTCCCGGATCATCTGCGTATGCAAGGTTTTATTGCTCATAAGGGCAAAGGTAATGTACGATAGGCTAAATTACCGCCCGCCCACCTCAAAGTCGAGGTATTCTTCTTCCTGAGGATCGTAGGTGTCGTGGTCAAATTCCGGGATGTCCTTCCAGTTTTCCGGCTCTTCGATCAGTTCAACGATGCCAAACTCCTGCTCCAGCGCACGCTGAATTTCCCGTTTGCGGAATTCGCTCCGCTCGAAGTCTTCCTTCACCCGCTGCTTGGCTGCTGTAATGTTGTAGTCGTCCATCGTCCCTAGCATGGCGTAGTACAGGTTGAAAAAGCCAGACTGCCGGGCCGGCTTGGGCTTCAGGCTCGGGTCATGCTTTCGGAACCGGTCGGCCAGCACCTGCCCTGCATTCACTTTAAGGTAGTAGGCAATTTCGTTATCGAAGGAGTGCTCTCCGCTGATGGTCAGGTTGAGCGCATTGCTCCGGATGAACATCACGGGCAGATAGAGCCGGCGGTTTCTGATCTCCAGGAAATTCTGCATGTCCACAAAATTGATTTTCCGGAGGTCCCCGATATGAACAAAGTCGGAAAAATCCTGCAGCATCTCAAAGCCCTGCAGGGTGCCATCGGAAATACCAATGCCCGCCAATACCCGCAGCCGGTCCATCAGGAAGTTGCCTTGTTCATCCCAGTAGGCATAAATGGCCACTTTGGTATCCAATTGCCCCTCAAGGTGGCGGTGGGTGAGCACTTCCTGCCCAAAGTCATCCGCCTGCTCAAAGAGCGTGCTGACCTCCAGGTTTTGGCAGACCATACGCGCCTTCAGGACCGGGGCGGCCTCAAAGGTGACTTCCCCGTCCAGGCTTACCTGCCCGCCAAAGGCTTTAATCTCGCCTAGTACATTCATAGTATTAGCCCGGAAAGTCAACTTGCCCTGAAAGTCTTCCGCTTCAATTTTTTGATAATTCAGTGCCTCAATATTGGCGTCAAAGGTACCGTTTAGGAACCCCAGGAATAGTGCCTGAGGCTCCTGTTCTTCCGGTGCTAAGTCCGCTTGGGTGGTTGGAGCATCAGCTTCTGCATCTGCTGAAAATGTAAGGGCTCCCATCAGACGGTCAAGGTCAAGGCTGCGGCCCGACAAACGAGCGTCAAACTCCAATTGTGCCCGGCTGGAGTTCAGCGAATCCGCAAAAAGCACCGGAAGCAAATTAAAGGCGGTACCCTCAAAAGTAATGTCGCTTCCGGCTCCTTCCAGGCGCAGCCCTTCGATGCTCAGGCGGTTGCCTTCCAACTGCAGGCGGCCTCTATCCAGCAATAACGCCTCTTCTCCGATGACCAGCCCGGCATCATCAAATTCCAGCATACCTTCAGCTGATACGCGGGCGATTCGGCTGGGGTTGATCATATCCTGGTAGCGCCCTTCGATAAGGACGTCCTGAAATTCAACTTCTCCCGAACCTTCGGTGATTGCCGGTTTGCCCAGCAGGCCATAGGCTGATTCAAGCGGCAGCACCCCATTGAGGAAAAACCGGATTTCAGGTTCTTCAAAATTCCTGACCTCTGCTGTCATTTCGATCAGCTCCCGGTTAAAGTATCCTTTAAACTGGTCCAAACGAAAAACTGAGGATTTGGCATTCCGGTACTTTCCATTCGTAAATACCGCCTGCAAGCTGACATCTTTTAAAGGCTGCTCCAGCAGGTCGCTGCTCAACCGCCCATCTTCGAGGCTAAACTCCACTCGCACTTCGGGCTGCTGCTGCTTGTTGTACTGCCCTTTCACAATTGCATCGAAGGCAAACCGCCCCTTACTGCTAAAGCCTTCCAACTGACTGGCGTAAGTGGCGGGCAACAGGGCCAGGACACCCGCCAGATTGCCCTCCTCTGCGGTGGCGTAAAGATCGAAATATGTCCCTGTCTCCCAATTTTCTACCGTTCCATCCACTTTAAAGATATTACCGTCTACTTCCAGTACCCCCCGTTGCAAGGCATAAGTGCCCGCTTCCAGGTCTACCGCCAGCTCTACATCATAGGAGACCGCCTTGCCTGGGAGATAGCGGATGCCGTCCAGGTCTGCAAATTCAAATTGGACCTGCGCCTTGCTTTCAAGGTCAAAAGCAGTATTGGAAAAAGCTCCGGAAAACAAAGCAGATTGAACAGCTCCTTTTATCTGCTGATTTTGGCTTTGATCGGTATAGGATATCGCAACCTGTCTCAGCTCGGCCAGGGTCAAGTCAATATTTGTAGCCTCTGAGCCACTGCTTTCCGTTTCTCCCGGTTTGAGAATATCATAATTTGCCCTTCCTTGTTTATCGATCAGGATGCGCAGTTGCCCGCCCTCGACCACCACAGAGCCTATCTCCAAACTGGACTTGAAGAGACTGAGCAACCCAAACCGGAAGCCTATCGTCTCCGCTTCCAGTAAGGGCTTCCCTTCAGTATCTTCCAACCGGACGCTCTTTAGGTTAGCCGAAAGATTGGGAAAGCTGCGGAACAGCGTAATGTCGAAGCCCTGAACGGTAAGCTCAGCGGTAAGTTGGTTGTTGATGGTTTTCGTGAGGGCCCGCCCGATGCGGTCCTCAAACAGGTTCGCAATCACCGCTACAGCTCCGATAAGGAGCAGAAAAGTAACGGACAGGATAATCAACAGGCGTTTTAAAAAATTTTTCATGGCAGCAGCAGGTTTTCAAAGCCCTGAAAATAAGCGTTTTCCGGCTAAGAAAGAGAAACGTTTACCGACTACCGATTATTTTTCTTTAATTTTTTCCTGAAAAAGCTTGCGCCGTATCATTTTCGCCTATATATTTGCACTCGCAATTGACGCACAGCGAAGCACAAGCGCTTCGAAAGCGAGAAAAAGGGCGGTTAGCTCAGTTGGTTCAGAGCACCTCGTTTACACCGAGGGGGTCGGGAGTTCGAGTCTCTCACCGCCCACAATAAAGGGAGTACATGCAAATGTGCTCCCTTTCTTTTTTTCCAAAAGTCAGGTCAAAAAAAAGAGCCTCCCGGTGCAAAATGGTGGAAGACTCATCAGTGCGGATTGTTCATAGGAACTGAATCACCGCTATTCGAAACATAACACGTCTTTTATCGAGGCATAAGGACCTGATTGATTTTCATCCGGGCCCGCAATGCCATGACAGATTGCTGTAGCTTGGTATCATCTGGCACTACATCTGCTATGGGGACCTGATGCACGATGAAATGCTTTTCTATGGCTCGCTCAAGGCGGGACAACTGATCCTGATGAATGGCAGCATCTGATCCCAAGTCCAGTTTTAAGGCGCTGATCTCAGAGGCTTTGCGTTCCGGATCAACAGACTCTGCATACTCCACAATTGTGTCAATAAGCACATTGTAAATCCAGGGGAGAGCCCGGTCTTTAGCAATATCAATCGTTTGAGCCTGAGTCCAGGCATTAACATAGGTTTTAACCAATAACTCTTCTATAACCTCATCGGTCTTACCAACTCGCCGTACAGTACCATAGACGATTGGGCTGTAGGCTTCATATAGCCATTCGAGCGCTCTTTTTTCCTGCTTTTTCAGCAAATTCATCATGCTTCGCTCATTCATTTGGCTTCTTGTTTTATTGTTTGCGGATCATACCGCTAGTGTAGTGTTTGTTTTATGTCCTACAGTGTACAAAGACCGGACCAAAAACACAAACCCTTGACTACCAAACCCTTAAACCCGACCCACTTTCATCAACGCCATTATATGAGATAATTTTTATCTTATTTAATAAAATTTTAATTTGATTTGCATTTAAATGGGATTTAATTATATTTAGACTGATTTGCAAGAAGACCAAAGAGGCAAAGTAGGGATGAGGAGAAGCTGTAAATCAAATTAAACTCCAATCCATACGCCCACGCGGCTTTCGGATGGTGACGTATGAAAGAACATTAAACACACATACTTTCTAGGTTTGCCAACATGAAGGAAAAACCAGCTTTAGATGCTGTAGACTTTGCATCATTGTTCCAGCTCATCATGGCAAGGGGCAATGATGCCGTCATTTTATTTGACAAGCAGGGGCATGTCCGGTATGCTAATCCTTTAGCAGGCAAAAGGCTGGGGTATACAAACGAAGCGCTCACGCAACTGCAGATTTTTGACTTGGAGGAAGAGCTCAATATGGTCCGCTACTTGCAACGATGGGAATCGGCTGGCACGAAAAAAAGTAAATCCTGGCTGGTTGAATGGCGGCTTGAGTCCGGCGAAACTCAGCTTTTCCGCATACAGGGCGCACTTTTCAAAAATGCTTCCCCCCCGTTGCTCTGTTGCTTTATACCGACAGCGGGCTCTATTCAGAGCCTGAAAACTCCGACCTACCAGCACCTAAGACACTATCAAATTGGCATATGGGAATGGAATATCATCAATGGGGACTTCCAGATGACAGATAACTTTCTGGATATACTTCAACTGGAACCTAACCAACTCCCACCACCCCGCCAATTGAATATTGTCTCTCTACTCAAGGACCAGCTTCCTTCAAAACAATTTGCTTCCCTCATTCAAAAAATCAAAGCTGCTCAGAAAAACCGCTCTGCTTTTGAGCTACAGCTTCAGTTACACCACGAAGAGCAGCAGGGGCGTGAAATTAATATTTATGCCTACCCGGTGGAAGAAGACAATATTGTCGGGAAATTACAGGGCAGTATTTCCGTAATACAGCACTCATCTGAGGAAAAACACATGGCAGGAGCAGTCTTGGAACGTTCCGAGGCCATGGTTTGCTGGATCAACCCCGATTGCACCCTGCGATACGTCAACCGGGCAATGGCCAGCCGACTTGGATACGAGGCTTCCGAAATGACCGGACAGTTGGAAATTACAGATATCGATGCGGAGAACACCATTGATCAGTGGCATGAAATATGGGACGAAGCCTCGGCCGGAGAAACCATGAAAATGGAAAGCACCCTGAAAACCAGGAATGACCGAATTTTCCCCGCTGAGTTCCACCTCGACTTTCTGGATATCAAAGGTACCAAGCTCATCAGCCTCAGTGCTCATGATATCACAGAGCGTCGGCAACAGGAAGCAGAGCTGCGAAAAGCATTGCTTGAAGTACAAACCCTTTCCGAGCAATTGGAAGAAGAAAATATTTACCTGAAGGAGGAAATCTCAGAGGGCAACAAATTCGAAAACATCCTCACTCAAAGCGATAACTATCAAAAGGTCTTGCAACAGGTAGAGCAAGTCGCCCCAACTGAGGCCACGGTCCTGATAGAGGGAGAAACCGGGACGGGTAAAGAGCTTTTGGCCCGGGCTATCCACAGCCTCAGTAAGCGCAGTGAGCGGTCTTTGGTGCGGGTCAACTGCGCTGCGCTGCCTGAAGATCTCATCCTCTCCGAACTTTTTGGGCATGAGAAGGGAGCTTTCACCGGGGCAACAGCTACTAAAACCGGCCGATTCGAACTCGCGGACAAAGGCACCATTTTTCTGGATGAAATCGGCGAGATTTCCTTGAAAATACAGTCCCAACTTCTTCGGATACTTCAGGAGGGCGAATTTGAACGCGTAGGGGGCGTAGAGACCCTGAAGGTAGACGTCAGGATTATTGCAGCGACCAACCGCGACCTGAGAAAGATGGTCTCCGAGAAACAGTTCCGGGAAGATTTGTACTACCGCCTAAGCGTCTTCCCGTTGCAAAACCCTCCGCTGCGGGACCGCCGGGAGGACATCCCTCTGCTGGTCCGGCATTTTATGAAACAGTTTGCCCGCAAAAACGGCAAAACGATTGACAACATCCGTGCCAGAGACCTCAAGCGCCTAAAGCAATATGATTTCCCCGGCAACATACGGGAGCTTATGAATATCGTGGAGCAGGCAGTCGTCCTTACCAATAACAAGACCCTGGATCTTTCCTATTGGCGCCCGGTGGGTTCAGGACAATCCGCAATCTATTCTGAGGAGGAAGAAGGCTTTCCGACTTTGGAGGAACTGCAACGTCAGCATATTATTGATGCACTGGAAAAAACGCACTGGCGGGTGACTGGTCCGCAGGGCGCTGCCAAATTACTGGGCCTGAAAGGGCAAACGCTGTTTTCTAAGATGAAAAAGCTGGGCATAGAGCGAGAGTGACTCTGAAGTTCACGCCTATTCCAAATCTTCGATTAGAGCGGCATACTTTATGTATCCTTCCAGAACAATCGGCACAATAATCAGAGAAGCCTCTCCTTTCGTACCACCTTGGTAATCATAGCTGAATTGGAGCCGCTCGAAAGGTTTGCCATCAAAGACATTTTGCAACAATTTTTTGACCTCGTCCCGAATATCTTCCGGCAAATAGGAATAAATGGGCTGCCCGATTAGTTCCTCAGACTTCTTGCCGGTAAACCGCACCCGATTAACAAAATGGACCTCTCCTTTTTTATCAATAATTGCAATCTGTTGGTCAGAATGGTTTACAAACTGCTTGAAAATACGCTCCGCTTTCTGCGTTTGATTGCGTGAAGTAGCTAGCTCGTTGATATTCACAAAAGTGAGCACAAGCCCATCAATGTAGTCTTCCTCCGTCCGGTAAGGCAGGACCCGCAGCAAATAATGGTCGCCTTCCTTGTCTACAATCTCTTTTTCAAAAGGAGATAGCGTTCTGAATACCTCCTGACAGACCTCTTCAATGTCCAGCCCCTTAAAAGTGGTGGAAAAATTGGTAATCGAACGCCCTATATCAGAATCAATGAGATTAAACTGACGACGGACAGCGGGTGTAAAGCGCCGGATCTTCAGTTCTTTGTCCAGAAAAATGGTGCCAATATCCGTGCTCTTAAGCAAATTGGAAATATCATTGTTGGCAGTAGTCAACTCCTCGTTTTTCATTTGGAGTTCGCTGTTCACGGTGTAGAGCTCTTCATTGACCGACTGTAGTTCTTCATTTGTGCTTTGCAGCTCCTCATTAGAAGCCATAAGCTCCCGGTTGGAGGTTTGCAGCTCTTCATTAGTCGCTTCCAGTTCATTGACCAGTTCCTGGGAGCGGCGTTTGGAGGCTTTTAGTTGTTTTTGCAGTGTTGTGACCTTACCTTCTGTCAGATTTTTGGGAGATGGCTCTTCCTTTTCAACGGTTTCCTCTTGAGGGAGGTAAACCTCTATGAGCACCACTTTGGGTGTTTTTTCTTTTTCCCCCTCTTCATACAACGCTGGCAAGCGGGGCAAATCAAAGCGGACTTCCGCAATGAACTCCCGTTCGCGCTTCTTTAACAAAACATTCTCAAAGGAAATAGGTCCACCCTCTGACAATACTTGCTGCACACCTGATTTGAAAGTGAGCAGATCCTCTTTGCTCAACATTTTGCTGAGGTTCAACCGGGCTAAAGCCCTTGGCATATTCAGAATTTGCTCAGCTTCACCGTTAAGGTAAAGGATATCCAGTTCTTCGGTTACGAAAAAAGCAATGGGTGCGAAGCGCTCGACCAGGAAGCGTGTAAACGGATCGGTATCCGAAAATGGCGGGTCGAACTCTGATTGGAAGTTACTCATTTGCGGCTTGGATTTTTCAGGAGATGCTGGTTTGGAATGCAGTGAAAAGGAAGACTGTAGCCGTGGAGATTTGTCAGCGCGTTTAGTGAAGATATTCCAGCTTCGGGTATGCTTTTCAAAGGCATATTTCAGGCTGCCAAGGGATTCACTGGGCCCAAGGAACAAAAATGCTCCAGGCTTGAGCGCAAAGTGCAAAGTGGAAAGTGCCTTTTGCTGGACTTCTGGCTGCAAGTAAATCAACAAGTTCCGGCAGGAGATAAGGTCCATATTAATAAAAGGAGGGTCGCCCAGCAGATTTTGAACAGCAAACATAATCCGCTTACGCAGGGAGGGCCTAACCACCATGTAATCGCCTTCACGGATAAAATATTTGGATTTATATTGTTCCGGCACATCAGCTACCATATTCAAAGAATAGGTCGCTTTAAGTGCAAATTGTACCGCGTGCTCATCAATATCAGAAGCAAAGACTTTATAATCTATGTTTTGCCTGTCGTGCTCCTGCAAATAATCTTCGATCAGCATAGCCAGCGTGTAGGCTTCTTCTCCGGTGGAACAGGCGGTTACCCAAAACCGGTAAGTCGAGCCTTTTTCCTGCGGTTGGGAAAATATTCGTGGCAGCACTTCCTTCCTGATTGCATCATAGGCCTCAGGGTCTCTGAAGAAATTAGTTACCCCAATGAGGAAATTACTGAAAAGAGCAGCCACTTCTGACGCGTCCTGCTGAATGACGTCCCAGTAAGCCTCAATATCATTACACTTTCGGATAAGCATGCGGTTTCCCAGCCGCCGGCTCAGTGTAGGTTCACGGTATTCGCTAAAATCAATGTGGGTACGGTCAGAAACGAGTTGTACAATTTTATCGAAATAGGTCTCATCCTGTTTCTTATCTTGAAAACCAACTTCCCTTGTTCCGAAATCCCGATGGGTGAGGATATACTCTATATCGTGCGCCAATTCTTCGGGCGGGCTAATTCGATCCGCAATTTTAAGGTCGATCGCCGCTCTTGGCATTCCATCAAACTTTGCGGTCTCTGGTGACTGCACCAATACAAAACCGCCTTTCTCTTTGATAGTCCGCAGCCCTCTCGTTCCATCCGTACCAGTACCGGAAAGGAGCACACCTACGGCATGGCTACCGAGCGATTCGCCTAAGGATTTAAAAAACTGATCAATGGGTAGGTTGATTTCTGAATTCGGAGGGCGATCTTTAGTAAGTAGCCTTCCGTTGGAGAACACAATATTCTTATTTTCTGCCATCACGTAGATGTGATTAGCTTTAACAGGCTGATCTTGGTACACCATGGTAACAGGCATACTCGTATGCTTCCCCAAAAGCTCCCCAATCATAGACTTCGTATTGGGAGACAAGTGCTGTAAAAAAACAAAAGCGGCTCCGCTTCCATCGGACAGTTTGGAGACAAGCCTTGTAATGGCTTCCAGTCCGCCCGCGGATGCGCCGATACCAATTACTTTCATACGTCCCATTTTCTATTATATAAGGACAGCGCGCGGGCTACATATGTTCTTGCCAACCAACGGGAAGACGACTTCCAGTATCATCATTATGGAAAGATATCCGAAACATCCGGTAAACGCTGTCTTCTTAAATGCTACAGACAGCCTGCCCGCATTAAGCAAACAAGAGCGTTTGATGGGAATATAAGAAAATAAAATGATGAAACCTCAATGTGAGCCTATAATTTAGGAGCAGCAGTGTACCCGCCAGCGAATTTCATGGCAAAAGTTACCAGATTCGAGGCCTGACCGGGCTTTGGTCCAATAACTCAAATACCTCGTACTTTAATGCCATAATTTGAGCGCGGACCGTTTGGAGTTGCTCCAAAAAGAAGCTCATATGGCTCCGCCCGCCTTCTGCAGAGGTGGCATTAGCCGTTTGCCCCTCGAAGGACCGCAACGCCTGTTGCAGTTTCGGCAATGTGGTTTTGGCTGCATACTTTAGGTGGGCACGCAGGGTTTCCACCTGTGGCAGGGAAGGGTTTGTGGAACGAAGCAGTTTCAGGTATAATTTGCACTCCTGCTGATAGAGCTCCAGCTCTTTACGAATATGGCTTAAGGAAATGCCGGGGCTGTTGCCGGCGGTCTTGGAAAAGGCTGTGACAGGCATCATGTTTACTGCAATTTTGGTTAGGTTAAACTTTCAGGCATTCGTGCCCCTGACAAAGGCTTGCCTGAACTTACTGCAAAGATGTGCCTGCTGTAGTAATCAGATCAATGATATTTCTCAGCCTGATTAATAATCTTTCCAGTACTTCAGTGTGATTGAAATGGATTGCTCTGTCTGATTTAGGCGTACTGCTGCATCTTTAAACGTTGGGGCACGCCATTTCACGACTGGGTTGTTGGAGAAAGCGTAAGGCTCAGTAGGGATGCCCAACGCATTCTTATCTAACTGCCCATTCTCATTCATATCCTGATAAACAGCCAAAGCGTAAGTATCATGCACCAGAGGCTCAAGCTGCCCATTCACTTCTTTTTTATCACCCACAGGCGTCAGTACCATACTAGTTAAAGCAGAGGTATCCTGCAAAAAGGTTGCCTCCCTGTGGACAGCCACATAGACATTTCCCCCATTCGCGGCTAAACCTACTACCCGAACGCTCAACCGCCCGGTGATAGCTGACTCCTCTTCAAACTGACCTCCTGCAAAAGTCAGTAGCAATAAACAAACTCCCAGTATTCCATGCATAGGCTTAATATCTTTACAATAGTAAAACATCACCCTCAAAACCTCCCGGGCAACACTTTGTTACAACTCCGAAATTCAATAATCATTATGGGAAGCGTTAAAAAAATTTATCAAAAATACGAATTAACAGACCGGGATATCGACCGGATTGTAGAAATGGCTTGGGAGGACCGAACGCCCTTTGATGCCATCGAGGATCAATTTGGTGTAAAAGAGTCTGAGGTTATCCGCATCATGAAAAAGGAGATGAAGCTCAGCAGCTGGAAAATGTGGCGGAAACGGGTACAGGGCCGGGCAACGAAACACCGAAGGTTGCGGGCTAGCCAAACCACCCGGTTTAAATCTACCCGGCAAAAACACATTTCGCATAACAACATCTCCAAACGATAGGGGTCAATCAAGGTGCTGTTACAAATGCCAGCGCAAATACAATGACCGATACAATCAGCCCATACATGAAGATGCTGTAGCAGATGCGCAGGTATTTGTATTTCTTCGCCAGCACCACTCCGAGGTAATACAAATCACGAGTCATAGAACTGTACAAAAAATCGCTATCCCGGATCATCTCCATCATGCCCCAGTGGAAATCGTCCAGTTCCATATTATAGAAATTACCAAAGAAAAGCAGATTAGAGTTTTTCTTCTCGATATTTTCCCGGGTCACCCGCCCTTCGGTCACTTTTGGCCGGGTAGATAAGATCGCAAAGACCAAGGCAGACAGGCAAACGGCAAGCAGCAATATTGTTGGTAAAATCAACCGGGGATTGTCTGAAAAACGGGGTACCAGGCTGGATACCACAATCGAAATGATTATGGCATTGATCGACAGCATGATGTTAGCCTTATTGTCTGCGATGGAGCTTAGATTGACATGGGTGCGGTAAGTTGTTCTGTACATCGTCTCCACTCCCCTGCCTAAGTTAAGCTCTTTAAGCTGATCTCCATCCTGCCCTTTATTTTTTTTCTTCTTCTTTTTCTTTTTCTTCTTGGACCGCTCTTCCTCCTGCATCACCTTCAGCGTATCGGGGTTCAGGCGTAGCTTTTGCTTGTTCAGCTGTTTGATATGTTTCAGCTTCTGTTCATTAAAAAGCTCGCGTGCCACATCTGTATGGTAGCTGTGCTGCATCAGGAAGTTGATCTCAAATTCCACCCATTCCGGATCAGACATGACGATACCACGGGCGATCGCCATTTCCTGCCGGAGTCTGCCGCAACGGTCCCAGTAGTGGGCGTTGCCCAGGTGGCTGAGGTCTGCATCGCAGAGTATTTGCTGAAGCAAGGTTTCAGGAGACTGAGGTAGGCGGGTCGCCATGATACACGCCTTAACTTTCTCGGTTTGGGCATGCGGATAATCTTGCTCCTGTAAGAAAGCCACTGCTAATGCTGCACTCCTTGACTCATGCCCTTGCGGGGATTCGAAATAGCCCAGGTCATGAAACCAAGCCGACAAGCACAGCACTTCGAGGTCCCCTTTCTCAAGTTCATAAGCCTCCCCAATCAATTGTACTGCGTTGACGACGTTTTCAAAATGCCTGAAATCATGGAAAGGCAGATGGCCCTGAAAGTTTTCTTCGTAAAAACGCTTTACGTATTGCTCTGCGGCAGCAACAATAGGGGTTTCCGTTTTCGTCATAGCATTATCCAGGTTGGCGATGGAAGTTTGAGGGGGTTAAAGATAGTAAACTCCGCGGTCCGTATGGTCATTCGGCTCCTGTTAACGATACCGGCAGCCCAAATAGTATAAAATCCTCCAGTTCCTTACCTTTATCAAAAAATATGCGCCTGTGCCTGAATTTAATGTGGCCGTTCCTGCTTTTGATCACCGTCAGCCCGCTCGCTGCACAATGGCCGGAAGGCGATGTTCCTGCTATTTCCGCCAACCACGTACAACAAGCGCTGAACGAGCTCGAAGCCATCGCGCCCAATTTAATTGGCTTCATCCCTGAGACACAACGCCATTACATTAAAATTCCCAGAAGCAGTGCCTTGCCAGATCAATGGCAGGAGCGGCTGCAGGATGCCTTCTATCAGGACGCGGCAGCGGCCTGCCAGCTTTATGGCCGGTTATACCTTGCTGACTGGCGGGCACTGCTCAGCAAAGCCGCTAGAGAGTCCTTTTGGGGCACCTCTTTTCTGGCCAATCGCACCTTCAACTACTTTGGCATCCGGCACCACGGCAAACCCTGGATTTGCCAGCAGCTCGGCTTTTGTGCCCATCATGTTCGCAATGATCCTGACCCGGCTGCATTTGTGGTATTCCCTAATTTTGAGGCTTCCGTCTGGGCTTTCATACATACCATTTACAGCGGCCATTTCCTCGCCCGGCTGCCTGATGGCGGCATCAAGGTCGCCGATGCTATACAATTTGAGCGGAAACACGGCATTCACTATTGGGAGTATACGGCACCAGGGCAAACCTATGGCGGGATGCTACAGGGCACCGCCTATCCTCCGCAGTCCCTAATCTACAGCTGGAGTGGGCACCCGATCAACAACCTTTGCATCAACTGCGATCGGGCCAGCGACTGGGAATGGGTGCAAAAAATATTTCGGGTGGAAGAACGAACTCAGGTACACACTCCCGCTTTCAACAATTAATGTACGGCAGCACAATTTCTTGAAACCAAAGAGCGTTAACTACCCGTTTTTGGTACTGCCCAAATGACAGAAGTGTGACTTTAACATCCTATGGTGTCTAAATGACAGACAAATGTCGTAAATTAGTATTTGAGGCAACCCATGAACAAAAACCAAAGCAATATGAAAAGCTTACTCTTTCTTGCCTTTTTGCTTCCAACTGCACTCCAGTCCCCGGCAAACCTGTCCGCCATCACGCAGGCGATGAGCCAGGGAGATGCGACAACACTGGGCAACTACTTCGACGAGTCTGTGGAGGTTTCCATCTTGGACAAAGATGATGTCTATGCCAAAGCGGATGCCATAGGCGTTGTCCGGCAGTTCTTCAGCCAGTACCGCCCATCCGGCTGGAGTACTGTACATAAGGGAGCAGCCCGCAATAATGATTCTCAGTACTGCATAGGCAACCTCACCGCCAATGGGCAGACTTTCCGGGTGTACATTTACATGAAAGAAAAAAACGGCCGGCAGCTTATTCAGGAGCTTCGCTTTGACCGGGAATAGAACGCTACTTCCCCTCCAGCACCCCCATTCCAAACAGGGCAAAATCATACTTCACAGGATCGGCAGGGTCATAGCGCCTCAGCGCTTCGGTAAGCTCTAGTACGGCTTGCCAGTCTGCCTGCCTGCGGGTGAGCAATCCCAGCCGCCGGGCCACCCGCTCCACATGCACATCGAGCGGCATCAGCAACTGTCCGGGGCGTATCGTATTCCAAAGCCCAAAGTCCACGCCTCGCTCATCGGAGCGTACCATCCAACGCAGGAACATATTGAGCCGTTTGCAGGTCGACTTCCGCACGGGCGTTGCTACATGCTTCCGGGTACGCTGCGGCGCAAAGGGGTGATCGAAAAAATCTTCGTGAAACCCGGCCAGCGCAGGCCCCACATGCTCCGCGCCTGCATTGAGATGACGGGCAAAAGCGGTTTCCAGAGAATCATGCGCCTGATAGTAGCGCTGCAAGAAATCCAGAAAATAGAGGGTATCGGTAGGCTGAAAGGTCCGGTGCTTAAAGCTAAGGAATCGGGCGCGGTCCTCCTCTGTATGCTGCGTAATAAAATCATAAGGAGCACCGTCCATCAACGCCACCAGCTCCTGCGCTTTATTAATGATCGTTTTGCGCTGCCCCCAGGCGAGCATCGCTGCCCAAAAGCCCATGATCTCGATATCCTGCTTGCGGGTAAACTGATGCGGGATGCTTATCGGGTCATCCTCGATAAAGCCGGGCCGATTGTAGTGATCAACTAATTCTTCTAACTGTTGCTTAAGATCTCGCTTAGGCATGCTTTTGGGGCTGTTCGTAAATCCGGAAACGCCCAAGCCCTATCCGTTGCAGCAGGTGGCTGACGGATACCCGCAACACGCCCAGCCCGTACTTGCTGCTGCGCGCAAAATTGATGGAAGAAGCCTCTTCAAAGTATTTGGTCGGGCAGGTCACTTCTGCAATATGAAACCCGGCATAGATGATCTGGGAAAGCATCTCGTTGTCAAAGACAAAGTCATCGGAGTTGGCGTTGAAGTTGATCGACTCCAGTACTTCACGGCTGAAGGCCCGATAGCCCGTATGATACTCCGAAAGTTTGTAGTTGATCAGAAGATTTTGGGTCAGCGTCAGCGCGCGGTTGGCAATGTATTTGTAGAGGGGCATTCCTCCTGCCAGCGCTCCTTTACCCAGAATCCGGGAGCCCAGTACCACGGGATAAAGCTCATCGCCAATGATGTTGACCATAGCCGGGATCAGCTTAGGCGTATACTGATAATCCGGGTGCAGCATAATCACGATATCCCCCCCCAGCTCCAAAGCCTTATTGTAGAGAGACTTTTGGTTCCCCCCGTAGCCTTTATTGGTCTGATGGGTAATGACGTGCTCAATGCCAATTTCACGGGCCAGGTCAGAAGTATTATCCTTACTGGCATCATCGCAGAGAATAACCTCATCTACCAGATCAAAGGGAATCTCTTTGTAGGTTTTTTCAAGCGTCAGTGCAGCATTATAAGCAGGCAGCACTGCGATGACTTTCTTGCCTTTATACATGATTGCGGTTTATTGCGCGCAAAGATAGCAAAAGTGTGTAGACCATATGGTATTGAGCTGACAAACCAATCACCAGGTTCTTTGTTACACCCACCAAAAACGAGCATCCATGTCCAAAGCCATTCTCTGGTTCCGCAACGACCTGCGGCTTACCGACCACCCCGCGCTGCATGCAGCACTGAGAGCGCATAAAGCTGTCCTGCCTGTTTACATCCTGGATGAACGCCTCTTACAACCCGATCGCTGGGGCTTCACCCGCATGGCCCCCTACCGCCTTAAGTTTTTACTGGAAAGCCTGGAAGACCTTAGGGATGACCTGCAGGAAAAAGGCAGCGACCTGCTGGTCAAGGTGGGCATACCAGAAAAGGTTATCCCCGAATTGGCGAAAGCCCATGACTGTACAGCAGTTTTTGCTTCCCACGAATACACGCATGAAGAGCTGCAAGCCGAAGCACAACTCTCCAGTCACCTTCCGCTTCACCTGTACCACAGCCAACTACTAGTCCACCCCGAAGCAGTGCCCTTCGCGGTGGAGCAGACGCCGGATGTCTTCACGCAATTCCGAAAGCGGGTGGAAAAGTATGCAGAAGTCCCTCTTCCGCTCGACCCGCCTGAAAAAATCCCCCACGTACCTTTTGAGGCAGAAACCCTGCCTACCCTGGAAAGCCTTGGCTACCCTACGCCCGTGCAAGATGACCGTGGTGTGCTGACCTTCAAAGGCGGTGCACTTGCTGCCTACAACCGCCTCGACCACTACCTTTGGGAGACCGACGCCCTGGCTTCCTACAAACAGACCCGAAATGGGCTGATCGGAGCCGATTACTCCTCCAAGTTTTCAGCATGGCTGGCCAATGGCAGCATTTCCGCCCGGGCCATCTGGCATGAAGTAGAAGCCTATGAGGCTGAGCGCACCAAAAATAAAGACACCTACTGGATAAAGTTCGAACTGCTGTGGCGGGAATACTTCAAGTACGTGGCCATGCGGTACGGGCGTAAAATCTTCTTCAAAGGCGGTATACAGGACAAAAGTGTACGCTGGAAAAACAGCCCCAAAGCCCTTCATAAATGGATAACCGGTACCACCGGAGACGATTTCGTGGACGCCAATATGCGGGAACTCCTCTACACGGGCTTTATGAGCAACCGTGGCCGGCAAAATGTGGCCTCCTATCTAGTCCACCAACTGAAGCAGGACTGGCGCAAAGGTGCAGCCTGGTTTGAATCCCTCCTGGTGGACTACGATGTAGCCAGCAATTATGGCAACTGGATGTACGCCGGCGGCGTGGGCAATGACCCGCGCGACCGGGTCTTCAATACCCAAAAGCAAGCCAGGGACTATGATAAGGATGGAGCCTTCCGGCGGCTATGGCTGCACGAGGATCAGCGTGACCCTGAGGAGGTTATCGCTCATCTGGGGGTCCTTCAGGCAGAACATTTCTAAATAAGGTTCGGATAGCCCAATCCGTCAACTTTGGAGGAGCGTCTACGTTGTAATAGTCGAGTCAAAAATCAAAACACAACATGAGTACCGAAACTAAAAATCTGACCCACGAAAAAGTGGACGTAAATATCGGGATTGAAGCTTCTAACCGTCAGGGCGTAGCCCACGCACTGAAACAATTGCTTGCAGACGAGCATGTGCTTTATATCAAATTGCGCAATTATCACTGGAATGTTACGGGCATCCACTTCCAGCAGCTTCATGCTTTTTTTGAAGAGCAGTACGACGACCTGGAAGACCATATCGACGATATTGCAGAGCGTATTCGCAGCCTCGGCTTTTTCTCTCCGGGCTCTATGGAGGAATTTAAGAAAGAGGCCCGACTGGAAGAAACCGGCCATCTCAACGGCAATGCGGAGCAAATGCTCAAGAACCTCCTCGCTGACCATGAAGCCATCATACAGTTTCTGCGCCACGATCAGGATGTAGTAATGGAAGAATACAACGATGCAGGCACACAGGACTTCCTCATCTCACTGATGGAGGAGCATGAGAAAATGGCATGGATGGTACGCGCACACTTGGGCTAATCCATCTTTGCTAAAAGCGTGCCTGTTCTAAAGCAGGACACTAAAAAAGAAAACCGGAGCAGGAAATACATCCTGGCTCCGGTTCTTTTTTGTGCTGTTTGCTTAAGCTAATGTTGCCTAGTTGATCTCCAGTTTAAATTTCACTGGCAAGTTGAAGAGGACTTTCACTTCCCGTCCGCGCTGACGGCCTGGGGTCCATTTTTCATTCATACTGTTCATCATTTCGACTACCCGGAGGGCTTCTGCGCCACAACCGCCGCCGATTTCCCGCACTACCTGAGCATCATCAATAGTGCCGTCGGTATCTACAACGAAGCTTACGACTACCGTACCTTCGATGTTGTTATCCCGGGCCACGGATGGGTACCGGATATTCTCGTAGATGAACTGAAGCATCTTTTTGTTGGCGCACATCCGCTTTTCGGAAGCGCTGGCTGTCATCTCTTCACAGCCGGGGAAGCGAGGCATTTCCTCTACCACCTTGAAGATTTCCGCAGCTTCTTCCTTTGGAGGAGGAGGTGGGGGAGGAGGAGGTGGAGGTGGTGCATCATTCTTCTCTTCATAGACTGGTGCGTCAATGTAGGTGTCGGCGTCGATAGACTGGTCTTCGAACTCGAAGTCATCCTCTTCGTCGATATCGATTTCCGCTACCGCCTCAATTTTTGGAGGTGGAGGAGGCGGCGGGGGAGGAGGCGGCTCCGCAGTACGGGGCTTTTCGATTTCGATGTCTACATCTAATGCCAGTGCATCTTCAGGGATGTAAACCTCTTTCTCGTAGACAGTCCAGTTAAAGGCTCCGATAACCAACACCAGTACGGCGATAGCAGCGACGCGCAGAAACATGGGCGAATAATTGAATACGTTTACTTCCGGATACTTATTGCGTGCAGCGAGGCGGGAGCTCCTCTTCTCATCGCGGTACCGATCGGCCAAGCCGGAACGGGACTGTTTATTGAAATAGAAGCGCCCCAAGAATATAATGGCAAGAAGAACAAGTACTCCAATGCCCACGCCTGTCAGTAATGCTGGTCCTGTGATTGCGAAATTAGGGTTCATGAGTGAGGAGTTTTTGCCCGAGGGCGTTTAAAAATAATTTCTTTTGACACTCACAAGATGCTGGCTTTCAAAAGGATTCCGAATGACGAAACGCAGGGCCCATTTATGACTTTTATCAATTTGTTAAACTTTAGCGCCAGGCTGCCTGCCGCATTACCTCAGGATCGGCAAGGGTTTTGGCGCGGGCGGCCAGCAGCACCCGCCGGCCTTCGAAGGTACGGGTGTACAACAGCTCGAGCGGCTCAGGCATCTGCCGTTGGAGCGACTCCCGGTAGGCTTCTGCCTCAGCGCGGCGCTGGCCAAACAGGCCCGGCACCGCATAGTGCTGTACGCTAAGTAAATCTTCTCCATCGTAGTGCTTCCGCACAATCAGGTAACGGGGGTTGTCAACTGGGCCGAGGGCTTCTTCCAGCAGCTCCAGAAAAAGCTGCTCTTCCTGCAAAGTAACGCCCTCCAGATAGCACCCCGGTTGATCCGCTGCGCTTTCCACCATACGCAGTTGGATTTTGAAGTAAGGGCTGCTCAGCATTTCCAGCTGCCGCAGGGTAAGCAAGATGCCGCGGGCGGTACGCTCAATGAGCAGGCTACCGTTTCCGGCTTCGTCCAGTTGACGCTGTGCTTCCGATAGTTTGGAGCCTTGCAGTATGGAGAGCGCCAGACCGGTAGCTGCACTACCCAGCAAGAACACCGTCAGCCCCGTCACCCATCCGCCAATTGCGCCCGCAGCCAGAGCAGACAGCCCGGCCGCCACCCCTACCCTGCCCCAGCGTACCCTGAGCTGTTGCTCTGCTTCGAACTGCCGTACCAAACGCCGTAAACGGCCGATGTAACCATTGCGCCCCAGGTTAAAAAGGCTGTACAGCAAAAGCAGCAGCACACTAACCAGCAACAGCACCTGCGGAGGGATCAGCCCGGAAATCACCATAGCTACGCTGCCCGCTGCCACCATTGGCATGACGATGTTCCCCATTTCCACAAGTTCTTCCAGCTGAGGAGCCACCATCGCCTGATTCTTCGCCCAGTACACTTCATAAACCTGCTTTTGGCGCCTTGTCCGAATCACCGGCAACGTAATCTCCTCCGCCATATGCACGCCTCGCTGAATACTTTCGCCCCAGGCACGCCTAAGCCGGTCGCGCATACCGGCCTGTTCCAGCATGCGCCTGTTAGTTTGGGCTACCGCGGCAGGCGTGATGGGCAATTCCCCTAAATGGAAACGCCCCACCCCGTTTTCAATACGTGGCGCGGCTTCAAAGGAAGGACCGGCAAAAGCCCGGAAGCGTTGTGCCAGCTTTTTCCAATCCAGTCCTCCTGCGTGGTGGTAGGGGTCCATACATGCGAGGTGCCAAATATTGGCAGCTTTAGCGGGCTGCCGTGGGTCAGTACGGATGACCCGCCCCCGGGCCTGATTGGAAGTTACAAATGACTTGACCACAGAAGCCAGGATCAGCGTATTGGCGGCTGGGGCATCCCAACCTTCGCCGAGCAGGGCGTTGGTGCCCACCAGGACTTGGAGCTGACCGTCGTTGAACAGCTGCGTGACCAGGCCTGTCATCTGCTTTCTCAGGTGTTCCTGGGGCTGAAGGCGTACATAGTGCGGATCATGCGGCAGTGCTGACGCCAGAAGGCCGCTATCCGCCAGTCCTGTTTGTGCCATGTGTTGCCGGAGGGCAGGCAACAGCAATTTAGGCAAAATTAAAAGGCTGCCGGTCAGCACGCCTATTTCGACTTCTACGGGGAAAAGCCGGCGGAGCGCCTCGAAAATAGGGGCTACGCCTATTTTCTGCAATTCAGGACTATCCTCCAGTTCGGCACGGGGCAGGGCTTCCGCTCGAATGTAATCGGTGAGCACCAATAGCCGCAGGTCGCTGCCCATGCTTCCGTACTCTGCCCGGGTGATGGAAGCGATGGCATGCAGTTTGCTGCTGCTCTGCCGGATGCGGCGCTCCAGGTGAGGCGGCTCTTCCAAATAAATACGCCGGCGCTCAATGGCATGTGCTTTCCGCAACCTCCGGTAAATGGATACCATACAGGGCTCCTCTCTTAAAGGCTCAAAGTAGGGGTCTTTATAAAAGGCTTCATTGAAGAACATCTCCAGCCATTCGAGATTCATTTCAGGGATCAGGCTGTCATCAGCGCCAATAATGCCAATAGCGGTGGCAGGGGCTACCCCGCCTATGCCTTCCAGCACAATCATGAGCGCAGAGAAATACGAGGGATTTTCATAGATGGCTTCCAGGCACACCTCCGGGCGGATGAGCCAGGGATGTGCTTTGAGGTGCTCGCGAAACGTATAATTGGCCTTCAGGTGGTCCAGCAAATCACTGATGGCTTCCTGAAAAGCCTTTAGCGGAGCCTGTTCGTCAGCAGCGGGCAGGGTAAACCAGATGTAGTCCTGATGCGGGCAGAGATTACCTTCGGCGATCAGCTCGGGCATACTGATTTCGGCATCGATCAACCCGCAGAGTTCCTGATAGCGTTGCCATTCGTAACCGGATACATCGTAGGGCGGCGTAGCAGTGAGGGCAATGAGGGTAGGCGACCACTGTTCGTAGGTTTTCATCAGGCTCTGCCACCAGGCTTTTTGCAGGTGGTGGCACTCATCGACTATCAGAGTACCGGCAGCAAGCAGCTTGAGGGTATTCCACACTTCGTCTCCCCGCTTTACCGCAGCGTGCAGGGCCTGATAGGTGGTAATGGTAACGGTGCCGGGCTTTTCGAGGTCGTAGGAAAGCCAGTCGGGTTGCTGCCCATTCAGGAAGTCCTGCGTGAGGCGTTCGCCCCATTGCTGACGGATAGCCAGCGTAGGGCAAAGAATAAGGCAGGGCTGATTGAGCTGCCGCATGATTTCCAACCCCAACACCGTCTTGCCCGAACCGGGCGGGGCCACCACATGCAGGCGGTTATCCCCGAGATGCTGCCCCAGCTCAGACAGCAACCGCGCCTGATAGGTACGCCAGGGGAAATTGAATTTCATGTGGGGCGGAAAAGCCATTCGGGTCCGGGCATTAGTTAGCAAACCTTAAAATTAGGGATTCGACGGGGATATTTCCCGTCCTGGATAGCTTCACTTCAGAATACCTTATCTTAGCCTCAAAAAAGAATGCAGCGCTACCCTGCCCTGTTGCAGTACCTTCTGTTTTGGGCCATCACCCAGCTGTTTTACTTTCCCACACGGTATTCGGGCTTCGTCACGGACTTTACGGGGCTGTTGTCCCGTTTTGAAGGAAGGACAGCTGCGGGCATACTGGACTGCTTTGGGTTTCCGGCCATGCAGCAGGTACTGAATGCCCTGCTTTACACCTGGCATTCCATCTTTGGCATTGCGCCACTGCCCTGGTACCTGTTGCAGAGTAGCCTTCATGCGCTCAATGCGTTCCTGCTTTTACAGTTGGGAAAAGCGCTAAGCGAGCGCCTGCAGTTGCCCAATGCTCATCTGATGGGGTGGATGGCGGCTTTTTTGTTCCTGCTATCGCCCTATGCTTCCGAGCCAGTCACCTGGCGGGTGGCACAGAACTTCCTGCTTTCCACTGCAGTCATTTTGGGTACGGCACGCCTCACTTTAGACTGGCTGGACAAGCCTGACCCTCGTCGGTGGGTGCTGATACAGGGCCTCTTTATCCTGGGCTTGTTCACCTTTGAGTTAGTCCTGATTATCCCGCTCCTCAGCAGCTTGCTCCTGTTGATGCTACCCCATGGAAGCTGGACTAAATGGCGGTGCCTGAGCCTGCCGCAGTTTGGGGGCGTAGGGCTTTACTTTATGCTCAACCGGCTTATCCTTGGGTCCTGGGTAGGGCACTACGGAGCGGAGGTCCACCTCAAGTTTGAGCTACCGGTGCTACTCAGTAACGGGCTACGCTACACCGCCAAGCACCTGCTTTTTGCCCGCAACTGGCCGCACGCCGCCAAACAATGGCTTTTTGAGGGGCTGGCACAACCTGCGGTTGCTTTGAGTTTGGGTGGAATATTAATTGTGCTCTTAGCCGCAGGGCTTATCTTCCGGAACAGACTGAGTAACCGGTGGCGGTTATCAATCATAGGACTGACGGGGTTTGGGCTGGCGCTGCTTCCGGTGCTCAACCTGTATTTCAATTACACCCTGCATTTGGAAAATGACCGCTACGGCTACCTGGCCTCTGCCTTTCTCGCGCTGGTCCTGGCCACAGGTTTGAGCGCGCTGCCAAGGTGGGGCCGGCTGCCCCTGCTGCTGGCCTATCTTGGTTGTTCCAGCTATTTCCTTTGGCAGCACAATCAGTTCTGGTGGAAGTCCACGCAGGTTTACCAGCAAATGCTCGATGGGTTTGACTACTACGATGCTCCGGCCGCTTACCTCCTCAATCTGCCGGACAACTTTCAGGGTGCGCCCATGTTCCGCGACTACAGCGGGGAGGACCATGCCTTTCGCGATGCGCTTAAGTACATCAAACAACAGCCTTACGATGGTCAAATCTACGAAGTAGCCCAATACAATATGACCCGTCTTACGGATGGCGCAACCGCTACCGTTGACAGTACGGGCACCTTACGGGTGGAGTTTAATCAGTGGGGCAATTGGTGGTGGAGACGCGGTATTGGTATGGGGCCGGGCTATGACACAGAAGTATATGAGGTCGATAGCAAAGGGCATCATTATTTTTTGACGCTGAGGCAGCCGGAGCAAGGAGCTGTATTTTTGATACAGGAGGGGCTGGAGTGGAGGGAAGTAGAATGATACTTTAACTGACCCTGAGCGCAGGCGCTGCCAGGATGAATATTCCAAACAGCAGGCTGTTGAAAATAGCGGTTATACCGACGACGAAGTAATTTGGAACCAAACATGACTTCGTGTCGGCATATACGCGTGCGTCGGGTTTGTGCCTTAGGCC
>NZ_JALEGS010000043.1 GCF_022763345.1 Phaeodactylibacter sp.
AAAAAACGTAGGCGATGCCTAAGCATCGGCGAGGCTTTTTAACGACGAGCAAGATAAAATTTGCCACTTGCAGCCGTTTGAGGCTCTAGTTGAACAAGTCTAATAATTTTTGATTTTCTGACAACCGGGTGACAGCCGGAATACCGCTTTGGCTGTTCACTCCAAATAAACGCTACAAAAACATCAACCAATGATTCTGAACGGTACTTTAAAGATAGGATCCGTCCTCGCTTTAGCCCTTGTACTGGGGCTCTCGCCAATGACTTCAACCGCGCAGCATGATCCTGCCCTCCAACTGCAGGTCGATGTCGTTTACCTGGCTTCTGATCTGCTGCAGGGGCGGGAGACCGGCAAAAAGGGCGAGCGCATGGCCGCCGATTACATCGCTTATCGCTTCGAAGAAATAGGATTGGAGCCCAAAGGGTACGGGGGCGAATGGTATCAGGATTTTGAGGTGCAGTACAAAGCGCACCCTCATGCCAAAGAAACCGAAGAGCGCACCGCCCGCAACGTCATTGGTTACCTCGACAACGGCGCAGATTACACCATCGTCATCGGCGCGCACTACGACCACCTGGGGCACGGCATCATGGGGTCCCGCCACACAGGCGACCCGGCCATCCACAACGGGGCAGACGATAACGCAAGTGGCGTGGCGGGGATTTTCCGCCTGGCAGAGGTGCTCTCTGAAGGTAAAGCCACCAATAATAACTACCTGTTCATCGCTTTTTCAGGTGAGGAAATGGGCTTATTTGGTTCGAAGTATTACGTCCAGAACCCTACCATAAACCTGAAGAAAGTCAACTACATGCTCAATCTTGACATGGTGGGCCGCCTGAATGAAGAAAAGACGCTTTCGGTCAACGGTGCCGGCACTTCACCCGAATGGGATGGATTGCTCGCAGATTTATCCGTCGGAGGTATTTCCACGGTCGTTTCAGAGTCTGGCATTGGGCCAAGCGATCATACTTCCTTCTACCTGGAGGATATCCCCGTGCTGCATTTCTTCACCGGCCAGCATGAAGACTACCACAAGCCGGAAGATGACTCCGAGCTGGTCAACTACAAAGGCCTGCTGCTCACCACAGACTACATTCTGGCATTGATCGAGGAACTGGACGATGCAGGTAAAATTGCATTCACGAAAACCAAGGACGAGCAGGAAAGCCGCCGCCCGGCAGCATACAAAGTGACGCTCGGTGTCATGCCGGACTATGTCTTTCAGGGCACTGGCATGCGCATCGATGGTGTGATGCAGGGGCGCACAGCGGATAATGCGGGCATGAAGAAAGGAGACATCATCCTGAAAATTGGTGATACGGAGGTCAAAGACATCTACGGCTACATGGAAGGCCTGGGCCAATTTGAGAAAGGCGACAAGACTAACGTGGTCGTCAAGCGGGGCGAAGAGACCCTGGAACTGGAAGTCGAGTTTTAAAAGCACCCCAATGACCAACAAAGAAATCGCACAACACTTTCGGCAGCTCGGGCAGCTGATGGAACTGCACGGGGAGAATCCGTTCAAAATCCGTTCCTATCAGAGTGCCTACCGCAATCTGCGCGCCTATGAGCAACCCCTCTCTGAGCTCAGTCCCGAGGAGATCGGCAGCATCAAGGGCGTAGGCAAAGCCATCAGTGGCAAAATTCAGGAGCTGCTGGATGCAGGGCAAATGGCTACCCTGGAAAAATACAGGGCCAAGACACCGGAAGGCATTCAGGAAATGCTTAATATCAAAGGCTTCGGGCCCAAGAAAATCATGGCGGTCTGGGAAGGACTGGGCGTGGAGTCTGTAGGCGAGCTCCTCTACGCAGTCAACGAAAACCGCCTGGTGGAACTCAAAGGCTTCGGGGCCAAGACGCAGGAAGAACTCCGCAAAAAACTGGAGTACTACCAAAAGTCTAAAAACCGATTCCACTACGCTGCCATCGAGGCGGAAGCAGAGCAACTGCTCGCAGCCATTCAAAAAGTCCTGCCCGAAGTGCCTGTAGATTGCTGCGGTGCGATTCGCCGAAAGGCGGTGGTTATCGATGAAATAGAAATCCTGGTAGGGCAGGAGGGAGCCGCTGAAGTACTGGCTGACCTGGGCGTGCTAAAGGAGGTAAGCTCCGAAGCTAACGCACATGCCGCCAAAACCACTACCGAAGCAGAAGTACCCGTTAAGGTTTACACCTGCCCGGCCGCCGAATTTGGCACTCAGCTCTTCACGCTTACCGCCAGTGATACCTTCCTGGAAGCTGTAACTGCAAAAGCCCCCGCTGCAGACTGGGCCGGGCAAGCCGACGAGCCCGCTGTTTTCAATATCCTGAAACTACCCTTCATCGCCCCGGAGCTGCGCGAGCAGGCCTGGGCACTGGAGCGCGCCCGCAGCAACGACCTGCCCGAGCTCATCACCGAGGCGGACATCAAGGGCATCGTACACGCCCACACCACCTACAGCGATGGGGCCCACACCTTACGGGAAATGGCAGAGTATGCCAAAGCCCGGGGCTTTCAGTACCTCGGCCTGACCGACCACTCCAAGTCTGCGTTCTACGCCAACGGGCTGAAGCCGGAGCGTGTATTCGAACAAATGGAGGAAGTGGATGCCCTGAATCAGGAGCTCGCGCCCTTCCGCATCTTCAAAGGCATAGAAAGCGATATCCTCAACGATGGCAGCCTGGACTACGAGGAAGACGTACTGAAAGCCTTTGATTTTATCATCGCCTCCGTCCACAGTAACCTGCGCATGGACGAAGACAAGGCCACACAGCGCCTCATCACCGCGATTGAGAACCCTTACACAACGATGCTCGGCCACCCCACCGGACGGCTATTGCTGTCCCGTCCCGGCTACCCCATTGATCACCAAAAGGTCCTCGATGCCTGTGCTGCCAATGGCGTAAGCGTGGAAATTAATGCGAACCCTTACCGGCTGGACTTGGACTGGACCTGGGTACCCTACGCGCTGGAGAAAGGCATATTGCTCAGCATCAACCCCGATGCCCACAGCACCAGCGGCATGCACGATATCCGTTACGGCGTCTTAGCCGGCAGGAAGGGCGGGCTGACCACTGCGGAGTGTATGAACGCACTGGACACGGAGGGCTTTGCGGCCGCCATCAGGAAGGGATAAGGCGCTTCGGTTTTTTTGCTGTTAATCAGGAAAATGCAGGCCTTGCTGTTAGATACCGGACATTCTGGTAAACAAGTACCGAAAGCCAGCTATTTGTAAGTAGATTGTTTCGTAACTTACGGGTTACCGTATTTTTCGTTGGCAATTCCATGAATACCTGAAATGACTGCTTATGAAGCCCAGACTTTTACCCTTACTTGCCCTGCTGCTGACCGGATGCATGGCCCTGCAGGCACAAGTCGAATTCCGCGTAATCGGTGCCGCTCAGCGCATCGATAAAGTAATGGAAAGCGATTTTTACATTGCCGAAATCCAGGATGAGCGCAATTTCACCGCCAACCTCGGTATCGTAAACCGGGGAGCCGACTGTGATATCAAGCGCCCGCTGATTGCCGAATCCGAATTTTTCTCCAACCTTAAGACCCGCATGAATGGTTGGCTCATGCATGATGCCGAAGCCGTACCTGTGGTTTTGCGGGTAAAGCAACTCTACCTTTGGGAGGACTTACGCCGCGAGCTTGAGGATGGTGAGGGCTACATCCGCCTGCACCTGTTGTTTGATGCCCCTGGCAAGCCCACACAGGAAGTGGCGGTGACGCTTTCCGGTGATCAGCTTACCGTTGCAAAGGGTCATTCCCCACGCATGGAGGACGCCTTCTTTCGTTGTCTGCAGCACTATCAGGAGCGTTGGGAGAATCAAGATTTCCGTGAAATGAGCCAAACAGAGGCCTGGGCATCAGATTCCCGGGGCTTGCAAACAGCCAGCAACTTCCTGGACCTCAAGCAGGGGCGGACGAACGCCTTCCCGGGCAAGCTTAAGCGATTGATGGGCAGGCTGGAGCGCTACCGGCTGCGCAACCGCGATCAGCATGAGCGCCATAATTTCTACGCCCTCAGGGCTGGCAATGAGCTATTCATCCGAGGCAATGCTTACCCCGGAGGCGCCCACTACTATACCCGCGTGCTGGAGAAAGGGCGCTACCTTTTCCTGATTGACCGAGTCCACTTCCCCATCAAATCTACCTTTGTAGATGCGGGCATCCCCTCCGGCAAGACCGTCGGCATCCTCATCGATATGCAAACCGGCATGCCTCAGATCGTGACCGATGAACTGATCGCAGAAGTATTGAAACCCCACCCGGACCTCAAAAAGCAGTACCTGTTTCAGAATATCCTGGACTACCCCGTGCAGCTTGACCGGGTGCGCAAGGTGATTGCGGAGGTGAATCGGCGGAGTTAAAGCAATGCACCGAATTTAAAATTTGCCTATATTGAGGTATCTAACAAAATACTTCAGTATGACTCTACGCGCTCAACCTCTGGTTTTTTTTCTTTTTTGTTTGTTGACTACTCCTCTTACCGGTCAGATATGGGATTATGAGTATGGCCACTACGATATTAATCAGGAGGCGAAAATAATTCATAGTCCTACCAGTCTCGTCTTTACTAACCAGTATGCGTTTTTTGTTAGAGAACATGGGCTCTTACAAAGCACGAGAACACTCATGGCTTTCGATGGAGAACAAGCCATTGAGGTAGCCAATGTTGAGGGGTTAGATCTACATAGGTTTAGCCTTGATCATGGTGCCTTTTTTCCATGGCCTGCCTGAAGGTGAGGAACAAGGTGGGCTATACTTTGTGAGCGACTCCACGCTGGAGCTGACCTTTCTGCCTTTTCCGGATGGTTACTCGGGCTTTCGAAAGACCCAGGTTGACAATATAGTTTATTTCCTGCGTCAGTTTTCTGAAGGGATGAAACTCATAGCTTCGGACGGAACTCCTGAAGGAACACAGGTCGTGTATCAATACGATGAGGAATATTTTGAAATTGAGGAATTTACTTTTTACCGTGGCCCCGGCGATGGAGAGCTATACATTTCGGATGGCTGGACATTGGTTCGTTCAAATGGCACAGCAGAAGGGACAGTTGAAGTCTCACCTGATCTATCCTACTTTTTCCATTTTGTAGTCATTGGTGATAAAAGTTACTTTCATAACCAAAGTGGTGGTTCCGGCTCTCCTTCTCTGTTATGGGAAACGGATGGCACGATAGAAGGAACGACTCAAATTTTTGAGTTCCCTGAGGGCGGCAAAATATACGAGATGCAAAAAACACCTTCGGGAGCCGTAATTAGGTTTCAGAAGGATGGTGGCGGTGTAGACTTATGGAAGACCGATGGAACGACCAGCGGAACCCAGAAAATTGAAACGCCTACTGCTCCGCCCGGGAATGAATACCTCTCTCCGCTCAAAGGCGATCCCAGGTTTGGTTGGACATTCACCAGATACGCCGATTCCGAAGCTGAATCCGTATGGTATACAGATGGTACAGATGAAGGGACATACAAAGTCCTGGATCATAGTAGCCTGTCACCTGGTGAGCAATTCACAGAGTTTACCTTCGCACGCTCTACGGATGGAGGTCGGCAATTTTTTGCTGTCGAGAATAGTCAGGATCACTGGCAAATCTTTGGTTATACACCTGAGGCTGATACTTTGGTCAGGCTAATGCAAACCTACTCAAAACTAGATGAGGGCGATCTCCTTATTACTGGTGAGCAATTCTTTGTAAAAGGAAGAAAGACTTCCGGGGCAACCCAGGATACTCTCTGGACGACGGACTTAACACAACAGGGGACGCAGGTTGCAGGAACATTTGACAGTTTTGATTTTGGTAGTTATTCGCATAGTAGCGACCTCTGTTTCTTTTCTGTTCAAAACAATCAAGACTCAGAATCTGAACGTGAATTGTGGGTCAGTGACGGGACTTCCCAAGGCACTAATCATATAAAAGACATAGTGAGCGGTTCCAATATTTTTCTAATTTTTTGCCACTATTTTGAATTCGACGGTCAAGCCTTTGTTGTTGCCTCAGACCTTGAAGTAGGCAATGCGATTTTTGAATACGATGAGCTTGAACAGGAGCTTACGCCCATCGTAGATTTTTTCCCAGACACCAAAGGGCTGGACATCAGAAATCTCATTTACTTTAAGGACCACCTATATTTTTCAGTGGGAGAGGTGGCCCCCTTAATTACTTTGCATGAAGAAACAGGAGACACCACAGACCTTGGTTTAGAGGTCACTGAAGGCTTTCAATTCGGCCAGTTCAATGACCAAATGTTGGTAGCTACGAATGATCGTGAACTATGGATTACGGACGGTACACTGGAGAATACGAATTTCCTGTTGGATAACTTAGCTCCCCCGCCAAGTATGATTACTGGGCCTGATGCTCCTCTTCTTTATCCTCCGCAATCGGCAATTTATCAGGGGGAAGCCTACTTTTGGCATCAGGGGGATTTATGGAAAACAGATGGTACGGCGGCAGGTACCAATATGGCACTGGAATTTAGTAGTTCAGAGCTTCCTGAAGTGGACTCAGCGCATTACCAGCTCTATTCCTATAACGGCTTCCTTTATTTTCAGGGGCATACCAGTGAGGCGGGTTATGAACTCTGGCGAACGGATGGAACAATTGCCGGGAGCCAACTCGTTAAAGATATTAACCCGGGTGGAGGAGATATTGAGATAGCATTCATTACCACCCTGGACGATAAGGCGATTTTTTTCAGTTACTGGTCTCATCAGGAGAGGGGACTTTGGATAACCGATGGCACTGATGCCGGGACTGTCCGATTAATCGAAGGGTATATTGCTACATGGACAATGCTTCAGGACGAGCTAATTGTCCATACGTCAACCGGAGCCATATACAGTACTGATGGCACAGCATCCGGCACCATAGTGCTTCAGGAGTCCTTTCCTACCATAACCAATGGCGCTGATTTTGCTCCATTTCCACCCGGTGTTGTCGGAAACGTAGGGCATTTGACCAATTTAACGCCTATTTTTATCAGTGAGTCTTCGGATGGAGTGGTCGGATTGGCCGGTCCCGACGTAAGCAGCCCGCAGAAAGGGTTCAAGAATTTCACAGCTGTACAGGAACTTTGTTTGTTTACCTATGATGAAGAAGATGCTCCTGTCTTTGGGGTTACCGATGGTACTCAGGAAGGTACCCGGCTTCTTGAAGCGCCCTATGATATTTTTGAGTTTGCCGATCAGTTATTGAGGGTCGGTGACCGAGTATACTTTGTGGGCGATGATGGTATATATGGAAAAGAAATTTTCTTCTTTGAATTGATACGGGACACCTGGGCCACCGGCACCGCCTTCCACGACGAAAATGAGAATGGACTTAGGGACACGGCGGAAGCGGGCATCCCGGATCTATCAATCCGGATTGAGCAAAACCCAACCTATACCACCTATACTGGTGAGGACGGGGAATTCCAGGTTTTTACCGGCAGAGGGCAGGCGGCTACGGTGCTGCCTGATGACGATCAGTGCTGGGAACTCATCACCACGCCGGATTCTTACGATGTACAGGCTGCAGATACGCTGATTACCGGACTGGATTTTGGATTCCGGAAGCTGGCAGGCCCTGTGGACTTTATGGCTGAAATTCAGTCCGGCCCGACCCGCTGTGGGTTTACCGTCCCGTTTTGGTTGAATGGGATCAATCAGGGATGCGAAGGGCTGAGTGCCGGGCAGTTATCGGTTGATCTTGGCGATTTGCTCACGCTGGTGGAGTATGATACCGCAGCTACGGATGTTTCGGGCACCACTCTTAGCTGGTCTTTTGATACACTGGCGGTGGGGCAGCAATTGCAGCAGAACGTTATGTTGGAAATGCCGGATGAGAACTTCGTAGGCGATACCATCATCCTTAATGCCATCCTTTTTCTTGAGGAAGCCGAAGGGCTGACGGCAGTGGATACTTTCGAGTTCAGATCAGTCCTGACTTGCGCAATCGACCCTAACGATAAACTCGTGCGGCCTGCCAGAGCCGAGCCTTCCAACAGCAATTACACGCAGTTTGATGAAACGCTGCATTATACCGTGCGCTTTCAAAATACAGGTACAGACACCGCTTTCACTGTCCGTATTGCCGATCAGCTTTCAGAAGACCTGGATTGGAGTACCCTAAATGTGCTTTCCGCCAGCCACCACCCCTTCCGCACCAACTTGTCCGAAAACGGGCGTCTGGAATTCATCTTTGAAAATATCCTTCTCCCTGACAGCACCACTAATGAGCCGGAAAGCCATGGCTACGTTTCCTTTCAAATTAATGCAAACGAAGGGCTGGAGGATTTCACCGCCATCGAGAATACGGCTCATATTTACTTTGATTTCAATGAAGCCATCGTCACCAATACGGTGCAGAATACCATGGTAGAGTATTTAGATTTTGATCAGGACGGATTCCCCTTTTGGGAGGACTGCATGGATGATGACCCTGATATCAATCCCGATGCGGAAGAGATACCCGGAAATGATGTTGACGAGAATTGTGATGGTAGTTTAGGTACGGTGGGTACAACTGAGGCAGCACAGCTCCCTTTGACTATACAACCGAATCCAACCTATGACCAGATATCGGTCATTTGGCCGGGAATGGACACCTATGAAATACAATTGACGGATATGCTTGGGCAGTCGCTTATTCCCCCTCAGCAGGTATCGGGTGCACAGGCTACCCTGTCACTCAGAAGGTTGCCGGCTGGTGTCTACCTGGTAAGGGTTGTGGGAGCAAAAGGTGCCCAAACCGCCAGCCAGCTGGTTGTAAAAAAATAGATGCTTAGGCCGGTTCGCTAAACTGTAAACCCACCATCTGCTGTATACACCCCGCCGGTACAGTAACTACTGGCGGGCGCCGCCAAGAAAAGTGCCAATCCGGCCACCTCCTCCACCGAGCCCACCCGCGGAATAGGCAGTTGCGCCAGGGCATACTTCAGGATTTTCTCGTTGCTCCACAGGGCTTCGCTGAACTTGGTCTTGATCAGCCCGGGGCAGATGACATTTGCCCGGACGCCCTGCGGCCCCCATTCTTTAGCCATTACCTTCGTCAGGGAAATCAGTGCAGCCTTGCTTACGCTGTAAATGCCCAGCTGATGCTCCGGGCTCAGTCCGCCCACACTACTAATATTGATAATGGAGCCCCCGCCAGATTTCAGGTAGGGCAGTGCGCGCTTGCATAGCTCAAATGGCCCCTTGACGTTGACATCCATAATCTTGTCGTAAGCCCAGGGCTCCGTATTTTCTACCGGTCCGAATACCGGATTGGCAGCAGCGTTATTGACGATGATATCAATCCCGCCAAACGCCTCGAGGGTACGGTCGATCAGAGCTTGGAGCTCGTCGGGCTTTCCGGCATTAGCGGCAACAGCAAGGCTTCGCTCGCCCAGCGTCTGAGCGACCTGGTCAACGGCTTCCTGTTTGCGGCTGGAGACGACGACGTTGGCACCCGCTTCGTGCAGGGCATGGGCGATAGCTTCCCCTATGCCTTTGCTGGCACCGGTGATGATGGCGGTTTTGCCGTTGAGCTGAAATTGGTCCTGTATGGGCATGCTTTTAGGATTAAATGTAGTGAAAATCTTCAATTTCCACCCGAGAGCTGTTCCAGCAAACGATTACACTGCTGCAACGCGTAGCCCCGGAAATACCCCTCAGATGGCAGCAGCAACAACTGAGCTTTAGCAGTTTCCAAAATAGCCACAGTAGCCTCCGCATCGGCAGACAAAGGATGCCCATCCGGAAGTTGATACCGCCCAATCGCCTGATTGAGCAGCAACTGTGCGTAAAGCTCGCGCTGCCAGGTCTGTGGTTCGCTTAGATCCAGTGCTGTTTCGGCGTATTCAATGGCCTGCTGCCTGAGCCGGACGATCGTATTGGCACTATCAGGGTAGGGGAGGCCTTCGGTTTGTTCATCAAAAGCCACGGCCTGATCGAATAGCGCAGCTGCCCATTGCCTCGTGGTGTAGGGCGTGTTGTTAAATTCAAAACTCTGCCGGGCGAGGGCAAGCCGGCGCGCAGCAGGAGGCAGGCTGATCGTAGCGGCAATGGAGTCCATGGCCGACCAGCAGGTATCCTGTTGGGTAACCTGACGATAGAGCATAGTGTGAGATTGAGCAAAATCCTCCACGGAAACCGGGCAGGGCAGCAGTTGCCACATCGGCTGCTCGGGAAGATGCGTGAGTATGAAAACTTCCGGAGGGGTGAAGAAGTAGGACGTGCTGTAAGCCAGTTGAGACTCATCTTGCACCTCACCCCAGGTAACATCGAGCAAACGCCACTGCCCATCTGCCCAAACGGCATTCCAGGCATGGTCTGCCTTTTCCGGAACCTGCCGCCCCTCAGCAAGCCTGGGTGCAGCATAGCCATCGACTTTCTCACACTGCAGGCCGGCATACCGGCAAATAGCCTGGTACAATAAGGCATAATCCATACACAGGCCCCGCCGCCGGTCCAGGATGTCCCGCAGATTCTGATTGATGCGTTGCCCCTTGCGTTCTGCCAGATGGTCATACTGCAAATACCCGGAAACCCAAGTGTAAATTGCCCGGGCTTTTTCCGTCTCATTTTGAGCTTCTTGCGTCAGATAGACCGCTAACCGCGGTAAGTCACTGCTAAGACTGTCCGGTGCCTGCCGGGCATGCCGGTCAATAGCCCCATATTGCGCTAGGGCTGGCCAAACGCTAAAAACAAAAAGTACAACCAATAAAAAGAGCCGGTTGAATGGTCTTGAAAAGCCGTTGTGCATTGCAATTCAGGTTCAATTCTGTGAACATAACAACCCTTTCGCTAAAAAGGTCCATAATCCTGCCTGCTGGAAAGCGTACCTCCTTAAATAATTTTTTGCGTTAAAGCCAAAACATTTGTCACCCCTCAGCGTAATTAATGTCATTGGTGCAACAAAGCCAAATGTAATTTATGACCATTTTACTTAGCGTACTGATTAGCTGTTCGCTTTTTGTAGCGGGAGACGCCGTTCCTCCCAAGGTAAAAGATGCATTCAGCCGTCAGTACATGGACGTGCCGACTGCTGCTGTGACCTGGGGCGTGGAAGAGGAAGACTTCGTTGCGACTTTCCTCGATGCCCGTGACCGCCTGGCTAAAGCTTTTTTCTCTGCCGAAGGTGAGTGGGAAGAGACCCACACCCGCCTTTATCCGTCCCAGTTGCCCCGCCCCGTGCGCCTGTACTACGAAGCGAATCATGAAGACAAGGACGTTTCCTTCATCGGCAGCGTACAGTATGCCGATGGCTCAGAATCCTACCGTATTGAGTGGGAAACTTACGAAGCCGTCCACATTGAAGAAATCAGCCCGGAAGGTGCCCTGCTGGAATCCAAGCGCTTGTCTTTTACAGAAGGGCTTGATATCTGGTAGGTCTATTCCACATATTCCTGCCTGACCACCAGCGTCAGGAAGCCATTATCCTTTTCGATATACCCCTGATCGTAGCAAAAGCGGTAGACCTTGCCTGCTTTGGTGACGTACTCATTGGTGAAGTAGGCGAACTTAAACCCTTGCTCCAGCAGCTTGTCGCGGTGGACGTACGCCTTGCCATTAGGGTTTAAATCTGCCATTATGCGGCGATTTTTGCGCAGGATGTTGTTGATGTTGCGCATGAAGTTGTTGAAGTCACGGTTCAGCCGGTTGTTATGGCTGCTGCGGCAGTGGGCCGAGCAAAATTTCTTATCCGCCCGTCCGTGAAAGGACTCTCCACACTCCACACACTTTTTCTTCATAACTCGATTGGCTTTGGCCTTGGGGTCAGTAAATGATTGTAAATTTCGGCAATCCGCGGCATATCATCAAATCTGTAGCCTTTCTGTCCTATCTTTTCTGCCAGCGCCGACGCTTTTGGGCCGAGCAACCGCCGCAGCTTGCGCCGGAACCCCCAGCGTGAAACCTTTACCATTGTCTCTTCTCCCTGCAGCCGGATCCAGTAAGAACGCTGAATGCTAGGCAGCGTTTGCAACGTGTAAGCCCAGCTTGATCCTGAGTCATAGGTGAGTACAAACAGTTCCATCGGCCCATTCTTGTGCAAAATCCGCAAAAACCGGTGCGCATGCTGCAAATCCTTGCTCTCAAAGGCAAACAGCCTGCCCTGGGCTTCAAACGCAAACCCCTTGATGCGTTCGGCTTCAATCTCATAAGTATCTCCAAACCCATTGATGAATACGATGGTGCTGGTCCTGGACTGATGCTGCATGACCCCGATATGACCAGTCAGCTTTTTCCCGTTTTTACTCAAGATGTAACCCGGCCAGGGCATGCTTTGCATCAACAAAGGACAGCAAACAAGCAGGAAAACGTAGAATTTATGCATAACTCATAAGGTTACCAATGCGGAAATAAGATACAAAAAAATCCAACATCCCTGCGTGAAAAACGGGTCACAGCAGGAGTTAAAATAGCAGGATAGGACAAGTCTAAAAATGATTTCTGCTAATTCCGTATTTTGAAATCCGCAAAATGCAGCATCTATGGAACTCACGGACGCCCTTTACGAAAACTACAGCAAAGCCGGGATGGAGCATATCGCCACTCAGGTCACCAAAGGCGCCTGGCCCTTCAAGGCACTGTGGCACATTATCAAAACCGGTGAACCTCCGCTGCCCCAACGGGCCGCCTGGGCCATGGACCACACCCTGGATCGCCAACCGGAGCTGCTGCATACCATCCTGCATGATGCCGTCGCTGCACTCCTGCAGCCACAGCACGATGCAGTGTACCGAATGTTGCTCAAAGGCTTCGACCGTCTGCCTGATATCCCCGAGGACCATCAGGGCGTGCTTTACGACCGGGCCATCCGCTGGATACTCGACCCCAAAGCTGGCGTAGCTGTGCGTGTGTTCTCCATCTCGCTTGCCGCCAAAATAGCAGCGGGTATTCCTGAATTGCAGGAAGAAGTTTGCCTGACTATTGAAAGCCAGCTGGAATATGGCTCTGCTGGCTTTCGCAACCGGGGCGGTAAGGTGCTGAGGCGGTTTCGGAAATCTACAAAATAGCTCAGGAGTGCCTTTTTCCGATAGAGGGATAAAGTTCGTCGAAAAAAACTGCTCAACTGAGGGAGAAGTCCGAGCTTAACGCTATGATCCGAAAAGATTACTTCCTCAAAGTCTTGCAACAACTCACGCAGGTCATTGCCCGGGCACTCCAGTTATCGCATAGTGGCGACGCCAAAGCTGCACTGGAATTACTGGACGAGCAATATCAAAAGCAGCTTCAGGAGCAAAGTGAAATCCTGTCCGGGCGCTCTGTAGCAGCACTTGCCAACCAATACGACGAAGGGCAACTGACCCTGCTGGCTGACCTGCTCATGGCAGAAGGGGAAATCCTAAGTAGCGCCAATAAGGCGGAAGCAGCCCGGGTGCGGTTGAGCAAGGCCCTGACTCTATTCCAACATCTAAATCAGGTGCAGCAAGTATATGACTTTGAGAGGGAGGGGAAGATGGCGCAGATCAGAGAATGGCTGGAAGCATAGTTATAACCTAAAACCTCACAATATGAAAATGCAACCTCTCGCTATCGCAATTATTCTGATAGGGCTCTTAACGGCCTGCAGCGCTTCCGGTCCTGCAGATCAGGAGCAACGCCTAATTTCCGCCGATATCGACCGTTTTTGGTCGGCTTATGATCAGATTCTGGCAGAACCCGATACCGCCCGGCACCTTCAAATCCTCAAAGACGTATTCATTAGCCCGGCCAGCGAAGGGCAGCAGCAATTGTTCGCTATACGCAACTATACCCCGGAAGAGTACCTGGCCAATATCCGGGCTTACCCCAAATTTTATGCCTCCCTGCGACCTTTACTGGAACAGCGTGCCCCTATCGAAGCAGACATCCGTGCTGCACTGGAAAAATTCCGTCAATTGTACCCACCCATGCAGAGTGGGAAAATCTATCTCGGCATGGGCAATTTCCGGACCAATGGCACTACCGTCGATTCCATGGTGATGTTTGGTGCGGAGATGGCTTTCACAGACACCACTGTCCATACCTCAGAGTTCCCTCCTTCCTACCAATATTTCAAAGACTATATCCAGGATTACGACCCCATTCACAATGTCCGATTTCTGGCGGCGCACGAATTTGTGCATACGCAGCAGGTGGAGGCCTACAATACGAGCCTGCTTGCGATCGTCCTGCGGGAAGGCAGCGCCGAATTCATCGCATCGCTTTGCATGGAGTCGCCATCGGTGGTGCCAGCGATTGCCTATGGGAAGAGTCACCGCGATACCGTCTTTCAGCGTTTTGAGCAGGAGCTTTTCAACCAGCATCCGGGATGGTGGGTATGGTCAGGGGCTCCCAATCCCTTCGGGCAGCGGGACTTGGGCTATTATATCGGCTATGCACTTTCTGAGCACTACTACAACCAAGCCGCGGACAAACAGCAAGCCATTGCTAATCTTATTGAACTGGATTACAGCGATGCCGCTGCCGTGGAGTCTTTTGTAGATCAGATGGGGTACTTCAAACAACCCTTAGCAAAGCTCAAAGAAGCCTACGAGGCGGCCCGCCCAACTGTCACGAAGGTGGAACAAAATGACCATCGCTTCACCGTCCATTTCTCAGCGCCTATGGACACCCTGTACCGGGGCTTCGACTACGGTCCTCTGGGAGAAACACACGTGCTGCGGATCGATCAATACCTGGGGTTCAGTCCGGATGGGCAGCGCCTGTCCTTTACGGCAACGCTAGCGCCTGAAAAGATTCAGCAACTGGAACTTTCCCGGCGTTTTCGCAGCCCCAAAGGCATAGAGCTGCGCCCTTATCTGGTCACGACTAAGAAGGACTAAGCGCAGTGGCGGTAGGCTTTTCTCCTAATGCCCTCAATACGGTTGATGGTAAATTGCCGAATAAAGCTGTGGCGGGCTAAACCGTTTTGCACATCGACCTGCTGATCAGGCGGGCGCTCATAGCTATAGGTGTCAAACTCCTGGTAACCCCAGCAATTGGGGCAACTTGCCATGGTGACCGGCGTGGAAAAACGCAATAGAAAGCGATGGAAAGATCTGAGATGATTCATAGCAAAAGGGTTGAGTAGAGCCTGCCCGGGCTGACCAGGTAGACTGCAGATTTAGAAAAAGGCGGAGACCGCCCGGCACGGACGGCCTCAGGGAGTAGTACGCAAAGTGGATGGCTTAAGCCGTTACTGTTTCCAGTTCGGGCGCTACCGGGAAGTCAATTGGGATTTGAGTGACGTTGTGGAGGTAGTTGGCAAAGATTTTGTCCGCAATGAGAAGCAACACATCCACCAAGCTTCCTTTGGTGTAACCTGCAGCTAAGAATTGGCTGACTACCGCTTCATCCGGCCTGCCCTGAGTTTCGGCAGTGGCTTTCGCAAAACGGGCGAGTGCATCAAGTTTAGCGTCAAATGAGGCCGTTCCTGATCGCAATTTCAGGATTTGGGCATCTGTAAAGCCATTCATTTTGCCAATAGCCGTATGGGCGCTCTGGCAGTACCGGCAGCCATTGACCTGGCTTACCGCCAAATTGACCACTTCTTTTTCCTTGTTGCTAAGAGAAGTTTTGCCACTTTGAAGTTGAAGGTAGTTTCCGAGTGCTGTATCAGAATGGGCCATCGTGGCATACAAATTAGGGACAAAGCCGACCTGCTTTTCCAGTTGGTCAAATATGGCTTGGTTTTGGGTACTGACTTCTGATCGTTGAGGAACTTGGAAATTTTGCATCGTTATCTTGATTTTAGGATGACTTGATCAATTGTTCGATACAAAGATGCAGGCGTAAAGCAGGCAAACGTTAGGCAGTATTTCCCGCCGGATTGGCATTTCTTCCCGCTGTTCGCGTTTTTTCCCGGTATAGGGAAGGCGCACATCCCTCTTTTCGGCGGAAGAACCGGCTAAACGCCTGCACATCTGCAAAACCGAGCTGGTCTGCAATTTCATTTACCGGCAGAGTGGAATGGGCTAGCAAACGGTGCGCTTCCAGTAAAATCCGGTGTTGGATCATATGGAGGGGCGTTTCCTGATTGTAGCGGGCAAAATAATTGGAAAGCGTCTTAGGTGATTTGTAAAGCATCGCCGCATAGTCTGCAACTTTGTGCTTTTGCCGAAAATGCTTTTCGACCAAAAAATTGAACTCCCGGATGACATCAAACTGGCCCTGGCCCATCGCCTCGGCCTGATGCTGCTCCTTGTGCAAGCGGGTGGAGAGAATCAGCATCCGTTTGAGCAGCATCTGCAGCATAGCCACCTGAAGATGATCGGATGACTTCATTTCTGTCAAGAACACTTCCCACAGAAGCTCAAATTTACGTTGTTCCGCTTCGGGTATCCGAACAGTAGGCAGGTCTTCTGCACCAAAAAACAAAATGCCTTTACAGCCTACCTCCGTATCGTGGTCGATAATACAGTAAAAAGCCCGGTTAAACCGAAGCAGGCGCACCTGCCCAAGCTGCTCTACTTTGACGCGATGAAATTCTGTCAAAAACAACAGTTGATGAGGCTCAGGCTGGTGCCGTACCGTATCAATAGTCAGGATCGTCTGATCATCCAGCGGCCACAAAATAGACAATGCCTGGGATCTGGGGCTTTCAAGCTGCCCGGTGTAGTCCGCATGGAGCGTCTCCAGGAGAAGGTATTCGTTAGTCTTGCCTGTAATTTCCATATTGAGGTTAAAACAGGTCGTCCCCGGTCCGGTTGGATCAATAGAGCAGCAAACCATCCCAAATGTATCTGCCGGGACACTTGCCAATTGCATCCCACGGCTAGCGCTACGCTATTCCGGCCCATGTCTGGATTGTAGCTTTCCCGAGCATTGCTTATTCGTGTTTCGGCTTTTTCCTTCCGTTTTGCTTAGGCTCAATTACCTTTCCGGCAGAACATGGCTTTCAAAATCCGGTTAAAAAAGAAAGGTAAGCCCCATTTTTCCAGGATCGTAAAAGAAAACCCATGAAGTGTTTTTTGCCTGTTCTGCTCTCTGTGCTTCTGTTCACACAATGCCGCGATGAAGGCCCCACCCTGAACCCCGATGGCAGGATGAAAGCCACAATCGACGGCAGCCCCTGGCAGGCTGATGTGCTGGAGGCGGCTTACGTGGATGGCACCCTCACCCTTAGTGGCAGCTCACTGGATGAACGCGCCATCGTTATGGGGGTTGCCATTGGCGACTTACAGCCCCAAACCGTAGCTTTCCTGCCCGGCAGCCCGGATGGCCTGACGTACACCTCTGTGGGAGGCGCGCGCACTTACGTATCCAATACGGCTGATGGGGATGGCTTCCTGCGCATCACTGAGGTAGATACCGCTCAGGAATGGATCAGTGGCCGTTTTGAAGCCCGCTGCTATCGCCCGCAGGAAAGCGGTGGTGTTGAAATTACGGAAGGGGTTTTCACTAAAGTCCCCTACACCGACAGCCTTCCGCCCATCTTTAGCAGCGGTCTCCGTGCTGTTATTGATGGGGCAACCTGGACCTCCGATTCCATCACCACGACCCTTAGCGACGGGCAAATTCAGGTACAGTCACTGGGTGAAAATGACCGGCAGATTCGTTTCCGGATTCCAGAAAATGCAGATCCTGGCACCTACGATCTCGACCCCACCGGATCGTTTAGCGCTACTTACATCACCTCTCAGGGCGACACCCTCAGCGCCGAATCAGGAACGATTACCATTGACCTGCTCAATGAGGATCAGCGCAGGCTGGAAGGCACTTTTAACTTCGAAGCTACCGGCGGTCAGCAAGCGGTCATCCTTACCGATGGCAGCTTCGAGGTCAACTATTGACGTTCCCCCGGGTACACCAGCCCAATCTCCGCCCGGATACGGTCCAGCGTTTCCATGAGTTCCAGGGTGTGGCTCAGGGGCCAGAGCGGGCTCTCGGTTAGCCCTTCGTTCAGGCACCGCATCACTTCCTGTGCTTCGTAGGAATAGCCGTTGGTGCCGTAGTCAAAGTGGAAATTCTGCGGGCGCCGGTCTTCTCCAATCAGGCTGAAGTGCGTGGGCTCATGCCAGCGGGTATGCATGTGAATGGTCCCCTTCTCCCCATAGATGAAAGCTTCTGTCTTGGTATGCGCCAGTAAGGTGGCATGCAGGTGGGCCATACGCCCGTCCGCCATTTGGAACAGCATGCCCAGCTCTTCGTCTACCCCCGTCTGCCCCAAGCGGGCAATGGCCTGAATGCGCTCTGGACGCCCCATCATCAGGTAGGCAATGAAGACCGGATAGATGCCAATATCCAGCAGTGCACCACCTGCCAGCTCCGGGTTGAACAGCCGGCTTTGAGGATTGTAATCCGCCTTGAAGCCAAAATCAGCTTTCACGGAAACCACCCGCCCGATGGCATCCGATTGAATGAGCTCCAGTATCTTTTGAGTGGTCGGCAAAAACCGGGTCCAGAGGGCTTCCATAAGGAAAACCTTTTTGCGCTGCGCCAGTTCTGCCATTTCCCTTGCCTCGGTGGCATTGAATGCGAATGCTTTCTCGCAGAGTACCGGAATCCCTGCCTCAATACACACCATGGCATTGCGATAATGCTCACTATGAGGAGTAGCAATGTAAACAACGTCTAATTCGGGGCATTCCAGCAAGGCCTCGTAGCTATCGTAAGCGTAGGATGCACCATACTGTCGGGCAAATTGGTCCGCCCGGTCCTGAGAACGGCTCGCTACGGCACTCAGGCGCGCATTGTCCAGTTTGGCAATGTCCTGTGCAAATTTATGGGCGATCTTTCCGGGGCCGATAATGCCCCAATTCCAGGTTTTACTCATGGTTTTAGCTTTTTTGATAGCGCTTTTTGATTCGGTTCAGTCCTTTTTGCTTAACAATCTTTCCAATTTTCGCTCCCAGGCCGGGAAAGGCGCTCCCGATTTTCGCCAGCCACCCCCGGCTCGCGGGCAGGCAGTATTCGCGCGGTTTTTGGCGTAAGACCTGGTAGAAAGCCCGTTCCACCTCTTCCACAGTAAGCGGTTGGGCACCGCCCGAAAAGCTCAGTGCGCTTTCCTCGGGGTATTGCAGCTGCACATCCAGCATATTGGTGTGCACCAGGTCCGGCGAAAGCAGGCTGACGCAGACGCCCTTGTCTTCCAGCTCATACCCCGCAGCAAGGCTGAAGCCGCGTACTGCAAATTTCGACCCGGAATACAAGCTCAGCCCCTGTACCGGAGCGATACTCGCCAGAGAAGCCATATTGATGATGTGCCCCTGCCCCTGCCGGGCCATTACCTTAGCCGAAAAGTGGGTGCCGTACATGACCCCAAGCGCATTGACCTCCACATGGTAGCGGATGTGCTCCGGCGTACTGTCCAGTAGAAAACCCGGACGGATGACCCCGGCGTTGTTCACACAATAGTCAAGCTGCCCGAAAGCCTTCACTGCCGTCTCCACCAATTTCGCCCAGTCTGCCTCCGAAGTGACGTCCATTTGCCGGACCAACAGGTCACCGCTTTCGCTAAAAGCAGCTTGCAGGGCCTCAATATTAAGGTCTGCCAACAGCAAACGGGCGCCTTGCTGTGCTAATCCAGTAGCCAACTGTCGCCCAATGCCACTTGCAGCACCGGTGATGATAAAAGACTTTCCGTAAACTTGGGCGGCAGGCATAGGCAAGCGTTTTAAAAAATAGACATTTCGGTCATCGTTGTGAAGAGCTCCAGGGTCTTGATGCCCGCCTGTGAGTTGCCGTGCTCGTTTAGCTCAGGGCTCCATACGGCTATGGCCAGCTCATTGGGAATGACCGCTACGATACCGCCGCCCACGCCACTTTTGCCCGGCAGGCCTACACAAAATGCAAACTCCCCGGCCTCATCGTAAAAGCCACAGGTCAGCATAATGGCGTTGATGCGCTTGGCCTGACTTTTGGTCAATATGCGCTGACCATTGCGGGGGTGCACCCCGTGATTGGCGAGCAGCAGAAAGGCACTGGCCAGCTCCCGGCAATTCATCGCCACCGAACACTGATGGAAGTAGACATCAAGTACCTGCTCCACCGGCGCTTTGATGTTGTAATGGCTTTTCATGAAATTGACCAGCGCGGCATTCGTAAACCCAAACTCCCGCTCCGACCGGGCCACCTCATAATCATAGTACACATCATCAGACCCGGAAAGCTCCCGGATGAAGTCCAGCATTTGTGTTTTGGGTTTTGGGAAATGCTCGATCAGCATATCCGTAATGACCAGCGCCCCGGCATTGATGAAAGGGTTGCGGGGAATCCCTTTTTCATACTCCAGCTGTACCAGGGAGTTGAACGGATTGCCGGAAGGCTCCATGCCTACGCGCTCCCACAGCGCTTCCCCGTAGATCGGGTAGGCTTGCGCCAACGCAAAAACTTTGGAAATACTCTGTATGGAAAAAGCCTCCTCGGCATCCCCTACCTGAAAAGTGTCTCCGCTAAGCGTACGTACCGCTATGCCAAACTTGCTGGCGGGCACCTTCGCCAAAGCCGGGATATAATCCGCCACCTTGCCTTTGCCAAATTCTGGCCGGACGAGCGCTGCAATCTCCTCAATAATCCCCTGATAGTCCATACTTAGTCCGCTACAATCACCACCTGGAAGTCCGGGCTGACAATGACCTTGGTGATATTCCGGATTTCGTAAAAGCGCAGGTCTGCTACCTCTGTCCAGTTGTCATCAGTAAATTTATTGTACTGGTACAGCTTGCTGCCTTTGCCCATAATCAATGCACCACTGGGCAAAACTGCAAAGTGGTCGGCATTGGGCAGTGTTTCAATGAGGGTGCGGGCAGGTTCCCGTCGGCGGTAGAGGTTCTTTTCCATGATCTTCCAGTCGTCGTACCGGCTCTTTTGTACATAGGCGAGGTTGCCATTGGGCAGGCGCAACATGCAGGGGCCTACGTTGGTGGCCAGGGTCTGAATGTCGTCATTCGCGGTATTGACGATGGAAAGCGTGGTGGGGTCTTCTTCCTTGTAGATGGCGATTTCCCGGCTGTTGAGCCAGAGGTAATCTTTTATGCCGTTGAGGTATTTAAAGACGGGCTTTCCGTTAGTCAGCTGATCAATAGGGAATTGCCACAGGCGGTAGACATCATCCTGTCCGTCTTTTTCTGTGCGTATAGCGGAGAAGGTGTAGTACTCCGGCATACGGGCAGGTACAAATTCCGGCTCAGGTGTTTCCGTCACACGCAGCTTGGTTTGGTTTTCCAGGTCAAGCTTGTAAAGATCGGACTGTATTGCACCCGGCTCCTTTACAGAAATGTAAAGCTCGGTATTGCTAAAAAAGAAAGGGTCGTTGTTGAAGCCCTCGGAGTTAAAAGCGGTCAGGTAGCGGGGCTCAGTAAAGCTGATGCTGCCATCGTCCTCCTGATTGACTTTGAAGAGGTAAAGGTTAGACTTAGGGTACTCCGGCTGAGCCTGTAGGCCAATAGCTGCAGCGAATAAAAACAGAATGATCGGAAATTGCTTGAGCATTGCTTATCGGTATTATTGCTGGTAAAGTTAGGACTAAAGGCTGGCATGGCAAAGTTTACCGTACAGGTAGCGCCATCAAAATCAATTGCCGGGGCACAGACAAAGCCGAAGTTTTCAAAACAACCTGCTGCACTGGCAGTTGTATTTTCGTACCTTCAAAATTAAAACATCCATGCGTACTCTACTTCTCTTATTGCTGGTAGTCATTAGCTTTGGCCTCCACGCCCAGCCAATCTTCAATCTGGAATTGATCAATGACGATTTGTCGCAGCCCGCAGACATTACGAATGCCGGTGATGACCGCCTGTTTGTGGTAGAACGTACTGGCCGTATCCGGATATTGGATGCGGACGGGCAATTGGTGCCCGAACCTTTCCTGGATATCAACGACCGGGTCGGCCCTGCTAATGGCGAGCGGGGGCTGCTGGGCCTGGCTTTCCACCCCAATTACGCTGACAACGGCTATTTTTTTGTGAACTACACCGCAAATGACGGCGATACCCGCATTGCCAGATTTCAGGTAAATTCAGGTAATCCGAACACCGCTGACCCCAACAGCGAAGTCATCCTGCTCGACATTGGGCAGCCTTATGGCAACCACAACGCCGGCGACTTGGCCTTCGGCCCCGATGGCTATCTGTACATCCCCATGGGCGATGGTGGCTCCGGTGGTGATCCTCAAAATTTTAGCCAGAACCGGCAATCGCTTCTTGGAAAGATGCTTCGTATTGATGTAGACAATGGCGACCCCTACGCCATTCCCCCCGACAATCCCTATGCGGAGGACGACTTCACCCTCGACGAAGTCTGGGCGATCGGGCTGCGCAACCCCTGGCGCTTTAGCTTCGACCGGGAAACCGGCGACATCTGGATTGGCGACGTAGGCCAGAACGAATGGGAGGAAATCACCTTTCAGCCCGCCGACAGCGAAGGTGGAGAAAACTATGGCTGGCGCTGTTATGAAGGCTTTGAGGCTTACAATACCGGGGGCTGTGAGCCCGAAAGTGCCTATACGCCCCCCATTCACACCTACAATACCGGCAGCAGTGATGGTTGCTCCGTTACCGGCGGCTTTGTCTACCGGGGGAGCGCGTTTCCTGCCTTGTACGGTAAGTATGTCTATGCAGATTTTTGCTCCGGTAAAATTTGGACTTTGGAGCAGGACTTCGCCGGCAACTGGGTAAACACCGAAGTCTTTGACGGTCCCGGAGGAGAGTATGCCACCTTCGGGCAGGACAGTGATGGGGAGCTTTATCTGGCAGAGCTGATCAACGGCCGTCTGTACAGGGTGGAGGCGACTTGCAACCAATCGCCGCCTGCTCCCGCTATTTCCGGAGATGCGATCGTCTGTGGCCCAAACGACCCCGCTGTACTGAATGCAGGAGATACGCCTGACGGCTACCTGTACCGCTGGTACCGCGACAGCACCTACCTTCAGGAAACGCTGAATGGGACGCTGTCGGCTACTGAGCCAGGCATCTACCATGTTGTATTAGCCGGATTCGAAGCGGGTAATTGTAACTCCCTGGTATCTGCTGCTTTCGAAGTGACCGTAGCAGACTTTCCTGATGACCTCATTTCCACGCAGGGCGATGACCTGTCTGCGGCACCTGGTTTTGAAAGTTATCAGTGGTACCTTGATGGGGAACCCATAGGTGGCGCTACATCAGCTACCTACACGCCACAGTCCAGCGGCACCTACACCGTGCAAATCACCGATGCCAATGGCTGTACCCGCGAATCGGAAGCGCTTACCATCGTTAGTACCACGCTCGACCTGGGATTGGCGGAGGTTCGCGCCACGCCTAACCCTTTCCGCACCACCCTCGATCTCTACCTGGAAGCCAACGTAGCCGATACCTATCAGCTACGTATTTTCACCCTTGACGGGAAGCTGGTCTGGGAAACCGCAGCAATGGTACAGCGTGACTGGCAGCAGCAAGTCGACCTGAGCCGCACCGCAAGCGGGGTTTACCTGCTTCAGATTAGCCGGGACGGGCAGCAGTACACCCGAAAGTTGGTGAAAGGAGAGTAAACAAAACAGGCTGTACTTTCCGGGGTAGGATTTGGGAAGTACAGCCTGATCTTTTCCTGTGGGAAGGTCAGAATTTTAAAACTGTTTAATTTATTTAAAACTGTTATTTTTTAAAATAATTTATGTATATTAGGGCTGAAGCAATCTCTGTACCATGCCCCAAAATCTAAATATCCATCAGCCGGACGACCGCTTTTTCAAGTCAGCAATGAGCGACCCGGATGTGGTCAAGGCTTATCTTGAGCATTTCTATCCTAAAATTGCAGCTATTGCAGATCTTGCGAGCCTGAAGCTGCAAAACGGTGTCAGTCTGCGCCCTAACCTGAAACGGTTCGAAGCAGATGTTATTTACCGCTGCCGGTTTCAGGGAGAGGCAGATGACCACTTCTATTTCTGTTTGCTATTTGAGCACAAGTCCAAGCCCGATAAGTACGTTGCCGTGCAGGTTGGGCTGTACATCATGGAACTCTTATCCAGCATGGTGAAAAAACAGGACAGGGAACTGGAGCCTGTGCTGCCCCTCATTTTTTATAACGGCAAGGAGAAATGGATGCCGCAAACGCTGGGCGAGCTGTTTCAGGGGCATCCGCATTACGCTGCTTTGGAACCCTACATCCCTGATTTCCGTTTTCTATTTCAGGACGCTACGCGCCTTAGCCCGGCAGCGCTGTTGCAGCTTGACCTGAGCTACTTCCGCAGTGTACTGATGTCGATGGCTTTCCGGCACCGGCAGCACTTGATATTCAAGTACCTTCAGCTTATCTTTGAAGGGACGGACGGGAAAGAAAAGATTATCGCAGTGACGACCTATATCCTGGGAGTGGCAGAGCGTTCGGAAGCAGAATTCCTGAAGCAAATTAAAGACACAACATTCACTATAAAGCCAGAAGTTATGAGTACGTTAGAGCAAATTTTAGAGAGAGGTCGCAGAGAAGGCCTGGACAAAGGTATCTACAAAAAGAGTATCTTCAATCTGCTCAAAACTGCTATACGTTTCCCAACTCTTAATTTAGAGGAACTATCCGACTTTACAGAGCTGGATTTGGAGACTGTCCAAACTTTCCTGTCCCTCCAATCCCAGGGTGATGCTGCTGCGTTAAGAAAGTACGTCCTTGAGGACTTGCTGGCTGGTATTCCGCTGAACACCGAAGATGAAGAAAAGCTGGACCGGTTGATTGAGCAGCTGGTTGTGGCTTAGCTTTTATGCTAAAGCAAGAAGCTTGGCACAGCATCTCTTATTGTACGTAATCTCTCTTTCGCGCAATTTATTTGAGGAGTCTCTGTTTTTTTAATTCGCAATCTCTGTACCATGCCCCAAAATCTAAATATCCATCAGCCAGACGACCGCTTTTTCAAGTCGGCTATGAGCGCCCGGAGGTGGTAAAAGCCTATCTTGAGTATTTCTATCCTAAAATTGCAGCTATTGCTGACCTTAGTACGCTTCAGCAGCAGAAAGTGCAGTCCCTGCGCCCTAATTTGAAGCTGTTCAGCGCTGATGTCGTATACCGGTGCCAGTTGGAAGGCGGAAGTGGGGAGCATTTTTATTTCTGCCTGCTATTTGAGCACAAATCAGAGCCGGACGAGCATGTAGCGGTACAAATAGGGCTGTACATTTTCCTACTGCTGCGCGAGCAAGTGAAGGCTAAAAAGCAGCCATTGGAGCCCGTGCTGCCCCTGCTGTTTTATAATGGGAAAGCAACATGGCAGCCTAAACGCATCCGGGAAATCTTTAAGGGGCACCCCGGTTATGAAGTCCTGAAACCCTATCTGCCTGATTTTCGTTTTTTATTTGAAGATGCGCACCGCCTGCCACCGGAGGAGCTGCTAAAGCTAGACCTGAGCTATTTCCGCTCCACTGTACTATCAATGGCGCTGCGGCACAAGCCAGACTTGATCTTTGAGTATATTGAAGTTATCTTTGAAGGGGCGGAAGACAGCGATCAGGTGCTTTCTATTATAACTTATATTCTGGGCGTAGCCGAGCGCTCCCCCAAGAGGTTCCTGGAAGAACTGGAAAACACTGAATTCACGACAAAACCGAATGTGATGAGTACGTTAGAACAATTATTGGAGATGGGTAGAGAAGAAGGTGTGGAAAAAGGTCTACAAAAAGGCAGGAAAGAAGGTATCCATAAAAATAGTATTTTTAACCTGCTCAAAACCGCTACCCGTTTCCCGGAATGGACGGCTGATGAACTATCCGACTTTACAGAGCTGGATTTGGAGACCGTCCAAACTTTCTTGTCCGTCCAATCACAAGGTGATGCTGCTGCAATGAGAAGGTACGTCCTTGAGGACTTGCTGGCTGGTATTCCGCTGAACACCGAAGATGAAGAAAAGCTGGACCGGTTGATCGGGGAGTTGGCGGGTGGATAAAGCCGTGAAGTGAGGCTCTGCCAATACATCTTCAGTACCCAATCTTATAGCACAACCTATAGCGCCTCCTCCGGAGTCTGGCGCAGACACCTTCAGCTACTCAAAGGACGGGGAGCCTGCCTAATAAGCCGTATAAAACGGTCGAATGACTTCGTAGCACCATGCTATTCGGCGCAGACAGGTAGAGCCGCATCCTGACCTCTCAGGAACCTTATCTTGCCCCGACTTCGTAGAAGTCACATCCTAGTTTCTCAGGGCCCTTATGGCAGCCCGACTTCATAGAAGTCGCATGTTACAACCCAGCCAGAACCAACGCTCCACCACCCCCACCCAAGCCCAAAAAACAACAATGTTTTTCACGCTCTCCCTTGACATTACAACTACTAAGCCTTAAATTATTAATCAACTGAAGAATCACCGCGTGCAGCAACAAAAACCGGCGCTCCCTGTGTGACCGCCACACTTATACCGAAGATTAAGTGGTTTGCCGAGGCAAACCCACTCAATATCGGCATATACGCCTTGAAGCGGTATGCCCTGGAATAGCATACCACTTCGTAATGCGTATAC
>NZ_JALEGS010000044.1 GCF_022763345.1 Phaeodactylibacter sp.
CAAACCTACTCAATGCTTGCCCGTGTCTCCTCACTTGTGGGCTTTGGCCACCGGAGACTATACTTAAAGGCAGGAGGGGCAGCACTTACGCTGGGAAGTGGTTTGCGCTTGCCCTGACAAGCTACGCTTCGTCAGTGGCCGATGTCGCAAATCCAAGATTCCAGACGATGAATGTCTGGATCAACGACCCCAGACGATGAATGTCTGGATCAACGACCCGACATTTATCGTTCCCCGTGCTGGCCGTCAGCGCCAGTAGGTGACCACTTCGTATTGCATATATTCGGAGGGTGCTGTTCGGCGACGCACTCGCTGCGATAGCGGGTAACCAAGCCTCAGGTGTTAAGTTCGGTATACTTTCTGACCTACTTTATCCATCAATCCACTATCTTTGCGCGAAATTAAAAACCAACGATGAACAGAGACATCCATTCCTGGCACAGCCCCCGCCTCAACAAACAAATGGAAGTAGCCGTCTACGGGCACTATGGCTTTGCCCTGCTCCTTTTGCCAACGGCTGCTGCCGACTACCTGGAGTACGAGCGCTTCCACTTGATTGACGCCATTGCCGGGCCCATCAACGCGGGCAAAGTGAAGGTGTTTTCCATCAACAGTATCAACGCAGAAAGCTGGCTCAATCCCAACATGCACCCCCGCCACAAGGCCATCCGGCATCAGCAGTTCAATGCGTATGTCTTTGAGGAAGTCGTGCCATTCATCAAAAGCATAACGAGCGAAGACACCCCTATCATCACCTGCGGGGCTTCATTAGGAGCTTTGCACTCCGTCAACCTGTTCTTCCGCCGGCCAGACCTCTTTAGCGGTGTCATCGGCATGAGTGGCGATTACGATCTGAGCACTTACACCAAAGGGTACCACGATCAGGATGTGTATTTCAACTCGCCGGTACAGTATCTTCCCAATATGGAGGACCACGGCCTGCTTACGCAAATCCGCCGCAGCAACCACATTCATATTGTTACCGGTCAGGGCGATTGGGAAAACCCGGATGCCTCCCGCCGCTTTTCTGCCATCCTGCACGCCAAGGGCATCAGCCATGAGCTTGATGTCTGGGGCCCGGATATGCCGCACGACTGGCCGACCTGGCGCAAGATGCTGCCTTACTACCTGGAATCCCGGTTCTGAGGGAAGACCACCTTGCCGGAAATCTCCTCCCTCATTTCCAGTAGGTTGAGTTCCGCGTCGTACAGGGCGTCCAGCGCAAAAGGCTGCCCGCTCAGGAGGTATTCATAAATCTGCCAGTCCGTGGGAGGGGTAGGGACATCAAGCAAACCACTGCGCGGAACCCAATGCAGGGTGCCTTCATCACAGGGTGGTGGCGGCACCCACTCGATAGCTGCGATGAAAATAAAACACAGCCAGTTGTAATGAACCGGCGAGGTCTCAGTAAGCACTCCGCCGTAGGTCAGTTGCTCCCGTGTCAGTTGAATACCGGTTTCTTCCGCCGTCTCTCGCACTGCAGTATCAATGGGCCGTTCGTAGGGCTCTACCTTCCCGCCCACGGGCACATACATGCCTTCATTGGGCATTTTATTCCGTTTGAGCAATAAAAACGCGTCTTCGTGGCGGAGCACAACCATGGTGGCGATGCGTTTGAGGCCTTCCTGCATGGTGTTGTTTTGGTCGTGAAGATAAGTGAAGTATTAAAATACCTCCTCTGTAGTGAAAAAGTAAAGGTGGGAGGTGCTAACCCCCTGCGCCTCCTCAAAACGAAGTAAACACCGTTGTTAAAATTAGGGGAGACCACAATCGGGCAATGTTCCGGCATCAGTTGTTTTTTTGAGTGGAAAGTGCTATTTTTAGATTATGAGCACAGCCGTATCCATTCCATTGTCATTGTCTGATCGTCTAAAGTTAGGCCCGGAATTGCACCGGTTCTCTGCTGATTACGCTACTTTCATCGACGTATTGCAACAGGTTGAGTATCCGGTCGAATTTGAAGATGGCTCAATCATTATTATGAGTATAGCATCTGACCACCACGAGCAACTCGTTGCTAATCTCCTTGGTGTACTTTTCGTTTGCTTAAAAGGTAATACCTATTACCGGCGTTATGGTAGCAATCGACATGTATTCATTGAGCACCAAACGAAAGCTTACGCACCTGATGTCTCCGTAGTACAGGGAATACCTTCCATCCATGAATATGCTCCGGGAAAGACTGCCCATACTAACCCCTGGATGGTAGCGGAGGTGATTTCTCCATCAAGCCGCAATCGTGATTTCGGGGAAAAGTTGCAGGGGTACAAATCTATCGCCTCCCTGCAATACATACTCTACCTGGAGCAGGACCGCCCTTATGCGACCCTTTTTGAGCGCCTGCCAGGTACGGAGCGCTGGAAAAGTACTGATTTCAATGACACAAACCAGGATCTTCAGGTCGGAGCTTTTGAAATACAGATGTCGGATCTGTATCAAGGACTGTTCTAATCTCCACCGGATGCCTGAGCAATTTCAACTTCATAAGGCGCCTTCCTCCCTAACTCATACCGCAAATAGCCATAGGTGACTGCCACGGCCAGCACATCCGATACCGGGAAGGCATACCACACGCCATCCAAACCGAAAAAGTGGGGCAAGATGAGCACAAAAGGGATCAGGAAAAATCCCTGCTTCGTCAGCGTGAGTATTAATGCCGGCCAGGCTTTCCCAATCGCCTGGAAGTAGGCGGAACTGACCAGCTGCGCTGTAATCAGCGGTACCGCTAGAAAACTGAGCATCAGCGCCCGGGGCGTTTGGCTGATGAGCTCCGGGTCATTGGTGAAAATGGACACGATAGGGCCTGCAAAAAACAGAATCCCCGCAAACAATCCCAGGGAAATCACCGTGCCGCTCCGAATAGAGTAATTGATAATGCTGCGCACCCGCTCCGGTTTACCCGCCCCATAATTGTACCCCACAATCGGCATAAACCCCTGAGTGATACCAAGCACCGGGAAATTCGCAAACATCATCACCCGGTTGATAATGCCGTACATGGCCACCGCCACTTCATTGCCATACTGGAAAAGCGTACGGTTGAGCACAATTGTAAGCAGGCTTATGGTGCCCTGCCGTGCCAAAGTGACGATGCCAATACTAAAAATATCTCGCACAAGCGTCCTGTCGAGCGCCATACTGCTGCGGTACAATGTCAACTCCGACCGTCCTGAAAGGAAAAACCATAGCGTAAACCCGCCACTCGCATAATAGGACAGGGTAGTGGCCCATGCCGCCCCTTCGATGCCCCAGTCCAGCCACACAATGAAAATCGGGTCCAGAATCAGGTTTGCCACAGCCGGCACCATCATCGTAAACATCGCCATATTCGGCGCTCCCTCTGCCCGCATCACATTATTGCCCATCATGGCAAACGCTAGCCCGGGTACACTAAGCAATACGATGGTAAAATAGGATTTAGCTGGCTCCATAATATCGCCCTGTGCTCCAAAAAGTTCCAGCACCGGCGTGAGCAGAAACGATAGCCCCAAACCCAGTACGACCACCAGTAATAGCGTCAGGGTGGCCATATTGCCAAAAACTTTACAGGCCTTGTCATGGTCATCCCCACCCAGCGCCCGTGAGATTATCGAACTGCCCCCCACGCCAATCGCCATACCCATACTGGAAATCAGGAACATAATAGGCATCACCACCGTAATGGCCGCAATGCCCAGTGTGCCTACCCATAGCCCAACGAAAATGGTATCCACAATGGAGTAAATAGACATAACCAGCATGCCCACGGAAGCCGGGACTGCCATTTTCCGCAACAGCGGACCGATGGGCTTCTCGCCCAGTTCTTTTGACTGGCTCATAGGGTGCAACCATTTTTGTGGTCGCAATGTACCTATAATTAGTACAACCTTAAAACCTGATGTCCATAGCACCCAAACCTAAAGACCTGCTGCAGCAAATCCAGGCCTTTGATACCTTCTCCGAAATACCTCCGGAAGCCTTGCAGTGGATGATCGATGCATCCGAGTACCACCTTTACAAAAAAGGTGAAGCTTTATTCCGCCCAGGCGATGCCGTGGACCACATGCAGATTATTGTCAGCGGGCAGTATGTCATCCGTGCCACGCGCGGCGGGCAATCCCTGGAGCTGGGCGTTTTTGAAACCGGCTACATCACAGGAGTCCTGCCCTTCTCCCGCATGACCCACACCCAGGCAGAGGGTATCGCCTTACAACCAACATATACGCTGGAGCTCCACCGGCAGCACTTTACAGAAATGGTCAACCGCAGCTACGCCCTTACCCAGGCACTCGTGGCACGAATGAGCGACCGGGTGCGGGATTTCACTTCCCAGCGCTTCCAGACCGAAAAACTTATGGCCTTGGGGAAACTCTCCGCCGGACTGGCCCACGAATTGAATAACCCGGCCTCGGCCATGGTCCGCAATGCGCAGGAGCTATACCAAAAAGTGCATTCCACGCCGGAAAAATTCAAGGCGATCATGACGATGGGCATTACCCCCGGACAGACCGATCAGATCAACACTATATTGTTTGGGAAAATTCAGGAAGCCCCTTCCTTGTCTCTCAGCCTTATGGAGCGGGAAGAGCGCCTGGACGATATGCTCGATTGGCTGGAAGACCACGGCGTTGAAGGCGCTGAGGACATTGCCGAAACCTTCGCTGATTTTGGCATGACGGTAGAAGAGTTGTCCAGAGTCGAGAAGATCGTAGGCGAGCAGCCCCTGCCTTCTATCCTTTGGTGGCTGGAAAGCACGCTTAGCCTGGAACGCCTCGTAGAGGAAATCAACGAAGCCTCTAATCGGATTTCCAGCCTCGTTCGCTCCATTAAAGATTACTCCCACATGGATAGGGGCCTTGCTCTTGAACCCGTAGATATCCACGAAGGCCTGAAAAGCACTCTAACCATGCTCAGGCACCAGCTCAAAGGCAAGCAAATCGAACTGGTCCAAGACTTCTGCCAGTCGGCGCCTGCGGTACAGGGCTTTGCCGGTGAGCTCAACCAGATTTGGACCAACCTCATCGTAAATGCCGTTGATGCCATGTCACCCGGTGGGCAGCTAATTGTCCGCACCTATCCCGATCGTCAGTACGTCTGTGTGGATATCGAGGACAACGGCAGCGGCATTCCTGAAGAAGACCAAACCCGGATTTTCGAACCCTTTTTCACCACCAAGCCTATGGGGGAGGGGACCGGAATGGGGCTCGATATCGTCAAAAAAATAGTAGACCGCCATAAGGGCAAAATCACCTTGGATTCAAAACCCGGACGTACCGTTTTCACGCTTTGTTTCCCCACTGCTTAAACTTAAACGAATGGCCAGCAACAGCAAACCCATAATATTCTCGGTTGATGATGACCCCCAGGTACTGCGCTCTCTGAAGCGCGATCTCCGCAACGCATATAAGGAAGACTATCGCATTATCAGCACTGACAGCGCTAATGAAGGTCTTGAAGCGCTGGAGGAATTAAAGAAAAAAGGAGAGGAAGTCGCCCTGTTTATCTCTGATCAGCGGATGCCGGAAATGCTGGGGGTGGAGTTTTTGGAGCGTGCCCGGCCGTTATACCCGGAAGCCAAGCGCGTGCTACTCACCGCCTATTCCGACACGGACGCAGCCATCAAAGCTATCAATGATGTGCAGCTTGATTACTACTTTCTCAAACCCTGGGACCCGCCAAAGGAACGGCTTTATCCCGTCCTCAACGATTTGCTTGAAGAGTGGCAGGTTGGCTTCAAGCCAAAATTCAGGGGCATTCGCGTAGTGGGCTACAACTACTCCCCCAAGTCCCATCAGGTGAAGGATTTCCTGGCAGGCAACCTGCTGCCCTACCAATGGCTGGACATAGAAACGAGCCCGGAGGCAAAAGAACTGCTCAACTTGCACGATATCCCAGCCAAGACCCTGCCTGCGGTTTTCTTTGAGGATGGCAGTGCGATTGCCGATCCAACGGTACAAGCGATTGCCGCCAAAATAGGCCTCCACCCCAATGCACAGTCCGACCTTTACGATGTAGTCATCGTCGGAGCTGGCCCATCCGGCTTAGCCGCTGCCGTTTACGGCGGCTCAGAAGGGCTGAAGACCTTACTCATCGAGCGCCGGGCACCGGGCGGGCAGGCGGGCACGAGTTCCCGGATTGAGAACTACCTGGGGTTCCCCAAAGGACTAAGCGGTTCCGAACTTGCCCGGCGCGCCATCACTCAGGCGACCCGGTTTGGCGTGGAGTTTTTATCCCCTCAGGAGGTCAGCAGCATCTCCACCGATGGGCAATACAAAACCATCCACCTGGCAGACGGCTCCACCATCAATACCCGGGCCGTAGTCATTACCACTGGCGTCGACTACCGGAAGCTCCCCGCCGAGGGCGCAGCTGACCTCACAGGCGCAGGCATATATTATGGTGCAGCAATGACTGAGGCGAATGCCTGCCGGGAGAAAGAAGTCTACATCGTTGGCGGAGGGAACTCTGCCGGGCAGGGGGCGGTCTACCTTTCTCAGTTTGCCAAAACAGTACGCATCCTTATCCGTAAGCCTGACCTGACCGCCACCATGTCTTCCTACCTCATTGATCAAATCAATGCCATACCTAATATAGAGGTGCACGGCCGCCGGCAAGTACTTCAGGCAAAGGGTAATGGTCACCTCGAAACGCTGCTGCTGGAAAACATGGAAGACCAAGCTAGCTATGAGGTCCCTGCAGACGCCTTATTCATCTTCATCGGTGCCCGCCCTTACACCGATTGGCTAGACGGGCAAATCATCCGTAGTGAGAAAGGCTACCTAAAGACGGGCAATGACCTGATGGCGGATCCGGCTTTCGCCAAAGTTTGGAAACGTGACCGGGAGCCTTTCCTTCTGGAAACTTGCGTGCCTGGTATCTTCGCTGCCGGCGATGTGCGTGCAGGAGCTATGAACCGGGTTGCCTCTGCAGTAGGAGAGGGGGCTATGGCCATTAAGTTTGTGCATGAGTACCTGGCGGAGGTATAAGCCCGCCTGTAGAGCAAGGTCTCCATCCATCAAAGTGTTCTATTCGGAGAAACCACCTGCATACTTTGGATCACTAATCGATAAATCTGTCCATTCATATATTAAGGTGTACCGCTGACTGGCAGAAAAAAATTTACAGCACTCTTTTTGCAACTGAGCAAAATACAGTCATGTAACCCCACGTAGAGCTAGGCATTTACACGGGCAAATAATCTTGCTGCCAAACAAAGCCTCCGGGACTGACTTTCCCCGATTAAGAAAAAAAGAGAAGTTGCTTGCGGGAACGGGAAAAGCGTTTTACATTTGCACTCGCTTCGCAAGAGAGGCGTTGCTCGG
>NZ_JALEGS010000045.1 GCF_022763345.1 Phaeodactylibacter sp.
CCTCCTGCCTTTAAGGTGGTCAAAGCCCAAAGGCGACGGGACACGGGCAAGCATTGAGTAGGTTTGCTGTGGCAAACCACTTAATCGTCAGTATAGAGCGTGGTCAGGAGTACTCATTTCCATTTTCATTCCTATCTTTAGGCACAAACCCTGAGCCAAACACTAATCAAATTGTGTAACTATTAAAGACGTATGAAGCAATTAAACATTCTCGCTTTTAGCCTGATGCTGCTTTTTCTCTTCAGTGCCTGCGCGACTTCGCAAAAAACATCAGAAGCTTCGGCGGAAGCCACCGAAACCAAGGAAGAGGACAAGAAAAAAGACAAAGACAAGGACAAAAGCTACGACGACATTATCACGGATGAAGCCATCACGGATGAGGGGCTTTTCACCACGCACAAAGTGGAAGACAAGTACTACTTTGAAATCCCGACGGAGCTGCTCAGTAAGGAAATCCTGGTGGTCAGCCGGATTTCCGGGCACGTGAAAGGGCTCAATTTTGGCGGGGCAGGCATGAAGTCCCGCCCACAGCAGGTCATCCGCTGGGAACAGCAGGACGATCACATCCTGTTGCGCTCGGTTTCCTACAACAGCGTGGCCAGCTTCGAAGACCCGATCTACGAGTCGGTGAAGAACAACAACTTCGAACCCATTATAGAGCGCTTCAAAATTGAGACCTACAACCCGGATTCCACGGCAGTGGTCCTGGAGGTTGGGAAGTTCTTTGTAGAAGATGTGCCTATGCTGGGCCCGCTTTCGGACAGTCAGCGGAAAAACTTTGGCATTAAAGGGCTCGATGGCGGCCGCAGCTTCATCAAGCATTTGAAAGCCTACCCGTCCAATGTTGAAGTACGCCATGTGTTGACCTTCAAAGGAAGTGACCTGCCAGACAATCAGCTGACCGGCACGCTTTCCATTGAAATGAACCAATCGTTTATCGAACTGCCGGAAGAGCCCTGGCAGCCCCGCTACTACGATGACCGGGTGAGCTATTTCAGCCTGAGCCAGATTGACTACAGCGCCGATGAGCAGAAGGCAGCCAGAAAGCGGTACATCACCCGCTGGCGGCTCGACCCTTCCGATATGGAAGCCTACAAGCGGGGCGAACTGGTGGAGCCTAAAAAGCCTATCGTTTACTACATCGATCCAGCCACACCGGAAAAATGGCGCCCTTACCTCAAGCAGGGCGTGGAAGACTGGCAGAGCGCTTTTGAAGCCGCTGGTTTTAAGAATGCCATCATTGCCAAAGACCCACCGAGCAAGGAGGAAGACCCGGAATGGAGCCCGGAAGATGTCCGCTATTCGGTTATCCGCTACGTTTCTACAGAGATTCAAAATGCCATGGGCCCGCACGTGCACGATCCCCGCACTGGCGAAATCCTGGAAAGCGATATCATCTGGTACCACAACGTGATGAACCTCCTCCGCAACTGGTTTCTCATCCAAACGGCTGCCGTCAACCCGGCTGCCCGCAGCGTGAAATTTGAAGATGAGTTAATGGGCGAGCTGATCCGCTTTGTGGCGGCGCACGAAGTTGGGCACACCCTGGGGCTGCCTCACAATATGGGCTCAAGCGTAGCCTACCCGGTAGATTCCCTGCGCAAAGCGGGTTTTGTGCAGCGCATGGGCGTTGCACCATCTATTATGGATTACGCCCGTTTCAACTACGTAGCTCAGCCCGAAGATGAAGGTGCGGGCCTCTTCCCGACGATTGGCCCTTACGACACCTGGTCCATCATTTACGGCTACAAGCTCATTCCGGAAAGTGACAGCGCCGAAGACGAACGCGCTACGCTCAATGACTGGATCAAAGAGCGGGCAGATGATCCGGTTTACCGTTTCGGTCAGCAACAGTGGCGCGTAGTGGACCCCAGCGCGCAGACGGAGGACCTCAGTGGAGAGCCAGTCAAAGCCAGTGATCTGGGTATTAAAAACCTGCAGCGCATACTGCCCCAGCTTATCGACTGGACCAAGCGCGAAGGGGAAGACTACGATGACCTGGAAGAGCTGTACAAGCAGGTCGCCGGTCAGTTCCGCCGCTACGTGGGCCATGTAGGCAATAACGTAGGTGGTGTTTACGAATACGACAAGACCTACGATCAGGAAGGCCCGGTGTACACCCACGTTCCGAAGGACCGTCAGAAAGCCGCTGTAGATTTCCTCGACCGGCAACTGTTCACTACTCCATCCTGGATGATCGATAAGGACATCATCTCCCGTGTAGGCTCTACAGTGATTGTGGACCTTATCCGGGGCTTGCAGTCTTATGGCATCAACCTCCTGTTCGACAGCAAGCGCCTGAACCGAATGATGGAGAACGAAGCGCTCAATGGTACGGACGCTTACACCATGGGCAGCCTTTTCAAAGATACCCGCGATGCCATCTTCCGGGAAGTCCGGCAGGGCGATGCGGTAGGCCCTTACCGCCGCAACCTGCAGCGCCTCTACGTTGACCAAATGGGCGAATTGCTCATGGAGTCCGGCGAGGACGCCGACTACAGTGACCAAAAAGCAATGGCCCGCGCCAGCTTGTCCAGTATTGAAAAACTGCTGGAAGCTCAGGGCGGCAAGGCCAAAGATGCAGCCACCACCGCTCACTACGAAGACCTGCTGGCCCGTATCGACCTGATACAGGAAGGCAAAATGCCCGCTGGCAAAAGTGGCGGGTCAAGCAGCCTGCAGGAAAGCGGTTTGCACTTTAACTGCTGGCATGATTAGCATTGAATGCTGACTCCTTGACGAAAATCAACCACTGCCCCTTTCCGAAAACTCCGGAAAGGGGCAGTTTCTTTGCGCGAAGGTGTTATTTTTGGCGCACAACAATACCACATCAGTTATGCAACGATCTGCTTTCCGGTTTATCGCATCTGCTTCCCTTTTGGCAATCGCACTCTATGCCCTTTCCTGCAGCAGTGAAGCCGCCCCCGAAACCACCGAGCCCAAACTAACCGCCTCCTCTATCAATCCCAATGGCGATAGTGAGCTCGCCCTGCTGATGCGCGCCATGTACGACGATGCCGCACAGATGAAGAATGCCATTGAAAATGGAGAACAGCCGGTTTCCCAGCTAGATCATGAAAAAATCCTAACCGCTTCCGCTACTGAACCAGAGAAAGCAGCTTCTGATACCTACAAGGTACATGCTCAGTCTTACCTCCAAACCCTCAAAGCTTTGGAAAAGGCCGACATCGCCGAAGCAGAGGTGCTATTCAAGGACATGGTAGACAGCTGCATGGGCTGCCATACCGCGCTTTGCCCTGGGCCAAAAATGAAGATTAAGCATTTGTATTAGCGGTTGTCAAAATTCAATATCCCATACCGCTGTATCTCCTGGGGGAACCTGAAAGACTTTTCTTCTCGGCCCTCCTGAGGTAGCTCCGCTTTGGAGTATTTCCAAAATTGCCTCCACTTCATACGCTCCGGGGATAGTAGCATACAAAGTTCTATTCGCGAATGAGTCTGGCTCCAGGTCGTGAAATACGGTAGCTGTGCCTATGGAATTCGGATAGCTTGCATATATGAACTTTGCATTGACTGGAACCATAGGTTCATCGTTAACTAAATTAACCTTTAGGGTTGCTTTGGGATAAACAGCGATACCTTTTTCTTCCGGGTCGGCCTGTTCGGGGGCGAAATCAATGTTCCTCGAATTCCCAACCCCATCCGTCACATAGTCATCGTGCAAGGCAAATAGCTTGAGGTCAAACCCTGAATCAACCTCAAATCCATCATCATGCTCAATCGTTAACTGGTAAATACTGTCGTGCACATAAACGGTATCACTGGCTTGCCACATAACGTTAATGCCATCCCTCCACATAGCATAAACCCGGGCACTGTCCACATAACTTCCGGTAAGCGCATTCCTAACGTGCCCAAAGTAAAAATTGCAGGTGGTTAAACAGCCATCATCCGGTTGTGGCTCCTCTTTTTGGCAGCTTGTGAATAGAATAGAAACAAGTAGAAGAGCGGGAAAAAAGAGTGGAGCTCGCATAGTAAATGAATTGAATTTAGATAAATTTAGGAAAAAAACAACATAAACGTATTTCCCGGTTAGCAATTCTCAGCCTTCCTTCAAGTCGAAAATGCTCAAACTGCGGTATCTCCAATATGCACTACCCCTTCTCCGGGTACCAATTTGCCAGCCGAACTTCCGTTGCGGCAGCCGTCTCCTTAACCATGGCTTTGAACTCCTCCACATCGCTAAAAGTACCGTCTCCGTTGCGGTAATGATAGGGATAGACAACCTTTGGCTTAAAGTCAGCTACCGCAGAGGCAGCCTGCTCAATGCTCATGGTGTAGGGCAGGTTCATGCAAACAAAAGCGATATCGATATTCTCCAGCTTTCGCATTTCGTCAATGTCTTCTGTATCGCCTGAAATATAGACGCGTTGACCGGCAATCTGAATCACGTACCCATTGCCCCAGCCTTTGGGGTGGCGGGACTCTTCAGTCTCCGGCAGGTTGTACATGGGCACTGCATTCACCTCAATACCTTTGGTGCTGAGCGTTTCGCCATTCCCCATTACAGTTACTTTGGTGAAGGTGATCTCTCTGCTCATTTTGTCCACTACGGCCTGTGGAGCGATCAGCTCGGCTTTGCTTAGATCAATGCCCTTGAGTGTTTCTTCGTTGAGGTGGTCGCCATGTGGATGCGTAATGAGCACCACATCGGGTTGCCCAAAAGACTTGTACAGTTCCGGGCCGCCGTAGGGATCGACGAAAACCTTGGCGCCTTCTTGTTCTAAAACCAGGGAGCCGTGCAGTATCGGGTGAATGGTAAGTGCTTCCGTTTCAGTTGCAGCAGGCGTATCGGCAGTAGCTTCAGCATCAACAGGCGCTGTGGGAGCGCCGCAAGCGAAAAACAGGGTAGACAGGATCACAAGTACGTACTTCATAGTGCCGTATTTTTGGTTTAGGTGCAAACTTAAAAGGTTAAAAACCGGATTGTGTTTAGGGGATTTCACTAAAAGGAGATCAGAAAGAAAAAAAGTAATAAATTAGGGCTTATTCATTCTAACTGTGTTTGTTTAGTTCTTGATGAATCAAGGCCTTCAAAACCGCTTCACTTTGTAAAAAAATCTAAACCATATGAAATTTCCAATATCCATCACCTTACTGTTAGCCTTGTTCACCCTGCCCTTCCTAAGCAGCTGCAATCTGGACGATGGCACCGATGTAGACCCAGCAGAAGGGCTTCCTACCATCGATGTCGGTTCGTATAGCTTATTGCCGGAAAGTATTGCGCAAATCCCTTACGTGAATCAATCTGGGATTATTTTTGTGGACACATTCGGAACCGAAGTCTTTTTTAGTATTGAAGAGGAGGACATTTTCGAGTCCAGCGCCGCAAACTACTATAAATACGATGTCTTTGAGGAAGGAGATACCGTAGTTTACGAGTTCAATACAGAAATAAAGACCTTCAATCTGGTATCCACTGCGCTCGGCATGCAGTTCAGGCTCAGGCTGAGGGCTATGCCTTACTACGGAGACCCCGAAAGTGAGGCGGTTGCGGACATTATGGAAATTTCACTGCCATTCCTTAATTCACCCAACTTCTCTAGTCAAATCGTCTTTCGGCATGAGGTGGACACCCGGTCCTACCCTACCTCTTTCAATAATGAACCTATTCCGGAAATCGAAATATTTGACCGGGCGTTCACAGAAGTGATCTGGAATGATTATACCAATCCCATATCCCAGGTGTACTTTAATTTTGAGCATGGCATCGTTTCCTTTACCGACTACCAGGGAAAGCAATGGCGGTTTGAGGACTTTCAGTAAAAAATAGGCAGAACAGGCCCCTTCCTTCCGGAGGAGGCCTGTTCATGCATAATTTGTAGCCTTAACAATTATCCCAGGGGCCGCCTTTTTTTACATTGGTGAAGCGGGCGCCATCCAGGCGGAAGAGCCCTCCGCCCCCACCGACCCAAAGGCGGCCGATGCGGTCTTCAAATACTTCCTGAACAGCCTGTACACCAAGCCCGTCCAATTCGTTGTAATTCCGTAGCCGGATGCCATCGTAGCGGTACAGCCCGAAGCCCTCTGAGCTGAACCAGATTTCGCCCTGATGGTCCCGGTATACCTTCCAGGCTTCATTGTCTCCAATGGTGTCATTCGCTTTGAAGTGCAGTTGGGTCTTGCCTTCTGCATAATAGCTGACGCCATTGAACATCGTGCCCAGCCAGAGCCCGCCTTTCTCATCCGGTACAATGCTTGATATGGTATTTCCAGCTAGTCCGTCTGCTGTGGTATAATTAGTGAATGTATTACCGTCATAGTGGTATAGCCCGCTGCCATCCGTGCCCAACCATAGCTGCCCGGCAGCATCTTCGGCAATGCACATGACCCGGTTAGCGTCCAGTGTTTCCAAGGGCTTGGGTGCATCGGAGGATGGCAGGGCAACGGGGATAAAGCGACCTTTTTCGAACCGGCAAAGCCCCTCCAGCGTACCTACCCAAATTCGACCGCTTCGGTCTTCCAGAATGCTCCATGCCCAATTACTGGGCAGCCCATCCGCTATCGTATATGTGGTAAAAGCCACACCATCGTAGACCGAAACGCCTCCGTTGGTGGTCAGCCAGAGCCGACCTTGCTGGTCCTCAATCATACCCGTCACCTGTGAACCGCCGAGGCCATCCCCAGTAGAAAAATACAGGAGCTGTTGCCCGTCGTACCGGCAAACGCCAAACTGATTGGTGCCAAACCAAAGGTCGCCATTTTTGTCTTGGAAAATGCGGCGCACATACTCGCCAACTTGCATTTCTTCGGGTTTCTGTTGTCCAAGCGCTGCATAATAGGCATCCTCCAGACCGTAGCTAGCCGAACAGCCCTTGCCACTTGCAACGGCACTCTGGCCTGCACGGGTAAATACCGCTCTGCCGGTTTCGGTTTCAGCAGGTGTTGAAGACGGGCCGCAGGCCACGCCAAGGAATACAAGCCCCATTAAAATCAAGGCCGGGAAATCATTTTTCAGTTGCTTCATCATTGGTCGATTATTTTTCATAAAACTACCGGGAAAGGGGGCTTGGTAGCCAGTTTCGATTGTAAATTAGTGTAAAACCCCTTGTAAAACAGTGCGAATGTGGGGATTTACCAATAGCTTTGAACAATGAGCGCGAAGTACTGGATTTTAATTTTGGGGCTGATTCCTGCCCTGTTTTGCCGGGCCAGCAGAACAGATGCCGCCTTTCTGCAGGAGGATAGCCATATAGCGGTCACGCTGCGGGCCATTGGGCATGAGCTCCTGCTTAGCATTGGAGATAGTACTTCAAGAGTATTGCCCGTACAACAGGTCGGCAACCGGTATAAAGTGCCATTTGAAACGGCATTTCCGCTCGACCCCACTCATCTTACCACTTTGGTGGAACAGGTCACTGCCGGCCGGGCTTTCCCCAAAGACTATATTGTGGAAGTGGAAGCCTGCCATGCCCTTGAAATCGTTTATGCCTACGAAATCAGGGATGAAGCGAACAGCAACCTCATTCCCTGTCAGGGGCGGGCGTTGCCAACGGATTGCTACAACCTGGTCTTCACCTTTCCGGAGGACAGGATAGAAATGGCTGCTGAGGGTGCTGCACCTATCGCTAACTATTATAAATACGCTGCCCTGGCTTTTCTCTTCTTTCTATTGGCTGGTACTGTCTTCTACTTTAGCAAAAGGCGATCAAAAGCGACTGTCGGGACAGCAGATCACCGTACGCTCGGCAGTTTCCGCTTTTCGCCAACAGCAATGGAACTCTCTATGGACGGGCAAGTCACCTCCCTCACCGCCAAAGAAGCCGAACTGCTAGCGCTGCTACATGACCATGCTAATGAAACACTGGAACGGGATCTCCTCCTCAAAACCATTTGGGGCAACGAAGACAGCTATGTAGGCCGTACCCTTGATGTATTTGTCTCCCGCCTGCGCAAGAAGCTCGAAGGCGACCCCGCTGTTAAGATTGCCAATGTGCGGGGCGTAGGGTATAAACTAGTGCTAATCCCTTAGCAAAGAAGCTCTGTAAACCTAAAGACATTAAATGACTGGTAAAGGAAGTAAAAAACATGTACATTGTTTATTGTTGTAAACCTCTATGGAAACACTAATCCTGTTCCCGCTATAACCCCATTTGAATATGAAACCGCTCCTGCTAATCTTCAGTTTCTTCATCTCATCGGCTGTGCTTGGACAAGTCCCCTTTTGTGCATTGGGTGCTGAGTGGGGAGGCTATGTTCAATGTTCGCCCGCCTGGTTCCCCTGTGCACCGGGATACCCATTTTCCTATACAGCTAAAGTGACTGAAGATACCATCATACAGGGTAAGTACTGCACCATTATTCCTGAACAGGACTGGTGGGCTACCTCAAGCCCGCTCCCTAACTTAATTGTGCACCAGGATGGGCATCAGATTTACCGATACGACAGAGATTCAGCAGATTTCAAGCTTGTAATGGACTTTGAAAAGAATGTGGGCGAATCGTGGCAAATTGAAGTGCCTAAGTACTGGACAGGTAACGATATCGACACTTTAACTGTAACAGTGACGGAAAAAGATGGACCACTCAGACGGGTAAATATCAACGAGTGGGTGGACAATATACTACTCTATGAGGGCTTCGGTGGCGTAAACCCCAACTGCAGAATGTTTATCAGCCCATCCTTTTTTTACGTTAGTGATCCTTTCGTATGGGACGAGCTGACCTGCTATTCAGACCCAGTTGAGGGCTTGTTATATGGAAGCTCAACGGGATGCATGCCAACTTCTACCCATGACTCAAAACCTAAGGAAGTGGCTTACCGGATTTTCCCGAACCCGGCCTCTGCTCAAATCAACATAGTGAGCAGCTATCCCAATCATTTCAATGAAACCGCAGAATGGATATTAGTGGATGCCGTTGGTAAAGAAGTTCTGCGTGAACGGTTGCGCTCCGGATCTACAGCATCCGTTGCAAGACTAGATGACTTACCTGAAGGCATCTATTTCTGGAAAATAATGGTTAAGCATCAGTCCGTCGAGACAGGTAAATTATTGATAGCCAGATAAAGGACTTGACCAATTCTGTGAAATTCTGATTGACGGCTTAATCAAAAAAGCCAGTTGTTATCTCACCGAATCATAAATCTGCAGTTTGCTCCACAAACCCTTCGTCTTTTCAATAAAGTCGAGGTGCACCTGCTCTGTTTGGTATTGATCATGCTCGGCTTTTGAGGCAAACGTCACAATCAGGCAAAAGTCATAGGAATTGTCCACCACTGCCCGGTCTGTGCCGGCAGGCGTACCGATATGCATGCTTTGAGCGTAAGCAGAAGATTTGATAAAATCCTCCATATCCTTGCGGAAGGTAGCTTTGGCCGCCTCGCTCTGCCCTTCCATCCAGAACAGGACGATATGGGCAAAGTCGCCCGAAATGGGGCGGGGAAGTTTTGTGGACGTGCAGGAAGACAGCACCGTCAATAGGGCAAGAAGCGGTAAAATCCAGTTTTTCATTGAGCTTGGTTTATGATGTTTTTACAGGCCACATTTGCAGGAGGCCTTCAGTTCCCGTAATTGCTGTCTAACTTTTTGAGTGCGGTAGTCTTTATAAGTCTCCGGCAGCAAAGCCTCTGCCTCTTTTAGGAAAAAGCGAATTTCAGCTGCATCCGGGCGTTTCTTTTTTGGAAGCCCAAGGTAATAGCCAGCCAGAGCTGCCATGCCTTCGCTCCGGTACAGGCGATTGATGTCTAAGACCATGCTGCCCGACTGATTAAAAACCTGGATTTCCATGGAAGGCAAATGGTAAGACTTGATCATCTCATCAAGTGCCTGTGCCCAGTCAGCCCGGTCCTCTTTCCTCCCCTCTTTCAGAATTAATAGATCAGAAAGAGAAAGCAGGTAATAATGCCCCACCATTGGCCTATAGGCCTGAGGAGAATTGAGGTAGTAATCTTTATTTGCAGCCGACAATATATTCATGGCAGCTTCCGGATAACCTCGCCTCGCTTCTAATTCTGCTTCTGTAAATCGCATGAGGTAAATAATCGTTTGGAAATTGGCAGGATTTTGAAAAAACAAGCCCTCTACCTCTGCGCTTACCGCATTGAGATAACCTTTAGCCCGCGACAGCTCTCCAAAATTCAAGGCTACACATGCCCTGAAAATATCGATGGTCCGCAATTGCCCTTGGACTAAAAGCTGGGCCTGAGGATGCATACCATTAGTGCGGTCTACCAAAGCTGCGCTGCGGTCTAATAAATCATAGGCGGTCGTTGCATCTGCTGCCCCTACAGCGTTCAGTACCCCAATGTAAGCGGTAAGGCTTAAGCCTGAAAGATACCCCTGTAAAAACTGTACGCTGGGAGCAGGTTGTGCCTCCAGTAAACTTAGCGCACCTTCGACATGGCTTATGCCTTCGGAGTATCGGCCACTTCGGAATGCGGTATAGGCGGCAAACTGTTGAAGCTCCGCCTTAAGATTGCCACCATCACTTAAGCCAGTCCGAATATAAGCATCGAGGCGCGCAATAAGGCTGTCGGTTTCCTGAAGCGCTTGTTCCGGCTGATGATTGAACAGCAGAATGCCCACCAGGCTGGAATAAACCATTCGAAGGCCTCCGTAAGAAGATAAATTTTGATCCGGCTGAAAATAAGGTGTCAATGTAGCAGCTTCCTGATAAGCCTGGGCCGCCCGCTCCGAATGCCCGGCTGTAAATAGGAAGCCCCCGTACTTAAGCAAGGTCTGCGCATAGTACCAAGCCAGATTAAGCGGGCTTTGACTGTAATTTTCGCGCATGTAGCCCAAGACCTCCTGGTAGACGGTATCGGCTTCTGCAAAGGGCTCCACGGTGGGGATCCGTGAGGCCAGATTGGACAACAGAATAAACCGGTTGGGCAGGCGCCATAATGCCGGCGATTGCATGAGCTGGTCCAGGCTGTCCTGAACAGCCAGGCAGAGTGAGTCATAGTGGATGGCCAGGCGGATTTTCTCCTGCGCCTGGCTGAAGCCAGCCTGATCCTGAAGACTGCCTTGGGTATTCACTCCTTTTTGGAAATAGGCGTTAGCCAAAAAACCGTAAGCTTGGTTCCTCACACCTAGCAAGATGGTATCCCGCTGATCGTGGTAGGCATCACAAAGCCGGAGGGCTTCCTGGGCATGGGATTCCATACCGCTTATGTTTTGCAAACCGCCCTGTACAAAGCCCAGTTCGCTCTCTATTTGCAGCAACGTTAAGGTATCCTTAGCGATTCGCTTGGTCCGGGTGAGGATAAGGTTGGCGTTGTAGTAGTCGTTGACGCTCTCTGCCAGAAAACGCCCATAATGCAGCATCACCTCCACTTCTTCGTGAAGGGTAACCGATTGCCGGAGCAGCTTGCCTATTTCGGCGTTCAGGGAGTCAAAGTGAGCTGGGCTGAACCGCAGCATCATAATCCGCGCCTGCAGATAGCAGCCTTTAGCTACTTGCTTTTTAGTGCCTTCCAGTTCTCCGAGGACCAGCAGGGTGCTATCCAGTTTACCCTGTGCAAAATACTGCTGTGCCCTTGCTGTAAGCGTGTCCGGGCTATTGGCCAACAGTTTTTCCACCTCCCGGTACTTGTTGACCCACTGAGCAATCGCCTCATCCCTCATTTCGATGACTCCAGTGAGCTGCTTGTTCTTTTGCCTTGAAAACTTGAGCTCGCGCAGCAATTCCACCGATAACTGCTCCGGCAAGTGGTAGTGGATCACTTTTTTCATAACGTAGGATATTTCCGCTACCTCGGCATACACCACCGGGCTTTGGTTACCCTGTGTGCTAACCGCACTACCGAACGCATTCGGGAAATAGGAACGGACTTGCCCCTGCTCCGGGAATATGCCCAGCAAGGACTCTACTTCCAGAAAGTCGCCTTGCTCAAGTGCTGTTATAGCCCGCTGTGACCGTTGCGTATCTCCTAATTTACGGATCGCTTCGGCCAGCTGATTGTACCTTGAAATCCAGGCGGCAATCGCTTCATCGCTTTTTTCCTGGTCTACCTTGTTGGTGATCAGTAGGCCGGCAAGCAGCGGAATGAGATCCTCGGGGATGGGCTCATTTACGGCTACTTCATTGTGATAGCGCAGGGCGCTTTGCGTAGCAAAAACAACCGGGCTTTGATCACCGTAGGTTGCCGTGCTTTCCTGACAGTACAAAGAAAAGGCCATGAGCAGGGTAAAAGTGGATAGTAAGGTTCGTTTCATTCCTGATGGCTTGAAGAGTCCTGAACAGTGGTGTTTTGGAAGTTCAGCGTGGCATTATCACCCGTCACTACCGGGCTTTGGTTACCGTGCGTAACAGCTTTCACGGCGGGTTCTTCTTTGTCTGTCTTCAGGTTATAAGCCCAAAGGCTTCCGAGCAACAGGAGGATCAGCAGAACAGCCGCAGCCCACATCCACTTACCTCGACGCCTGCGCACCGCTGGCCCTTCTCCAATCTGGTCGATCAGATCAAAAAGCGCACGGGCAGACCGGGCTTGCTGCACGTTATAGTCCTCTACGGAAACCGTACCCGCCTTCCAGGATTGCTCATTGGCAAAAAAGTTATGAACGATGGTGTCCCGGTGGGCCTCCAGTCGTTCGGGGACATCAGCCTGGCTCAACGCTTTAAAAGCAGCAGTTAAATCGCCTGATTTGGCCAGTTGTCGTATTTCAGCCAATGAAGATAGTAGTGGTTTCATAGGAGTAAAGTAGTGCTTTTGGCAGAGTTTGGCAAATGTAGATGATTTTCGATACTCCTCGGAAGCTCCCAACGGGGCTCCCCCCCATGATTGTTATCCCTACCTAACGGAACAGGCTAAACTTCAAGGTCCAGGCTTTGCACATTCCGCACCTATGGCGCGGAGCAGAGCGGCTTCACTTTTTGATTACCTACATATAGTCCTTATCGGGACTTCCAGTGCTTTCCTGTGCATCGCAAAAAGCAGAAAAAGCGATTCGGAAAAGCCCTCTTCGCATTCGGTAGGCCCAATGCTATGCCAAAGCCCTGCCCCAATAGGGGCATCATGTCGGTAACAACGGTACACCCCGGAGGCTCCGCGCCGTTAGGTGCGGAACGTGAACTAATTCGAAAGATAAAACTACTCCGTCAGGACATCAATTTCCGCAAGACAAGCCGCCCGCCCGCCATCAGTTGCCTGATGCACACGGAGGGTTAAGTACCGGGCTTTCACAGGTTCCTTGAAGTGGCGCATCCGCTGAGTCGGGTCATTGATCAGGTTCCCAAACCGGAAAGTTTCTCCCGGCATAAAGTACTTGCCGTCGAGGCTGGTCTCCACCTGACCGCCTTCCAACTTGCTTAGGCTTTTGTCGGCTGGCGGAGTGTAGGCAAAACCAGTCAGAGTATGCACACGGCCCAGATCAATCGTCAGATAGTGGGGCTCAAGGGAAGGCTTCGGGCACCAGGAAGTTTTTGGGTCGCCATCGAAAGCCAGGGAGGCTTCATAGCCAATTTTCTCACTGTCGGCGCGGAGGACCGTCCAATCTGTTTTGAGCAGTCCAAACACGGCAGTAGCGACACTCCCCTGCTCGCGGGCTGCGATTGCACGTGCTTTCACCACCCCTGAAGGTTGCCTAAAAGGCGAGGAATACCGAATCGCTTTTTCACCGGGCGTGGTCCCGTCAGTGGTATAGTGAATAACATATCCACGATTGAGGTTGCCTGCTACATCTTCCCCGTGGGGTTTCCACTCAAAATCGTGCGGCTTTGGCTGAATGTGGACTTGCCCCTTGCTGTCTCTGCTGATAACCAGCTGCGGCGGGCGGGGCCGGTAGTAATGAGCGGAAATCGTCGCAATAGCCGGGGGCTGCCGCCAGGCCGATACGACAAGCTTAAACCGCTGCGCAGTCACCTCCGGAAACCGCAGAATGCGCTGATAACCAATATTGCTGGCTGCTGCGAGGTGTTCCCATTTTCCATTCTGCCAGGCATACAGGGCGTGAGCCTCCACTCTTTCGCTATGCGTGGCAATCGCTTCCTGAATGCGGAACCGATTGATGGTTATGGGTTCGGGGGTTTCGAGGATAATGGCGCTATCGCCTTTGGTAAGCAACTGGAAAGTTGCAGGGTCATTATCCAATACCTCTTCCGGACCTGAAGCTCCCTCCAGGAGATCCACTTCATACGTTTGCTGAATCCGTTTCCCCACCTCTTCAAGCACGGCCACATCTTCATCGGAAAACCGCCCTTCCCGGTTGGGGGGGATATTCAGCAGGAAGATGGAATTACCGCCCACGGAACGTTCGTACATATCGTACACATCATCTGCGCTGCGCACCCGCTGCTTCGTATCATCCCGGTAAAACCAGCCCTCCCGGATGGAGGTATTGGTCTCTGCCATTTGGTAGTGCAGGTAGCGCCCATTGGTCAACTGCTCCCGCTCCCCAAGGGCTTCTGCGGTCAGGTCGCTGAAGTGGTTCATTTGGCGTGGATCTTCTTTGTAGGGTATAATGTTCCACTCCGTATCACGGGTTTTTCCGGCTTCATTCCCGCACCAGCGGACATCCTGCCGGCCAAAGACTACGGCTTCCGGTGCCAGTTGTTGAATTAGTTCCTTCCAGGCCAGGTAATCGTACTGCTGACCGCCCTTACGCTTCGGGTGGGCGCCATCCAGCCATACCTCATGGATAGGCCCGTACTCGGTCAATAGCTCAAAAAGCTGATTGAGAAAATATTCGTTGTAGTCGTCCACTTTAAACCTGAACGTAGTGGTATCCTGAAAGGGCCGCCCCGGTACCGGCCGGGGAATCACCCGCTCGGTTGCCTTACTCAGGTTGCCATACAAACCTTCCGGATGCTCAATCTGATAAAGGTCGGCCGGCGACAGGTACACACCTAGCTCTAGCCCGTATTTCCGACAGGATTCCGAAAGGGCCTGCATCACATCCCCCTTGCCATCTTCAAAAGGGGAAGACATGATACCATGAGTGGTGTACCGGGTCTGCCAAAGACAAAATCCATCGTGGTGCTTCGCGGTAAAAATGACTCTTTTCATGCCAGCTGCCTTCATAGCCCTGCACCATTGGTCGGTATCCAGGTTTTTGAGGTCAAAAATCTGTGGATCTTCCATGCCCGTCCCCCACTCCATCCGGGTGAAGGTATTGGGGCCGAAGTGGATGAAGGCGATGAATTCATTGCGCAGGGCGGCGTACTGATTTGGTGTAGGCACCACATGGGCCGCTTTCAGAAGGATGGAATCCGGGGTGTCATCGGAGTCTACTTCAATAGTGCTTGTGGTGGGCATCAACAAGCCTGAGCCACTATTTGGAGTACAAGCTCCGAGCAAGCTCAGGATCAGTAAGGGGAGCAATAATCGTAACATAGACAGTTTATATTCTGCCCTTAATATAGCGCTTTCAATGCATCTGGAGATTAAGAAAACGCTAAGGAAGGTTTTAAAAATGCGTTAAGCTTCTGAACTGCAGGAACATAATCAAAAAAACAAGAGTCTGTTTTAATGATCAAAGGGCTTGCCCCACTATTATTAACACCTAAAACGATTAGCTATGAAAAACTTGCTTTACCCTTGTATAGCGCTGATCCTAAGCCTTTCCACCCTGTCCTCCTGCACTAAAGATGAAGAAACCGCGGCTCCCACCGGGCCCGCTATCTGGAGCAAATGGGCACCCCATCAACCTACTGCTCCTGATCTGCCCGACAAGATCAGCAACTCAATGCTCCTTGGCGGGTGGACGGTTTCGCCTTCTCTGGAGAACCCTACCTTCGAAGGATTTGATGACCCGGCGCTTCTGGAAGATATCGCTCAGGAGCTGTCGGCTGCTCAGGTGCCGGAAAACCTGATACAGGAACGCCTCACTTTACTGCATGACCCCGATTTTCAATTCAAGGTCAACCATGATCCCAACACCGCCAGATTGCTGCTGACCACTGTCAATCACTCTAATGAAGTTGTAAAATCAGTCTCTGAATCCGTATTTAGTATGCTTTCTCAAAACGCCAGGCGGTTAATCATTACGGATAATCCACCGGCCGGAGGAATCAATGCTTCTTCCATGACCACCGTTGACCGCCGGGTGTACAGTTGGGCAAGCCTTTTCAAAGGCAGCGATGGAAAAGATATGCGCGCTGAATGGTTCAATGAAGCTGCGGAAATCAGTTACCTGGTTTCCGAAATCACCCCTCCGTCTAAAAATGCCCAAATCCTCCAAATTTTACTCCAAACGCTGTATATCATGCACGACTATACCTCTTTTCTGGATGCTGATAATTCCGGATCCATTGCCAACCGGGGCATCAGAGATAATCTGGCATGGCTGTTCCTTACCCTCCACCATCCCGATGAGGCGCAGGAGGACCAGCTTGATAACCGGTACTTCAATCACCCGGACGCTAAAAAACCGGGCGATAACCCCAATACTTCCGATTTTGACGAATCTACCGTCAATACCATGTTTGAATTAGTAGAGCGGATGCGCGAAAATGGTTATGCCTCTGCTCCGGATTTGCCCTATCAGCCCGTACCCAACTGGTTCGCGGAACAATACGAAACTTTGACCGGGGCACCAATGCCAAACGGAAATTTTGCAGATCAGGCCGCCATTGACCTGGCTATTGAGGCTTGCAATACGTTCCTGGATAACCGAACGGAGGCTCGTAACTTCGTCAAAGCCTACTACGGAGTTGAATTCCCGTAACAGGCAGACCTAAACGCATCAAATTGGCAACTCAGGCGGCGATGGCACGGCCGCCGCCTGAGACCAACTACCTTACATTGCTCCCGACTCAGCCCCTCGCCAATAACTCTTCCCGGACCGCTTTCAATTCGGAATAGGAAGTAAACGGCACAGCCAGTGTACAAATCGCTATGGTCAGGATCGCCCAGTCCAGTTCTCCGGTTTTCAAGTAGACCCGTATGACGGCAAAAGCCAACGCAACGGCGAGCCCTAATGAAATGCTCATCATTGTTTTCAGGCCTTTCGCTTTCTTCATCAACTTCTCTTTGGACAAATCAGTTAATTTTGTTTTAGCCATTTATTAAACTTTTTAGGATGGAATCAGGAAAAATCAGAGGAAGGTCGATCAATCTTTTGGACGAAGATGAATTACCGTTACCTATTGATGACTACTAACTTCCTGAAGCGATTATGAGCGTCCAGACCGTGGTGATCGTCAACAGGATTTGGGTGAAATGATTGAAAATAAAAAGCCCCGTCAGCATCATTAACTCATCTTCGATCTGCGATTCGGCCTCACCGCTAAAGGTGCGGCTTTTGTATTTGACGATTGGATTTCCATCCTCAAGCAACTCCCATTTAGTATTCCAGCTATTGGAAAACCTCCATTTGAGCATTTTTTCGCCCAGGGTGATGCTGGCTTTGTTTTTCCAGGTACTCATTTCGATCTGCCCAAGCGTTTCCCCGGTCTCCGGATCAGTAATTTCTACTTTGTTACTGAAAACACCCTTTTTCCGAAAAGAGACTTTTGTTTCATTGAGCACGCCTTCTGCTTTTCGGCTCCATGTCCGTTCCTTCAGGTAACCCGCTTCTTGTTCTCCAGAGAAGAGTTTGTAGGTCGAAGAGAAGATACCTTTTTTCCAACTGAGATTCATACCGATTGACGTTTGCTTCTAGATTGTGCGCGTTTTTTGTTGGACTACATGTGTAAAAATAGCTAAATTCTTCAGAAAACAGACCGGTTGGATTAATTAAATGACCAGGTTTCAATCTACATTACCCCGTTTGCTGCAAAGCACTGTTTTGGATATAATTGGGGATCAGAATCCGAATGGCGGTGCCTTTCTCCGGCTGACTGCTTTCCATTTCCGCTTCCAGTTTCCGCAAAAAAGCCCGGATAAGTCGGGAACCGAAGCCTTTTTGAACCGTTTCCGGGTGCATGCCCACACCATCATCCTTCACCTCTACGAGCAGGCGTCCGCCCGTTTCTTCAATGTTGACCCATATATTACCCATTTGTAATCCCTCAAAGGCATACTTGTAAGCATTAGTCAGGAGTTCATTGAGAATCAGGCCCAGAGGGATCATCACAGAGACATCCAGCAACAGGTTGGGCACTTTCTGGTGCAGCATAATGGTTTTGTCGCCGGGCCGGTAGGAAGCCTCCAGGTTGCTGCAAAGATTGGCAACATACTCCGGCAGGTTGACTTGGCTTAGGTTTTCTCCTGTATACAGATGATGATGGATAATCGACATAGATCGCACCCGATTTTCCCCATCGCTCAGGGCTTCCAGAGCGGAGGGCTCCTCGATATAGCGGGCCTGCAATTGCAAAAGGCTGGAGATGATCTGCAGATTATTCTTCACGCGGTGGTGGATTTCTTTGATGAGGTACTCCTTTTCCTCCAGTGCAACCGCCAGTTGCTCCTGCTGACGGCGGTACTTGCGGTACAGCCCATAGAGGAAGATACTCAGCCCGGTGATCAGCACCAACCCCACAACTCCAATCGTGATCGTCCGGTTTTTCTGGCTGATGACAGCTCTGGCGGTTTGGTTCTCCAGGTCAAGCATAGCAATTTGCTGCTGCTTTTTTTCCGTCTCGTACTGCGCAGACAATTCATTAATGCGGTTGAGCCGGTCTATGCCCGTAACGCTGTCGCTCAGCATTTTGAATTGCTCCAGCGCTTCGAAGCCACGCCGGTAGTCTCCGGTCTGCCGATAGGCTTTGACCAGCAATTCGTAAGCCTCAGCCCGGTCTTTCAGCCCCATGGAGTAAGTAGAATCCGTTTGCGGCAGCAGCATACGGATGCCACGCTCGTATTGTCCCTCCTCGATCAGGAAATCGGCCAGCAGTCGTCGGCTTGCAGCGCTCAGGTCAGGCACATTGATGGAATCGGCGAGCCGGGCGCAGGCTTCCGCGTATGGGGCTGCAGCTTCCCACTTGTCCATTTGGGTGAGAATATGCGCCATATTGTAGCGGTTGAGGACTTTGTCGTAGTCTCCTTCTTTCGCCTCGCTGATTTGGTAAGCCCGTTCGTAGTGGGTGTAGGCTGCGGCCAAATCTCCCTTGTTCTCATAAGCGACGCCCAGATTGGTATAGGCGATTTGCTCCTGCACCTGATTACCAGAAAACCGGGCCATTTCCAGGGTTTCCCTTAACTTGACAATGGCGTCCTCCATCCGGTCGGCTTCAGTGTACAGGGCGCCCAGCTTGTTGCTGGTAAGCAGCATGCCAGCGGTATCCTGTACGGACTCGTAAGCGCGGTAGGCTTCTATAACGGCTTCCATACTGCGGGCAAAATCCCCCATATCTGAATACAAATTGGCCTTAGCCATATTGACGGCAGCTACCAGCCGGGGATGTTTCGCAGCCCGATGAAAAGCCTCGTAACGGTTGAAGTAAGCCTCACTTTCTTCAAACCGGTTCAGGTTCTTGTTGAAGATGCCGTAGTAATACCAAACCACGTCCTCTTTATAACGGCTGCTGTCTACCTTATACAAACTTTCGATATCCCCAAGGATACGAAGGCTCTCTCCGGGCTGAGACCTGCCCTTTGCCCAGGCTACATCCAATAAGGAGTCAATAGCAAGCTGTTCCTCGCTTTTCTGAGCGTGCAGAACAGATACAATGGCGAGGCAAAGCATCAGAAGGAATTGTTTTTTCATCGGAGGTCAGTTTCCAGGTTATAGAGGGTTGGGAAATCAAAATCACCCCATGAAGATAGGGCATATCTCCTCAGCTTGCACGCCCTCCGGTGAAAACTATCCGAACGGGTAGCTTCCCGCCGTGCATATCCCTGTAGCTTGCAGACGATACTGATACCAAACCACACAGACCCAAAAAACATGCATTTTTTCAATCCACTCTTACGGTTGAGCTACACTCGCCCAAAAACGACTTTACTGGCGCTTTTTGCCACCACCTTGCTAATGGCAGGTGGGCTAAAACAACTGGAAACCCGCAATAGCTTCGACGGTGAACTGCCCGCCGATGACCCCATCAACCAGGGCATTGAAGCCGCCAAAGCAACATTTGGAGAACGCAGCATCGTGCTGATCGGGCTTGAAACCGAATCCATATACACACCGGAGGCCGCCCAAAAGATCATCGATATCTCCAATGAGCTCGCGAAGGTTCCCCATGTGCTTTCTGACGAAATCGTAAGCCTGGCAACCCTCTCCAACGTCAGTCAGCGGGAATGGGGGCTGGAAACCGGCGGCTTTTTGGATGAGCTGCCGGCTGATGAAGCGGCCTGGCAGCAACTCAAAGCAGATATAGCAGGCAATGCAATGGTCCTTGACCGACTGGTTAGTGCCGACGAATCCCTCACGGTTATTGCAGCTGCCCTTGAAGAGGGCTTTGAGGGAGGTACGGTCTATGATGCTGTTTCGGAGCTCGCGGATCATTATGCGGGCCCGGAACGCATTCACATTACCGGAGCACCGGTCCTTGTGGAAGATGTGCAGCGCGGGATCAGTGGCGATTCCCGCCGCTTCATACCCATTGCGATCGTGCTGATCTTTATTGGCTTTTACATCTCCTTCCGGCGGCTTCCCGGCGTGCTGCTGCCGGTGGGCATGGTCATCATGAGCATACTGTGGACGATGGGTTTCATGGGCTACGCCGGGCTGCCGGTCACCGTGGTCTCCAATGCATTGCCGGTGATTATGGTAGCAGTGGCCTCTTCCTACGCCATCCACTTTATGAATGCCTACTACCGGCTGGCGGATCAGCACAGTACCGGCCCTGCTTTGGCGGAAGCCACCCTGAAAAAAATCGGATTGCCTATACTAATTACCGGGCTGACATCAGCTCTGGGTTCCGCCAGCCTTCTGATTTTCAAAATCACCTCCCTGCGGGAGTTTGGTATTATCGGCTCGGTTGGCTTTTTACTGGCTACGGTCATTTGCCTGACTTTCCTGCCGGCGGTATGTGCGCTGCTGAAGCCGCCAGCGGGCAAAGCTTACCAATCAGCCAGGCTGCAGCGCTTCCTGCGTTCGCTTACGCAAATGGCACAGGGGCACCGGCGTGCTGTTGCTGCATCATATGTTTTGTTCCTTGTCGGTGCGGTTTACTTCATCGGGCAGGTGAAAATCGGAGATGACTACCTGAAGTTTTTCCCTAAATCCCATCAGGGGCGCATTGCGGCGGAGACCTTCAACGACAAACTCAGCGGAGTACGCACCATGGATATCGTGGTGGATGCCACGCCCTATGGCGGCATTAAAGACGAAGCCTTTTTCCGTAGCCTGAACGGCTTTCAGGATTACCTCATGGATTACGAAGAGGTCGGGCATACCTACTCCTACCGGGATGTGGTGCAACACCTGAGCGCTAACCTCAACGGGGAAACCGATGCCCTGCCCGGCAGCTCCGAAATTGCACAGTACCTGATGCTCCACGAGATGTCAGCCACTCCAGGCGAGGTCTTTGCGCTCCGCTCCGAAGACGATAATCAGGCCCGCATTCAGGTCTTCCTGAAATCCTCAGACCCCGAAGTGCATCAGGCGCTTTACGAAGATATACAACGTGATGCGGCCCGCTTTTTCCCGGAAGGGAATACCCCTCTGACCTTTGGCGGAGACGTCATGCACCGCATCGCCCTCGGCACCTACATCGTGGAGGGGAAGGTACAGAACATCATCCTGGCCCTGCTGATCGTTTTTCTCAGCTGCCTGATCATCTTCCGGTCCTTGCCCAAGAGCCTGATGGCCTTGCTGCCCATCACCGTTTCCCTGCTGATGGTCTTCGGGCTGATGGGCGTGATCGGTATACGGCTGGGTATCAGTACTGCCCTGCTTACCGCCATGATTGTGGGCATAGGCGTGGATTTTGCCGTCCACTACCTCGTTGGGTACTTCCGCGACCGGGAGGAAATGCCGGCAGATGAAGCCATCAAGCATAACAGCCTCCACACCGGGCAGGCCATTGCTTACGATGCCGCTTCCAATATCGCCGGCTTTAGCGTGCTGTCGTTTTCAGGCTTCCTGCCGGTACAGCACTTTGGCTGGCTGCTGGCCTTGTCTATGCTGCTCATATTTCTGAACACCATGGTGCTGTACCCGGCCCTGCTTACACAAAAAGAGCGGCAACTGGCTACCCCCGAATTTGCATAAACCGACGACGAAGTAGTTTGGGACCAAACATGACTTCGTGTCGGCATATACTCGTGCGTCGGGTTTGTGCCTAACGCCCAAACCTCTCCATTCCGAGCATAAACTCATTTTTCAATCCCCAAAAATTCGATACGATGATTTTGGCATTCACTTTGGTTGTAACCCTCTTTTCCACAACTGTACTGCCCGATGCTTCGGCTATCATGGAAGCCCACCGTAAGGCTACCGCTGTGCAGGACCTCACCGGGCAGCTGACGTACACCAATATTAGCAAGTCGGGCAGAAAACAGACCCGCACCCTGCAGCAGTACATCCTGCGCACCGACAAGGGCGACTATACCTACAACCTGCTGCTGGAATTTACAGACCCGCAGGACGTGGCCGGCACGGCAACGCTGACGATTCAGCAGGAGCGTAAAGACGATGAGCAGTGGCTTTACCTGCCTGCCCTTCGTATGAGCAAGCGCATTTCGCCCAGCAAAAAGTCCGACCGGTTTATGGGCACGGAGATCACCTACGAAGATCTCTCCGGGCACCTTTCTGAACCCATCGACGACTATCAGTACACCCTGCTGGGAGAGGAAACCATCAATGGCCGACCAGCCTACAAGCTCGAAGCGCTGCCCCGCGAAGGCCTGCGTACCCAATACGGCAAACGGCTATTGTGGATTGACAAAGCCACGCACCTGATGGCGCAAACCCATTTTTTTGGGCACAAAGGCGAACACCTGAAAACCTACACCGCCACAGATATCCGGCCGGTCGGCTCAGGCGGGCACCACCGGGCACATCAGATCAAAATGGAGAATGTACAGACAGGCAATACCACAAAGGTGCAGTACAGCGGCTTTGCGATCAATGCTGGCGTGGATGCTGCGATGTTTTCTACGACCTGGATGGAAACCCGATAATCCGTGAGGCACCTGAAATACATACTTAAAACCCTGCTGGGGGTATGCTTTGCCGGATTTGCGGCGACCACCGTTGCTCAGGAAGCCGACAACAACTGGTCCACCACGCTCCACGGTCAGGCCAGGGTACTAAGCCGGTACTATCCCGGTCAGAACCCCGCTGGCCTGTACCGCTGGCAGGGCGAAGCCCGGGCAGAGCTGGAAGGCGAAGTGAACTACGGCAATTACTGGAAAGGGCGTACCGTAGTGATCGCCAATGCTAATCCGGATGAGCGCCGCCGCAACCGACTGTGGGCCAATGAGGCATACGTGTACTACCGTCAGGGGCATTACTTCCTCAAAGCCGGCAAGCAAACGGCCAAGTGGGGCGCACTCACCGGATTCAGCGCCATGGATCTCGCCAACCGCTACGACTACTACGATGTGCTGGACACGGAACAAGAGCGGCTGGGGCTTTGGGGGCTGGAAGCACGCTACAGCAAAGGGCGTACGGAGCTCATGCTGCGGGCTTTCCATCCCGATAACCGCTCCCGCCTGTATCTGGAAGACAACCGCTGGGTAAATCTGCCCCAACGCATGGCTGTACCGGGTGGTGAAGCCACGATGGCCTATGAGGGCGCAGCGTCGCATTACCAAAAACGCCTGCCCCTGCTCAGCGGCAGCCTTTCCACGGAAGTGGGGCGGGTGCAGGTTCGCGGCAGCTGGCTGTATGGCAACAACGATATTCCGCTGAGCCAAATACAGCTCCGGACAAGTAGTACCCGCCCGGTCCCCTATCAGGTGCAGCTCCACTTCGAGCCTATGATGATCAGTGCACTGAATTTGGGCACCTGGGCCGGTGAGTGGAATCTCTGGGGAGAAGCGGCTTTTGTGGACAGTAAACGCATCGGCGAGACCGGTGAAATCACCCCCGACCAGTATACCTTCTGCTCCTTAGGAGCGGACCGCTTCTGGACCTTTGAGCACCCGGAACGGCACCTGAGGCTGGTGGCGCAGTTCCTGCAGGTCTTTCCGCACCAAAGTGGAAAGTACGCGCCCACCGAGATCGATCATATTTTTCAAACTGCGCTGCTGATAGTTACTGAATTGCAAATCAACTATAACTGGTCAGCCGCCCTGAGGGCAGTGGCCGAGTTCCGGGCCGAAGGCTTTTACCTGGAGCCCCGGCTGATCTGCAAAGCCTGGGCACCGCTGCGGGCGGAGCTTAGCGGTGGCTGGCTCGGCGGATCCGGGCAGAGCTTTTTCGGGCATTTCAAGACCAACAGCAGAATCGCACTACATCTAATTCGACCCATCCTATGAAAGCTACGACAAAATCTCTATCCGCTCATCAATTGCTGCCAGTCGGGAAGTCTGGTTCAGCACCAGCTATCGATAATACCCAACTTATGGCAGCCCGCTTTTTCCCGCCCTACATCCACCGGGTGGGGCAGGTCATCAATACGGTGCATCAGGTGCACTCCAAGGCCGGCTGCCGGCTGACAATGGGCGCACTTTCGGTGGCGGTCCGCCGGCCAGTCAGGGCTGCCGACCGGGCATTTTACGAAAGTGGACAACGGCAGGAGCACCGCTGTGGCAAGCACCGGTTTTATACTTATACCTTTGGGCAGGGCCCAGCTGTATTGCTACTCCACGGCTGGTGCAGCAACGGCGCACGCTGGGCACCCTACGTACAGGAACTATGCCGGGCAGGCTATCAGGCTGTGGTGATGGATGCGCCCAGCCACGGACAATCGCCCGGGCGGTTTCTGTCAGTACCGGACTACATCCGCTGTGCCGGGCAGCTCATTCGTTCGCGTGCGCACTGGCATGCCGTTCTGGCCCACTCTATGGGGAGCCTGGCCGGGGTGATCAGTGCGAGTGAGCAGGCAGGAAAAGTCCGTATCGGCAAATTTGTGCTCATGAGTACCTTCTCCAATTGCGATGCCCTGATGAGCAAATTTGCCCGCTGCCTCGGCGTATCTGAGACCGTACTATCGGATACCCGGGCATGGATCCCCAAATATACTGGCAAGCCGCTGAGCTACTTTTGCCTCATTGAGCATCTGCAACAGCTTGGTCCGCCTAATACACTACTGGTAGCCGATGAAAAAGATATTGTCGTGCCCCATCAGGAGACCAAAGCTATTCTGAACGCCCTGCCCCATGTAAAGCCCATCATTACGAGCGGGCTGGGGCACAACCTTCGCTGTGACACCGTGCGCCGGCAGGTACTGAACTTTATAACCCCCTAAAGCATGAAATACCCGCAATTATCACCCGACACCCTTGAGCAAATGCTACTGTCCGAACTGGAGAACACCTGGCAGGAAGTGGACACCCTGATCCGTGAACAGGAGCAGGCGAGGACCTCCACAGCTATAATCCGGCAACTTCATCCGAAACCGTATATTTGGAACCGGGCATTTCAATATTGTAAACGCCGTACCGAAAGCCTGTATCGCCTATGCAAGACCAACTTCGGATATTGATTGTGGAAGATGAGCCGCTCATTGCAGAGGACATTGCCGACCTTTGTCAGCTCAATGGGTATGAAGTCTGCGGAATCGCGCACCGGGGCGGCCCCGCCCTTACGCTTATTGAGTCGGAGCGCCCGCAGCTGGTTTTGCTGGATATCAACCTGGAAGATCAAATCAGCGGGCTGGACATTGCTGCCTATCTACGGGAAAAGTATGCCATTCCGTTTATTTTCCTGACCTCCTACGCAGATGCCGGCACCCTGGCTAAAGTAAAGGAGACCGCTCCTTTGGGCTACATCGTCAAGCCCTTCACCGGAGAGCAGCTGTACTCCACGATAGAAATCGCCTGGTCTCAACGGACCAAAACCCTGGCACCGGAACTTGACCTGGAGCGCATCAACAATACCCTGACTGCCCCCCTGAGCCGCCGGGAGCAGGAAGTCCTTTCGTGCATCTACAAGGGCAAAAATGCCCAAGCCACAGCCGATGCCCTTTTTATCAGCATCAATACGGTGAAGTTCCATCTGAAAAACATGTACGGTAAGTTTGACGTGCACAACCGGGTGGAGCTGCTGTATAAGTTGCAGGAGGTGATGAAGGGGTGAGCACTAATTTTTTGGACTTACCAGTTTTGATTGATCCATATCGTCACTTTGAACTTGGTTTGCAAGCTCAGATCGAATTCAGCAGGAGGATTGCCGTTTTTTGCTAACTGTTTCTGCGCATTGAAAATGCCAAAATTGAAACGGTTCACGTAGTTGAGGTTCTTCATGGCGGTTGCCAAAACAGGATTGCGGTAATCACTGGCTCCCGGGAAATTCTCCGGCCGTACTTCACCATACAGGCTACCTGGATTTATGATTTCAATCCGGTCCGTGAAATGGTATATGTAAATAGGTGCGTTGGACTCATAACTGCGGTGCATGACCGCGTTCATGGCTAATTCACGTAGCGCCCATAGGGGATAATTCACCTTTTTTTCCTGCTGAAATCCATCTTTAGCTACTGTCCGTTCTTCTATAATGTTAACCTTTACAAAGTCAGATATTTGCTCTAGCACAGCTACCAGAGCACCCGAAAACTCTTTCTCAGCCCGTAAAGCGCCCATATCCATTTCATTGCTGTTGAATCGGATATATTGGAGATATGCGCCGTGCAGGTGAGCGCGGGGGTCCCGCCCGAACATCAATATCCCGGCATTGGTACAACAGTTTTGGTGCAAATCGAAAAACCCTAAAGAGCTGAGTTGTTCCTTGCTGTCGCCTTGGTTGGCCGCTAAAGTTTCTGCATCAATGGCAGTGGGGAGGTAACGCAGCTTAAAGTATTCCATATTTAAGTCCTCCATGCTACTTTGCAGGCAGGGTTGTTCGTCAAAGGTGCGGGCATGTGCAATCCGCTTTTCGATCAAACGGCGTTCTTCTTGCTCCGTCGCTACTCCTTTTCGGAGACCAACCCGGATGTAGACTCTACCTTTGTAACGAACGGGTGGAAAATCGGCAGGATCAACCTTGACTACAACTACATCTCCTTCATCAAAATGAAAAACAGGGCTTACCATTAATTGTGGCGGGGGTAGCACATTACCATTTTGGCGAACATCGCCGATTTTTTGTAACTCCGTATCACCAATAGTCAGTCCAGCCAAACGGCCATCGTCCTTAACGCCCAACAAGAGGTAGCCAGCCTTTCCAAATCCTGGCAGATCGTTGGCAAATGCACACACCGCCGGACCAAGCTTGTCTTCCCGAAAGCTTATTGTACGCTCAATGCGGTCCGACTCCATATCTTTTAGCAGATCCTCTACTTCTCGCCGTCTCATAAATTATACTTGAACTGTAAAGCTAACAAAATGTCTAATCTACTGGTTGCTATATTACTTTTGTTCTGAGATTGAGTACATTTGAATAATGGGCAAACCGGAAAAACATATTATCCTTCGCATTACCAATGAGGGTGTTTTCTACAACAAGGACGCCCGTATTCCCTGGGCAAATACCAATTTCCCGCCAAAAGAGACTTTCAATTTCAATGAGCGGTCTGAAATCTTTTGGAAAGCCCAGCTGCTTTCCTTTGATGCCGGCCGGTCTCTTCTGAAAGTAGCAATCGTGGACTATGACACAGAAGGGCAGCGGGCTGCCTTTGCCAGGCAAAAGGCTAAGTTTCCTTTCCGGAACCTGTTGTTCAGCCCCTTGCAGTGGGAGGCGCTGGAACCTCTGATGAATATTTACAACAAGCAATTGTTCCAGCCCATTCTGGAAGTCCCCAAAACCTGGCGCATAACCCGCTCTGCGGATGAGGAATGGGTGGATTTTTCGGAGCCGGAAGAGCAAAAGACCCGCATTGACCTGCACTTTAAGTATCCGCTGCACAAAGCCGTCTTCAAAATGGGCTATGTAGAGGTGGAGCACCAGGTAAAAGAACTGCCGGAACAAACCCTGACCATTCCTATTGAGAACCCGAATATCCTGCCGGAATTTGACCATGTGAAGCCGTTTTTTACCAAAGCCCTGGGGAAGAAAAAGATCGAAGTGCGCGGTTATCTGGAGATGGATGAAGCGGACCACATTGAAATCCGGTGCCAATCGAAGGAAATCAGCCAAATCAATGACAAATTCATTGCCACCGTCCGGAAGCTGCGCCTCGAAGATGCCATTTTCAAGCCCAAAAAAATCACGGTAGACAAGAGTCTTTTCACCCCCGAAGAGTATTTCGAAGGCTTCGACGAGGCAGAACTGGGCAACACCATCCGCCAAAGCGACAAGGACTTACTTTCAGACCTGCTGGAGTCCGAAAAAATCAGAAACCGCAAGCAATTACTGTATTTGTCTGGCCAGCTCCAAAGCCAACGTGCCGGGCTGCGGTTTACGCTAAGCCCCAAGTTCGGCTTTCTCTTTCACGTGGAAGGAGAAACCATGGATCACTTCATCTGGGAGCTGCTCAATAGCCACGCCACCTACATCTGGAGCCTGGACCGCATTGGTACTTCACTCAGCCACAAGTTCCGCCTGATTGAACGGGAAATCAACTTCATCCGCGAAAACGGCCGCCGGGTCTATCTGGACCACGCCCGGAATGAAGACCTCCTTTTCAGCAAAGTGAACCATGAAAACAGTGAATCCGGGCTGGTGGATGGATTTCCGAAGTGGCGGGTGCGGGTTGGGGAGGTGTTGGTGTGATTTGACGAGATTTGGAACAGAACGTAATAACCCTTTTTCATATGATAAAAGCTGTTAAATAACCGACCTTTTGCCTGCGAAAGGTCATTTATTTAAAATTTCGGTTGGCATCCAGAAACCAAACTAGATACTGCAATGTTATAAGTGTGTTTGTACTTAAACCTTAAACCTAGCTTTCAATGAAAAGAAGAAATTTTTTAAAAAATACTTCCTTGATGAGTGCAGGTATTTACTTCTCGCCTACGCTCCTGATTCCTGAAATTCAACCTAAACTTGCTGGATTCCTATTTCCGTTGGGGGTCGATCAAGGAGTTAACAGCGCCTTCAATCCACTTCTCAGGTCCAATAGTTCTCCAGACAAAATCATCAATGAAGCGCTCGGTACTCTTATTGACAGAGGGAAAATTAGCAAAAATGAGGAGTTTAAAAAGGTCAGTCTTAAATATAAGGATCATTATGAGTTTGGAATTAAGCCTAACCTTGACAGCAAGGCTTTAAATGGGGAGGGATACTATACCGATACTAAGATGAAAAATGCTATCAATGACTACAACGATAAGACTTCAACTCCTGTCCACTCTGTCAAAGACCTCTTGACTTTTAATCACGAGAAATGGCTTCAGTATTGCGATCTAGCCAATTTACAGATTTCTTCTCAAAATGACCGCTTGTATGTTCGACCATTGGACAATCGAAAGCCAGAATATAAAGGCACTTGGTATATTGACAGTCAATATTCATATATGCTTTACAATCCTGCATATTATTGTTATGGTTTGCCCATCGAAAATCCAACTACAATAGATTTGCAGGAATCTGACTACAGAGAAATGCGGCAAAAAACTAATCAAGTGACAAATGCCAAAAGTTATGTAAAGCAGAGATTTTATTTCAATGGTGAACAGGCTTGTCAATCGATCCAAGGCAAATTGACTACCATTTACTGGGGGTTAGACGAGCCTCTAAAGCAATACCTTGGTACCACGCCGATACAGCCGTGCGGAGACCCAGGGGTAGAATGTGATGGAGACAAACCTCAAGGAGTGCGTCCTAGTATAAGGTCATAAGTTTCTTAGGGAAAACCTAGTAAATCCCTAAGGTATGAAGTGCCCCTAGTGAAAGGGGGCAAATCAAAGGCTTTAAGTGTAAATATTTTTTTATAGAAAAGAAATCACGAAGTGTAAGTGTATGTTTGGAGCAAAAGAGAGTTAATGATAAAAGGGCTATGGTCAGGGCTAAATAAAAAATGGGCGTTTGGTAAGTCAAATAAGCTATTTTTCATGATGCCACTGTTTACAACCTTTGATTGGTAGCTAGAGTGCACCTCCAAACATACACTAAAGAACTCTCATATGAAAAGTAAACTCTTAAAACTGCTGGTAATAACCTTATCCATTAGCGTTACAATTTTAGCGGCTTTAAATTACATTCGCTTGAAAAAAGAGAAGCGAAATTTAGAGGTAGCTACTTTCGGATATGCTCCTAAATTAGTGGGTACGCCATCAAACTTGAAGAACAAAAAGTATCGTTACATTAAATCAATTCCAGATGCAGCGGATTATACGTATGGGTTTTCTAAATATGCGAAGCCTGGTAAAATTTCTTTATTTATTATTTCTGCTCATTGGTGTGCTCCTTGTTATGCGTTGAAAAACAAACTCGAAGAAGACTTAAAATCAGGTAAAATAAATCCAGAAATTGTTGACGTTTACGATTATACCTTAACTAAGTCAAAAAGGGAAACATTAGAAGATCTACGGCAAAAGCCCTCCTATAGACACACGAGTATGATAGATAAGCTTACAAAAGTTTTCCCTACAACCTATATTACAACACAAACTACGAACTGTTATACTATAGTAGAAGGTTCTAAGTATGACGACATTTTAAAGCACATCTCAGACTTAATGTCTGTCAATAAGTACTTTAATATTAACTCTTTTCAGGGCAGGGTGTCTAGTGTGAACGTTCCACCGAGTATTCCAAACCAGGCTCTTTTGGAAGAAAATACGCAATTAAAAACGCAAATTCAAGAGTTGGAATCCCAACTTGATTTAAGGTCTCATGTTAATCCTCCATTTACTCATTATTCAAATGAATATAACCAGGTTTTGCAAGTCGATGAAATTCATATTCAAGAATATGAATATGGCAATGTTGTTTTGTGGTTGCTCCCATCTCCAAACCAGTCGGGAAAATATCTGAGAGATTTAATGCAGAAAAATTTGTTGTATTTAAAAAAATCCCCCTCAAGCGATTTTGGACTCGAAATTCATGGAGTAAGATACGACCCAAGGTTAAACTCAGGAGTAAGCTTTGGAAAAAAACAAACATACTCTTTAGATATTGATTATACAGCGGTTCCTAACGAAAGCTATATCCATTTTAGCTTTTCTGAAGGTTGTCAACACTTTTATAAGCACCCCAAGAAATCTTTGCCCAGCCATCATCTACCTTCGGAGTCATGGATTTATTTTGAAACTAAATTTAAGTTCAATAGGTGAATGGAGACTAACGAAGAGAACAATAAAGGGTTAAAGGAGACTCATATAAAAGGTAGGTACGATATTGTCGGGATTTTACTGGGAATATTGCTTACGTATTTCTTGTATACGTTAATTCCAGAATTGACGGGGGGGACTTCTTCTCGCCAGAACACTAGGGATCAGCAAGAATTGGAAAGTAAGGACTCAGTCCGCAAAGGAATGGAAACTTTTAAGAGAAAAAGTGGTGTTCATTCCGATAAGAAAGACTCAGGTTCTGAAAAAATCGAACAAAATTTTCAAGATAAAAGTCAGAATATCATTGAGCTTAAGCTACTCGATATTAATAATAGGAAAATTGAGTCCTATAATATCATATCAACAAGTTGCAATGAGAGCGATGTTACCAAAACAGGCTCTTCAATTCGCTTCCCTTGCAACATTGCACATGGAGAGTCATTCGCCATTACGGTCTCTGTTGATGGGATACCTGAACCCTTATCTATTTCGAAAGTATATATGGGAGATAATTCTTTCGAAGTAAGACTTCCCATTGAAGTAGATACCAAATGATTTGCCGAAATAGGCTTACTTAAATCATTAAGTAAATGAAAAACATTCGCCTTAAATCTACTTTTTTTATTGGCGTTCTGCTGCTTGCTTCTGGTCAAGTATTATCGCAAGTTGTTCCTGTTTCAATAAGGGTTTTGGATGAAGTTTCTGCACAGCCCATTTTTAATGCGAAAATAACTATAAGCGAAAGTCACTTCAATTTTAAAAGCACGGAGCCTAACGGCGTATCTATTTTTAAAGTAAAGCCGGGTCAAAAAATTCACATTACTGTCAGTGCAGAGGGATACCAATCCGCTATAGACAAAGAATTTAATGTCAGTGACATTCCAGAAAGGAATACACTCACAATAAGGCTTTTTCTAGATGACGGTCAATCTGTCATATATGGCAACATTAAAGATCAAAATTTAAATGTAATTTCGGGTGCAGATATAACAATTAAAATACGAAATCATGAGTATAGGACAACGACCAATGAACTTGGCAATTATAGCGTTTTAGTAAAGCAGTCTGTTCTTAATACAGTTAGTTCTATATCGATAATTTTAAAGCATAATGATGATATCCGTCAAGCTTCAAAGGAGCTCACAATTGCTGAGAGGTATATAGAATTTAATCCAACTTTTGGGGACTTAAGTAGTGAGTATGGTCTTAGCCCTAATTCTGAAGCTACATATAGTGCTTGGCGCTACCTAAAAAAGATTGATGAGGCATTTGGTAATTTTGAAGAACAAGTGAACCCATTATATTTGCAGTATGAAATGCTTGCCGAGTTTTATAAGATAATTGATTTCAACGGAGTAGATGCTGAACTGGTAAATCACATAAATGAATGCATTGTTTTATACAACTCCATCGCTCACTTTTTTAAAGCTCTTGACACTGAAGTCAAAAATCAAGTGGGAGAGAAAACGAGAGAGAAATATATTTTTAAGGCGTCAAAAGCAGTTTTTAACAAATATAAAAGCGAAATAACTGCTATTGAATCTAAAGTGAATGCTTTAGCGGAAAAAGAAAAGCAACTGGGTGCCAAGCTATCGAAAAAATATAGAAGATTATTTGAAAGCATGTAATCAAAAGATAATATTTAGATTGATAACCGTACGCTTTTCAGTGGTCACTCCCCCATTACATGGTTTGATATTCACCACAGCCCAACCCTGTTAAATAAAAAAAATTAAGCAGTTATCAATTCAAGATTATATAAAGCTACTGATCCGGCTGCCAGTTAAGTCGAGATTCTGAAGTAGCTTAGCTGCCTGCCTGAAATCATTGAGAAGCAATGGTAAAGAAAGCACGAATCCGGCAGCCCTTGATTTCACAAAACCTTAAGCCCCATTTCACCTCCCCTTAACACCTATTCCCTTTCTTGCTGATTGATAACAAAACGAAACCATGCAACGCTTCTTCTCCATTTTTTTCCTCCTGGCGCTGCCATACGCGCTCAGCGCCCAGTCAACCGCAGATTCTTTTTTGGTCGAACCGTACCTGCAGTTCGCCACTCAAAACAGCATTTATGTCCTTTGGGAAACGACTGCTGAAGCCAGCACCACGGTGGAATACGGAGAAGCCCTGCTCAATGCCCAAATGCCCAATCTTAGCCAAACCGTGACGCTTGAGGGAGAACGGCACCTCCATGAAGTAAAACTTGGCAATCTTAAAACGGCTACCAAATACCTTTACCGGGTGAAAAGTGTTACCCGGTCAGGAACCGTCATAGAGAGCCCGGTGTACACCTTCCGTACGGCTGTGGGCGACGAAGATGCGGTGTTCTTTGCCCTGATCGGTGACTCCCAGTACAATGACAGAACGCCCTGGGCATGGAACAAAATCGCGCAACGGGTTTGGGAAGACCGCCCTCACTTCATCATCCACGCCGGCGACCTCGTGGATATCGGCACCAAAAAATCGGACTGGACGGAGCACTTTTTTCCGAACGGGCATGTAGCCATGAGCCGCTTCCCAATGTACACAGTGCTCGGCAACCACGAGCAGGATGCCCAGCTATACTACGATTACATGGTCAATCCGGAACCTGAGTATTACTATACTTTTCAGTATGGTAACGTTCAGTTTTTCATGATTGACACCAATAAGGATGTCAGCGAAGGTTCGGAACAGTACGATTGGCTGGAGTGGGCCCTGGCGCAGTCCACAGCCACCTGGAAGATAGCCGTGCATCACCACCCGCCCTACTCCACTGAGGAAAACGACCACGGCGACACCTCTATTGGCGCCTCCTCCTACGGTACGGAGGCCCGGAACCTCGTGCCCCTGTACGAAACCTACGGGGTGGATTTTTGTCTGTTTGGGCACACCCACCTCTACGAGCGCACCTGGCCCATATTTGAACAGCAAGTCAACCTACAGGACGGCGTGGTGTACATCAATTCAGGTGGTGCCGGTGGCGGGCTCGAAGATTTTGATCCCACCCGGTCCTGGTTCACTCAGGAACTGCAGGCCGAGCATCACTATTGCACGTTCGCCATCTACGGCCACCATCTGGTTTTTAAAGCCCTCGACCATGATGGGCACCTTTTCGATACCTTCCAAATGGACAAGAACGAAGACGATGAGAAGGCACAGGGTCAATTGCAACAACCACCTGCCCCCCACTTCGAGGTAGAAGAACTGGTTTTCCGGGAGACCACCAGTGTAAGCCTAAGCGCTCTGGAAAAATCACATGCCATTCACTACACCCTTGATGGTTCAGAACCTGATTTACAGTCGGCAAAATACTCCGCCCCTTTAACCCTCAATGCCTCGGGCACGCTAAAGGCCAAAGCCTATACAGAAAGCGGAAAAGCCAGCCGTACCGTAAGCCGTACCTTTAAAAAGATGGCGCCACTACCCGCCCGAAAGGTACAAGGCGACGAGCCCGGCCTAAGATACCGCTATTACGAAGGCGAGTGGTCCCTCCTACCCGAATTCTCCAGCCTGACGCCCATACGGGAGGGCGTGGTCCAAACGGTCAATGAAGCAGAAGCACAACCCAGGGCGGACCACTTCGGGCTCGTCCTGGAAGGCTATGTAAACCTCCCTGCCACAGACACCTACACCTTCTACACCCGCTCTGACGATGGCTCCAAACTCTACATTGACGGGCAGCTCGTTGTGGACAATGACGGCGACCACGGCGCCTTCTGGCAGTACGGCAAGATCATCCTGGAAAAAGGCAAACACGAAATCCGCATTGAGTACTTCGAAGGCGCAGGCTCACAAATGCTCCGGGCCGGTTTGGTGGACCCTGTTTTAGGGAAGATTCCTTTTCATCCGGGGCAGTTGAGTTATGAGTAGGGCTCTAATTTTACGCCTTAACCAGCCGGACCTTCAAAAGCCTTTCAAATTTCCGCTTTTGTTCGAAGGTCAAGCGAAAAAAGGTTGGCTGGTGGACAGAGTGGTCAAACAAAATATAAATGCCCATTTGCTGACTGGCAAGAAAAGGCTGAATAGCGCGCAGCAGAGCCTGAGTGTTCTTCGTAAGGAATGGGCTAACTGGGCGCACTTCCACGGTTTGGCTCCCATTCTCCATCAACATCAATTGCCCATACGTTGACCCCGGACGTAGATTTTTAGCATCAAAAGTGCCTCCGAGAAAACGATAAATCTCTGGAAACTGCTCTTTGAAGTCTCCCTGCAAGTCTTCAAAAAGCCGCTCATCTGAGCGGGGTTGGACATAGTAAATCCCTTCTATCACCTTCAGTAAATCCTCAGGATCGCTTATTAGTTGGTTCATTAAGGTTTCTTCCGCTGCGGAAAGCATTGGCTTACTCAGGCCCAAGCTCACGCGTTCTTCCCAAATATAATCGAGAAAAGCCCGCTTTGCTTCAGTGGTATAGTATTGTTTAGTGAACGGTGAGGTGGTACCCAACCTGGAGAGCGTGGCCTGTTGACTTTCAAACTCGCTATTGACTGGGAAAGAGATTGGGATGCTGCATACTTTATCCCGATCTTCCTCCGTGGCGTATACCTTCAAAAAGTAAGGATGTTCAAAAAGCGCCAACTCCGGTGCTTGTGCGATTAGCCATTCATAGTTGCGCTGTTCATGAGAGGTGAAGAAGCAATCGTAGAAATTACCTAACTCAATTGACTTGTTTAAGCCCAAATCGGCAGCTATTTGCCGGGCCTCCCGGATGATTCCGTTGTAAAATCGGTGATTAAGCAACAAATTTCCCGTACCCTTATCCTGTGGAGTTCGGAAAACGCCAGGCTCGGTTAGCTCACGAAAGGTAATTGCGTAAGAATGGGTCCCTACCCGGATAATATAGATTAACTTGTCGTCCAATACCGTCAGATCTATCTTCAGCGCATCTGACACCTCAGGTAGTAAAGCGTGAAAGACCTGCCACATTACATCAACACCCTCAATTTCATCAATCCACTCTCCCTGCCGGGGCAGTTCGTGAAGTTCAGGAAGCCCCAATAAGTAATCCGAAAGCGATAGCTCCTTTCGGACAAAAGCCTTGCCCATATCTTCTAGCTCGGGCATTATGTTGTAACAACCAGTGCGCTGCAGGTTGCTCACAATCATCTGCCGGGTATGCTCGGTCCCCAGCATGCGCTGCAACATCCAAGCCTGCACCAACACCTTAAAACGGTCTCTTTTTACAGTCCCCCGAAGACGGCTTTCTTCATCCAAAGGCACGGCTGCGACCTCTTTGCGTAAATCGGCGGCGGCTTCGCCTGAAATAATGCCCTGTCGCTCCCAGCCTTCAATATTTTGCACCCAGTCCTTACTAAAGGCTCCGATCATGGAGCGTTTAAGCTGAATATAGGCATCCTGTTTCACCGTTTCACGCACCTGTATTGATGGCTTGTCAACTCTTAACTGCTTATAAGCTTCCCGACTAATAGCACCGTCAGGAATTGCTGTCGACAGCAACTCAGGGTTTAGCACCTCATTGTATACCGTGTCTATTCCATAAGTGTACAACCGTTCCCCATTAGAAGTCCGATGTACCTGCACTAGAGTAAGCGTATCCAGTAATCGATACCCTGTTATAGTTGGTAAGTCAGGGACAGAGATTTTGAGGTCGTTGGTCAGGTAAAAATGTAAGGTATCTCCATTTTTGCATAGGTATCTTGCGTACCTGCAATTAAAGCCCAAAATATTTTGCCCAAATCCTCCTACTGAATCTTCAGCTATACTACTTTCGTACACACCCTTCATAGCCTTCATCCAAGTGACCGCTTCCCAATTGGCCACTGTATCATACACCATTAAGCTATCTTTATAATACAAGCTAAAGGCTTTATTTGCAGCAGCATCTTGCACCACCCTTGCACTGCCAGCCCTATCGGGCGAATTATTGGAAAAGCCCAGTTTGCCATTTTGAACAACCACCGATATCGGTGAGTCCATCTGCTTCTGTAAGGCTTCCCGTAAGTATTCAGGGGCAGCTGCCAGGGATGGTTCATAATCCGTAAACCGATATACCAACTGTCCTTCAAAAAGAGATTGAGCCTCTGTACCAGATAGCAGGACCAGTATACTGATCCCAATAATACAGGCGCGTAAAAACATAAGTTTGGGTTTGATTTTCGCGATTAAAAATAAGAAAAAAACAAATGAAGCACAAGGGTTACAATGCTACTACGGTTTTGCAAAAAAAAATCTAAGGTGCAATAAAATAGAAATCGGGCAAGTGATTGCCCTTTCGCTTGATTTGCATACTCCGGAGTCACTGACCCCCTCTATTTTCACTAAACACCAACAAAAAAGCCCACCCCAAAGGGCAGGCTTCTTCAAAAAACAAATTCATATTTCACCTACTTCCGCGGATGCTGAATCGCCGCCTGTGCCGCTGCCAGCCTGGCGATAGGTACGCGGAACGGAGAACAGCTCACGTAATCCAACCCGATTCGATGGCAGAAAGCAACGGACTGTGGTTCACCTCCGTGCTCGCCGCAGATACCGGTTTTGAGGCCCGGTCGCTGGGCACGGCCACGCTCAACGGCTAATCTTACAAGCTCGCCTACCCCACGGCGGTCAAGAACCTGGAAAGGATCGTTAACGAGGATGCCTTTTTCGAGGTAGATCGGCAGGAAGCCGCCGATGTCGTCCCGGCTGAAGCCAAAGCTCATCTGTGTCAGGTCGTTGGTGCCGAAGCTGAAGAACTGGGCGATTTCTGCCATCGGCCCGCTGCGCAGAGCTGCACGTGGCGTTTCGATCATCGTACCGAAGAGGTAGGGTATTTCGTCTACCCCCATGGAGGTGCATACGCTTTCGTAAATGCACTTGACGATTTTCTCCTGGTCCTGCAGCTCATTGCGGGAACAGGTGACCGGGATCATAATCTCAGGCAGGGCCTGCCGGCCTTCCATATTCAACTCCGCAGCGGCTTCCAGGATAGCCCGGACTTGTGTCTCCGTAATCTCGGGATAACTGATGCCCAGGCGCACGCCACGGTGGCCCAGCATAGGGTTGTTCTCGTGCAAGGCAAGGACACGTTTTTCCAGAATACTGACGTCAACGGCGAGCTCTTCTGCCAGTTCTTCCAGCCGCTGCCGGTCGTGAGGCACGAACTCGTGCAGTGGCGGATCGAGGAGACGGATGGTGACCGGCTTGCCATTCATGACAGCCAGCGTTTTTTTGATATCGCTCTTAATGTAACCGAAAAGCTCCTTCAGAGCCGCACGGCGTTCCTTGCGGTTGGCGCTGAGGATCATCTTGCGCAGGAGGTACAGGGGCTTTTCGCTACCCTTACCATAAAACATGTGCTCGGTACGGAATAATCCCACGCCTTCAGCGCCGAAGCGTAGGGCATTGGCAGCATCAGCAGGGGACTCCGCATTGGCGCGTACACCCAGCACCTTAGTCTCGTCTACCAGTCCCATCAGCGTTTGATAGGCCTCGTTGTCAGCCAGGTCAACATCTACAACGGGCATGCTTCCGAGGTAGACTTTGCCTGTAGCGCCGTTGAGGCTGATGTAGTCACCTTCCTTTATCTTCGTTCCATCAGGTGTAGTGAAATAGCCTTCGGTTTCATTGATATCGAGATCATTGCAGCCAACGATACAGCACTTGCCCCAACCTCGGGTCACGAGAGCCGCGTGAGAGGTCATACCGCCCTTTGCAGTCAGTACGGCGGCGGCGTGGTACATACCATCTACATCTTCCGGTGAGGTCTCTTCGCGCACCAGGATGACGTTCTCGCCAACTTGTTTGAGCTCAACAGCTCGTTCCGAAGAGAAGACCGCTTTGCCCATTGCACCGCCGGGGCCTGCAGGTAAGCCTTTGGCGATAGGGGTGGCGGCGCGCTCCGCCATGGCATCAAGACGGGGCAGCAGGAGTTCGGTCAATTGATTGGGGTTGACCCGCATGAGGGCAGTCGGACCGTCAATCATGCCCTCCTGATACATCTCGGCGGCCATGCGGACGGCGGCTGTGCCGTTGCGCTTGCCGGTACGGGTCTGAAGGATGTAGAGCTTGCCTTTCTCAATCGTAAACTCCAAGTCCTGCATGTCTTTATAATGCGCCTCAAGTTGCTGCTGATACTTGTTGAGCTGTGCATAAATCTCAGGCATCACTTCCTCGAGGGTCTGTAGGTTTTTGCTTTGAGTGTTTTTGGAGGCTTCGTTGATCGGCTGTGGGGTGCGGATACCGGCTACTACGTCTTCACCCTGTGCATTGAACAGGAATTCGCCGTAGAATTTATGCTCCCCAGTACCAGGATTTCGGGTGAAGGCGACGCCGGTGGCACAATCTTTACCCATGTTGCCGAAAACCATAGCCTGTACGTTCACGGCTGTGCCCCATTCGTCTGGCAAGCCTTCTATACGACGGTATTCTTTGGCACGCTTGCCATTCCAGCTATCAAAAACGGCACCGATACCGCCCCAGAGTTGCGCTACGGGGTCTTCCGGGAAGGGCTCACCAATCTCTCGTTTCACGATAGCTTTAAAGTCAGTGACGATCTGCCGAAGGTCAGCTTCGGTCAGTTCGGTATCGAGTTGGAAACCTCGGGCTTTCTTGATGCTTTCCAGGTGCTCGTCCAGTAGTTTGCGGATGCCTTTGCCCTGTACAGGCGGAATGCCCGCTGCTTTTTCCATCACTACGTCCGCATACATCATGATCAACCGGCGGTAAGCATCAAAAGCGAAGCGGGGATCGTTCGTCTGAGCGATTAGGCCTTGTACGGTTTCATCGTTCAGCCCCAAATTAAGAACAGTGTCCATCATGCCAGGCATGGATTGTCGGGCACCGGAGCGGACGGACAAGAGAAGCGGATTATTGACGTTCCCGTAAATTTTGCCAGTGAGCTCTTCGATACGCTCCAGAGCAGCCATCACTTCGTCTTCCAGTTTGGCTGGAAAATGGCGCCCTGCTTCGTAGTAGGCGTTGCAGGTATCCGTAGTTATAGTAAAGCCGGGAGGAACAGGGAGTTGAAGTTCCGGGTGCCCGGCCATTTCCGCGAGGTTGGCCCCTTTGCCGCCAAGGAGGTTTTTCATTTCCTGGCTTCCATCGGCCCAGCCGCCACCAAAACGGTAGACGAGCTGTTGGTCCATGTTGATTTGTTTTGTCATGACGATTCGTTTTGATCCCTGAGCAAAAAATATTTCCTGCAAACGATTGCTCCAGGTATAAAAAAGTAATGTTCAAGTTAAAGCTATAGGAAAGATGATAGGCAGAAAAGGACGGTTGTCATCCCAGGAGGTGAGAAATGACAGCAGGGTGGCAGGCAGTCGTCAAACAAATGCGATGTTCATCTTATTTTCCATTGACAGCACGAGAAATACTCCTGCTTTTTCGGCTCTTTCATTGCTATTGCCTGCAAAACAGCTAACCGATGGTTGCTCTTATCTATTTTGGCTGTATGGGCTGAGTCCAGGCCATTTCGTACACGAATGTTTCAATGGGGTTCTCCTGCAGTTTGGAAGAAATGATTTTACACCGGACGAAAAGAAGATCTTCTGTCAAGTCAAATGTTGCCTTTTCGCCCTCTACCGAATGTAGTACTCTTGCGTCTGTCTCCCCTTTTTTACACCCGATGAATGTTATCTTGTACCCTACGCCCGGTTCTGCTTCAACCGCGACCGAAAGCCGGTTGGACTGAATTTCCAAATCACGGAGTACCACTCCGGTGCTTGCGTAAAAGTCTCCTGATTCCATAGCGGATAGTATAGCTCCAGGGCTTAAGGAATCAGCCCTCACATGGATCCAGCCCCTGCCAGCGTTGCTCCATTTTGCCCCTGTTTGATGGTAGTGGTGAGAGTCGTCAGTAGCCAAACCATACATTAGCGGCTTACCATCTTGGATATAGGCCACATTAATCAGGTCCCACATTCGCTCAGTAGACAAGTGGCTCGAATCGCCCAGGTTATTTACCATATGGTGACCATTGTAAAGTTCGAAAAACCTGCCATTTCTTAACGCAATAAGATCCTGAAGGGAAATGGCATAGAAGAAATTAGGATGATTGATAATAGTATGCATTGGCTCACCTAATTCCTGACTTTGCTGCTCTACAGCGTCGATATTATTTTGCATCACCTCCAGTACACTACTACCGCCCTGTGGGTCGATCTTGTGCTGCACATTTGTAGCATTCATATGTACCGGCTTTTGCTCAAACTGGTCCGTAATCTCCTCAGATTGAAGAATCAGAAATTTTTCTTTTTCCTCAAATAGCCCACGGTAAGACTCGTAAGTTTTCAATTGCACCTCGGTGCGGCCCAGGGAGTCTGACCGGTATCGCACCCATTCTTCACCATACTTTTCAAGATACTTCCTAAATCCTTCCTGATAGACAGTGTCTTCTGGTATGGTTTTCCACTTTTCACCTTCTGCGAGCGTATTGTGATCCGTCAACGCAACAAACTGATAATCTCGTGATTTGTACCAATCCATTATCATTTCCGGGAACTCGTCTCCATCGCTCCAGTAGGAATGCGTATGTAGATTCCCTTTATACCATTGCTTTTGCAAGGTTTTATTTGGCTCATTGCAGCCTGTAATTGCCACGATAAATACAAGGGCCCATAACTTAGTCTGTCGCATGAAGGTTATTTTGACTCCCCTAATTTAACTTTTTTGCCTTTCACTTTCGACACAAAGTATAAATTATAGCAAATCAGCTTCCATCATCATTTGCCCAAAGTCCAAATCAGCGCTTTCTCTTTTGTGGCCCTGAAAATGGTATGATGCTTTTCATTCGGCTCATCAGAGTATGTCCATTCGAGCCCCTCTGGCTGCTCGTGGTTTAATAACTCAGCGAATTGCCGGGTGTACTCGAAAATATCAGTAGTGTTTGACCCTGCAAACCAGAGCTTTCTGCTGCTATCGGGCAGCTCCGTCAGGTATTCTGCCGCATTTTTCACTAAAAAGTTGTCATTCCACCAAAGCGAAGGGTCCATTGCGATGTAAAAGTCAAAAGCCCCGGGCTGCAGCAGGAAGGTTTCGACGACAAATAAGCCGGCAAGGGACTCCCCGATAATCCCTTTCTTATCCGTAATTCGGTAGTTACGCTCTATTTCAGGAACGAGTTCTTCAAGGATAAAAGCCCTGAAGTTTTTCGCGCCATCAGTCATTGGGATACCATACTTCTCATGGGCATCCACTATGGATCTGCCGGTTAAGTCTCTACCGCGCTCTGTATTCTCAATGCCCACCAGGATGACAGGCTCGATTTTGTTGCTTTTGATCAGCTCAGACAGGGTATTCGCGATGTGCGGAAAGTCTTCTCCTACCCCACCGTCTGGCATGTACAAAACAGAAAAAGCTCTGCCTCCATCTCCATACCCGGGAGGCGTCCAAATATTGATGACACGCTTTTCCTGTACAAACCTGGAATCAATGATAATCGACTCATGTACAGGTACAGGGTCATTGTAAACCATGGACTTGCTTTTGCAGCCCAGCAAGAGTAAGGCGAAAAAGGAGTAGGTAAAAAGTTTGGTCATTGGCTTTGCTACGTTTTTCTTTGATTGGTGTGTTTCAGTAATATACTAATCCAATCGTTCATTTCCGTTTTTTATCGTACGGCTCTTTTAAAGCCAGGGAGGCCACTGAGCCGAATAGCAACAACACCTAATATTCCGATTTCTATATGATAAGTGTATGTTTGGAGCAAACGAGAATTGATAATCAAAGAGTTGTGGTTATGACTAAATGGAAAAATGCGCGTTTGGCGGGTCAAATAAGTATTTTTCCATGACGTTCCCGGTTTGACCGGGATTCACAAGGCTTTGGTTATCAGCCGAAGTGCACCTCCAAACATACACTAAGCTTAAAAACCGGCAATAGTCGTCGTGATCAACTGTTTCCTGACATAGGTTTCCAGTTCTTCCAGACTGGCTTTAGAATTGCCATAACATTTGACCAATACCCCTCCCTCTTCCTGCTCAGGCGCTAATAGTGCCACAAAAACCTTTTTATCTTCCTGCGCTGATGCCCCTCTGGAAAAATAGAATTTCCCATTTTCCAAGTTCTGATAGCCTGTTCTGGGCCGGGCGTCCTTTGCGATCTTTTTTAGCTCTTTTTCTACGAAGCCCATCAGATATATACCATCCAGCGATTTCATTACGGTCCAAGCTGCCATAGCACCATCCTCTGATTCTGTTGGATATTTCCCATCTTTAGTATAGATGATTTCATCCGGACCGGTGATGGTTGCCAACTGGAATAGCTCTGTTTCAACAAGGTCACCTATGTAAACAGAGCCCAGGCTTTTCCTAATTGCCGGATCATAGGAGCTTTTCCGGCTTTCAGGACAAAACGAGGTAATGTTATAAGTGGCCCCGTTGTAACTAATGGAAAGGAGGTACCGAAGCAGGTTTTTGGGCTTGTCATGAACAACGGAAAGAAACCCCTTACCACTTTCCCCATATGCTACGTCACTGAGTTCAATCAGTTTTAAGCCTCGTTTTTTCAAGTTTTTGGGGTCATAGGACTTTTTCAGTTCATCGCTGTTTTTTTCGTGTAGCCGCACCGATATGGAGGAGTTCATCCCCCTTGCCTGATATCCATCATAACTCTTGGCCTTCTTGTATCCTTTTGGGACATTCAGCCATACGCCTTTTCCTAAATGAGATTTTTTCGAACTCTTCTGAGGGCTGAGCGTGATTTGATTCCGGATAACAGGGTCTTCACAACCTATAAATCCAAGAATCATGATACAGGTCATCCATAATTTAATGCTTTTCATATTTAGCCTAGTGTTTAGAGCGCAATAATATAAGTGCACGGAACACTTTACCAGGTATCGCGTAAATGATTAAGAAATTAGCATTTGAATCAGGCTGCCACCGATGGGCAACAGGACGGGCAGTATGACCAATTTATGGCAATCCCAGGATTTCAGAGCCTTGTCCATGTTGCAAGATAAATAAAAAAACTTAGGCGCAACAAAAATAATGATCTGTTTTGTTTCAGCCTGTTTTCGTTTGCACTCCGGATAAAACCCCTAGCTTATACGCAATATAAAGTGGTCACCTACTGGCGCTTACGGCCAGCACGGGGAACGATGAATGTCGGGTCGTTGATCCAGACATTCATCGTCTGGGGTCGTTGATCCAGACATTCATCGTCTGGGGTCGTTGATCCAGACATTCATCGTCTGGGGTCGTTGA
>NZ_JALEGS010000046.1 GCF_022763345.1 Phaeodactylibacter sp.
AAAATACTTATTTGACCCGCCAAACGCGCATTTTTCCATTTAGTCATAACCACAACTCTTTGATTATCAACTCTCGTTTGCTCCAAACATACACTTAGAGAAAATGCCAGATGCCAGGTCACCAGTAAAGGAGTCAATAAAGCCTGATAAGCCAATTACCTTGAGACAGATATTGGCTAAGAAAGTATACCGGATAATTTATCGGGTCGAAGAAAAAGCAAAGGACGTAGTTGTAATTAGAGTAATTCATATTAAGCGAGGAGCTAAGTTCGTCAAAACAGCAATCGGCGAGATAGAATAGTCAAATTGTATAAAACATTAGGTTCACCACCAGATTTTCGATTTTCAGGGTTTTGGTAACATTTAAGGTCATTGATTGAAAACTTTGACGTAATGAAATTTAAGCCAGCGTACTTTTAGTTCGCCATTTTCGCGCTTTGTTCTATCGCATTTCAAGAGGTCATACCCTAAGAATGACAAGTAGTAGAATTGAACCAGAGCCTAAATCGAGGTTATCATAAGATACTTGATCAACCGAACGCTTAATTTCATGAGCAAATAAAAAACGCTGGTGATGAACCTACAGTAAAATGAAAAGAATAGCCATCATTGCAATCGTACTTCTGGCGGGGTGTACTCAATACGACCAGGATTCTAAATACTTAAGATGGGTCGGCGACGCTGAGTTCGACCCTGAAATGGATGCCAGCGATTTCCAGTTGTGTGGCAGTGAAAAATTGGTCCAACAGTACTTCCATTTCGGGCAGGGGCTTCAGTATGAAGGGGAGAAGACAGCGCTGCGCAAACGATTTAAAGAAGCGTACCGGCCAGTAGAAACAGCTCAAAGTGGTTGGATAAGAATCCGTTTTATTGTCAACTGCCAGGGACAGGCCGGAAGATATAGAATGATAGGCTCCGATTTAGATTACCAGGAACAAATTTTTGATGAACGGATCACCGACCAGTTATTAAAGATTGCCAAATCATTGGATGGTTGGGCCGTGCTTTCCAAAGATGGCAAGCGCCGGGATTATTACCAATATTTAATCTTTAAGATCAACAACGGAGACCTAACTGATATTTTGCCATGAGAATCCTTCTGATTTTTGTTTTAGCCGTCATGTCCTCTCTTTTAGCTGCTCAGCCAAACTGTAATGCCTATAAGTATAGCGGAGACGAATTAAAGTATACGGCTTGTAAGGCTGCTGAAAAAAGAGGGGGGCACTATCAGTTCAGCAGAGCTTACCAGGAAGCACTCGATGAGGCGCTTGCGATCGATTCTACTTTCGCTTACGCATACAGAGTTAAATCTACTGCATATCTGAAAAGCGGTGATTTTATCACCTGGAAAAAGCTAATGGACAAAGCCGTGAAATACGATCCGGAAGGGGAACTATTCTATCGGGCTTCATGCCGCTATCAGTTTTTTAGAGATTATGCGGGAGCTATAAAAGATATTGAACTGTTAGATAGCCTGATCGACTATGACATTGGGTATTCCCAAAATGGCGATTATCACCTCAATATTATCAAAGCGTTGTCTTACAAGGCCATCGGGAAACCGGATGAGTCCTTACAGATATTTGAACGACAATTGAGTGACAGCACGCATAACGTTGGTATATATGATTATTTGCATTTGGGTGTTCTTTACCTGGAAATGGGGAAATTTACATTGGCTCTGCGTGCTTTAAAGCAGCAGGCATTAGAAAATGATATCGCGGAAAACAGGTACTATACGGCTTTGGTATATAAGGCACTGGGGGACGAGAAGCGTTACCTGGAAAACATAAAACTTGCAAAAGAAAAATATGAAAATGGAGTAAAAATGTTTGACCCTTACGTCGAAAAAATGGATCAAATATTTCTAATCGACATCATAGATGCTATGAAAACCGAGGGCTTTTGAAAAGGTCTGTGGTATCCTCCAACGTGCTGTAATCTTTCGGCCCTGCGTACCCTGTAGTATTGCTGAAAAAAACATTACCCTACCTAACTTTCTAAAAAAAATCCTTAGCGATTACTCAAATTCTTTTCGGATACCCCAGTATATAGTACCCTGAATGCTTCCCATTCCGCTTCTTTCCAGGGCCAACTTCCCAGCAATAGTCGCTATCTGGTATGTCTTCTAGCATGGTATGCACATCATTGTACGAATAGGTTCTTGGATAAGAAGCCTGACCATCCCATGCATAGCATAGCGGGACGATAGGGATGAGGTAAGTGAATATGATTTGCTGCCAGGTAAGAGGCCTGACAAAGAGAGTCATGAATAAACTCATTATTACGAGAACACATAAAGAAACAGGAAGCAACATCCACCATATTACAAGCGGCATTTTGTTCTCAGCAAGTTCGAAAATCAAAAGCGGCTGCTTGCTTTCTGAAGCTGAATGAAGAATTTTTTTGGCTTTATCGGGAGGCATGTGATGAAAGCTGTTGATCATCGTTTTTAAACCCTTGGGCGACTGAGCTAGCGAAACTGCATCAACGGGAATTTCGCAATACGAAACTCTATCTTTTTTTTCATTGAATCGGCGCGCTATCGTCGGATTGGGGTACAAATCTGTGAGTAAAAGATCAAGAGGTTTTTCTGTATATGCTGCATTCAAAAATTTGACGGTCTCCGGCATAGCTCCTCCTGAGCCAGAGCCAAGATCCACAATCCTATTAAAGCTGTGTTTATTCCGGGCCTGTAAAATGAGCTCGCCAAGCACTTCCCTGGTATTCATCATTTTCATCAAAATCATAATCAAGTTAGTCACGCTATTACGAATGGAACTCGGGAGCCACTCAAAATCCTCTATTTCAAATAACTGTATCCTCTTCATCCTATTTTGTTTCGGTACTAAAAGTCAAATTAGTTAACTTAGACCAAATGTACTACTTTTTTAGACCAACTGGACTAAATGAACAAAACAAAACAAAAAATTCTCAACGTAGCACTTGACCTATACAACAGGGATGGGGTAAGTAACGTATCTATCCGGCAACTTGCAAAAGAGGTGGGGATTAGCCATAGCAATCTGATCTATCATTATCCAGCACAGGAGGATATCATTTTGGGGCTTCATGACCAATTGCTCCGGAAGGCGGTAGAACATAATAAGAAGATCAAACTTGACACATCACCCCTGACAACACTATACCGCTCCACCAAAACGGGATTCTCTGTTGTCTACGATTTCCGGTTTCTTTTTAAAGACTTGCAGTACATCTGCTCTTCATTTCCAAAGATGAGTGCAACCATTAAATCTGTTGAACGAGTGCGTTCGGAGATGTATAGAAGTGTCATAAACCAAATGGTTACCCTCAAATTGATCAGGCCTGAAGCGCACGAAAAGGAATTTGACCATTTAATTACCCTAATTAAAATATTTAGTGATCATTGGCTGGTGTCTTCTTCGATTTATGACGACTTGTCGAAAGAAGAAAGACTGGAAAAATATTCCTATCTGCTCATGTGTCATTTCCGCCCCTATTTGACTAAAAAAGGAGTGAAGGAGTTCAACTCAATGCCAATAATGGTACCCTAGTTAGTCAATATGAAAAGAGTAGGGACTACAACAAGAAACTAGACTTTTATAATTAATCCCCCTTTGCAGTAAATGCTTTGAGCACCTGCCGCCCAACCCGATCGCCGACTTCCAGCCCCACCTCATTATCCGTACGGAAATGCACGCCTCCTTCAAATCGGGACTCTGAGCACTCCCTTGCGAGCGCTGTAAACAAAGTTTCATCTCCGGGGAACAGGAACGAGAGCACTCTGGCTATGGACCCGGCAACGGTCGTATGCCCGGCAGGATAGCCCGGGAAGTTCGGCGTATCAATCAGAATAGGTTTAAAGGAAGGGTCGTACTGAAACGGGCGGATGCCCCAGTAGTGGTATTTCCCATCCCATGCCGCAATGATGGCATCGAATCGGGCGGTGTGGAAAACGGCATTCGCAAAAGCAGCTTCCAGAGGATTCAGGTTGTATTCTAAAATTTTGCGTTCGACCAACAAGTCCCATACCGGTTCGCTTTTCCACTTCCAGGCTATGGTGCTGCTTTGGTGGGCAGCGTTGAATTGCCGGAGCTCCTCCATGTCAGCAGTCCAGTCGGTGGGCGGTGGTCCGGGCCGGAACTGATCCGCTTGTTCCAAGGTGAGCGGCTTCCATTGTTTCTTCATCGGGTCCCAGGGGCTGGGGTTGCCTGACCACAGGCTATCCGCCTGAGGCACCTGCCCTTCCCAGCGGCGGTCTGTACGGTCGGTTTTGGCATACTCGATGTACTGTTGAGCTATCTTCCGGCCAATTTCCAATCCTTGTTCAATATCAAAGGGGAATACCAGCCCTGTAGCCAGTCGGGCTGATTTGAAAGCCACCAGATGGCTGTCTAACATCGCCTGTTGCTCCGGAAAGTAATATCCGATGACCTGATGCGCTGCGCCGGCTGCCGCACTCCATTCGCAAAGGGAGGAGGAATACTCCGGTTCTGCCCCAAGCTTTTTCACCCTTTGATCGTAATGGTAGGCTGCTTTACGTAAATATGCCTGTTTGTGCTTCCAAACTTCCACGGTAGCATCATAGACCGCAAGATGTAGAATGGCCACCCGGCCTCCATTTTTATGCCCTTTATGGTTCCGGCTGGCTTGCATAAGTAATTGGTGCCAGCGGTAAGCGGGATAGGCGTTGTTCCAGTACCGTACCGCCCATAAACCCTCCGCTTTCATCTGCTGCTGAGCTGCTGTGATATCTGGGATTTCCCTCTGCAGCGCTTCCTCGTGGACTGTAGGAATTGATTCCTGTAGTTCAAACTTGAAGGGCGAATATCCGGAAGCTCCCATTTGACCGTGCCCTGGGGATGGAGCAATCAGTATGGCGATTAGGCAAAATATGGGTGCGAAGAGTAGGGTAGAGCAATGAGTAGAGATGTACATGAATCGTTTTTTTTTGAGAAAGGGGATACTTCATATTAACCAATACTGGGTGGAATGGCTTAAAAGTCTTTTGGGAATTTTGGATATTTAGGATTGGAAATGGGGGGGGGTAACCACGGAACACGCGGAAAACACGGAAGTGGGGTTGGTAACCACGGAATACGGGGAAAACACGGAAATGGGGGATGGGTAACCACGGAATACGGGGAAAACACGGAAATGGGGATGGGTAACCACGGAATATGGGGAAAACACGGAAGTGGGGGATGGGTAACCACGGGATACGCAGAAAATACTGAAATTAGGGAGGTTTAAAAAATATAGAATATGGACAATCAGGAAGGATTATTGTACAAGGAAGAGAGTTACCGGATACGGGGGGCTGTGTTTGAGGTCTATAGGGAAATGGGTGCTGGTTTTTTGGAAGCGGTTTATCAAGAGTGTTTGGAAAGGGAGTTGCGTAGTCAGCAAATCCCCTTTGTTTCACAGCCTGCACTCGACCTTTTTTACAAACAGGAAAAGCTGAATACTATGTACAGGCCAGACTTGATTTGTTACGGCAAGATTATCATAGAGCTGAAAGCGGTAAAAGAAATCGCGGATGAGCATCGGGCCCAGTTGCACAACTATTTGAAGGCTACTGGTTTTCGGCTAGGGTTTTTGGTAAATTTTGGGCACTACCCCAAGGCGAGAATAGAAAGAATTATAAAATAGCATACAGCCCGAATAGCCCAGTCCTTCCATGTCCTCCGTGTATTCTTTGGTAGAAAGAAAACTCCATATCTTCCGTGTATTCCGCGTCTTCCGTGGTAAAAAAGAAACTCACCAACCTACAGTATCCCCATCACCTCCACCGCCGCCAGCAGAAAAGCACCCAGCCCAAAAGGCTTTGTATGATCAGGATCAATTTGTTTGGGGACGTGCCTGTGTACCGGAAATGTCCCACTTGGCCTGTGCGCTCAGTGCGCCTGTAAAAAGCAAAATGCTGCCCATTACCAGCAGCAGCTTCCAATCCTTGATCATAGCTTGGTTTTTGGGTAAATGAGGCTTTGCTTGTTTAGTTGTAACGGTGAAAAGGATCAGGAAGAAGACAAAATTCACGGTTGGTCTACGGGCTATTGTAAGTCTTTACTCGATCCAGCTGCAGCAGCCGGAAATCAAAGCCCTGAGTACCGGGAATATCCTTCGCGGAAAGGGCGAGCCGGTGTTGGGGTGATAGGGCGGTTGCATGCCGTTGTGCCATTTGCCGAAAGCACCGGTGGCATAGCCGGCAGCTTTGAAATACTCTGGCAGGGTCTTTTCATCAAGGTCGAGCCGCTCGCCACCGGCAGAAGTCGCGTAAACACCGCCCCGTACTGCATACCGCCCGGTAAGCATTGCCGCCCGGGTGGGCGAACAGACCGGATCAACATAAATCCGGTCGAACTGAACCCCATTTACCGCTAAGCTGTCAATAGTTGGAGTGCTGAGATTGGCATTCCCGTGCAGGCTTAAGTCACCCCAACCCTGATCACCTGCCATAATGATGATGAGATTGGGCCTCCAACATCGGGGCTAAGCAGCATGACCAGGCCATCAAAAAGAGAAAACCAGTGATTGTTCGGGACATCTTTAAAGGGTCTTTGCAAAGATTTAATATAGAAGAAAAGCCATAAAATTGAGCATTGTTCTTCCTGTATGTAATCAAAAGCAGGGGTTTAGTCGTTGGATATCTAAGACTTCTCTATAGCACTTCGTGAAGTGCAATACGTTTTGCAAATTGCACCTTATTGAAAAAATATATCAAACCAAATATCAATATGACGCTCAGAAAACTGTTTTTTCTACTTAGCGGCGTACTTCTCGGGACCGGACTGCTGGCCCAGGACCGCGCCATTGAATTCGAACAGCTCACACTGGATAACGGGTTGGATGTTATCCTGCACCAGGACAAGACTACGCCCATTGTCGCCATTGCGGTGATGTACCACGTTGGGAGCAAAAACGAAAACCCTGACCGCACCGGATTTGCCCACTTCTTTGAGCATCTTTTGTTTGAGGGCTCGGAGAACATCGAGCGCGGCCAGTTTGACAAGTACATTCAGGACGCGGGCGGTACGCTAAATGCTTACACGACCTCGGATGTCACCTGTTACTTCGAAATCCTGCCTTCCAATCAGTTGGAGCTGGGCATGTGGCTGGAATCCGAGCGCATGCTGCACGCCAAAGTAGAGGATAAGGGTATTGAAACCCAGCGGGAGGTGGTCAAGGAAGAGATGCGGCAGCGCTACGATAACCGCCCCTACGGTACGTTCCGGATGGAAGCACTGAAGCGGGCGTTCAAAAAACACCCCTATCAGTGGCCGACGATCGGCTCTATGGACCACCTGAATGCAGCAACGGAATCGGACTACGTCAACTTTTACAAAGATTTCTACGTGCCCAACAACGCTGTGCTGGTCATCGCCGGAGACTTTGAGACCAAGCAGGCCAAAAAGTGGGTAAACCAGTATTTTGGCACCATACCTGCTAAAAAAGGCAGCTTTTACCGCCCGGAAATTAAGGAGCCGGCTCTAAATGGCGAAGTGCGGGACACGGTCTACGACCAAATCCAGTTGCCGGCCGTTATCCATGCTTACCGCATTCCATCCATAACTGAAGATGATGCCTACGCCATTCAGATGCTCAACCGGCTGTTATCACAGGGGGAGAGCTCCCGTATGCGCCGTGCGCTGGTGGACGAGCAGGAAAAAGCCCTGGCGGTTTACAACTTTGCAGATGGCACAGAAGACCCAGGCTTGTCCATGACCTTTGCGATAGCGAGCGCCGGCACAGATGCCAAAGACCTGGAAGCAGCCATGGATGCTGAAACAGCGAAGGTCCGGGAGGAACTGATTTCAGAGCAGGAATACCAAAAGCTGCAGAATCAAATCGAAGCCAGCTTCTTTACTGATAATGCCTCCATGTTTGGCATCGCTAATAGCCTGGCTACCTATCATACCATTTATGATGATGCCAACCTGATCAACACCGAGCTGGAGAAATACAAGGCCGTTACCCGGGAAGACCTGCAGCGGGTCGCACAACAGTACCTGGTGCCTGATAACCGGGTGGCGCTGTACTACTTGCCTAAGCCTGCTCAGCCGTAAGCAGACTCCAAAACCTAATTTTTAAGCAAAAACCTGAATCAAGATATGAATTTCAAATCCCTATTATACCTCGTTGTCGCGCTATTGGCCACGACCGCTCTGCAGGCGCAAGACGAAGATTTTCGTAAGAAAGCACCGGAAGGCGGCCCACCGCCCCGCATTGAGTTTGGCGAATACCAGCAATTTAAGCTCGACAACGGCTTGGAAGTTATTGTAGTGGAAAACCATAAATTGCCCAAGGTGACTTTCCAACTCCTGGTCGACGTGCCCCCAAAAGCTGAGGGTGATAAGGTGGGCATGGCAGGCATGGCCGGCGAAATGCTGAGCCGCGGCACAGAAAACCGTACCAAAAATGAAATCGATGAAGCCGTTGACTTCATGGGCGCAAGCCTCTCCACAAGCAGCGGCGGTGCCTATGCCACAGCGCTGAGCAAACATAAGGAAACCCTCATTGAGCTGATGGCTGATGCCGTGCTCAACCCAAGTTTCCCGGAAGAAGAATTTGAAAAACTGCTGCAGCAGCAGCTTTCCGCTCTGGCGCTTCAGGCTTCAGACCCCAGCTATATTTCTTCCACCGTCTCTGATGTGCTGACCTACGGCGAAGACCATCCCTACGGCGAAATAGAAACGAAGGAATCACTGGAGAATATTAAGCTGGAGGACCTGAAGGAATACTATAACAAAAACTTCAAGCCGAACGTCAGCTACCTGGCTTTCATTGGTGACATCGAAGTAGACGAAGCCCGCAGCTTGGCAGAAAAGTACTTTGGGGACTGGGAAAAAGGGAACGTGGCCCGCGAGTTTTACCCCCGCCCGAAGGCGCCCGAAGCTGCACAGGTGGCTTTGGTGAACAAAGACGGCGCAACCCAGTCCATCCTCAATATCACTTACCCGGTCAACCTGAAGCCCGGCTCGGATGATGCGATTGTAGCCAACGTATTGAACACCATCCTCGGCGGTGGGCTCTTGTCCAGCCGCTTGAACCAAAATATTCGTGAAGACAAAGGCTATTCTTACGGCGTCCGGTCTACCCTTCAGTACGACAAAGTCATTGGTTACTTCGCCGCAGGTGGCAATGTCAGAAATGAGGTGACCGACAGCGCAGTAGTGGAAATGCTGGGCGAGCTGAAGCGCCTTCGCACCGAGCCTGTTTCGGAAAAAGAACTGAACAGTGTAAAGAGCTTTATCTTCGGTAGTTTCGCCCGGAGTACAGAGCGCCCGGAAACAGTTGCCCGCTTTGCCCTGAATATTGCCCGGTACAAATTGCCGAAGGACTATTATGCGACCTACCTGGAACAGGTTGAAGCCGTAACGCCGGAGCGCATTCAGGAAGCTGCACAGAAGTACTTGCTGCCAGACCAGGCCTATATCGTTGTGGTGGGCAATGCCGGTGAAGTGGCAGAACCCCTGGAGCGCGTAGCTCCCGTGATGATGTACGACAAGCAGGGGCGCCCACTTGACAAAGCTGGCCTGACCGTTCCGGAAGGGCTGACCGCTATGGATGTGATTGAAAACTATATTGAAGCGATCGGTGGCCGTGAAAAGCTCGAAAGTGTGGAAGATATGAGCATGACCATGGGGGCTACCATCCAAGGCATGGCATTGACCATGAAAATGAAGCAGAAAGCAACTGGCAAAATGGCCATGACCGTGGAGATGAATGGCTCTGTGGTGAACGAAACCCGCTACGATGGCGAAAAAGCTATGGTGAGCGCCATGGGTCAGAAGCAAGTCCTGGAAGGCGAAGACGCTGATGCTTTCAAATCGCAGGCGATGATCCACCCGGAACTGTCTTATGACAAAAAAGACTATGAGCTTAAGCTTACCGGTGCTGAAAAAGTGAACGGCGAGCCAGCTTATAAAATTGAAATCACCAGCCCTGATGGAAGCAAGAGTACCGAGTATTTCGGCATCGAAAGCGGACTGAAGCTGAAAGCTGTGACCGTACAGGATGGCCCTCAGGGCTCGGTTACCGTCACCAACAGCTTTAGTGATTATCAGGAAGTGGATGGGATGATGGTCCCGTTCCAGACCGAAACAGAAGGTATGGCACCGGTACCCCTGACGATGAAAGTGGAGGAGGTGCAAATCAATACCGGTCTTGAAGACGCAATCTTCGTGGTAGAAAAAGAATAGCTTGCTTCTTTTTGAGACGGCATAACCCTGGTTGCCCGCTCTGTGGCAGTCAGGGTTATTTTTATTGTAACCAACCACAAAACCTGCATTCTGATAAAGAAGCGGTATTAATCCCAGGCTGGTACTTTGTGGCAGTAGCCAATTGTCGTATTATTGCCGCAAAGTGCAAAAACAGCAATAATGATTCAGGTCTACGTCACCGGCGGTACTTTCGACAAGGAGTACAACTACATATCAGGGAGCCTTTTTTTTCGGGATACCCATCTGCCAAGCATGTTTGAGCGAGGCCGGTGCACGCTGGAAGTCAATGTTAAAACCCTGATGATGGTGGATAGCATGGATATGATGGAAGAGGACCGGGAAATTATTGCGTACAATTGTCAGCGGTGCCCTTACGATAAAATCCTCATCACACACGGTACCGATAAGCTCGTTGAAACAGCACAATTCCTGGCCAGGCGAAATATTGAGGATAAGACCATCGTACTTACCGGGGCAATGATTCCCTATGCTTTCGGGACCTCTTCGGATGGCTTTTTCAACCTGGGCAGTGCGCTGGCGTTCGTGCAAACGCTGCAGCCAGGCGTTTATGTCTCCATGAACGGGCGTTATTTCCACTGGGATAATGTGGTGAAGAACAAAAAGACTGGTTTTTTTGAGGAACTAAACAACTAGCGAATGGAATATTTGGGCTTGCTGATGGAACTGATTTTCCTGGTCTTTGGGGTCTACCTGTACCTGTTTAGCATAGGCCGGGTACAAGCCGGTGACCCGGAATCCAGAAAAAAGGCAGAGGCCTTCCGGCAGCGTAATGCCGGGTGGATGCGCATAGGTGCACTTGCCATCATCGCTATTATGGTGGTTAATCTATACCTGCATTTTGTGCAGCTGAGTGGCAAATGAGTGAAAAATTAGGTTTGTTGCGGGATGGGTTTGCCCGTATATAGCCTTCTATCGTCAGCATAATTTCTTAATATTGCAATGAAAAAAGTATAATTTGTCAGCGCTCAGGAGCCGTTGGTGATTATACCCAAAACAAAATCCTGAAAATCACATCACACCTTCAATATGAAAAAAACAACGCTGATCCTACTAAGCCTTTTTTGCTTCGGGGCTTACTCAACACTATGGGCTCAAGATGATACTTCTGATTTTTACGATACTGGTACGATTCAGGAAATCAAAATCAGGTTTGAGCAGGAAAACTGGCGCTATGTACTGGACTCCCTGCGCTTTAACGGTGATGGGCTGCTTTTCGGCACCGTGGAAATCAACGGCCAGAAGTTTGATGATATTGGGGTGCGTTACCGCGAAAGCCGCTCCTTTCAGCCGGGCAATAAGCGCAATAGCCTGTATTTGAAGCTCAACTACATCGATAAGGAACAAAACTACCAGGGGCGCGGCACGGTCAAACTCTCCAGTGCGCTGCGTGATCCGAGTATGGTACGCGAGGTGTTTGGGTACGAAATTGCCCGCCGCTATATGCCTGCCCCCCTTGCCAACTATGCGCGTGTGATGGTCAATGGCGAATACTATGGCTTATTTGTGAATGTGGAGCCCATCGACGATGCCTTCCTGAAGCGCAACTACGGTACGGATGAGGGGACGTTCATCCGCTGTGCGCCTAACCTTGTGGAAAATGAGCCCAGCGGTTGCAAGGCAGACGTGTTCGGCAGCCTGCAGTTTGACGAAAGCGCCAAGTGCTACCTCCACAACTTCCAGCTGCTTTCTGAAAGTGGCTGGGACGACCTCATTGAGCTGACCTACCTGCTCAACAAAAAGCCGGATGAAGTGCACCGCGTCCTCAATGTGGATCAGGCCCTGTGGATGCTGGCGTACAACAACGTACTGGCCAATCTCAGCAGCTACACCGGGCGCTACAGCGAAAATTATTACCTCTACCGGGACAATCAGGGGAAGTTCAACCCCATCGTGTTTGATCTCAACCTTTGCTTTGGCAGCTACAAGAATACGGGCGTAGGCTCTGACCTTAAGCTCAAGGATTTACAGGAAATGGACCCGCTGCTGCATGTCAACAACGCAGAAAAGCCACTCATCAGCCAGCTGCTTAAGGATGAGCACTACAAGAAAATGTACCTGGACCACATCCGCACCATCGTGAATGAGGTCTTCCGTAAGGATCAGTACCTGGAGCGGGTGAAGGAGCTACAGGCCCTCATCCGTGAGGATTTTCAGGCAGATGAGAACCGCTATTACGCCATGGAGGACTTCGACAACAGCCTTACCGAGACCATTGGTAAGCGCAGCCGTATCCCCGGGCTGCAGGAGCTCATGACACCGCGTACGGACTTCCTAAAGCAGGATGTAGTGCTGGCGGTTATACCACCCAATATCGGTGACGTAACGGTGAGTTCACGAGAGCAATTCTCCGCCGAGCGGGTCAGGGAGTTCAAGATTCAGGCTAAAGTTGAGAAGTTCCCTACTGAAGTAGCCTTATTTTATCGGCACGACAATACCAAGCCCTTTAAGCGGGTAGAAATGGCCGATGATGGCCGGCATAACGATGGTGAAGCGGAAGATGGCGTCTTCGGTGCAATTGTCAAACCGGAGGGGGGCGCGACGCAGATTGAGTACTACATCTACGCTGAGAACGCCCGCGCTGCCAGTTTCAGCCCGTCGCGTTATATGTTCGAACAGCATACGGCTACTCTGGAAGAACTGAATAACTAGGAAAACAAATAATTTGGTGCATGCCTGTAGGTTTTGCCGCCAGAATTCCTGAATTTGCGAAGCAAGCAGCTAATGTTTGCTTCGCAATTTTCTTTTGATAGGGTTCAATTGACCAAACCTATGCAACGACTTTTCTTGTTCTTTTTGTTGGCTTCGGTATTGTCCCTCCCGGCTATCGGGCAGGATACCGAAATTGATATTTACAACCCCGACTCCATCCGGGAAGTCCGTATCTACTTCGAGGAAGAAAACTGGGACGATATTCTGGACTCCCTAAAGCAAGCCGGCCTTGATCAGCGGCTGATCGCAACGGTGAAGTTTGCAGGAGAAACCTACGAAGGAGCGGGGGTCCGATACAAAGGCAACAGCTCTTACTTTAACGTCCGGAAAAACGACTACGCCAAGTTGCCATTCAACATCGACGTGAATGAGACGCATAAAGACCACAAGATGCCAGGCGGCTACGATAAGCTCAAACTGAGCAACGTTTTCAGGGACCCTTCTTTCCTCCGGGAAGCGCTTTCCTATAAAATAGCCAACCGTTACATGGTCTCTCCGAGGGCCAATTTCGTCCGCGTCTTTATAAACGATGAGTACTTCGGGCTATACAATAATACAGAGTCCATCGATGAAGAGTTGCTGGAACGCTTCTTTGGCGGTGATTACGAAGACGAGACTGGTGTGCTCTTCAAGTGCGACCCGGTTTGGAGCTATGAAGCGCCCGAAGGCTGTGCAAAAGGGGAGAAGTCTTCCCTGGAATACCTTGGCCCCGATCCGGATTGCTACAAAGGCAACTATGAAATGAAGTCGGATTCCGGATGGGCGCAACTGGTAGCACTGACAGATATACTGAATAACCACCCTGATAAAATCGACTCCGTACTCGCCGTGGATGAAGCACTCTGGATGCTGGCGTTCAATATCACGCTGGTTAACCTGGACAGCTATACCGGGCGTTTTTGCCACAACTATTATTTGTATCAGGATGAAGACGGTGTCTTTCATCCCATTATCTGGGACCTCAACCTGTCGTTTGGCGGCTTCCGCTACGACGGGCTGGGTAAGCCATTGGGACTGGAGGATATGCAGACCCTAAGTCCGTTTATCCATTACAAGCAAAAGAACAAGAAGCGGCCTCTGATTACGGAGTTACTGGGCAACGACCTGTACCGCAAAATGTATGCTGCCCATATCCGGACCATCGTTCAGGATTTCTTCGCTGACAGCACTTACCTGTACGAAGGCATGCGCATGCAGGAACGGATCCGCCCCTTCGTGGAAGCAGACTCCAATAAGCTCTACGATGCCAAAGCTTTCGAGAAAAACCTTTACGAATCAGCTCGGGCCAATAAAGTCAATATTGTGGGGATCACAGAGCTCATGGAGCCCCGGGCTGAGTATTTGCAAAACCACCCTTTGGTTGGTCATGAGCCCCCAAAAATTGATACCATTGAATATATCGATGTAGGCGGAGAGGCGATTTTTGCCGCTCGTTTGGAAGGGGCAACTCGAGCCTGGCTGTTTTATAGAAACGGTACCCGGGGCAACTTCAGGGCGGTTGAAATGTTAGACGATGGTGCGAGCGGGGATGAAATGGCAGAGGACCAGGTTTTCGGCGTCATTGTCCCGCATAAGGACAAGGAGCAACCCATTCAGTACTTTGTGGTGGCCGAAAACGACCGGACGGCTGCCCTTTCGCCTGAGCGCGCTTCATTCGAATACCATACAACGGCTACCACAGATGCCTCTGATTAAAGAATCGACCTATAAGCGAGCACCCCGTTATCAGTTCAACGGGCACCTTCAGACCGTACTCCCTGCCATTTTACGCAAGGTGCAGACCACCTATGAGCGGGAGCGCCTGACCCTGTCAGATGGCGATTTTGTAGACCTGGACTGGGTAGACAACCGCAGCCGCAATTTAGTGCTCCTGTCCCACGGGCTGGAAGGCAACAGCGAACGCCACTACATGATGGGCATGGCCAATCGCTTTTCGGAGGCAGGCTGGGATGTGCTGGCCTGGAACTGCCGCTCCTGCTCCGGAGAGATGAACCGGCGCTTCCGGCTTTACAACCACGGTGAGATTGGGGATATTGGCGAAGTAATCGGACATGCGCTCCAAACCAAAGACTACGAAAAAGTACTGCTCATTGGCTTCAGCATGGGAGGGAGCATTCTTATGAAATACCTTGGCGTTCAGGGGAAAGCAGTTCCGGAAGCCGTAATTGGCGGGATTGCCTTTTCTTCCCCCTGTGACCTTAAAGCCAGCGTAGATGCTTTGGAATTGCCCGGGAACGGCTTTTACAAGCGCCGCTTCTTCAAAAGCCTGAGTAAAAAAGTGGCCGATAAAGCAGCAGATTTCCCCGGTCGCCTGGATTTGTCAAAACTAGGCGAAGTCGGGCATTGGCGCGACTTTGACGAGCACTATTCCGCACCCCTAGGCGGCTACAAAGACGCAGCAGATTTCTACCGGCAGGCTTCCGCCAAAAACTTCATGGGCGGTACCGACCGTCCCATCTTGCTGGTCAATGCCGATAATGATCCGATTTTGCCACCTGCCTGCTCACCGGTAGAGCTTTGCAAAGACCACCCCAAGCTCTTCCTGGAGCGACCGAGTAGTGGCGGCCATGTTGGGTTTACGCTGCCCCGGAAACCTTATGCCTGGTCTGAGTACCGGGCGATACAGTTCCTGGAAGATTACTTAAACTAACGGGGAGCTAAATTTCAGTTATTTCTTTCAGGTCAATGACCGGGAGTTCTCTATCTTGCGCAAAAAATTGGGATGAACACCCTCGAAAATATAGCTTCTGCATTTCGTGATAAATTCTCTTCACAGCCTCTCCTGGTGCAGGGCTGCGGGCGCATCAATATCATTGGTGAGCATACCGACTACAACGAAGGCTTCGTGCTGCCCGCTTCAATCAATAAATACATTTACTTTGCCATTGCCGAGAACGGAACCAACGAGTGCCATTTTCATGCCCTCGATATCAACGATTCCTATCAGTTTTCGCTAGACAACATTAAAAAATCCGACAAAGGCTGGGCAAATTACCTCATGGGCATCTTGGATCAGCTTCAGCAGGAAGACATCTTGCTGGAAGGCGTGGACGTCGTCTTTGGCGGCGATCTCCCCATTGGCTCCGGCATGAGCTCCTCCGCAGCGCTTGAAGCCGGTTTCGCATTAGGCATTTGCAGCCTTTTCAATCTTCAGAAAAGCCGTCAGGAACTGGCACAGCTGGCCCACCGGTCTTCGAACAATTTCCTTGGCATTCCTTCCGGCATTATGGATCAGTTTGCCAGCTTGCTGGGGCAACGCGGGCAGGCCATTAAGCTGGATTGCCGCTCCCTGCAGTATGAGTATGTACAACTGGACCTCAAGGATTATGAATTGCTGCTCATTAATACGGGCGTATCACATGCGCTGGCCAATTCTGCTTACAAAGACCGGGTACGCGAGTGCCGCGAAGGGGCGGAAGCCGTAGCCCAAAAGTTTGAAGGCATTCAATCCCTGCGCGATGTGTCTCTCGAACAGCTGGAGGCCTGCCGGGAAGACCTTACGGCAGTCGTTTACCAGCGCTGCCGTTACGTCATCGAGGAAAACGAACGCTTGCATCAGGCGCTGCACCTGCTGACCAACGGTGAAATGGAAGCCCTTGGCGAGCTGTTGCTCCGCACCCACGAAGGATTGAGTAAAGCGTATGAGGTCAGTTGCCGCGAGCTCGACTTTCTGGTGGAACTTGCCAAAGGCCACGAAGGCGTTGCCGGAGCCCGCATGATGGGCGGAGGCTTTGGTGGCTGTACCTTAAACCTGGTGAAAAAATCAGCCAAAGAGGACTTCCTGAAGTATGTCAAAAAGGAATACTACCGGGCCTTTTCCATACAGGCGGAGCACTACGAGCTTGAAATTGTGGATGGCACCGATATCGTCAGAGGTTAAAAGCTATGAGCTCAAAAACAGACATTTTACAGTCGGCCTACGACCCGGAGAATTTTAGGGCCATGGGGCATGAGCTGATTGATATGCTCGCCGATCACTTGAAATCCGTTCAGGGCCGGGAGAAGCAAGCCATTGCTTATTTGCCTCCTGGAGAACAAGCCACTTACTGGCAGGATGATCTGATCAACGGTTCGGGCAGCCCCATTTCTTTTTTTCAGGAAATTTTATCACGCAGCGTGCAGGTACAGCACCCTCGGTATATGGGGCATCAGGTTTGCCCGCCGGCTCCGCTTGCTGCCCTGAGCAGCTTATTGGATGGCCTGCTCAACAATGGGATGGCCGTTTACGAAATGGGTATGTCTGCTACCGCTGTTGAGCAACAGGTGATAGCCGCTGTGTCCGAAAGAATGGGCTTTGGCCCAAATGCCGGTGGCGTGCTGACTTCAGGGGGCACTTTGGCTAACCTAACTGCACTGCTTGCTGCCAGAGCAGTGAAAAGCAAACGGGCAATATGGACGGAGGGTGGTCATAAAACGCGTCTTGCCCTCATGGTGTCAGAAGAAGCGCATTATTGCGTAGACCGGGCTGTTCGGATAATGGGCTGGGGCGAAGCGGGCATCATCAAAATCCCTGTGGACGGCCACTACCGGATGCGGTACGAATGCCTGCCTGAGTACCTGGCGCAGGCCAAAGAAGAGGGGCTGGAAGTTATCGCCGTTGTAGGCAGCGCCTGTTCCACTTCCACTGGTTCTTTCGACAACCTGAATGCACTGGCTGATTTTTGCGAGGCGGAAGGGCTGTGGCTGCATGTCGATGGGGCACACGGTGCGGCACTATCGCTTTCGCCCCGGTACAGGCCTGTTGTGGACGGATTGGAACGCGCCGATTCCGTGGCCATGGACTTTCACAAAATGCTGCTTACGCCAGTCCTTGCTACAGCTTTGATTTTTAGAAACGGGTCGGACAGCTACCGGACATTTAGTCAGCGGGCACAATACCTCTGGTCCGGACAAACCAAACAGGAATGGTACAATTTGGCCAAGCGCACCTTCGAGTGCACCAAGCTGATGATGGGCATGAAGGTGTATGCTTTGCTGCGGACCTACGGTTTTGAATTGTGGGAAGCTTACCTGGACAAAGTCATGCAAAATGGCGCCCTGTTTGCGAGCCTGGTCCGCGCCCATCCTGACTTCGAACTGGCGGTTGACCCGGCTTGCAATATTGTTTGTTTTCGCTACGTGAAGCCTGGCGTAGACCTTGATGGCTTAAACGCTCGTATCCGGCAGTTCCTGCTGGAAGATGGCCGCTTTTACATTGTGCAGACCCAGCTCAAAACCGGGCTTTTTCTTCGGGTCACCCTTACCAATCCACACACGGGCAGGGAAGATATAGAAGCCTTGCTGACGCTGATTGCCAGCAAGGCTTCGGAATTAGGGTGACCAACCGTTGCTTGCGGGGCTAGCTCCTTTAGGCCTGTTTAGAAAGTCGGATGAGCAGGCTTATTGCCCAGGACTTCTTCAATGCTGTTTAGAATCTCCTCATTGAGTTGAGGGACAAGCTCCAGCGCATCAATATTCTCTTCCAGGTGGTTGACTTTTGAGCCACCGAGGATTACAGTGCTTACATTAGGGTTGGTCAGGCACCAGGCAATAGCGAGTTTAGGCATAGAGGTGCCCAGGTCATTAGCAATTTTGCTAAGATTCCGGACTTTTTCGAGACGCTCTTCCGTAAGGCTAAGATCTTTGAGCCACTCAAGGCCTTCCATGCCCAATCGGGTGCCTTCTGGAAATTTATCCAGATACTTGCCAGTCAAGACACCGGAAGCCAGTGGTGACCAGATAGTGGTGCCCAGCCCAACGGTTTTATAAATTTGACTGAACTCCACTTCTACTTTTTCCCGGTGAAACATATTGTACTGCGGCTGCTCCATCGTAGGGCCTATAAGGTTGAGGCGCTGCGCTGCCATGTGGGCTTCCATGATTTCCTGAGCAGACCACTCGGAGGTACCCCAGTACAGTATTTTTCCCTGCTGGATGAGGTGGTTCATAGCCCATACAGTTTCCTCAATGGGTGTGTTTTTATCCGGGCGGTGGCAGAAAAACAGGTCGAGGTAGTCGACTTGTAACCGCTTCAGGGCGGCATGGCAGGCTTCGAAGATGTGCTTGCGGCTGAGCCCGGTCTGATTGGGCTTTTGGCCACCGTCTCCGAAGAATACTTTGCTGGAGACCACGTAGGAGCTGCGGTCCCAGTTCTGCTTAGCGAGGATGTTGCCCATCACAATTTCGGACTTGCCCCGGGCGTAAGCCTCTGCATTATCGAAGAAGTTAACGCCCCTTTCGTAAGCCGCTACCATGAGCGATTCTGCTGTCTCATCACTGATTTGTTTGCCAAATGTCAGCCAGGAGCCCAGCGAAAGTGCGCTCACCTGTAGTCCGGACCGGCCGAGCCGGCGGTATTGCATTTCCATAGATTGAATTTGGTTGGTTATTCTTCCAAAGCAACCCGTGCCGGAAAGAGATTGTTTAGAGCAGTGCTGCTTAAAACTTCACAGCGGTTCTCACCCCAACGGAGTAGAGATTGCGGTTGTACTGTTCAAGTGGATCGTTGAGCAGCCCGCTGAGCCAAAACTGGAAGGTTGGCTGTATCATAGTGGTGAAACCGTTGAAATGGTGCTCCCAGCCCAGCCCGGAAATGAAGCTATAGCCCAACCCGGAGAAGTTATCGCCCTCGGGCTCTTGCGTTATCCGTTCTGAAATGTCATCAGTGTAGTATGTGATGCGCTCCCGGTTCGCAATATTGACAGCCATGGAAATTCCCATGGAAAATAGAAAGTCGTTTTTGTCATTAAGCGTTTGGTAGAAGAGGAGTTCAGCCGGGATCTCTATAAAGTAGTGGACGTAGTTGGTGCGTTGATCTTCGGCACCGTCAGGTATATCATCGCGCAGGTCGACTTCCGTACGCCGGGTTTGGTAGCCGCTTTCCACAAAATAGGCGCCGGTTTTGAAGGCAATGCGTTCGTTGCGCCACTGTGCCATTAAGCCCGCAGAATAGGAAAACCGGGATACTTCGAGGTTCTCCAGGCGTTGGGTTTCAGCCGGATCTACGTCATTGAGTTGGGCAACCAGCCTGCGGTGGCTGATATTTGGGAACAGCTCGACACCGACTTTAAGTTCTGACTGTGCAATAAGGCTGCCGGCCAGGCAGCATGCGGCAAGAAGCAATCCGGTTTTCTGCATAAACAACTTTTATGGAAAAACTCAATTCTCCCGGGATTATTGCCCGTCACGGTCCAGAAGGTTGCGTTTTTGAAAATCGGTTAGGATGGCCTTCAGCACTGCGTTGGTGGCCCGGTTGGCAGCGATGCCCGCTCCCCATTGTTTCCAAACTCCCTTCAGCACCCAGGTAATGAAGCTACCGAATAGGCTGGGCTTTACCGATTTGTGATTGTGGTGTTGCAGGATTTGGTGTACCTCTGCCTTTAGTTTTTCCTGCTCAGGTACTGGCTCCGGCTTTTCGTACTTATCGGCATTCAGGAAGACCTCCCGCAAGCGGTGGCGGATATTGCCCTCAATGCTGATGAGCTCTGAAGGCTTGAGGCGCTGACGCTCCGGAAGAGGAATTTCCGGGTTATCTTTTTTTCGTTGGTCAAAGTTCATATCCGGTACAATAGGGTACCCATCTACGGATTCGCTGTAGAACCGCTTGTGGCGCTCGTCGCTTGCATCCCAGTCCCGGAAGACACTATCTTGCTCCGCTGCCTTAGAGGTCGGAATGCAGAAGTAATTGCGTAGGAAACTCTGGCAATTCCGGCGGCCCAGCTCAAAATCATGTTCCCGGAAGCCCCGGCTAAAAAAACCACCGAAACCATCAAGCGAACCGCAGGAAATAGGGTAGGGGTCCTTCTGATCGCCTTCCCGGCGGGAGGGGAATATCATGCGCAGGGTATGGTCAGAAGACAAGCCGCCGACCAAGTCGCTTTCTTTCATCATGGCCTGCCCCCGGATTGCGCCCAGGACTTTGGGGACCAGCTCAATCAACTTTGGAGTTTCCTCCCGGTCCTGCTGCGTTTCCCCTTCAAAGTTGGGGAAAGGGTCAATCATGAGTACCGCGTAATTCTGACCGGGGTCGTTCTGGCTTTTTTCCTCCAGTGCCCGGATCACTTCCCCAAAAGGTTCATTATTCACGGTGCCGCCGTCAACAGCGTAAAAGTCAAACGTATCTTCCTCTATTTGGATGCGCAGCCCCTGTGTAGGCAGCTCCCCTTCCTCGTGCCGCTTGGGCGAAAACATGCGGTCTACCATCGCCCGGATATAGGGGGTCTGCGTATTGGTCAGATGTCTTGGAGCAAGCCCCAGGGGAAAGGCGCCTGTGGCCTTGGCACATTGCAATAGCGTAGCCCGGTCTATCTCCTGTTCCGGATTGAAAGGCAGGGTGTGACTGTGGTGTTCGGCTCCGGTCGTATTCACTTTAAAATGCGCAATACCTTTGTGAAGGTACATGCGGTGGGCCGGCTTTGGGGGTTCGCTGAATGCCCGCTGCTTTTTGACTTCGTCGAAAAAGTTTACAGCCAGGGGAATGCCTCTCAGGCTTGTAATGGTGAGAATGACCTCCAAATCCGGAGCGATATAATCTGGTAACTTCGTGATCCTTTTGAGCTCAGCAGCCCGGTCGGCGATCTGGTCTATGGGCTTGGAATTGAGCAGAGAAATAACCCCACCGTGCTCTTCAATGTCTTCAGTTTGAAGCATCTGTAGCAGGGTAGACATTTTGCCGTCTCCCTTATCGTTAAGGTTGACCCAAGCTTCGTACAGTTTGTTTTGTTCCTTATTCGGGTTGTCATCGTTGATGGGGCGCAACCCTTCAAATAAGCCAAGCGCAGTAATTGCCGCTGTCATCCCACCGGCAGAAGAGCCCCCCATCACCTCAATGACTACATCGTGCATAGGCACGCTGTGGTCGTACTCCGGGTGGTCTTTTCCCAATTGTTTGTTGCGCTCTTTAGCGCCTTCCCATTTAGACAGGGTCTCCAATAAGTAGTCAATGACACCAGCTGTGTAAGCACCTGCGGAGACAGCCCCCGCCATTGCAATTCCAATTTTAAAGACTTTCTGTTGTTCAGCCATGATTGTATTTGAGGTTTAGGAGGCAGATCACCAACCCGCCTCATCAAAGCTAGGGCTTTTTTGGAAATGCAACAACTGAATTATCGCAGCCCCCGCTTCCGCAGGTTTTCCCGGTAAATTGCGGCATTACGGTTGTGAGCTGACAGGGTCCTGGCAAACGAGTGCAAGCCAGAGCCATCGCCCTTGGCGCAGAAGTAAAGGTATTCGTGGTCCTCAGCATTAAGCACCGCATCAATACTTGAAATGGACGCCATGGAGATAGGGCCCGGAGGCAGCCCTGCGTAAAGGTAGGTGTTGTAGGGCGAGTCGAATTTCGTGTGATAGTCGGTTACCCTGGGCGTACTAAAATCGCGCCGGGCAAAAACGGCGGTGGGGTCGGCCTGAAGGGGCATTCCAATACGAAGACGGTTGAGGTAGACGCCAGCCATTCGGGGTTTTTCGGTGCTGACCAGGGTCTCGCGCTCCACGATGGAAGCCAGGGTGTAGACCTCGGCGGGCGTCATTTCCTTCTTGGCGGCTTTCGCCCGGCGGTCCTTTTGTTTCCAAAACCGGTCATGTTCTTTGATCATGCGGTCCATAAAGGCTTCCGGAACGGTATTCCAATAGAATTCATAGGTGTTAGGGATGAACAGGCTCATCAGGGTTTCCGGAGTATAGCCGATGGAGTCGAGGTAAGCCTCATTTTGCATCAGGTTTAGGAAAGCCATGGAATCCTGTTCTAAAAAACCAGCGACTTTCCCTGCTACTTCTTCAATGAGCCGCTCATTGTGCAGTACGACATTCAAAGGGGCTTGCGGACCATTGCGCAAATGCCGGATAAGCTCAATGTGGTTCCAGCCAGGCTGCAGTTCAAACCGGCCGGGGCGCATGAGCGCGCGCTCGTAGGCCATGCGGTCTGCCAGTACCCGGAATACCTGCTCATCCTGAATAAAATCCTGTGCCTTCAGCAAATCAACAACTTCTTCAAAAGTAGATTGGGTGGGTATTTTTACAATATAACTGTCCAGCCCTTCTGGCACTGCTACTTTCGCCAGAAAGGCATTATAAAGATACAGCCCCGTTCCTATGATGGCTACTGTCAGGAGCAGCAGCGTGGTCTTCACAGCTCTTTTCATAGTGTTCGTCTTTTAATATTGGCCCGTTCTTCTTCTAATACTGCTCTTTTTCATTAGGGAAATCCCCGGAGCGTACATCATCGCCGTACTGCTCAGCTGCACGTTTGATCTCATCGAAAAGGTCGAGGTAACGCCGCAGGAAACGTGGTTTGAAATCTTTAGTGATGCCTAGAAGATCATGGGAGACCAGGACTTGACCGCTGACATCAGGGCCGGCGCCGATGCCGATGGTGGGGATGTCGATGCTGTCTGTCACCCGCTTAGCGAGGGAGGCTGGGATTTTTTCCAGTACGATGGCAAAGCAGCCCAGTTCCTGCAACAACTTTGCATCCTCGATAAGCTTATTGGCTTCGGCTTCTTCCTTGGCCCGCACGGTATAAGTGCCGAATTTATAGATGGACTGCGGGGTAAGACCAAGGTGCCCCATTACCGGCACGCCTGCCGACAGGATACGCTTGATGGACTCCTGAATTTCGGCACCGCCCTCCAGCTTGACGGCGTGGGCCCCGGATTCCTTCATAATGCGGATGGTGGATTCCAGCGCGATGCGGGAGTTGCCCTGATAGGAACCAAAGGGCAGGTCGACGACTACCAGCGCCCGTTTGACCGCCCGGACCACCGAGGAAGCGTGGTAGATCATTTGATCAAGCGTAATAGGCAGCGTGGTTTCGTGGCCAGCCATAACATTTGATGCAGAATCGCCTACCAGCAGTACATCAATATTGGCAGCATCGAGGATGCGCGCCATTGAAAAGTCATAAGCTGTGAGCATGGTGATTTTCTCATCCCGCTCTTTCATTTCCTGAATGACGTGAGTGGTCATTCGTTTGATATCTTTGTTGACGGACATGCGTTCCAGTTTTTTTTGGAGCCACAATATAGGCTCAATTCCGTTTGACAAACAAATATTGGGCGGCCTTTGGTTGAATCAGGTTAGCGGCAGCAAAAAACAATTCCGTCTTTTAAACGTCAATGCCTGTTTATGTCGTTTGTGTTATTGAAGGTAATTAGATTACCTTTGCGTTTGCTTTAACGATTACTGCATAATTTTTTAGAATGAAATTACTCAAGCCTACTATTTTACTGCTGGTTCTGGTGATGGGCTGGAGCGCATGCTCTACTGAAGTGAACCTGGAAGCAGAGTGGAAAGATATTCCCATTGTATACGGTTTTCTCAATATTCAGGACACGGCACATTATGTCCGGGTCCAGAAAGCCTTCCTTGAACCCGGAGGAGATGCATTGGAAATTGCCCAAAATAGTGACTCCATTTACTATGATGAGGTTACCGTAGTATTGGAAAACCTTACACAGGGGACCTCCTTTGTGCTGGAACGGGTCAATGGAGAAAACGAAGGCTACGCCAAGGAGGACGGCTTATTTGCCAATTCTCCAAACGTCCTTTATAAAATAAGCGCTGAAGAGGCTAATCTGGAGGGTGGTGATGAGGTTTCCATCCGTGTAGAGCGGGGCGATGAGGTTTCTCCTGCAACAGCAGAGACAATTGTGTTGAACGAGATCGATTCCGTAGGCTCGTCTCCCTCTCCCAATATCAACAGATGGCGCTATAATCAGTTGCTGTCGGTAGCTTGGAGGCCAGGCCCGGAAGCAAGGATTTTTGATGTACGGTTTATCATCCACTACCGGGAAGTTACGCCTGGGGAAATGATGGAACCGGTCCCGAAAACGGTGGAGTGGGTAGTGAATAAATCCGTTCTACGGGAAGATGCTGACAGTGAAAGGGAAAAAGTAGATATCTCAGGTCAGAGTTTTTATTCCTTCCTGGGTAGTGCCATCCCGCCAAGCCAGGGCGAGATCCGGTTGTTTGACTACATAGATATCGTAATTACCGGGGCCGGTGAAGAGTTTAGGGACTATGTTTTGGTAGAACAGGCCAATACAGGAATTACTTCGGCACAGAACATTCCCGTATACACCAATATTGAGGGCGGTTTGGGGGTTTTTACCTCTCGCTACCAGTTGAGGCGCCGTGGTTTGCGCTTAGGTGGAGAAGCACGAGATTCCCTGGAGAATGGTATATTCACAAGAGATATTAATTTTAACTAAAAGGATTATTTCTTTTCCGCTACAAGAGGCTTGTCACCGAAACAGGGGGCAAGCCTCTTGTAATTGAATTAAAAAGTGGTGCCTGCTGTAACATTTGGGTTTTCGGATTGATCAATGGGTGAAAATCCCATTAATCAATTTCCCAAAAAACCAGAATCATGGCAAAGCACCTTGAAAAACAACCGGAAGACAGGCAGCCATTGGTGGCGTTGGCTTTCCGAAAGGATGGCCGCCTGCTCTGCAAAGGAGCTTTTAAAGACGGCAACACCGTATATTTTGATGTAGAAACCAGGGCGCTTCGGCAATCTCGTATTTTTATTCTTCCCGAGCCCGAAGCAGGTGTCGAGCTGACGTCCCTCAGTGTAGAACAGTTGGAACGGCGGCTGGCTTTTGAGCCCCGGCTACGCTTTAATGAGGAGGGAGGGCTGATTTTTGAGCGCATTCCCGACCGAATCCGCGAAATTTGGTGGTGGCGCCGTTGCTGTATTCGGGGCCGTATCACCAACCGGGCATCTGTAGAAGGGCAGCTGGAAACCTACCCGGTCTGTAATGCCATCGTGCACATTTGCGAAGTAGACCGTATCCGATGGTGGATTGACCGGATCGACTCTGATTTACTGGAACAGCTGCGGGGCGATTTGCTCGAGCGCATTCCTATCCCCATTCCGGAGCCGCCCCGGCCACTGCCTGACCCACCGCCATTCCGGCCTGAAATCGGGCTGGAGCTGTTGCAAAATGCCAGTTCAAACATTTCTGTGAACCGGGAGCCACAAGCAACCCTGGAAAGCACCGCTCAGCTTCAGCTACTGCATCAGCAAATTCAGCGGGTGGACGGAGTGCAGTTCCGGAATATCCTGGCAGATCATTTTACCCGATTTTTTCCATACTTCTGCAATTTTCCCTACCTCTGGCCCTGGCTGTACCGCTGCGATGAAGTAGCGGTTGTGGAAACCGATCAGAACGGGCGGTTTGAAGCCTGCATCTGGCATCAGAGCGATCAGCCGGATGTCTATGTGTGGGTGGAATATCCTTTGGATGGTGGAAACGCCACGGTGCACCGCCCTCGCGTACCCTGTGCTACGTACTGGGACTACGAGTGCGGAGAAGACATTAATATTCAGCTTGCAGATAGCCGCATTCCGCCGGTATGTGGAGGGATTCTGGAAGGGACCTCAGTGGCCATTCGGAGTATTGGTACGCATGTTTCTCCTTTGCACATTGACCAAAGATTTACTAATACCATTGCTTTGCCCGGGGACAGTAATTTCCGGACCGTTGGGCTTACCAATTATGCGACAAAGGAGCTGAAGCATTACAGCCCTAGCCTGGAGCATCAGTACGTGCGCCCGTTCACTGGCGATTTTGGTCTCTATGCACAGTTTGGTGACGGGCTTCCGGCCAGCAATATTCATTACTTCCAGGTGCAGTACCGCCGGACACATGACGCTATCCTTGGCTCCAATAGTTCAGACTGGAAAGTTCTGGACAGTGGTTCGCTCAAACGCCGCTACGTTTTGCAGGATGGGCTGGATTTCAGATATGAGGATTACGACCTTGGCCCTATGACGGTCAACGGGAAAGCAGCCTATCGCATTCCACCACTTGATCCGCAGTTGCCTGGAATTGACGGGCAGCCGGCTTCTTCAGACCCAACTGCCCGGTGGACCCGCTACGACCGGGTGGCTATTGGCCGGGTCAATACCGAACTCCTGGCGGAAGGGCTCTACGAATTCCGGGTCCGCTTCCTGGATCAAAATGGCAATTTGGCTAATGTCAACGCTGACTTTTTCCGGGTGCCCGACCCTGAGAATCCAAACTCCACTATGGCTGCACCGGAAGCCTACATTCGGCAGGTCGGAGGCAATGCTGTTTTCCAGTTCAGAATGCGAGTGGACAATCAGGGGCCAAGCCTGGGCATTATGGGCGTGTCACTTGATGGTGACGCTGATGCGATGACCAATTGTGGCTTTTTAGCTTATGATTCTTTGAGCCAGCAGGTAGGGCTTTCCTTTAGGGCCCGCCATCCTCAGGGTTTCGGGCTCTTTAACTTCAATTTAGAACGTGGGCGGCGAAACAGCCTGGTCAACCACTTCAATCTGGGAGATGCCAGAGGAGTCGTCACAGGCAGCAAAGCGCCTTATACCCTGGGGTCAGATGGCATTTACCGGGCTTCCTTTTCGGTTGCGGCATTACTGGCTGGTTGTGGAGACAAAGCTGCTTTTTCGGAAAGCTTAACTGTAGTGGGACTGCATACCGATGGCACCCACGCCGGCAATTTCTTTTGGCGCTCCGTGAACAATGCTTTTGCCATAGCGCCCCAATAGCACAAAATTGAGAATGGTTGGCTTCATCCGATGCCTGCTTTCGAACATGTAGAGATTCAGCAGGTTGAAAGGATGAAGCCATTTTTGGCAATGACCGAAAACAAAAACCATTATGAAAACGACAATTAAAATTCTTTTTAGCCTGGCACTGATCAGTCTCATCAGTTGCGATGTGGACCAAACTCAGGAAGGCGAAATGCCTGAGGTAGATGTAGACGTTGAGGAAGGTGAAATGCCTGAATACGACGTAGACTGGGCAGATGTTGATGTGAATACCACTACTCGCACGATCGAAGTGCCTAAGGTGGTGGTGGTTATGGAAGAAGAGCAGGTCGAAGTCCCCGTAGTGGATGTCGATATGCCAAATGAGGAAAAAGAAGAACGGACCATTATGGTAGAAGCCCAGGTAGCGGAAACCAGTCATGAAATTGAAATCGAGGGCGTCTATGCCTCCAAGAACCGGTTGTTCGTTGTTTCTGAGCTGGAAAATACCGGACAAGACCTGCAGCAGCAAACCATGCGTGTTTCCGACCAGATTGTGCTGAATGCGCCAGACCTTGATGTGAAGCACTACATCATTGGTGAGAAACCAAGGGGTGACTTTAACAATCAGTATACCTATATCTCCAGTAAGTCTGAAATTTCTGATAAGCTAAGCAAGGCTACAGAAATATTGTAAACCCCTAAAAACTACAACCATTATGTCTACTGTCTCTGGCAATAAACTACTTCTGGTCATTTTGGCCATTATTTTTCCCCCACTTGGCGTAGGGCTCCATACCGGGCTGACTTCAGAATTTTGGATTAGCCTGGTCCTGACGCTCTTGTTTTACCTTCCGGGGCTCATTTACGCGCTGTGGGTCATTCTTTGAGAAGAAATAGTCCATGAACATATTGTACTACCGCCAGCTTTGGAAACAAGGCTGGCGGTTTTTTTTAGCTAATGACGCCATTTACCACGCTTTGTGCTTCCTCCTGCAGCTGCTTCAGGTGGCCCTCGCCTTTGAAGCTTTCCGCATAAATCTTGTAGATATTTTCAGTGCCGGAAGGGCGGGCGGCAAACCAGCCGTTCTCAGTAGCTACTTTTAGCCCGCCGATGGCAGCCCCATTGCCTGGTGCTTCCGTCAGAATGGCCTCAATAGGCTCACCGGCCAAAGTGGAAGAAGTGATCTGATCGGCAGATAGCTTTTTTAGCTTGTCTTTTTGATCAGGCGTTGCGGGCGCATCAATACGGGCGTACACCGGCGAACCGAAGGCCGCTGTGAATTCGTTGTAAATTTCACCCGGATCCCTGCCAGTCGTAGCTGTGATCTCACCAGCCAGCAGCGCAGCAATGATGCCATCTTTGTCGGTGGACCATACCTTGCCGTTTCGGTCCAGGAAGGAGGCACCGGCGCTTTCCTCTCCACCAAAGCCCAGGCTGCCTTCAAACAATCCGTCTACAAACCATTTGAAGCCTACCGGGACCTCCACCAGCTTACGGCCGAGTTTCTTCGCCACCCGGTCTATCATTTGGCTGCTCACCAGCGTTTTGCCAATACCTGTATCTGCTGACCAGCCCGGTCGGTTTTGAAAGAGAAAATCTATGGCCACAGCAAGGTAGTGATTCGGCTGCATCAACCCCTGGCTGCGGGTCACAATTCCATGCCGGTCGTAATCGGTATCACAGGCTACAGCTACTGCAAAGCGGTCTTTGAGCGCGAGCAGCCGCTGCATGGCGTAAGCGGAGGAAGGGTCCATGCGCACCTTCCCATCCCAGTCCAGCGACATAAACCGGAACGTCTGGTCCACCTGTGTATCTACAATATTCAGATTGATATTGTAACGGTCAGCAATGCGTTCCCAATAGCGTACACCAGCGCCGCCCAAAGGGTCCACGCCGATTTCCAGGCCTGCACTCCGTATGGCCTCCAGATCGATCACCTGATCCAGGTCGCCGGTGTAGGCATCAAGGTAGTCGTAAGTTTTCGTGGTATTGGCTTTCAGGGCTTTCTGCAGGGGCATTCGCCTGACCTCCCTGAGCCCGTTTTCGAGGATTTCATTGGCTTTAGCCTCAATCCAGGAGGTGACGCTGCCTTCTGCCGGCCCCCCATTGGTCATGTTGTATTTGAACCCTCCATCCTGAGGCGGGTTGTGCGAAGGCGTAATGATGATCCCATCTGCCAGCCCGCTTGTCCGTCCGGCGTTGTAGGTCAGAATGGCGTGGCTGACCGCAGGGGTTGGGGCATATTCATTATTAGCGGCAATCATCGTTGGCACCTCGTTGCCGGCCAGGACCTCCAGCGCGGTAGCCTGTGCGGGCTCCGAGAGGGCATGCGTATCCATGCCCATAAATACCGGTCCGGTGATGCCCTCCTTTTGCCGGTAAAGGCAGATGGCTTGTGTGGTAGCCAGGATGTGGTCTTCGTTGAAGGAAGCTGTAAGGGAAGAGCCCCGGTGGCCGGAAGTGCCAAAAGAAACCCGCTGCGTACGTTCTGCCGGGTCCGGCTTATCCGTAAAGTATGCGGTGATCAGGCGGGGGAGATTAACGAGTTCGCCAGTAGTGGCCGGCTTACCGGCATTAGGGTGAAGTGCCATGAGCTGGGTTGGGTTTGGTTGGGCTTAAAAATAGGGGACAGGGGGCGGGTGTGCAAGTAGTTTATAAAAAAAGCCCAGCTGCAACTGCAACCGGGCTTTCGGGGTGCCCACGAGAGGACTCGAACCTCCACGTCGTTAGACACATGAACCTGAATCATGCGCGTCTACCAATTCCGCCACGTGGGCTTGTTTTTTGCGGGTAAATTGCTCTTCCCGCCTTCTATACTTCGTACCGACGGCGGTCATTCCCGTTAGTGCATCTGTATGTAAGGTCACTGCGCTTCCAACAGCTGCAACATCGGGATAAACTTCTCTTCCCGCCTTCTATACTTCGTACCGACGGCGGGAATCGAACCCGCACTCTGTTGCCAGAACTGGATTTTGAATCCAGCGCGTCTACCAATTCCGCCACGTCGGCATAAGGTTGCCGATCAATCGGTGCTGCAATACTTCAATTGCGGATGCAAATATAGAGTGGTATTTTCAATTTGTAAAGCAAATGGAGCGAAAAAAGTTCCAATAATAACGCCCCATTTGCTTTACGGCTGATAGTCAGTGGATTCCTAACTAAAAAAACTGCGGATAATATCCAACCCGTTGGCATACAGCACCAGCCCGATGACGATGATGAAACCGACGATTGTAGCCCGCTCCAAAAACTTATCGCTCGGCTTGCGGCCCGTGACCATTTCGTAAAGCAGGAACATCACGTGCCCGCCATCCAGTGCCGGGATAGGCAGGAGGTTCATAAATGCCAGGATGAGGGACAGCACCGCCGTCATCGTCCAAAAACGCTCCCAAAGCCATTCGTTGCCAAACATAGAGCCAATGGTGCCGAATCCGCCAAGGCTTTCGGAGGCTTTGATGCGCCCGCGGAACATCTGACCAAAGGCTTTTACCTGATCGCCCAGGAAGGTCCAGCCCTTTTGCACACCGGCTGGCATAGCCTGCGCAAAACTGTATTCCTTGCGCTTAGTGCCGAATAGCTCACCTGCCGTTATCCTTTCCACGCCGATCATACCGTTTTTGGTGGTCTTCAGAGCCATCTGAAGGGTGTCCGATCCGTTGCGAAGCACCGTAAGGTCTACCTCCACGCCATCTTTGCCGCGGATACCTCTCGCGAAGTCGATAAACCAGGGCGTAGGCTGCCCGTCCAGCCCAATAATCTGGTCTTCGGGTTTGATACCTGCTTTTTCAGCGGGCCCATCTTCCATTATATCCTTAATTTTGAAGGGCATACGGGGGTAGAAGAGCGCCTTGTTCTTGTATTCGTAGCTGGAGAGGAGCGTAACGTACTTGGGGTCAATGGGAACTTCCACTTCCCGGCCTTCCCGTTCCACCGTGATCTGGTCTGCATTATTGATAATGATTTCCCGGACCACCAGACGGTCGTTGAATTGTTCGTAGGGCTTACCAGCTATACTGAGAATGTGGTCTCCATCGCGCAGCCCCATTTCCTGCCCCAGGGAATCCACCTGAATGCCGTATTCGAGGTTCTCGTTGGGCAGGTATTCCTGACCGTATACCCAAAGCACAAAACCATAGAGCAGGAAGCCGAGAATAAAGTTGACCGTCACACCACCCAGCATAATAATGAGCCGTTGCCAGGCCGGCTTGGAGCGGAACTCCCAGGGCTGAGGCTCCTGGCTCATTTGTTCGGTATCAAAGCTCTCATCAATCATGCCGGAAATCTTGACATAACCGCCCAGGGGCAGCCAGCCGATCCCGTACTCGGTTTCTCCAATTTTTTTCTTGTACAATTCGAACCAGGGGTCAAAAAAGAGGTAGAATTTCTCCACACGGGTTCCAAACAGTCGAGCAGGTAAAAAGTGACCCAGCTCATGCAGTACAATCAAAATAGAAAGGCTAAGCATCAACTGCCCGCCCATGATCAGATAATCCATATATTATTTTCTTCCTTGCAGGATGGTTAGTTTATCGAACAAAAGAACAGCTTCGTTCCGGTTATGTTGTTTAGGAGCGGGCAAAGGTAGTTAAATATTATATTAGCGCCGCGGATTTCAGGACGAAACGAACCGGAACAGCAAAGTTAGGAAATGAATATTTTTTTTACAGATCAGGTGAGAGGGGAGGTAGCGGCACTTCCTGAAAGTGAAGCCCGGCATTGTATTCAGGTGCTTCGCCATAAAGTCGGTGACCGTATCCACTTCATAGATGGGCGCGGTGGGCTGTACGAGGGGGAGATTACTGAGGCGGGCAAAAAGACTTGCCTGCTGAAGGTCATATCTCACAAGGAAAACCATGGCAAACGCCCTTACCGGGTACATCTTGCAGTTGCCCCGACCAAAAACATCAGCCGGATGGAGTGGCTGCTCGAAAAAGCCACTGAAATCGGATTGGATACCTTCACGCCCTTGCTTTGCAGTCATTCCGAGCGCCGGGTGCTGAAGCTGGAACGGCTGGAAAAAATTGTCCTCTCCGCTGCAAAGCAGTCCGTTAAGGCCTATTTGCCGCAGCTCAACCCACTGATTGGTTTTGAAGATTTTCTGGAAAGCACAGACCGCGAACCCGGGCGCTTCATCGCCTATTTAGGAGAAGGCGTTAAGGGGGCCTTAAAACAAAACTACAAGGCCGGGCAAGACGTTTGTTTGTTAATTGGTCCGGAAGGCGGGTTTAGCCCTCAGGAAGCTGAAGCAGCCGTTAGAACGGGATTTACGCCTGTCACTTTAGGCGAAAGCCGGCTGCGGACGGAAACAGCAGCCCTCGTGGCTTGCCATACTATTCATCTTTTAAACGCATAACTCATGTTGAAAACCGGAATGGCGCTTTTTGCAGTTTTTTTACTGGCTTTTACCTCACCTTTTGACCCAGGGGCAGGAACTTTGAAGATGGGGCTGCTCAAATACAATGGCGGGGGCGACTGGTATGCCAACCCGACTGCACTGCCTAATCTAGCTGCTTTTTGTAATGCACAGTTGGGCACTGATTTCGATACGGAATATGAGGAAGTCGAAGTGGGAAGCGTGGAGCTGTACAACTTTGCTTTTGTGCACATGACCGGGCATGGAAATGTGGTTTTCTCAGATGCAGAAGCAGAAAACCTGCGCAATTATCTGTTGGGCGGAGGCTTTCTCCATATCGATGACAACTATGGTATGGACCCTTACGTTCGGGTGGCGATGAAAAAGGTATTCCCGGAGCAGGAATTCGTGGAGCTGCCCTTCGAGCACGAGGTTTTCCGCCAGAAGTTTGAGTTTGAGAATGGGCTGCCCAAAGTGCATAAGCACGATGATAAGCCAGCTCAAGCCTTTGGATTGTTCCACGAAGGCCGGATGGTTTGCCTGTACTCTTTCGAATCAGACCTGGGTGATGGCTGGGAAGACGAGGACGTACATAATGACCCTGAGCCCATCCGCCGCCGGGCTCTTCAGATGGGGGCTAATATCATACAATTCGCCTTTCAGCAGTGAACCTTACTGCCAGATCATTGACCGTTTGCGCCGAATGTAGTTCCGAACATTCAGCCAGAAGGCCACGAAAATGTACATAATGACCGGCGACCCCAGGGCCACAAACGAAATGTAGATAAAATTGATGCGCACGCGGGCAGAAGCAATCCCCATTTTGTCACCGAGATAGCTGCATACGCCAAACGCCGATCTTTCCAGTAAATCTTTTACGTATCGCATAAGCCAATTTTTGGTCAGGCACTTCAATTCCATGCAATGCCGGACAGGCTACCGCAACCTGTCATCCGGTATAACGTCTGATCAGGTCGAGTCGTTGCCGGCAGGCGGGATTCTGGTCAAAAAGCATAGCCATACCCGCTATTGTTGTGGAACAAGTCCCTAACAATAAAATAGGCAAATGGATTACAGGACCGGCAAAAAAATCAGTTTTGCCGGATGTAGCCCTTACTTATTCGGCGATAGCCGTCACCGCATCATTCATAGATACCTGCTCATAAACAGCAGCGCCATTTTCCAGCGAGTGGCCAGGCTCTTGGATGTTGCCTTCCGAGCCGGAAAAAAGAAAGAACGCACCGGCGGTGCCAAAAACGAGAAGCAATGCGATGATAATGGTTTCGATGTTTGATTTGTTACGTGCCATGATGTTTGGTTGTTTGTTGCAGCGGCAGCACTGGCGGGGCTGAAAGCTGCGGTTTAGGAATACGGGGGGCTTTCCCGGCGGGGCGGCTGAGCGCTCCGACGCGGCATAGGGAGCCCGGGGCAAGTGCGGGGCACTTTACCGGGCAAAAGGTTTCGACAAGGCACAGCAAGGGCTTTCAGCTTCCGTAGCACCGGAGGCTGTTCTTATGGAGCGGGCATAGCTCACCCCCTTAGCGCCGTGCGGTCAGGCACGAGCTATTCAGGCATAGGAGTAGCAGGGCAAGCGGATACACTTGCCGAAAATACAGGCATACATCGGCCACAATGATAACCGGGTGTTGATCAGGCTATCAGCCAAAAAATGTACGGGGCCTGCAGGGTACGCTACGGTACCTGGCCAATACTGTGTTTGAAATCGGTGGTTGTAGATGGCCTGCGAATTGCAAGCGTAGGAGTGTTGTTTACGGAGGAGATGGTACGGTGCAGCCTTTTGGGCAGTAGTTGCCCAGGCAGTCTGCACCCGGTTTGTAAGGGTTCTGCATAGGTTGTCTTGGTTTACTGAATGATTATGATTGTTGGCATACAGTTTTCCAACTGTGCCTATGCAAATATTATAAAAATTATCTATATAAGTATAATCCGCCTGTATTTTATTAAAAAAAATCTTCATTTGTTTCTCTGTATTGTGTTCATCTACAGAGCTACAAAATATATGCCAAAAATATTATGTGTTTATTTTAAACTTGTACTTACTGCCTTGGGCGTGCTTTGGGGGGGCAGCAAAAGCCACAGTCTGCCGTAGGATTTAAGGTTGCTGGCTTCCCGTTCAGCCGCATCTCCAATACCAGTGTAGAAGTCGACGTGCCCGGGCCCACGGATAGCGCCGCCGACATCCTGCGCAATAAGGAGGCGATAGTCGTGGCCGACCACCCGCTGTTTGCGGTTGTCAAAGATGGGGAAGGCGGCGAGCAGGCAACTGCCTAATGGAATATACCTGCGGTCTACCGCGATAGAATATCCTGGAGTCAAAGGCACATTGCCTGCTCCAGAGGGTTCGGACTGCTGGCGTATAAAGAAGGTGTAGGAAGGGTTCTGGAAAAGAATGGTATCAGTCAGGGAAGGATTCTTGAGCAGAAATTTGCGGATACCCCGAATGGAGAGGTCGGCAATATCCAGGTCAGCCCGGCCCTGTATGTATTTCTCAATACTGAGATAAGGATGACGGTTGCTGCCGTTGTAGGAAAAGAGTTCCCGGGAGCCATCTGGATATTCCACATAACCGGAGCCTTGTACCTGCATGTAATACAAGTCCACTTTATTCGAGGCGTAGGCCAGCTCAAGGCCCATGCTGTCAAGTACCCCGTCCCCTTCGATCTGCGCACGCGTAGGCAATGGTCCTTCCCAATCGAGTGGGCGGCTGTAAATCGGATATTTGAAAGCTCCTGATGGTTCCCGGGATACTTTGATAACAGGGGTAAAGTACCCTGTGAACTGCACATTCCCACGCTGGTCCCGTCCCCAAATCTGATGTGCATCGAGGTATTTGGCCATACCAAAGGGCTGTGCGTGCTGCCAGGCGGCAAGCATTTCGGTCACTTCGCGGAGCGCTTCGTGGCGTATCCTTAGATTGCCTACCTGGTAATTGCTCCGGCTTCGGGCAAGGTCCAGCAGTTTAAGGTTGTGCTGCAACGCTTCGACCGCTTTACCATCAATAATTGGCAACGTAAGCGAATCCAGAGGGGTAGGAGTGTAAATATCCTGCTGCTTAGGTTGGCCCTGTACCCTTCCATATCTGTCAAGTTTCAATTTTTTGGGCTTGTGGCGTGCATCAGGCATGTCAACCGGTAGTTGCCCCGACTCCGGAGTGGGCCCGCAGCCATTGAGAGCAGTGAGCGCCAGGCAAATGACAGCCGTGCGTATTTTCATGAGGAGATAGGTTGATGCCACCAACAATTATACTATAAAATTTAGTGACTTCCAAAGGGCTTTTGGGCAGTGATCAGCCCGTAGTACCAAAGCCCCCGCCGAAGCGCTTGAAACTGCCGTACACTGCCCACGATATTGTTGTGCTGCGCGCGGGTCCGGACCCCAAGCGGATAGAGCAAGTAATTGGCCCAAAGCCAGCGGCGCGAAATCAGGTAGAGGTTTTTGAGCGAGATGAATGCATAGCGGGTGAAATCTTCTATTTGGATATTTTCGAAGGAGGTATTTTCCAAATGGACGCGGTGTTCCTCAGCAGTATCCAGGTCTGGGATGGCCCAGCGGTTGACCCAATCGAGCAGCAGTGTTTCCTGTGCACTAGGGAGTGGCCTTAGGTATCGGATGTACTCAGCAATAACAATTCGGCCTCCGGGTTTTAGCAGGCGTGCGGCTTCCCGGTAGAAGGCGGCTTTGTCCTCGGCGTGGCAAAGGCTTTCGCAGGCCCAGATGACATCCAGGCTGCTGTCTTCCAGAGGCACCTGACAGTAGTTGCCTTCAAAAAATCGGCAAAGGTGGGTGAGCTTGCGTTCGGAAGCCTGTTTTTCAGCGGTGGCCACCTGGGTTGCAACAGGCGTAATACCGGTTACACGGACAGATTTTTGAGCAGCCAGCCACAAACTGCTGCCGCCATTCCCGCAACCGGCGTCAAGCACGTGCTCACCAGGCTCAACCCTGCTTCGTGCCGCCATGATTTGGTTGGTATTCAGCAGCGCCTGATCGTGTGTACGGTGGTTGCGGTCATAAAACCCGAAATGGACGGCCTGATTGTCTTCGTTGAGCCACGCCACCTGATAGTCAAACCGAGTTTCATCATAATAACGAATGATATCTCGAAAATGAGAAGTCTGTAGGGGAGAGGTGGGCATAAGCTCCTTGTTCTGTTTCTGCAGGCAAAATAGGGAAATTTTGAGGACTGCAATGAAAAGAGCGCAGCCCCACCAACCAATCGGCTGATGGGGCTGCTATAAGTAGAACAATGAGTTTGTATTATGCCCTGCCCTTTAGCATCATGTTCCAGTACATGAATGGCAGGCCGTACTTCTTGAGCACCCACATTGGGTAGAGCTCCTTTGAGGTATCGAAGAACTTGGACAGCATCGGGTCACTGTCCCGTTCTCCATCGTAATTGAACTCTGCGAGTACCATTTTGCCGTAGCCGGTCACGAGCGGACAGGAGGAGTAGCCTTGATAGTCGTTGTTGAGCTTGCCGTCATTAGCGATAGCGTGGAAGAGGTTCTCCACTACAACCGGAGCTTGCTTGCGCACAGCGGCACCGGTTTTGGCTGTAGGCAGGGCAGCGGCATCTCCCAGGGCAAAAACATTTGGGTAGCGCTTGTGCTTGAGGGTGTTGATGTCTACTTCAATCCAGCCTTTGGTGGGGCCTTCCTGAACAGCTAGTTTTGACTCCTGAATAAAATCAGGTGCAGCTTGTGGCGGGGCAAGGTGGAGCATATCAAATTCCATCATAGCGGTGCCTTCCACGATCTCTTCCTTTTCGGTATCGCGATAGTTGTAGCAGACTGCAGAAATCTTGTCGTATTCCTTTACGATATCAAAGTACACCCGTTTGTTCTCCCCGTCAATCTTCTTAATCCGGTGGAAGAAACGCAGTTGCAACCCCTTGCGGTCTACGACTTTCATCAACGTCGACTTGAAAGGTTCCACACCGAAGATCACGCTGCCGGGTGTGATAAACAGGATATCTGACTTTTCACGTACGCCCTGCTTGCGCCAATAGTCATCAGCGAGATACATAATCTTCTGAGGGGCGCCACCGCATTTGATAGGCGTTGCGGGTTGTGTGAAAATAGCGTTGCCGCCTTTGAATTCCTGCAGTACTTCCCAGGTATAATCTGGATCCACATAATTGCTGCAGACCTGATTTTTATTCATGGTTTCTTCCAGGCCTTCAATCTGCGAATAGTCGTACTTAACTCCTGGGCAGGCCACCAGGTAATCGTAGAAGACCTTGGTGCCGTCTCTGAGTACGACCTCGTTGCTGTCCGGATTAACGGAAGCCACATATTCCTGAATCCACTGCGCGCCTTTGGGTATAAGGTCACCCATGTTGCGTTCTGTATCTTTGTAATTAAAGGTACCCGCCCCTACCAGCGTCCATGCGGGCTGATAATAGTGCTTTGATGCCGGGTCAATGATGGCAATATCCAGGTTTTTGTCTTTGAGCAGAAGTTGAGCAGCAACTGTAATGCCAGCTGTGCCTGCTCCAATAATCACTATCTGATGTTTCATGTGAATTGGCTTTAATAATGTTTGGTAAAGTAACGGCCAATCCTTTTTTTCTTTTGTGTTCAAAGTCACAGAGCAAGGTGATAATTGTCATCCTGATAATTGTATTATATCAATCCAACGACTTGATATTAGGAAGTCTGCCAGGAACTCTGGCTAAAGCTTCTTACTGGGATGGCAGCTTGCCCCGGTGCAAGTTGTATAAATATTAAACATTCAGCCACGAATAAAAACCGAGTTCTATTACTACTCCAGCTTAATAGCCTAACGTTTTCATTGTCGCTGATCCGGATTTTCCTTTTCGAGGTAAATGTCCCCGAAGGTAACAGAGATTGTGACATTCGGATAATACTCCGCCCGGGGCTGAAATTCTACCTTCTTAATCTCATCGGTATTCTTCAGGAATTCCATTTTTAGATTGCTGGGAAAGTAAATACTTCCGTGCTGAGCCGTAAGAGTATAGCCGTAGTCCAGCAGTCTGGGATCGAAAAGGAAAATATCGCTTTTTGTGCCAGTAATGTTGAGGTCCAACAACCCGGCTGAGGCCGAAAGGATGCGCACGTCTCCATAGTTGGCTTCAATGCTGTACCTGCCTTTTATTTCCTCCAGTGTTACATTCGAGCGCCGGGCGTTGATGGTCACATTGCCATCCAGCCGTTTGCCGGAAACATCGCCAAAGCGGGAGGAGAGGTCAATGCTGCCTTGTACATTTTCCAGGCCTACCGGACTGAACTCGCCCTGATAGCGGAACCGTTTGGCGAGGTTAATGACATTGGCGGTTCCAAAATAGTTTTTCAGGTAGACCGGGCAGTTTTCCGGCACTTTTACGACATAGCGGGCCGAAAGGTTTGATGCAGGCTTGGGGGCGCCTTCGGGCACGGAAATATAGTTGCGCACGTAGATTTTGTTCCGTACGCGCTCTGCGATGTACTTGATCGCTTCGATATCGGACTGCGCAGTAGCTTTGTCTGGGTGTTTGGCAATAAACTCCACCGTCAGGGAAATTTCGTCCTTATTCCAGGTTTCAATGGAGACATCAGCTTTTTCGCCTTCGATGTTTACCTCATAGGTCTCCCTGTATTTAAAGGTTTTTTCCAGCCGTTTAGTAATGACATGCAGATTGGTGGTTTGCGCCATTAGCCCGTTATCGGAAAAGCCCAGTCCGTAAACGGTGAGCACGATCCAAAGCAGCTTTGGGAAAAGCCAGCTTAGGCTTTGTTTGCCAGCCTGCAGCGCCCGAAAAGTCCGGCTTGCGCTAAATAAAGGGTTCCAATTTTTCATGATTGGTCCAGCTATTTTGATTGGCAGTGGTGATTAAATTTGAGCAATCATTTCCCGGATTAGACTGGAGCGTTCCTTTTCGATCTCGCTCATTTGCCGGATGAGCTGAGTGTCTTTTCCATAGCGCTCCATCATTTTGGCTACTTCCTCTTGTGCACCCTTCAGGTCTGCCCATTCTGAAAGTAGCAGCTCATAGGCGGGCAGTTGTTTAGCCACAGGGTCTTCGCGGAACTCATCCACTGCTTTTTGCATCAAAGCATCCGCTTGCCCCCAGTCTTCAATACTGGCAAACTGCGCATTCGTAGTTTGCTGATCGTAAGAATAGGTGGCTCGCAACGGAGCTGCCTCTTGCTGTGGCCAGGCCCACCAGAGCCCAACCAGCAATGCAATGGCAGCCGCAGCTCTGGCCACTACCATCAGTTTGATCCTACGGGCGGGCGGCCTGATCTCTTGTTCGATAGCCGTCCAGGTTTCAGCCGGAGGCGCATACTGTGGGAGCTTTGAAAGGGCGTCCTTCAGCCGTTGTTCAGCGGCATCCGCTTCAAGCGTTTCTGCAATGCGTGCCCAGTTCTGAGATGGCGGTGCATAATCAGGCAGCTCATTAAGGGCTGCATGAAGTGTGTCTTCGCGGGCATCTTTATCTAATTCCCGGCCGATCTCCTGCCAACATTTCGCCGGGGGAGCGTAAACCGGCATGCGGGAAAGTGCATCCTTAAGAGTCGTGCGGTTTTGCTCAGTCATCGTTTAGGAATTGTAATGTTCTAATGTTTCGCGCAGCCTTTTTTTAGCATGGAAAAGCTGCGATTTGGAGGTCCCAACCGAAACGCCCAGCATTTCTGCCACCTCTTTGTGCGGGTAGCCTTCAATTTCTACCAGGACGAATACCGCCCGGTAGCCCTCGGGCAGGGCCTGAATAGCCCGTTCAAGGTATTCAACATCGAGTTGGTGCCCCCAGTCTATGGCTTCTTCTCTTGTGTTATGCTCCAGAGGTTCGAACTTGATCTGCCGCTTAATATGGCTCAGTGCTGTGCGTACGACAATCGTCTTGATCCAGGCCCCAAGCGTGGATTCCCGCCTGAACTTAGGCAGTGCCCGAAAGACCTTGATAAAGGCATCCTGTAAAACATCATTGGCGGAATCAAAGTCGTTGGTAATCCGGTAGGCTGCTGTGTACATGGCTTTACAGTACCGCTCGTACAGCTCGCGCTGCGCGAGGGGGTCGTGGGCCAGGCAGCCTTCAATAAGTTCTGATTCCGTCATACTTTTTGTCGCATAAACCATGAGCCTGGAGTTCTCCTTTAGTATTCGGTTACAAGGAGCATTCCGGGCAGGGGGTGGGTTGTATAAGAAGAAAAAAAATTACTTGCCGAGCAGCAAGCCAAGTGAGAAAATCAGCCGCTCGGGGCGCTGATCAAAATCATAACGCTGCTCATTGAAATACATATGGTCGCCAAACCTGGTGAAGTTGCCCTGGTAGCGCACATCGAGCATGATGTTCCAAATATCCAGCCCCGCCCCAATCTGATAACCGTAGGTCAGGTCTTCAAAACGCTGCTCATAGTTTTCATAGGCCAGTAAATCAGAGGTGCTGTTGATGTAGACGTGCCCCAATGGCCCGCCACAGAGCCGCAGTGCACCAATTCGGTAGTGGAGCAGGAGTGGGATGTCCAGGTATTGATATTTTTCGGAGAGGACTTTACTGACCGCTCCGGAACTCCTGAGTTCTTCCACTTCATAATCTACCCGGTTGGAATTGAAAATGACTTCGGGTTGGACGATCCATTTCTCACCAAGTGGGATTTGCAGTACGAACCCTCCCTGAATGCCAAATTGCGCCTCGTCTACATCGAGGTTCAGCTCCGGGGAGCTACCTCCTCCGGGGATATTGTTGGGGCTCGAAGGGACATTCAGGTTGACCAGCCCGGCGCGGATGCCCAGGCGGACCTGAGCAGATAAGGTTAGGCTGCACAGCAACAGCAGGGTGATTAGAGTCGGGAGTTTCATATGCATGTGTTTTAATAGGTTTTCAACTTTTTTCTAAGCTAAATATCCGGGATTTTAGCCCCTTGCCCGGCCCTGAAAAGGGATTTTCGTGAAGGCTGCAGAGCCAATTAAGCCTTTTTTGATCACCGGGCATTTTTTTCGATCAAAGGTACGCCATCGGTGGTCAAAGCAGGCGAATGGGGCCATTTGTCCCCAAAAGTAAACGGAGCGGGCGCTTTGGGGTTGCGATCGTATTTTTATTAACCACAAATTTAGGCTATAATTGCCATCTTAGACGAAATCAGATCTTGCCTATGGAAATCAAACAAACCGCATTTGCCGGAAGCTATGCGAAAGAATCACAATGCCCTCGCGATGGTAAGCCGGAGTACGCTTTTATCGGCCGCTCAAATGTAGGCAAATCCTCCCTGGTCAATATGCTATGCAAACGCAAGAGTATTGCCCGTATTTCCCGTACACCCGGAAAAACCCAGCTCCTCAATTACTTTCTAATCAACGGGGAATGGTACCTGGTGGATTTGCCGGGATACGGCTACGCCAAGATTTCCAAAAAAAAGCGGCAGGAATGGCAGCGGATGATCCGGACGTACCTCAAAACCCGGTATACCCTGCAATCGGCCTTCGTGCTCATTGACAGCAATGTGCCCCCTCAGGAAATCGATCTTGATTTTCTGAACGAGCTGGGGGAGGAGCAGATACCTTTTGCCATCGTTTACACTAAAGCTGACCGCCTTAAACCACAGGAACTGGAGGACAACCTGGCGCAAATCAGAAAGGCCATCCTGCAGCACTGGGAAACCCTGCCTCCTGAATTTATCACCTCTTCCAATACCGGCCTTGGCCGGGAGGAACTGCTGGCCTATATTGATCAGGTCAATCAGCAGTATTTTGAACACCATGAGGACCTGTAGAAACCGGGGCGCCCGAACGTAGAAGCCAATGAAGAAGAAAGAACAACAAGCCGGTTATGAGCATGTGATCCCTGAGATCGAAGACTGGCCGATCTATAAACTGAGCCAGGACCGTCGTAATTTTATTGCGGACATCGATCAGTTTATCACTGACCGCTTTATGCAGCAGCCTACTCCGCAGCTTACAGATATCCTGTCCAAGACCATTTACCTGGAGCGTATCCGTATGAAGGAGGAGCCCTGGAAAGTGGACCCGCCGAACGAACGTCAATTTTGGCGTAAAATTCGTAAGCAGCTGATGGGGCAGTCGCTGGACCGCAGCGAGGAAGAAGCGCGCCGGACCAATGAAGAGCTGCTCCGGAAAATCGTTCATCGGTATTCCGAAGAAATCGTGGGTACTTTCCAAAAAGGCACTTTCCTCTTTGCCCGCCGCTTTTTGACCTTGTTTTTCACTCGTTTGCTCAACACTGCCGCGAGCCGTAACTGGCGGCGGTTTTGGGGCAGCAAGCACCGGCTTCAGGACCGGCTTTTGGTCAGAGGGCATGTAGAGACCATACGGGCGCTGATGAAAAAAGGTACGGTAGTGATCGTCCCCACTCATTTCAGCAACCTGGATTCTATACTGATTGGGTATGCACTGGACTCCTTTGTAGGGCTGCCCTCCTTTTCCTATGGAGCAGGACTCAACCTTTATAATACTGGTTATACGGCTTACTTTATGAACCGCCTCGGTGCTTACCGTGTGGACCGGCGTAAGAAAAACCCGATCTATCTGGAAGTACTCAAAGGCATGTCCAAACTTTCCATTCAGCGCGGGGTCAACAGTCTTTTCTTCCCGGGAGGCACACGCTCACGTTCCGGTGCCCTGGAGACTAAACTGAAGCTGGGCCTGATGAGCACTGCGGTGGAAGCTCAACGGGCCATCTACGAGGAAGGCCGGGAGGAGAAGGTTTTTATCTGTCCGCTTATTCTGGGCTATCACTTTGTGTTGGAGGGGCAGTTCCTGATTGATCAGCACCTTAAGCGGATGGGCAAAGAGCGCTACATGCAAAGCCGGGACGAGTTTTACAGCTTCCGAAAACTGACCAAATTCATTTGGCAGTTCTTTTCCCAGGAAAATGATATAACCCTGTCCTTCGGGCAGCCTATGGACGTGCTGGGCAACTACGTGGATGCCGATGGCCGCAGCTTCGATCAGTACGGTAATGCAATCAACCTGGAGGAATACTTTTATACTGCCGGGAAGGTCACTAAGAACCTGCAGCGGGAATCAGAGTACACCAAGCGGCTGGGGGAGCGCATTGTGGAGCGCTACTTCAAGGACAATATTGTGTTGACGAGCCACCTGGTGGCCTTTGCTGCTTTCCAGATTGTGAAAAACAAAAACAGCCGCCTCGATCTCTACGGCATTTTGCGCTTACCGGCAGATGATTATGTCTTTCCGAGGGCGACCATGCGGGAAGTGGTCGGGCAGCTGCGGCAACGCCTCATTGATATGGCAGGGGCCGGGGAGGTGAAATTGTCAGAACAGGTGATGTATGACGTTGATCAGCTCATAGAAGATGGGATCAGCCGACTGGGGACCTACCACATAGCCAAACCATTGCGCTTTAATAAAAAGCGGCAAATCATTAGTGAAAGCTTCAAGGTATTGTATTTTTATCACAACCGCCTCACCGGCTACGGGCTGGAAGAAAAGGTGCAGTGGAAGCAATTTGACCTTGAAATGGTTTAACCTCTATGATCAAACGGTTTTTTCTTTCGGAACGCAATATGATGGCTGCAATCCTAGTCAATGCAGTGCTCATCTTTATGCTGTACTTTCCGGGCTGGCGGCACAATGAGTGGCTGGAGCTCATAGACCATGTCTTTATTTTGTTTTTTCTGCTGGAGGCCGCTGTTAAACTGTACACGCTTAAGCCTCGCCGTTATTTTGCTGATCCATGGAACCGTTTTGACCTGATCATCGTGCTGGGCAGCCTGCCATCTCTGCTGGTACAGGTCATACCTGTGCCCGATACTTCCCTGTTGATCATCCTACGGTTATTTCGCCTGATCCGCCTGATCCGGTTCATCCGTTTTGTGCCACATTTGAGCAAAGTAATCACTGGTCTGGGGCGGGCGCTGCAGGCTTCTCTATTTGTGCTTTTGGCGTTATTTTTCCTGAATTTGCTACTGGCCATATTTACCTGCCACTTCTTTGCAGATATTGCTCCGCAGTACTTTGGCGACCCCCTGATTGCATCTTATTCTATTTTCCAGATGTTTACCGTGGAAGGGTGGAACGAGATTCCCGCCACGATTGCCCAAAGTTTAACCGAGCAGCAAGCGCAGGCTGGGATTTTTAATACAAGCGTCCTCATTGGTCTAACCCGGCTTTACTTCGTGCTGGTGGTATTGCTGGGCGGCGTTTTTGGTATGTCGCTGGCCAATGCCGTGTTTGTCGACGAAATGACCATGGATAATAATGATGCCCTGGAGCGTAAGGTCGATGATCTGCATAACGAAATCAGGGAACTTAAAGCCCTGCTGCTGCGTAACGAACAAAAAGAAAACCCATGAACTTCATCGTTTACGATCTGGAAGCTACCTGCTGGGAAGGGCGGCCGCCCAATAAAACTCAGGAAATCATTGAGATTGGTGCGATTTCAATCAATGGTTACGGAGAGGTTACGGGCTCTTTCAATAAGTTCATCCGTCCGGTACTCAACCCCAATTTGTCTCTTTTTTGCCGCGACCTGACCTCTATTGAGCAGGAATACGTAGACCGGTCTAACGAATTCCCCGAAGTTATTGAACACTTTCAGGATTGGGCGGAGATTTTTGATGAGGATTATCTGCTTTGTTCGTGGGGTGCCTTTGACCGCAAAATGCTGATTCAGGATTGCGAGCTGCACGGAATGGAGTGGGAGTGGGCAGAGCACCACCTGAATGTGAAAAAGGAATATGCCAGAATGCGTGGGCTGCGCCGGCCGCGTGGTCTGCGCGCTGCCGTGGAAAAAGAAGGGTTTGAATTCACCGGCACTCACCATCGCGCGATTGATGATGCCGAAAACCTGGCCAAGTTGTTCATCAAGTATCTTGATGAATGGCAGTATTAAAAGAACCGGCAATGCGCAGTTGCATTGCCGGTAATTCTTTCGTTAGTTCGTTCCGTTTAGAAACCCATACCTACCGTGAGCTTGTAGAAAGAGTCATTTCCTTCCAGCACATCGCTACCGAAAGCAAAGCGTGCCCAGGTGCTGCCGTTAGGGTTGGAGAATTGCAGATAGGGCCCTACCCACTGATAAACATCGGACGATTCGTCCACATCAGATCCACCAGATAGGATGAGGTGCTCCCAGTGCGCACCAAAAGATAGGAAATCCAGTGCTTTGTAGCCTGCGTTCAGCCAGTAGTGGGTGTAGGCCAGTGTGGAACCTTCCTCTCTTAACGGTGCGTAGTAACCCAGGTAGAACTCGCCCTCCAGGCGCTCCGTGCTTAGCCCAACGGTAAGGTTAGGCACGATGCCATCACCCATAATTCCGGGTCCGGCCGTAGCGCTGGAGAGCAGATTGCCTCCCAGAAAGCCGATCTGAGGGGTTATGCTGATTGACTCAGACGCCTCAAAGCTTACCCCCATGCCAAACTCTGTCCAGTTGCCCCAGCCTCCACCGGTGCCGCCAGACCAAAGGATTCCATAAAAGGTGAAGTCTAATTTGTCGCTAACGCTGTACCCCCCGGAGAAGAAGGGGTAAAATCCAAAGAACTGATCGGAATTCAGGGTGACGTTCATACTGAACTTGTCTTCTTCCTGAGCCTGAGCTGAGAAGACCAGTGCCAGGCAGCAAATTGTGGCAAGTGCCAAACGCTTGAGTCGGTTAACATGCTTCATTTTAGTGAGATTTGTTGGTTGTAAAATAAGTATTCAGGCCACTGCCTGCGCAGCAACCGATGCTAAGTGCCTTCTGTGAGCCAGCACAATACAATGGCTGACCTTACGTCGGGCGCAAAGCGTTATAAATTAGGAGTAAAAGTGTCTTGATATCCCCGGTACATGGATTTTATGCCAGAGGATAGTCTGGTTAGGCTTGGTCTATCTGGAAAGAGGCATCCGTTTGCATTTGGATGGTGTCAAAAGTAGGGGCAGAAAGGGATTAATACTACTCTGATTTTTTATGCTGTGTTATGCCAAAAAAATGAATTTGAGTTTAAAAATCTGTAAATCAATTAATAAAAGTATTTTTGATGTTATGTCTAAAGTGATTTTATTGCTTTTGGAAGTAATTGTATTGCTATCAGGTTTAACTCTGGCATGCTCAAAAATGAATAGCCTTGCCCGATCAGAGGCAAGGCTATTAGAGTTATATGCTATCAGAATTGGAGCTGGAATTACAATGGTTTAAGCTCCAGGTTTTTCCATTTGACCCGGATGCCGCCACCATCGTGGATTTGAAGGCAAATGCCGCCTTGGCCTGCTCCGATTTTTTCGTCTTTTATCTTGACCATACGCTTACCGTTGAGCCAGGTGGTTATCCGGTCTCCCTTGGCTTTGATTTTCATAGTATTCCAGGCATCAGCCTTTAGTGCCGCTTCTCTCTGGGCATCAGGCTTGATCAGCCAGCCTCTGCCGTAGGACTCATAAATGCCACCGGTATGCTTATTGGGCGGGGCGACTTCCACCTGCCAGCCCTGCACTTTGGTGCCATCTACCGTAGAGCGGAAAAAAACGCCGCTGTTGCCATTCGCCTCCTGCAGGAATTCTAGGGTGAGCACAAAGTCGTCATAGAATTCAGTAGTGCAAAGGTAGCCGTATTGTTCATCCGGGCCACTTTCTGAAATCAGGAGGCCCTCCTCGACGTACCATTTTTCGGTACCGTAGGCTTCCCAGCCGGTAAGGTCTTTTCCGTTAAAAAGCTGTTGCTGTGCGCTAAGGCTGAGCGAGAGCCCCATCAGGATCAATCCAAGGAATCGTTTCATAAAGGACGGATTTTGATGTTCTTAAACCAGATTTTGCTGCCGTGGTCCTGCAGGCCGATCAGACCGGATTTGGCAATGCCATAGTCAGGGTAGTCTTTCCACTTGCCGACCTCCTTGCGCATTTGCCAGTCAGCTGACCAGGGCTCAAAACTGAGCATTTCCGATCCGTTGAGCCAGTAGGTTACTTTTTTCGGGGTAAACTGTATGCGGCTGCTGTTCCACTCCCCGGCTGCTTTGACGGGCCGGTCCTCCGCTGGTACGTACATACCGTAGTCAGCGCCGGTATATTGGTTGGGCAATAGCTCAGCCGGGAAGCCAATATCATCCAAAAGTTGGTATTCCGGAGCATTCTCGTAAAGGGCGTGGTATTGTTCGCCTTCCAGTACATGGTAAAATATACCACTATTGCCTGCCTCTTCAATCTTCCATTCCAGGTATAAGTCAAAATTTTCGAAGGGCTGTTTGGCATATACGATATCGCCGCCGTGGCCCGAAGTGAGCAGTGTCCCCTCACTGACAGACCAGGTGCCCGGAAGGCTGTCCTGATTGTAGCCCCGCCAGCCCTCCGTGGATTGGCCATCAAAAAGGAGCATCCAGCCTTCTGTTTTTTCAGCTTCGGTCAGGGTGTTGTCGGTGGCGGGCGCTTTGGGCTCCGGAGTTGCAGCTGAGGCTTGTTCCTGCTCTGCAGCAGCGCCTCCGCATCCCACAATGAGCAGCGCTAAGGCGAAGAATAATAGGTTTTTCATGCAGTTGATTTTAGTTGATGAGTCGTTTTGATAGGGACTGGCTCGGAGGTTTTGACCTTAAACCACTTTCATATTCACCGGGTCCCAGTCAATAAACCGGTTTTCAAAGTAGCTATCGTTGCACAAAAGTGCCGGTGCGCAGGCCCGGAAGCCGAAGATGGGGTCTTCCACTACCTGCCCCCCTTCGCGTATGGCGCGGAATAGGTTGCCAAAGTGGTCATAGTGGGCGCCTTTATAGCCTTTTTCCACCTCGTAGACCATCTTTTGGGGGGGCAGGATTTGTTTGCGGTCGCTGCGGGTACCTGTTTCTTTCTCTTTGGCATCCAGGAAGGGGTCGTCACTGTGAACAGCACGGTTGCGCTCTACGGTGACATCGTTCCAGCCGATATTCATGGAGCCTTTGCTGCCATTGATTTTGAGATAGGTGGAGCCGCTTGTGCCATCCACGAAATTACAGCGCAGGGACAGGTTGAAGCCCGGGTGCGTTTCGCTGTCAGGATAATTGAACATGCCCAGCAGGACATCCGGCACTTCCCGGCCGTCCTTCCAGTAACGCAGTCCACCCATGGCCGCGATGCGCTCCGGGCCAAGGGAGCTGGTAATGAAATGGAGGCTGGAAAACAGGTGTACAAACAGGTCGCCCGACATGCCCGTGCCATAATCCCGGTAGTTGCGCCAGCGGAAAAAGCGCAGCGGGTCAAAGTCACGCTTCGTGGTATTGGAAATGTACGTGGCCCAGTCCACCGTTTTTTCGCTGGCATCCCCAGGCACCGGGTATTGCCAGGCACCGGCAGGGGAGTGGCGGGCCCAGAAACCTTCGGCGTAGTTGATATCTCCGATTACCCCGGCTTCCAGCAGCGCTTTGGCTTTTTCATTGCCCAGAGAGGACAGGCCCTGACTGCCCACCATAAAGACGGTGCCAGAGGCTTTCCAGGCATCGATCAGCTCCTGGCCTTCCCCAACGCTGTGCACCATCGGTTTTTCACAGTAGACGTGCTTGCCCGCTTTCATCGCATCAATGCTAATGGCTTTATGCCAGTGGTCGGGCGTGCCGATGATGACCATGTCCACATCCTTTCTTTTCAGAATGTCCTTGTAGTTTTTGGTCAGGAAAAGATCTTTTCCCCATTTTTCTTTAGCCGCTTCAAGCCGCCCGTCGTATAGGTCACAGGCGGCAACGATGCGTATGCCCTCGTGCTCCAGTGCGGTATTGACATCCACAGTGCCCATACCCCCGGCCCCGATCACAGCGATATTCAGCGTCTGTCCTGGTGCAGGGCGTGGTTTGGGGTTTAAAATTTCATAAGGTACAGGGGCTTCCTGTGCCACCGACCTGGCGGCACCAGCCAGCGCAGCGCCTGCTAAGCCTGCTTTTTTGATGAATGATCTGCGGTTTTGGCCCATAAGATGGAAGTTTCGTTTTGTGGTTTGATGAATTTAGCGCTTTAAATTAGGAAAAGGCGAAAGGAACTCCTACAATGAAGCCGTGTTTATGCTGTTAGGATTGGAAAAAGGTGCGCATTTCTTCACAAATTGTATTATCTTGTTGTGATACCAACTGTTAGTTTATGTCAACTGTAATTGCTGCTATGCCACTGACCAATGAAGAGCTTTCTAAAACCGATGAACCGTTGCCGCTCCGCTATCCGGCATCGGAAGCAGAGTATTGGTCAGTCGCACAGGAAGCAGAGTACCGGGCAGACTACTACCGTGGAGAAATCATCGCGTCTATGAGTTATGAATCTGAAGATCACGCTGCGATTGCATCGCGGCTTAATTTCTATTTGCAGCAAATATTCTTTGACTTTAAAGCATATAGGATTGGCAATAGCAACCGCCCGGTCTGTATCCCAACCTGCGGCAATGCCATTTTCAATCCGGATGGCTCCGTCATTCAGCTGCCGGCCCGCTTTTATGAATATCAAAAAGGCATGCGGGCAGATTTGACGCCCATCGTAGTTTTTGAAGTACTCTCGCCTTCCACCCGGGTGCGCGACCTGGGAGAGAAGCTGCCTTGTTACAAGCAGATTGAAGGCATTGAGCACATTCTTTACGTTGACGGGGCTACCGTTAAAGTACACCACATGCAGCGGCAGGGGGATAATCAGTGGCTGGAAACGGTCTACACGGAAAGAGAAGAGCATTTCGAAATCAATGGGAAGCCCATTAAAATCGGAGATTTGTATGCCGGCGTTGACTTTGAAAAACCAGAAGATCAGTCTGGCAAGTAACGCTCGGGTATCGGCTGCTCCTTTGTTTCTCCCATCCAGTATACACTAACAATCCACCAGCGCTCCTCATCGTAAAGCAATTGAATACTGTTAATGCCACGGGCAAAGGGTTCCTTGTCCGCTTTTGAACGGTAAGACTCATAGGTGCTGAATACATGTGTGACCGTGCCATAGGTTTCGGTGACCCGATGTATTTCTTTTTCGTGGAATCCGTTTTCCTCCAGCCATTTTCCTGAAGTATTGACGTAGTCCTCCGGTGTCATTACCCGGTAACCCGTTTTGCCGGACTTGTCCTTTCCGCTGGGTATAAGCTGTGCTTCCGGAATGAAAAGATAGCGGAATAAGTCCCAGTCTCTTTCTACCCCGGCGTCCCCAGAAATGACATCGTAAAGCGTAGCAATCGCCTGATCCAGGGTTTGCACCCTTGATTTATTATCCGGAGCATCCTGTGCCAATAGGGGATAGCCGCTGAAGAGTGCCAGAACAACAATGAAATGCCTCATTTTTGCTCCATTATAAAAAATTCCCCCAAGCAGAAGGGTGCATTTGTTGCCGGATTGAGTAAACATCAAATGAAATATTCCTTAAGCCAGTTCCAGCCTTTGATAACAAGTCCGTACATTAGAGATCTATTCCTCGAACGATCCAATCTGATTATGCCAAGAATCCTATTGCTTCTGTTGTTGTTTAGCCATACCCTTCTGGGTCAACGGCAGCCTATGAAATTATTACCGCTTAACGACTTGACCGCCTTTCAGCCACAGGTCGGCAACTGGTCCGTAGCGGGCCAGGTGCACATGCACCCGTTTATCGACATCCATGATGATCTGAAAAGCGCCGTACGCGTTAAGCCTGGCACCGGTGTACTGATTAACCAAAACGACGACTCCCTGCGCGATCAGCTGTTGACCCGGCTGGAGCACGGTGATATCATCCTCGATCTGGAAGTGATGTTGCCCAAAGGCTCTAATTCCGGCATCTATCTCCAAGGGCGGTATGAGGTGCAACTCTTAGATAGCTGGGGCGTCCAACAACCCACTTACGGCGATATTGGCGGTATCTATCGCAATTGGCCCAATGATGTTTACCCGGACTATCTGGGCAAAGCACCTTTGTCAAATGCCGCCAAAGCGCCCGGCTTGTGGCAGCATATGCGGATCGCTTTTCAGGCCCCCCGCTTTGATTCGGATGGACGAAAGGTTCAAAACGCCAAAATGGTCTACGTTGACCTGAATGGCGTACGCATTCACAATAATGTGGAAATCCCGGCACCAACGGGCGGCCCCGTTGAGCTGAATGAAGTGCCGAAGGGGCCTTTGATGATACAGGGCGATCATGGCCCGGTTGCTTTCCGAAACATCCGCTATCAGTTGATGGAGGCTCAACCGGTGCATTTCTCCAACCTGCGTTACGAAATCTACGAAGGTGCATTTGACAGGCCCTCCGCAGTAGGAGGCGATAGCGTGTCGGCTTCGGGCACAATGGAACAGTTTACGGTGGCACCGGCTATGGATTTTTCCACCTTTGGCATGAGAATTCAGGGGCAGTTGACGGTAGCGGCCTCCGGTCAATATGATTTTCAATTGGAAGGAGGAGGTGGCATACGCTTGCAGGTCGGCGGGCAATCCCTGGAAGTCGCTCATTCGCGCAGATTCAGCGAGCCCCTTGAACTGAAGCTGGACGAGGGCACTCATGATTTTGAACTGGTTTACTATAAAAGAGAAGGCTGGTTTCCCACCCGGCTGGCCTGGTACAATTTGACGGCTCACCCTGCACCGATGCATGGCTTAAGTTCTTTTCCACCGCCTTCAGGTAGCGGTGCCATTGTCGAAAGAGTAGGGCAGCGCCCCCGGTTGCTGCGGGCTTTTCTCGATTATGAGAACAACCGGGAAGACCGCCTGACGCATACCATTGGTGTAGGCACTCCTCAGGGCGCACACTATGTTTACGATTTGAAAGCCGGAACACCGGTTTGTATCTGGAGGGGCGGTTTCGTGGATGCCACGCCGATGTGGAACGGCCGCGGTGATGGCTCCTTCCGCCCACTGGGCAGTCCGGTTTATTTAGCGAAAGGGCATTCTGTTGCCCCGCTGTCAACCCCTACGGCCTCTTTCCCCGAAGGCCTGTCTGAAGCCGCTGGTTTCCGTAATGTGGGCTATGAGGTGGATCCGAAAACCGGGCACCCTGTCTTCCTGTACGAAATGGAAGGTGCCAGCATCCGGGATGAAGTCCTGCCCGGCAGCACCGGCAAAGGGCTAGTCCGGCACTTGCATTTAGAGGGTTCAACTGCGCCCTTTTTCGTCCGTTTGGCAGCAGGCGAAAACATCCGGCAGTTGCAGGGGGGCTTGTACGAAGTCGATCAGAAATACTACATCGAACTGCCTCAGGGCATCAATGCCACCTTGCGCGAAATAGGCGGCAAATCGGAGCTGCTGCTGCCCTTGCACAATCAAATTGAATACACGATCAACTGGTAACCATGACCATTTCAAGATATACGTTTTTACTGGCGGGGCTGCTCTTGCTGACACCCGCCCTGGTCGCGCAGGAAACTTTACAGGACCGCGAAAACCAATACTATCAAATCCTTACGCTGCCGGTGCCCGAAGATATCCTGCTCGAGGTCGGCGGTTTGGCCACCTTGCCGGACGGCCGCATCGCTCTTTGCACCCGCCGGGGCGATGTATGGATGGTGGAAAACCCGGATATGTACGCTGGGGGTACCCCGCAGTACACCCTGTTTGCACAAGGGCTGCACGAGCCGCTTGGTCTGGCATACCGGGATAACGCCCTTTATGCCGTACAACGGGGCGAGCTCACCCGCTTACGCGATACCAATGGCGATGGCGTAGCGGACCGGTACGAAACCGTCTATGACTGGCCTCTTTCCGGGCATTACCACGAGTACTCCTACGGGCCTAAGTTTATGCCGGATGGCAGCATGATGGTCACCACCAACGTCGCATTTGGTGACGAAGAATGGTGGCGGGGCGAAAGCCGTGTGCCCTGGCGCGGCTGGACGATGCGCATCACCGGCGAGGGGGAGATGGAGCCCTGGGCTACGGGCATGCGTTCCCCCTGCGGGCTTGGCGTTTACGATGGCGAATTCTTTTATGATGACAATCAGGGCGATTGGATGGGCAGCGGGGCGATTTGGCACGTGGAAAAGGGCAGTTTCACCGGGCATCCTGCCGGGCTGAGATGGTCAGAAGAAGACAACTCACCGGTATCTTTGACGCAGGAAGCCTTTTTTGCTAAAATAGACCGGCGTCGGGAAATGGAAAACGGGCGCTACCTCAAACCCTCCAATATCCCGGATGAAGCAGATCCGGATATGCTTTTTGAAGTGGAAAAGGACTTCACTCAGGTGCAGGTGCCTGCGGTTTGGCTGCCACATGGCATCCTGGGTATTTCCAATTCCGAAATACTCGAAGATCAGACAAGCGGACAGTTTGGCCCTTTTGCCGGGCAGCTGTTTGTAGGTGATCAGGGGCAAAGCAAGATCATGCGGGTGGTACTGGAAAAGGTAAAGGGGCAGTATCAGGGCGTGGCTTTTGACTTTCGCTCCGGTTTTCAGTCGGGCGTACTGCGTATGGATTGGGGCAGTGACGGCTCTCTGTACGTTGGTGAGACCAACCGGGGCTGGGGTTCCGCCGGCACTAAAACCTCCGGGCTGGAGCGCCTGGTGTGGACTGGTTTGATCCCATTCGAGATGAAAACGGTCCGTGCTATGCCCGATGGTTTCGAGATTGAATTCACAAAAGCCGTAGATCCGAAGAGCGCCAAAGACCTGGATGCATACTCCGGGCAAAGCTTCATTTATAAGTACCATCCGGTCTACGGCAGCCCAACGATCAAAAAAGAACCGCTTAATATAGCAGGCGTAGTGGTGTCTGATAACGGGAAAACTGTGCGCCTGCAGGTCACTAATATGCGGGAACATTTCATACATCAGCTAAATGTGCCGGGCATCCGTGCAGCTCAGGATACGAGCCTGCGGATTTTGCACCCCACCGCGTACTACACCCTCAACGCCATCCCTGATGGTACTGCCTTGGCGAATGATGCCTGGATTCGCTACAGCTCTGCCGCTGAGCGGGCAAAGGAAGAAGCTAAAGCTCTGGCTGCGCTTAAAGCCCGCCGTGCCAAAGCCGCGCAAAAAGCAACGGCTAAAAAAAGGGATGCAGTGCCGATGTATGCTGAGATCGAGCCCCTGTTGATCCGTAACACCTGTACCGCCTGCCACAACCCCAATACCCGGCAGGTGGGACCAGCGTTTAAGGAAATCGCAAAACGGGGCTACACGCCGGAGCGTATCGTGGAGCTGATTTACAATCCGGAGCCTGAAAACTGGCCTGATTATACCCCAATGGCGCCTATGCCACAGGTGCCCCGGGAGGAAGCACTGAAGATTGCCCGGTGGATCAACTCCCTGAAGTAAATCGTCATACTTTTGCAAGGGATTGAAATATTTTGCAGGCACATTTGTTTTTCTAAATCAAATGCCGTTATCTTTGGCGCAAACACAATTGAAATGAATTCTTTTACAAGCAACAACTGGTGGTGGTGGCACAATCGTTCGGGAGACCGCGTGAAGTGACACGGCTATGCTTGTAAAATTAAATCAAGATAAAAAGCGGCTTGTCGATTCACTCGGCAAGCCGCTTTTCTGTTTCACCGCATAACGAAATCATTCATGCCAACGCTTACGGACACAACATTCAGAATCAAAACCACGGTCAGACGATACCTGGCGGACACGGTCACGCCGGTGACGCTTTATCTCAAGGCGCGTGACCATTTCTCAGAACCGGTGCTGCTTGAGAACAACGACTTCCGTAATAAGGAGGATTGTTACTCTTTCATGGGGCTGGGCGTACTGGGCAGTTTTCAGGTGCAGAACTTCCAGGTTACGGAGCGCTGGCCGGACGGCACAACGGAGCAGCATCAGGTCACTGACACCCTCGCTGTCCCGGCAGCGATGCAGGGTTTTCTCAAGCGCTTCGAGGTGGAACAGGATGCGGCCTATGCCGGCTTTAACGGGCTGATTGGCTACACCGCATTCGATGCCGTACAGTATTTTGATACCCTGAAGTTTGATGCGGAAAAGCGGCGCTTCGATTTGCCTGACATCCGGTACAATCTCTACCAGATCATCATTGCGATCAACCACTTCAAGGATGAACTCTACGTGCTGGAGAACCTGCCGGAGGGCACACCCTCCCGTATGGATGAGGTGGACCGGCTGATCAAAAGCCAGAAGTTTGCCACCCATCATTTCCAGCGGGTGGGAGAAGAAGAAAGCAACCTCACCGATGAGGAATTTATGGAGCTGGTGCGCATTGGGAAGCACCACTGCCAGGTCGGGGATGTCTTTCAAATTGTCTTCTCCCGGCAGTTTTCCCAGAAGTATACCGGCGACGACTTCAGTGTGTACAGAGTCCTGCGCTCTATCAATCCTTCGCCCTATCTCTTCTACGCTGATTTTGGGAGTTACCGGATCTTTGGCTCCAGCCCGGAGACACAGATGTCTGTAAATAAAGGCAAGGCAGTGGTCAACCCCATCGCCGGCACCTACCGCCGGACCGGCGATCTGGAAGAAGACACCCGCAATGCCCTGGAACTGCGCGATGACCCTAAGGAAAATGCTGAGCACATCATGCTGGTCGACCTGGCCCGCAATGATCTGGGGCGCCACGCTACGAATGTCAAGGTGGAATCCCTCAAAGATATTCAGTACTTCAGCCATGTGATCCACCTGGTCTCCAAGGTGACTGGTGAACTGGGGCCGGATACGAACCCGGTACAAGTCTTTGGCGATACCTTCCCGGCAGGTACGCTTTCAGGTGCGCCCAAGTACAAAGCCCTTGAGCTAATCAATCAGTACGAAAATCAAAACCGCAGCTTCTACGGCGGTGCCCTGGGTTACATCAATTTCAATGGAGAGATGAACAACGCTATCGTCATCCGCTCTTTCCTGAGCAAGGACAATACCTTGTACTATCAGGCCGGCGCGGGCATAGTAGTGGCTAGTCAAGAAGCAAAAGAACTACAGGAAGTCAATAACAAACTGGGCGCGCTTACCAAAGCACTGCGCGAAGCCGAAAAACTCTAAATCATGAACATACTCGTTCTCGATAATTACGATTCCTTCACCTTCAATCTGGTGCAGTACATTCAGGAACTGTTGGAACAGGAGGTGACCGTGTGCCGCAATGATGCGATTTCCCTCGAAGAAGTGGACGATTTTGATGCCATCGTGCTTTCTCCGGGCCCGGGCCTGCCCGCCGAAGCCGGAATCATGCCAAAGCTGATTCAACGCTATGCCCCAACCAAGCCCATCCTTGGCGTTTGCCTCGGGCATCAGGCGATCGGTGAAGCCTTTGGCGCGGATTTGCTGAATCTTGAGGAAGTCTACCACGGCATTGAAACTCCGATTACCAGAGTGGTTGCCGATGCGCCCCTGTTCCTGGGGCTGCCGGATCAGTTTCAGGCCGGGCGCTACCACAGCTGGGTGGTGAAAAAGGATAGCCTTCCGCCGGAGCTCGAAATAACCGCGGTGGACGACCGGGGAGAAATTATGGCGATGCGCCACCGGGAATACAACGTCCGGGGCATGCAGTTCCACCCGGAGTCTATCATGACACCGGAGGGCAAACAAATGCTCGCCAACTTCTTCAAGTATTGCGTGAACCCAGAACCGGTAACTGTCTGATTATGAAAACAATTCTTAACCGTCTCTTTAACCATGAGCGGCTTAGCCGGGAGGAAGCCCGGCAGGTGCTGTTGGATATTTCCCATGCTCGCTACAATCATGTGCAGGTGGCCAGTTTCATGACGGTCTTCCAAATGCGCCCTGTGGCGATTGCGGAGCTGCAAGGGTTCCGTGATGCGCTGCTGGAACTCTGCGTACCTTTCGAAGTGGATGGCATGGAAACCATCGATATTGTCGGTACGGGAGGTGATGGGAAAAACACTTTCAATATCTCCACGACTTCGGCTGTGGTCGTAGCTGGTGCGGGTTATAAAGTCACCAAGCATGGCAGCTATGGCGTATCCTCTTCGGTAGGGTCTTCCAATGTATTGCAGGAGCTGGGGTATACCTTTACCAATGACACAGACACACTGCGCCGTCAGCTTGATCAGGCGAATATTTGCTTTTTGCACGCCCCATTGTTCCACCCGGCTATGAAGGAAGTGGTACCCGTGCGCAAGCAGTTGGGTATGAAGACCTTCTTCAATATGCTTGGCCCGCTTGTCAATCCGGTGCAGCCCACACATCAGCTGTTTGGGACGTTCGACCTGGAGTTGTCAAGACTGTATCAGTACATTATGCAGGAAACCGGCCGGCGCTACAGCATCGTTTATGCACTCGATGGGTACGATGAGGTGTCCCTGACCGGCCCTTTTCGGCTGCGGACCAATGAGTCGGACACCATTTTTACGCCTAAGGATTTACAGGCGCCACAGTTGCAGCAGCGAGACTTGCACGGAGGCGACACGCCGGAAGAGGCGGCACATATTTTCCGTTCGGTGCTTGAGAATGCCTGTACAGAAGCTCAAAAGGCAGTCGTTGTCGCCAATGCCGGCCTGGCTATTCAGTGCCTGCGCCCGGAGCAAAGCCTGTCCGATTGCATGGCGGAAGCCCGGGTAAGCATCGAAAGTGGTAAGGCCCGGCGTACTCTAGACCAATTGATTTCCATGAATTAAATCTGGCCAAAACTGGTCAATAAACAAGAAAATATGAACATCCTCGATAAAATCGTTGCCCACAAAAAGCAGGAGGTCGCACAGCGCAAAGAACGCTACCCGGTCAAGCTGCTGGAGCAAAGCATTTATTTTGAGACCCCGGTGGTCTCCCTGAAACAGTACCTCCGCCGGACTGACAAATCAGGTGTCATTGCTGAATTTAAGCGGCGGTCCCCGTCAAAGGGAGATATCAATCCCTACGCATCCGTGGAGCGGGTGTCGATTGGGTATATGCAGGCTGGGGCATCTGCGCTTTCTGTGCTCACCGATGGGGAGTTTTTTGGCGGCAAAAATGCCGACCTTACGGAAGCCCGGAAATTCAACTTTTGCCCCATCTTGCGTAAAGACTTTGTAATTGACGAGTACCAACTGATTGAAGCCAAGTCGATTGGTGCGGATGCAGTACTGCTCATTGCGGAGTGCCTGGAACCTGGTCAGTTGGCAGCGCTGGCGAAGCAGGCCAAAGCCCTTGGGCTTGAAATCCTAATGGAAGTGCACAGTGCGGGGCAGTTATCCAAGTACGTGCCCGAGGTTGATGCCGTAGGGGTCAACAACCGCGACCTGACTACCTTTAATGTGGATATTGCCACCTCCCTTGAGCTGATTGGGCAATTGCCGGAAGGCGTAGCGCGGGTATCCGAAAGTGGCATCAGCGACCCACAGGTGGTGGCAGAACTCCGTTATGCAGGCTATGAAGGCTTTCTGATTGGGGAGCACTTCATGAAGCAGGCTGAGCCTGGTAAAGCCTGCCAGGAATTTGTGAAGCAAGTCAGGCACGTGGAAGCGCTGCTGGACGGCGCGATTGCTAAAAATTAATGACTATCGGAATGCAAATCAAAGTATGCGGCCTGCGCGAGCCGGAAAACATCCTGGAAGTGGCCCAATTGCCTGTCGACTGGCTGGGGTTTATCTTCTACGCCAATTCACCAAGAGCGGTAAAGCCTAAGCTGGCCCAATGGCTGGAAGAGCAAAAGGAAGCGCTGTCCGGTAAAAAGCGGGTAGGCGTTTTCGTCAATGCGGAAATCGAGGAGGTGCTCAATGCGGTCCATGATTTTCAGCTAGACCTGGTACAGCTCCACGGCGAGGAAAGCCCGGAATACTGTCAGCTCATCCGGAACCTCATGGAAACCACATCCATGCGCAAGGCACAGCTGATGAAGGCTTTTCAGGTAGGTGATGTTTTCGATTTCAACCGGGTGTACCCCTACGCTGCCCACTGTGCTTACGTGCTGTTTGATACGAAAGGCAAGCACTACGGCGGTAATGGCGAACAGTTCAACTGGGAGCTGCTGCAGCAATATCAGGGCGTGACCCCTTTCTTCCTTAGCGGGGGCATTGGCCCACAAGACGCAGCCGACGTATTGGCTTTTCGCCACCCACAGCTGTATGGCATTGACCTGAACAGTAAATTCGAAACTGCACCGGGCGTTAAAGACCCGGAGCTGCTGAAACCTTTTCTTGGAACTTTGAAAAACGACACCTTATGATCGCAGTGGATGAAAGAGGCTACTACGGAGAGTTTGGCGGGGCTTACATACCCGAAATGCTCTACCCGAATATTGAAGAGCTCCGGCAGCGTTATCTGGAGATTATGCAGGAGGATACTTTCCAAAAGGAGTTCCACCGCTTGTTGCGCGATTATGTCGGGCGGCCCTCACCTCTGTACCTGGCAGAGCGGCTTTCGGAGCATTACAACACCAATATTTACCTAAAGCGGGAAGACCTCAACCATACCGGCGCCCACAAAATAAACAACACCATCGGGCAAATCCTGCTGGCTAAGCGGTTGGGCAAAAAGCGCATCATCGCGGAAACTGGTGCCGGGCAACATGGTGTGGCCACGGCTACCGTCTGCGCCCTCATGGGCATGCCCTGTGTGGTTTACATGGGCGCTGTGGATATCAAGCGGCAGGCCCCCAACGTTTCCCGCATGCGCATGCTGGGAGCAGAAGTGCGCCCGGCAGAAAGCGGCAGCCGAACGCTCAAGGACGCCACCAACGAAGCCATCCGGGACTGGATTAATAATCCCGTGGACACGCACTACATCATCGGTTCTGCCGTGGGCCCGCACCCGTATCCGGATATGGTCGCCCGCTTCCAATCTGTGATCAGTGAAGAAATGCAGTGGCAGCTGGAGGAACATACGGGGAGCGCTAAGCCCAATGCGGTGATCGCCTGCGTTGGTGGTGGGAGTAATGCTGCTGGCGCCTATTTCCACTACCTTAACGAACCTGATGTACGCCTCATCGCGGTGGAAGCCGCTGGTAAAGGGGTGCATTCCGGCGAATCGGCAGCGACAAGCATATTGGGCACCAAAGGTATCATTCATGGCAGCCGGACCTTGCTCATGCAGACTAAAGACGGGCAAATTGTGGAGCCCTATTCCCTTTCTGCCGGGCTGGACTATCCTGGTATTGGCCCTATGCACGCCCACCTCATCGCAAGCGGGCGGGCTGAAGCTATTAGCATTACGGATGAGGACGCCCTTAAAGCCGCCTACTTCCTGTCGAGGAAAGAGGGCATTATCCCGGCATTGGAGACCTCCCATGCGTTTGCCGCGCTGGACGTTATGGAATACAACAGCAGCGATGTCATCGTCATCTGCCTCTCAGGCCGGGGCGATAAAGACCTGGAAACCTTCATTAATCATTTTGATGACTACCAAAACGGAGCAATATGAGCCGATTGCAACAATTATTTGCACAAAAGCCCAAGGATATTCTCAATGTCTACTTCACTGCCGGCTATCCTGCCCTGCACGACACCGGCAAGGTCATCCGCGCATTGGATGAGGTGGGGGTAGACTTGATTGAGGTGGGCATGCCCTATTCCGATCCGCTGGCAGACGGTCCTACGATACAGGAGAGCGGTCAGCAGGCGATTCAGAATGGCATGACCCTGCCGCTTTTGTTTGAGCAAATCGCTGAGGCCCGGCAACATACCGATATTCCGCTGGTGCTGATGGGCTATTTCAATCCAGTGATGCAGTACGGGGAGCAACGCTTTTTCGACCGCTGTGCAGAGGTGGGCATCGATGGGCTGATTCTGCCCGATCTTCCGATTTACGAATACGAAAACTTCTACCGGGAAGGCATCGAAAAAGCAGGGTTGGACATCAGTTTTCTCATCACCCCACAGACAAGCGACGAGCGCATCCGTCAAATCGATGCATTGAGCACCGGGTTTGTCTATATGGTTTCCAACTCTGCTATCACAGGAGCGAAATCGGGGATTTCAGACGAGCAGATCGCCTATTTCGAGCGCATTCGGAGCATGGAGTTGGAAAGCCCGCGCCTGATAGGATTCGGTATTTCCAGCCATGAAACCTTCCGAACGGCCTGTCAGTACGCCAACGGAGCGATCATTGGCAGTGCTTACATCCGGGCGCTTGGGAAAGGGCAGCCCGTAGACGAAACCACTCATCAGTTTGTACAGCAAATTCTCAAAACACCCATCCCTCAAGACTAAATCATGATCATTCAACTCGAACCGAATATTAAAGCCGATCAACTGCAACAGCTGGAAGAACAACTTGACGCTATCCGATACAGTACCACACGGGTAACGACGCAGTTTGCAGACTACATCATTGGCGTAGGCAAGGCTGAATTCGATATCCGCAGCATTGGCACCCTGCCGGGCATACGCGACATCCACCGGGTAAGCGACGCCTACAAACTAGTGTCTAAAAAATGGAAGGTGGAAGACACTGTCATCGACCTCGGCGATGGCATTCAGTTAGGGACTGGCCACTTTGGTATTATGGCGGGCCCTTGCTCCATAGAGTCGGAGGAGCAGATCGAGAAGACCATCACGCACCTGCAGCAGGAGGGCGTGCGCATCATGCGGGGCGGCGTATACAAACCCCGCAGCTCGCCTTATTCCTTTCGGGGGCTTGGTATAGACGGGCTGAAGATGTGGTACAAGCGCACCCGTGAGGCCGGTATTAAAATCATCACCGAAGTCATGATGGTGGAGCAAATCGAAGCCATGGCTGACTATGTAGATGTATTCCAGGTCGGTGCACGCAACTCGCAGAATTTCAACCTGTTGGACGCCCTGGGTGAAGTGGATAAGCCAGTATTGCTCAAGCGCGGTATTTCCGGTACCATCGATGAATTGTTACAGGCTGCTGAGTACATTTTTTCTAATGGGAACGAACGGGTCATGCTTTGTGAGCGTGGCATCCGCAGCTATGAAACCGCCTATCGGAATACCATGGATGTCAATGCCATTGCCATGCTCAAAGAAAAGACGCACCTTCCGGTAATTGCTGATCCATCGCACGGTATCGGCCTGCGCCGTTACGTGGATAAAATCGCGCTGGCTTCCATCATGGCAGGCGCTGATGGCGTCATCATGGAAGTCCACGAACAGCCCGAAAAGGCCTTTTCGGATGGGCAGCAGACACTGAGCTTTCCGGAGGCGGCCCGGTTGTACCGGCGTATGCGGCAGGCTTATGAGTTGCGGGAAACCTTTTAGTAAAGAGGTTATACTGACGATTAAGTGGTTTGCTACAGCAAACCTACTCAATGCTTGCGCTTGCCCTGACAAGCTATGCTTCGTTAGTGGCCGATGTCGCAAATCCAAGATTCCAGACGATGAATGTCTGGATCAACGACCCCAGACGATGAATGTCTGGATCAACGACCCCAGACGATGAATGTCTGGATCAACGACCCCAGACGATG
>NZ_JALEGS010000003.1 GCF_022763345.1 Phaeodactylibacter sp.
ACAGCCAAACTGATTGACCAGGACCTGTGTGGCAGATCCGGTATCCGCCGGGTTGCAGCTGCTTTCCACCAGGAAAAGGGAATCGGAAGGCAGCAAGCTAGTTGCCGTTATCACAATAGAGTCGCAGCCTTCCTGCCCGGTGAGGTTTTGTATCACAGTGCCGGTGTCCAAAGGGCTGCAGGACTGTAAATCGAAAATCGTGGTGTCGGCTTCGCAAACCACGCTGCACGGGCCAGGAGGTACAACTAAGAGTGTGGTACTACAACCTGGATTAAGCTGGTCCGTGATGGTAAGGCTGAAGCTGCCCTGGCTGATAAGAAAGGGGCCCAGGTCGACATCCTGATTGAAACTGCCGGTTACCGGCCCCAGAGGCGTTTGGGCGGTCCATCCTGCAGCCCCAACGGGGTTGATCACCTGTATGGTGGCCTGAAAGAAGTCATCTTCCGGCACGCCTGTAGGTATGCAGGTTGTTTGCGTCACGAAGGCGTTGATGGCACAGGCATCCGAGCAGGTGCCGGGGTCGCTCAGCTGTACGGTGGTAGTACAGTTGCTGTCGGAGGCATCAGTCAGGGTGAGGGTGACAGGACCGCTGCCCGCACTGCCCGGCAAAAGGGAAAAGCTGGCAAGGCTGCCAAACGTGCCGGTAGAGGGCTGTACGGCCTGCCCGGGCGCTGAAATGGTATAACTGCCAGCGGTGCTAACGCCATCTGCCAGAATGGAAAAGGTAATCAGGTCATCCGTGGGGTCCCCCGGCGTGCCGTTGTCCGCACACTGCACATTGGAAACAGCCGCGGAAGTGATCAGGCAGGCATCGCAGGGGTTGTCGAGGCTCACCGTTTGAGAACAGGTGGGGTCATTGCTGTCGGTAATGGTCAGGGTGAAGTTGTTCTGGGAGAGGTTGTTCGGCAAAAAGGAAAAGGGGCTAACCTGCCCGTAATTACCGTTTGTGCCTGCGGTGAGTACTCCTCCGGGGGCGTTGACTTGGTAGTTGGTCCCAGTCCCTGTGCCATTCACCAGCAGTTCAAAGTCAATAACGCCATTATCGCAAATTGGAGTGATGACGGTTGGTGTGTTTAGGTTGCAGGGTTCCACCGAGCAGGGGGCTGGGTTGTCTATGGTAAACTCTAAAAAGCAGTCAGGATGATCTATATCGCTCAGGATCAGGGTAATGGTAGGCCCTGCATTCGCCGCACCCAGCAGCTGGAAGGCCGTTATCACTCCTAGGTTGCCGAACCCAGGCGTCACAGTGACATCAGGCGAAGAAAGATTGTACCCAATGGGGCTGAGTGCGACCCCAATAGGGAAGAGCTCCAGCAGCACGAAATCGTCGCCAGGATTACCGGGGGTACCGGCGTCATCGCAGGTTACACTTATCACACCGGGGTCGGTGAAGGCGCAGGTTGTATTGGAACAAGTGCCTGGGTCGGGCAGCGTAACTACGATAGAGCAACTTGGATCATCGCTATCCGTAATTGTCAGGGTGATAGGGCCGCTGCCGGCAGTACCAGGGCTGGTCAGAAACGTAGCTGCACTTCCGTAGGCGGCCGTGTTGGGCGTGACCGTGCCGCTTGACGCCGTCACGGAGTAGCTGCCCCCGGTGTTTTGTCCGGAGGGGTTAAGGGTGAACTGTATGATATCATCGGACGGGTCACTGGGCGTACCGCTGTCATTGCAGGTTGTATTAGAAAGATTAGCTGAGTTCAGATTGCAAGGGTCAGAGCAAGTCGGTGGAGCATCTACAGAAAAGGTGTTTGTGCAGGCGGGATCATCTCCATCCGTAATGGTAATGTCTATTGGACCTCCGCTAATGGGATAAGGGCCAAAGAGGGTCGAGATATTATAATTGCCGGAAGTGTTGTTAATGTCGTTGGCGGTCCAGCTGCTTCCGATGCCCGTGCCCGAAATGGTCCCATTGAAGGAGAAGGTGTCGTCGCTGGGGTCATTGGGCGTTCCGTTGTCGCTGCATGTAGGGGCAGAAGTCAGAGTAACCTCTATATCACACGGTGGTTGACTTGAACAGGTAGGTGGCGGGTCAACGACAACGCTCACTGTACAATTAGGGTCTAGTTGGTCGGTAAAGGTCACCGTAAAGGGGCCATTGTTAATAAAAGCAAAGCCGAAGCCTGGGGCGTCTCCATAATTGCCAACCGGCTGTCCGCCATTCGGATAGGTCGCCAGCCAGCCACCATTATTTCCGGGGTTTTCGATTAAGATGGTACCCTGGAATAAGTCATCAGAAGGATCGCTGGGTGTATTATTGTCAAAGCAGGAGGTCGAGATTAAGGTCGCCTCAATGTTGCACGGAAGGGTGGAGCAGGAAGACGGGAAAATACTGATAACTTCGGCCGTGCAGCTCGGATCATTGGTGTCAACGATCGTTAAAGTGGTTAGCTGCCCGTTGGTGCTGCTGATAGACAGCTCAAAGGTGGTAAAGATGCCATAGGGTTGCGGACCAGCAGGTGTAATACTACCCACAGATGATACCAGGTTATAGGTTCCGGATAAATTTGTGCCTTCAGGCTGCAATTCTATTATAAAAACATCGTCGTCAGGATTAGAAGTGCCCTGGTCGTCGCAATTGATTAAGGTGTTTATCAGGGCGCCGGTTAGGTTGCAGGGCGGAGGAGTAGAACAGGGGGCCGGTGGGACAATGGTCACGGATATAGTCGTACAACTGGGGTCATCATTATCCGTAACGACTACCGGGAAGCCACCTCCGGAAATAGGGTAGGGCCCCATAGTGGTCACCACGTTATAGTCACCGGTGGTCCCCAAAGGATCATTGGCGGTCCAGCCATTAGGGCTGGTCCCGTCTCCGACGACTTGCAAAATGAAGGTAAAGGTGTCATCATTCGGATCGTTGGGGGTGCCATTATCACTACAAGTGACGTTGCCAATTTGGGCGTAGTTGATGTCACATGGGGGCGCTGTCGAGCAGGGCGGGGGCAAATTGATAATCGTGTTCGTGAAGCAATTGGGGTCGTCATTGTCCGTAACGATAACGCTAATACCAGCGGGTGGGCCAATACCAGTGAGCGTAAAAATAGTTTCGCTCCCATAATTGCCTCCCGGAGGGCTTACCGTGCCGCCGCTGACAGAAACGGTATACCCGCTGCCCAGGCCCGAACCCACTGGGTTCAAAGGGAAAGTGTAAAAGTCATCACTGGGGTCAGTGGGCGTGCCGTTGTCGTTGCAAGTGGTAAAACCCAGGCCCGGATTGGTTAAATCGCAGTCCGGTACCGTCGGGCAGGGCGCAGGATTCGGAATAGTAAATGTGATGCTACAATTGGGATCATTGCTGTCAGTTAGGGTTAGGGTGATATCAGCCCCTGCCTGAGCAGCACCAAAGAGATTTTGGACAGAAGGGGTGCCGTAGGTTCCAAAGCCTGGCGATGCAGAAACAAAAGGAGAGGTTACAATGTAGGTTCCATTCAGGCCTGTACCAGTTGGATTGAGTTCTACTACGGCGTAGTCATCGCCGGGAGAAGTAGGAGAGTTGAAATCATTACAGGTTATAGAACCAATACCAGGATCTGTAATGTTGCAACTGGCTTGTGATGCACAGGGGTTTTCAATGGTATAAGTGGTGCTGCAATTAGGGTTGTTTGCGTCGGTAATCGTAAAGGTAAGGTCCTGCCCGCTATTGCTTGGAAAGGGGCCCACGGTTTGACTGATGCCAAAAATACCGCTGTCGTTATCCGGGCTGGTAGATACCCAGTTGCCGGAATTCCCACCGTTGCTGACTACAATATTCTGGAAGAAAGTATCGTCGCTGAGGTCGCCGGGTGTGCCGCCATCGTTGCAAATTACAGCGCCACCAATGACATCCAAATCACAAACTGGAGTCGAGCAGGGCGCAGGAGGGGATATTTGTACCTGGACGGTTTCACAACTGGGGTCATCTACGTCCTGAACACTAAAATTGAACGGGCCATCGGCAATGAGGTAGGGCCCAATGGTGACAAACTGGTCGTAAGGCCCTGTACTCGAGAGCGGATCGGACCCGACCCACCCATTGCTTCCAAAGCCCGAACCAATAACCCGTACCTGGGTCGTAAAAGTATCATCACTGGGGTCGTTAGGGGTGCCGTTGTCGTCGCAGACAATCACCCCGTTGAAAAAGAAGGTGATGCTGCAAGGGGTCTGAGCTGCCACAAAGAATGTAGAGGCCGAGAAACAAAACAGTAGGGGAAGGATCTTTTTCATATTTCATCAATGGAGTTCAGGTATAGTGGGATCAACCTACAACAGGACAATCAATGAATACAAAGGTTTATTAATACCCTGCTTCACAGGGCCCTGGGCAACAATAATGCCATCTGGTGACGAGGCATTTAAACAGTTGCCCGGCCCTGATCCCTGCACATTAAGGTGAAACACTACCTGCCCAAACCCAAATGGGAAACATTGAACATTGGAAAGTACAACATCTGAAATATTACCTTTTCCGATAAGCCTTGCCGGAGGAAATAAGTTGATCAAAAAAAGTGAATACAGCAGTAATAGGTGATTGGGACGCATTGGACTGTGGGTTTATTGGTTTCTCCAAAATTGAGACAAGACAATCCCAATTAAGTTTGTCGCTATTTGGACATGAACTTTAGAAAACCCTGCAAATCTTTTTCTGACGACTTTAGTGCCTCTGGCGGAGGAATTTTCAAGGCACCGTTGGCAGTACTCATTTTTTTTCCTTTCTTTAGTAAGCGTAACCGCAACTTTCAAAACGAGCCTGAACCAACCACCGGTATGACCCAAAACAGCAACCGCTTCTGGTACAAAGACAGTATTATCTACGCCCTGCCCCTGCATGCCTTCTATGACAGCAGCGGCAGCGGCATTGGCGATATTAATGGTCTGATCGAAAAACTGGATTACCTCGAAGATCTGGGGGTCAATTGTATCTCTCTGCTGCCATTCTATGAGTCCCCTTTGAAGGACGATGGCTACGATGTCTCCGACTTCAAAAGCGTACACCCCAATTACGGTAACCTTGATGACTTCGAACGCTTCCTCGAAGAAGCGCACAAACGTGGGCTGGAAGTCATTATCGATCTGATCATGAACCACACGTCTACCGAACACGAGTGGTTTCAGCGGGCCCGTCAGGCACCTAAAGGCTCGCCGGAGCGCGACTTCTACATCTGGAGCGATACGCCGGAGCCTTACCCAGAAGCTGGTATCATTTTCAGCGATTATGAAACCTCTAACTGGGAATGGGATAACGTCGCTAAAGCCTATTACTGGCACCGTTTTTACAGCCATCAGGCTGATCTCAACTACGAGAATGAGCAGGTAAGGGAAGAGATGCGCAGCGTCATTGACTTCTGGTACAACCTGGGTGTGAATGGCGTTCGGCTGACCTCGATTATGTTCCTGTTTAGGGAAGAGGGGACCAACTGCGAAAACCTGCCTCAGGTCCACGAATACCTCCGGGAGCTGCGCAGCTATGTGGAACGCAAGCATCCGGGCAAAATCCTAATCGCAGAAACCAACCTTTGGCCGGAGGAGGCTGCTGAATACTACGGAGAGGGCGACGAGTGCCACATGAACTATCACTTTCCGCTGATGCCGCGCCTGTACATGGCCCTGCAAACGGAAGACCGTTATCCCATCATTGACATTCTGGAGCAGACGCCCTCCATACCGGAAAACAGCCAATGGGCGCTTTTCCTGCGCAACCACGACGACCTCATGCTTTCTATGGTGACGGAGGAGGAGCGCGATTATTTATATAAGGTGTTCGCGCAAGATCACGGCGCAAAGATCAATCAGGGGATCCGCCGCCGCCTTGCACCACTTTTGCTCAACGACCGCCGCAAAATAGAACTGCTCAACAGCCTCTTGTTCAGCCTGCCCGGCACGCCCGTCATCTACTACGGGGATGAAATTGGCATGGGCGACAATATTTACCTGGGCGACCGCAACGGCGTACGCACTCCTATGCAGTGGAATTCGGACCGCAATGCCGGCTTTTCCGCCGCCAACCCGCAAAAGCTTTTCCTGCCCGTCATCCGCGACCCGTTGTACCGCTACGAGGCCATCAATGTGGAGATTCAGAATCGCAATTCTTCCTCACTGCTGTGGTGGATGAAGAACATCATCAGTATGCGGAAGCGCCTGAAAGCGTTTAGCCATGGTTCCATTGAATTCCTGGACTCTATGAATGGCAAAGTCTTGTCCTTTGTCCGGTCTCACGAAGGCGAAAGCATTCTGGTCGTGGCCAACCTGTCTAAGTTTAGCCAATCTGTTGAATTGGACCTGGAGCGGTTTGAAGGGGTCCGGCCGGTGGAAATTTTCAGTCAGAATAAGTTCTTCGAAATAGGGGAGGAGCCCTACAAATTCACCATAGGCCCCTACGGCTATTTCTGGTTTCTGATGGAGCAGTCGGAGGAGGCGGATGAATTGCCGAAAGAGCGTGCTGTCCCTGAGGTCGTCTCCGAAGTGGCATGGAGCGATTTTTTTGAAAATTATACGACCAAGCGCCGTTTTGAGAAGAAAGTGCTGCCGGGGTATCTGCAGTCCTGCCGCTGGTTTGGCGGAAAGTCCAAGAAAATCGTTTCCCTGGAAGTCAGCCATTTCCCAAAAATAGAAGTGGAAGAGACGGCGGCTTATTTTCTGAGTATTCGCGTGCGCTATACCGATGGGCTTCCGGAAACGTACTTCCTGCCCCTGACCTTCCTGTGCAGTGCGGAGGAAATGGTGCATTTTTTGAAGAATGAACCCCAAAGCGTGGTCTCCTACTGTAAAACCCCGCAGCGGGAAGGGATCCTGATCGATGCCATTTACCACGAAGCTTTTCGGAATGAGATCTTCTGGCGCATCAAGACCAACTCGAGTATCAACGTAAAAGGCGGGCAGTTGTCTTTCGAGTCCGGAAAAATCCTGGACGAACTGCATGTGGAGCGGGAAGATGTCAGCTCAGAGGTGCTCCGGGCAGAACAATCCAATACTTCCGTCATCTACAACAGCCAGTTTTTCTTCAAAATCTACCGGAAGCTCGATACGGATATTAACCCGGACCTCGAGGTGGTGCGCTACCTCTCAGAACAGACTGCTTTTGAAAATTCGCCACGCTATGGTGGGGGCGTGCAGTTTCAGGATACAGTGGAGCAGACCTTCACTATTCTCGGTTTGCTGCAAAATAAGATCCCCAATCAGGGCGAGGCCTGGACCATGATGCTGGAAGCGCTCAACCGCTACTACGAAAAGGTACTGGCTAAGGTGGAAAGGGACAATCCGGCTCCTCCACTGGTAAAAGCCGACCGGTTCTACTTTGAAGACACGCCCGAGCGCCTGCAACGCCTCATCGGCAGTGTGATTTACGAGCGGGCAGCCCTGCTGGGTAAGCGTACCGCTGAGATGCACATTGCCCTGGCCTCTGAAACCACCGAGGCTGATTTTGAGCCCGAGCGTTTTTCCCAGCACTATCAGCGGTCCATCTATTCTCAGCACCGCAAATTGGTCAATGAAAAACTGACTGCCCTGGAGCGCCGCCTCCCTTCCCTGCCGGAGCATATTGCCACAGAGGCACACCGCATACTGGAGATCAAGGACGAAATCATGGACTGCTTCAGCCAGATATACGCCCGGAAGATTGAGGCCACCAAGACCCGCGTGCACGGTGATTACCACCTGGGGCAGGTGCTTTTTAACGGGCGCGATTTCTTCATCATCGACTTTGAAGGGGAGCCCATGTACTCTATTAGCGAGCGCCGCCTCAAGCGCACGCCTTTTAAGGATGTGGCAGGCATGATCCGTTCGCTCCACTACGCTGCTTACGGGCAGTTGGTGCTCAACCAAAACTACCGCAAAGCCGATATGCCTCAGCTGGAAGAGTGGGCCAATCAGTGGTTCCATTATGTCAGCCAGTACTTCCTGACGGCGTATCTGGATACGGCGCAGGGGCATAGTTTTGTGCCGGAAGACAAGGAAGCAATGGAGCTGCTGCTGCGGACGTACATTCTGGAAAAAGCCATTTATGAAGTCGGTTACGAAATGAATGCCCGGCCGGAATGGCTGCGGATACCTATCCGTGGGGTGCTTTATGCAATGGAAGGTTACACCGGGCCCAATACGCCGGCCGTGGAGGAGAAACCTGCTTAAGCATGGATGCGGTTGAAGCCTACATTCTGGACCTGGAGCAGCCGCAGCGCAGCATTCTGGAGTACCTGCACCAACTGCTCATATCGCATCCGGAAGTAACCTGCCAGATCCGGTATAAGATCCCATTCTACAGTCGGAAAAAGTGGGTGTGCTATACCAATCCCCGGGACGGGGGTATCGAGCTGGCTTTCATTCAGGGCGCTGAGTTGTCCAATGAGCAAGGGCTGCTGCAGGCCCGCGGGCGGAAGATGGTAACCGGCGTCGTGTTCCAATCGGTGGGCGAGATTCCCGAGGCTGCCCTGCTGGAGGTCATTCAGGAAGCCTTGCTGCTGGATGAGGTGGCACCCTACAACGGGCCGAAGCGGAAAAAACGCAAAAGGTGAGGTAAAGTTATCGAGAAAGTTGTACATTGTAGACGCATTCTAATAATGCCATTCACCAAACCTCTGTAGCCATGTTCATCAAAGCCCTTTCTGTATTAGCCCTCATATTTACATGCAATGCCCTATCCGCACAGGCTCTGGAAACGGAGCGCACTGCTGAGTCAGCAACGAAGATCGTAGATGAAATGCCCCGCTTTTACAGCTACGAGTGTGAAAGTATAATGAATGAGGGTAAGCGTAAACAATGCGCCGATAAGGCGATGCTGGAAGTCGTCTATAAAAACATCACTTACCCGCCCAATGCAAAAAAGGATGGTATAGAAGGGACTGTAGTCATCAGCTTTACGATTGATATGGATGGTATGACCTCTGATTTCAAGGTTACCAGGAGTATACGAGAAGACCTGGATCAGGAAGCACTTAGGGTGGTTAGAGATAAATTAGTGGAATGGGAGCCTGGAAAACAAAAAGGGATGCCCGTAAATACTCAGTTTAACATGCCGGTGCGCTTCCGGCTGAAATAAAGAAATTCTGAATTCTCATCATCATAAAATTATACTATGAAAACCCCGTTTTTATTCGCGCTCCTGTGCTTTACGCTGTACTCTTTTTCTTTAAATGCGCAATCAGAATCTCCCTTAGAAGATGCCTATGAGGGTAAAGAAATGCCCCGTTTCTACCATTCACCATGCGAAGCCATGGAGGATGAGGAAGAGCGGCAGAAATGTGCCGATAAGGCGATGCTGGAATTGGTATATAAAAACATTTACTATCCTGCCGGAGCAAAGAATGATGAAATAGAAGGGACGGTTGTAATTAGTTTTATGATTGACGCCGAGGGCACGCCCTCTGATTATAAGGTGAGCCGAAGCGTCCGGGCAGATGTTGACGAGGTCGCCCTGAATGTGGTAAAGGAGCACCTGACGAAATGGGTGCCCGCTAAGGAGGAAGGGATTCCAATCTTTTCTCCTTTTCACATGCCGGTGCGTTTCCGGCTGAAATAAAGAAATTCTAAATCCTCTTCATCGTAAAATTATAATATGAAAACCCCGTTTTTATTCGCGCTCCTATGCTTTATCCTATGCGCTGTTTCTTTATCTGCCCAGCTGGAATCCGGTTGTGACCTAGTCTTTCAAGTGGGTGCCCCTACGCCCGTTGCCCAAGGCTGTGAGAACAAGGTGCCTCGTACTCTTCAGATAGAGTGTACAAAATCTGCTATTAAGGATCATATTGAGAACCGCCTGGTCATGCCACTTGCGTTGAAGAATAGGCGTGGAGAAATAATCAGTAAATCCTGTAACTTCAGTTTTGTAATTGATAAGGAAGGCAAAGTCGCCTCTGTTAGGCAGAAGGATTGTGATAACTTTTGGTTGCATGCGGTAAAGCAAGCTTCTGATGGATTTCCAGTACTTACACCTGGAGGATACAACGGTGAAAAGCAATGTGTAGCACTCGATATTGGCATCAGTTTCCGAGAAACGGTCTTTAGCGATCTGGTGCTGGCTTCTTTTACTGACGAGCTAGGTAATTCTATTTTTTCTTTTCCGAAAAAAGAGGAGTACGAAGCTATATTCAAGGTAGTAGAAGACATGCCTCGGTTTTATTCAGCTGATTGTGAGGAATTGCCTACAAAAGCGGAACGAAAGGCATGTGCAGCAAAAGCCATGCGGGAGGTGATTTACTCAAATTTGAGGTATCCTGAGGAAGCCAGAAAGTTAGGAATTGAAGAAACGGTAGTAGTTCAGTTCCGGATTCAGAAAACAGGGGAATTAACCCACGCCAAGGTCGTCCGGGCGCCAAGAGAGGATTTAAGCGAAGAAGCTCTGCGATTGGTTGAGGAGCACTTCACTGCTCCATGGGTACCAGGAAAACAACGAGGGCGTCCAGTGCCCGTTCAATTTAACTTACCGATCAAATTTGAGCTAAATAAATAAGGCCAACTATTGCCACCGCGTATAAGCATTCGCCAGCACCTTCCCATCCGCCGGGCGAAAGATGCGGTGGCAGTAGACGCCCGCTTCAATTTCCTGAACCTCTGATTGGAGCGCATCCGCCAGTTGCCCTTCAGCCCGGTATTCGATATCCAGGAAAGTCAATTGGCGCTCTGCAAGTACAGCAGCGGGCACAGGGTCCAGCATCCACTGTATGTATAAGGTATTATTAAGGTGTTGATTGAAGTCGAGATCATGCCAGTGCACTGTGTAGTCTTCCTGAAAGTCTGGAGCCTCTAGTTTTTTCAGTTGTCCGGAAATGCGGGGCAGGCACTGCTCCCGGGGCGGCATCCGCTCGTTAAATGCCAGTACAAAGTCAGGGGGATTGGCCATACGCCGGGTTCGGGTATCCATGAGCAGCCAGGTCGAGGCAGATTGGGCGATAGGCTCGCCTTCCTGTGTTTCCACCCAAAAGTCACGAAGCGCGAAAGCCCGGAGAAACCCTGCCGGGTAGGTGTGGATACGGATGGGCTCATTCAGGTCCGGCAGGCGCTTTACCTCCATTTGCTGCCGGGTAAGCACCCAGGAAATATGATGGGGCTCCAGGTCCCAGTAGGACATACCGATCTGAATCACATTCTGCAAGGCCGCCTCCTGCATGAGGCGGGAAAGCGCAGGAACCGTCATGCGTTGCTGCGCATCAATCTCGTAAGCCCGAACCAGATAGTTTTGCGTGTAAAGCAAGTCGGTATCCACCATGTTTTTTTGCGCTAATATAGGAAGCATCGGTTGAAGTCAATGAGACGCGTGCCTAACTACTTCGCTTTCAGCAGCAAGCCGGTAGGGGGTTAGCATTTTTTTCGAAAATTTCAGGAAAAAGGCAGGGGCGTGCTTCCTTTCGGCCACTGTTGGGCCGGACGGCCAAAAATTCGGAAAAAGTGGCAAGAGAGGCAATAAAAATAGGATGACGCAGGACCGTCCCCCACCTTATGGAATGAAACGGAGCTAAAAGAACTATTATCAGGCAATTATTTTAAAACCCCCTTTTGGATTTCCCTGAAAAAGATATACCTTTGCAATCGCTTTTCGAGCAAGGTATGTTAACCTCTGCCGATTAGGTATTGTTAAATACAACTCAAACTTAATTAGGATTATGCCTACAATCAATCAACTTGTACGCAAGGGCAGAAAGAAAATTGTGGCCAAGAGCAAGTCTCGCGCTTTGGACGGATGTCCACAAAAGCGTGGGGTATGTACGCGTGTTTATACAACAACGCCTAAGAAGCCGAACTCGGCCTTGCGTAAGGTTGCTAAGGTCCGCCTGACGAACGGCATTGAAGTGATCTGCTATATCCCTGGTGAAGGGCACAACCTGCAGGAGCACTCCATTGTACTGGTGCGCGGCGGTCGTGTTAAAGACCTTCCCGGTGTACGTTATACTATCGTACGCGGCGCACTCGATACAGCGGGTGTTGAAGGCCGTCTTCAGGCACGCTCGCGCTACGGTGCCAAGCGTCCAAAGAAGTAATTATGTTTCAACATATTTGCGAAACCTCTAATTCAGAGTAATGAGAAAAAGAAAGCCAAAGTTAAGAATCATCCAGCCGGACCCGCGTTACAAGGATCCGATGGTGACCCAGTTCGTCAACAATATGATGCTGCAAGGCAAAAAAGGAACTGCCTTCCAGATTTTCTATGACGCAATGGACCTGATGAAAGAGCGTACGGATCAAGATGAGCACGCTCTTTGGAAGAAGGCGCTGAATAACGCAATGCCTCAGGTGGAGGTACGCAGCCGCCGTATCGGTGGTGCAACCTTCCAAATCCCTACTGAAATCCCTGCCAAGCGTAAGATTGCGATCGGTATGAAGTGGTTGATTAAGTTCGCCCGTCAGCGGAGCGGTAAGGGAATGGCAGAAAAGCTGGCTGCTGAGTTGCTCGCAGCAAGCAAAGGAGAAGGAGCTGCTGTTAAGCGTAAAGAAGATACGCACCGGATGGCAGAGTCTAACCGTGCGTTCGCCCACTTCCGCGTATAATCCTTCTTAATCCTTTTTCAATAATTCAAAAATCCCTTTCGAGGAGTAGTCATGGCACAAAAAGATCTTAAGTACACTAGAAATATTGGTATTGCCGCGCATATCGATGCCGGTAAGACGACTACTACCGAGCGTGTCCTTTTCTACACCGGCCTTAGCCACAAAATTGGCGAGGTGCACGATGGTGCAGCTACCATGGACTGGATGGAGCAGGAGCAGGAGCGTGGTATCACCATTACTTCCGCTGCAACGAAAACATCCTGGAAGTGGAAAGAGCAGGATTATGTCGTCAACATCATTGATACACCGGGCCACGTTGACTTTACCGTTGAGGTAGAGCGTTCCCTGCGTGTACTGGATGGTGTGGTCGCTCTGTTCTGCGCGGTATCTGGTGTGGAGCCTCAGTCTGAAACCGTTTGGCGTCAGGCTAACCGCTACAAAGTACCACGCATTGGTTTCGTCAACAAAATGGACCGTTCTGGTGCAGACTTCTTCAACGTAGTTAATGACGTGAAGGAGAAACTGGGTGCCAACGCAGTGCCGCTGCAGGTGCCAATCGGTGCTGAAGAAACCTTCAAAGGGGTTGTTGACCTGATCACCAACGAAGCACGTATCTGGAATGACGACGACATGGGGATGACCTATGAAGTAGTTCCAATTCCTGAAGAATTGAAGGATACCGTGAGTGAATATCGTGGTAATCTGCTCGAAGCCGTAGCGGAATATGACGAGGAGCTCTTGGAGAAATTCTTCGAGGATGAAAGCAGCATTTCTGCTGAGGAAATTCGCGCGGCTATCCGTGCAGCGGTGATCGATATGAGCATCATCCCTATGATGTGCGGTTCTGCCTTTAAGAACAAAGGTGTACAGGCCGTATTGGATGCCGTTTGTGCATTCATGCCATCTCCGGTTGATGTGGAAGCCATCACAGGTACTAACCCGGACACAGAAGCAGAAGAGTCCCGTAAGCCGGACGTTAACGAGCCATTTTCTGCTCTGGCATTCAAGATTGCAACCGACCCATTCGTAGGTCGCCTGGCATTCTTCCGTGCTTACTCCGGCCGCCTCGATGCAGGCTCATATGTACTGAATACCCGCTCTGGAAAGAAAGAACGGATCTCCCGTCTTTACCAGATGCACTCTAATAAGCAGAACCCGATTGACTTCGTTGAAGCAGGAGACATCGCTGCTGCGGTAGGTTTCAAAGACTTGCGCACCGGCGACACTATCTGTGACGAAAACGCACCAATCGTTCTGGAAAGTATGACTTTCCCTGAGCCTGTGATCGGTCTGGCGATCGAGCCTAAGTCTCAGAAAGATCTGGACAAGCTGGGTATGGCACTGGCAAAACTGTCAGAAGAGGACCCAACCTTCCGCGTTAACTACAATGAAGAAACGAACCAAACGGTCATCAGCGGTATGGGTGAGCTTCACCTGGAAATTATCGTGGACCGCCTGCGCCGTGAATTCAAGGTAGAAGTAAGCCAGGGTGCACCACAGGTAAACTACAAAGAGGCATTGACCAATACAGTAGATCACCGCGAGCGCCTCAAGAAGCAGTCCGGTGGTTCTGGTCTCTTCGCAGACATGCAGTTCGAAATTGGACCAGCCGACCAGGAATTCCTGGACAGCGAGGCGTTCAAGGACGGCAAAGAAAAGCTGCAGTTTGTTTGGGACATCGTCGGTGGCTCAATCGATAAGAACTATCAGAAGCCTATTAAGGACGGTTTCCTGCAAATGATGGACAACGGCATTCTGGCCGGCTACAACATCGACAGCATGAAGGTCCGTGTTTATGACGGTTCTATGCACGCAGTGGACTCTAAGCCAATTGCCTTCGAACTTTGTGCGAAGGAAGGCTTCCGCGAAGCAGCGCCTAAGACCAATCCGGTTATCCTTGAGCCAATCATGAAGCTCGAGATCGTAACGCCGGAAGAGTTTGTAGGTTCCGTAATCGGTGACCTCAACCGCCGTCGCGGCCTGCCAAAGGGACAAGAGCCACGCGCAGGTGGAGCAGTAAGCATCAAGGCTGATGCCCCGCTGTCTGAAATGTTTGGATATGTAACTTCTCTGCGTACGATCACTTCCGGTCGTGCCAACTCTACGATGGAGTTCTCGCACTACGCAGAAGCACCATCAGGAATCGCGAAGGAAATTATCGCCGGCGCGAAAGGAGAAGTTAACGCATAAACTTGTAAGCAGAGTTAAAACAAAGTGCAGCCCAAAGGGGCTGCACTAATATCATCACTTATTTAGCTGAATTGAAGGCATGAATCAGAAGATCAGAATCAAACTCCGCTCCTACGATCACAACCTGGTAGATAAGTCTACAGAAAAGATCGTAAAGACGGTGAGGAACAGTGGCGCCGTAGTTACTGGACCGATTCCGCTGCCCACGAAGAGAAAAATCTTTACCGTGCTCCGTTCGCCGCACGTCAACAAGAAAGCTCGTGAGCAGTTCCAATTGCGTACCCACAAACGCCTCATCGAAATTTACACGCCCACCCAGAAGACAGTAGATGCCCTGTCCAAGCTGGAGCTGCCGAGTGGGGTTGACATTCAGGTTAAACTAACGTAAGAAAGTATCATCGACCCGTCTGAACAGGCGATTATTGATACTTACTGGAAAGACTGCTGGCAGAATAATGTCCGTTTATGGGCTTCTCTGCCTTGGTTTGAGGTTAGCAGATCGGTTAAATAGCTTAGGCTGTTTACCCTTCTGTCTGTATTAGCCTGTTATTGACGAGTTTTAAAAACCATGTACTGATGAACGGTATTATCGGTAAAAAAATAGGAATGACCAGCATCTTCGACGAGCTGGGCCGCAATATTGCTTGCACCGTCATTGAAGCGGGACCCTGTGTAATCACGCAGGTGAAGACCCCTGAGACTGACGGTTACAACGCTGTGCAGCTCGGTTTTGGCGAGGCAAAGGTCAAAAACACATCTCAAGCACTTCAAGGGCACTACGAAAAAGCCAAGACTGGTCCTAAACGGGACCTCGTAGAATTTCGCGATTTTGATGTCGTTGAGAAAGCCATTGGTGACCTGCTGAAAGTTGACGAAGTCTTCAAGGAAGGCGATCTGGTCAGCGCAGTTGGAACATCCAAAGGCAAAGGATTCCAGGGTGTCGTTAAGCGCCACGGATTCGCTGGTGTAAATGATGCGACCCACGGTCAGCACAACCGTCAGCGGGCACCGGGTTCTATCGGCGCTGCTTCTTATCCTGCTAAGGTTTTCAAAGGAATGCGTATGGCCGGCCGTACTGGCGGTGACCGCATTAAGGTGAAAAACCTGCGGGTAGTGAAGCTGTTCCCTGAGCAGAACCTTATCCTCGTGAAAGGCGCTGTGCCTGGTCACAAGGGATCAACGGTAATCATTGAAAAGTAATTCATTCGTGCGTCGTAACGCCAGCCTGTAGCCAAAGGCAACAGCGCCAGAGCGTGCTTAAACACACAAAGCAATGAAACTCGAAGTTTTAAATATCCAAGGTCAGCAGACCGGTCGCGAGATTGAGCTTCCGGAAGACGTTTTCGGTGTAGAACCGAACGAGCATGTCGTTTATCTGGCCGTAAAGCAATACCTGGCTGCTCAACGCCAGGGTACGCACAAAGCAAAAGAGCGTAATGAAATCGCTGGTTCTACGAAGAAGCTGAAGCGTCAGAAGGGTACAGGTACCGCACGTTTTGGTGATATCAAGAACCCGATCTTCCGAGGTGGTGGCCGTATTTTTGGCCCACGTCCCCGTAAGTACAACATTACCCTGAACAAGAAGGTGAAGCAGCTGGCCCGTAAGTCAGCCCTTTCTTCCAAGGCTAGTGCTGGTAAGATTTTCGTTATTGAAGACTTCTCTTTTGAGGCACCAAAGACCAAAGCATTCGCGGATATCCTCGCAGCGCTGAAGGTAGCAGATCAAAAGCCGGTTGTCGTAACTTCTGACTACGAGAAGGAAGTTTACCTCTCCAGCCGCAACCTGCCTAAGACTAAGGTGGTGCGTGCCAGCGACCTCAACACTTACGAAGTGATGAACGCCGGTGCCCTGATCCTGTCTGAAGGTGCAGTGGAGAAGATCACAGAAGCATTTGCTAACTAAGAGAAAGCGCTGTCCGAAAGGATACCCTTTCCATAACTATAAGTAACCATGGCAAAGACTATTTTGGTAAAGCCACTGATTACAGAAAAGTCGGAGATGCTCTCTGAGGATCGCGGCAAGTACACCTTCGTCGTCAATAAGGATTGCAACAAGATTGAAATCAAGAAGGCGGTTGAAGACATGTACCAGGTAACAGTGGAAAGTGTCAATACAATGATTATGCCAGCGAAAGCGAAGAGCCGCTCTACGCGTTCCGGCATTCTTTCAGGCCATAAGCCTGCATACAAAAAGGCGGTCGTTACCCTCTCTGAGGGCGAAGAGATTGATTTCTTCGGCGACATCTAATTTTATCATAGTCCAGGGGCAAAGCCTCGGGCGGTATCAGCTGCTACTCAAGGTGCGGTAGGACGGTTCATCTGTTCATCCGTGGAACCGCGCTGGCAGGCTAATTTACCGTCAGGCATGTATCTCTGGAGCTGAAAAACAGAAATAATGGGTATTAAAAAACACAAGCCGGCAAGTCCTGGTACCCGCTTCCTGATGACGAACACGTTTGCGGAAGTGACGACGGATAAGCCAGAAAAAAGCTTGCTTGCTCCGATGAAGAGCAAGGGCGGTCGTAACAATCAGGGCCGCATGACCTCCCGCTACCGTGGTGGTGGGCACAAGCGCCGTTACCGTATCATCGACTTTAAGCGCGACAAGGACGGTATGAAGGCTACAGTAAAGACGATTGAGTACGATCCAAACCGGAGTGCCTACATCGCATTGCTGGAGTACACCGATGGTGAGAAGCGTTACATTATCGCGCCTAACGGGCTACAGGTCGGTTCCGAAGTTGTTTCCGGCGAATCTGCTGCGCCAGTAACGGGCAATACGCTTTACCTCAAGGACATTCCTCTGGGTTCCACCATTCACGCGATCGAACTCCGCCCCAGCCATGGTGCCGCTATGGCACGCTCAGCAGGTACTTATTGTACACTGATGGGCCGCGAGGGTAAGTACGCTGTTGTTAAGCTTCCTTCCGGAGAAGTTCGCCGTGTATTGTCTTCCTGTAAGGCAACAATCGGCACGACTTCCAACCCTGACCACAACCTCACGATTGATGGTAAGGCAGGTCGGAGCCGCTGGAAAGGCCGCCGCCCACGTACCCGTGGTGTAGCGATGAACCCTGTCGATCACCCAATGGGTGGTGGTGAAGGCCGTGCTTCAGGTGGTCACCCACGCTCCCGCAACGGTCAGCCTGCAAAAGGCAAGAAGACGCGGAAGCCTAAGAAGCACTCCAACAAGCTCATTATTACTAAACGTAAATCTGGCAAGCGCCGCTAAACGGGCATGGATCAGGCGGTGCAGTGATTGCGCCGCCTGATCTTCGCCTGAAGCGTCTGCTCATAAATAAATCAGACAATGGCAAGATCGATCAAAAAAGGGCCTTACATTTTCCATAAGCTGATGGATAAGGTAGAGAAGTCCAAAGAATCAAAGAAGAAAAAGGTCATCAAAACTTGGTCCCGCTCTTCTATGATCTACCCTGAAATGGTAGGGGAGACGATCGCAGTACATAACGGTAAGACCTTCGTGCCCGTGTTTGTTACTGAGAACATGGTAGGTCACAAGCTGGGTGAGTTTTCACCTACCCGGACTTTCAAAGGCCACACAGGAAACCGTAAGAAGTAAACTTTAAAGTTGCCCGTTTACAGGCAGCGCAAAATTAAGAATAATGGAAGCAGTAGCTAAACTCAAAAGTGTTCCGATGTCAGCCCGCAAGATGCGGCTGGTCGTGGACCTGATTCGCGGTAAAAACGTGGAGGATGCACTGGATATCCTTCGCTTTACCAAGAAGGAGGCCGCTGTATGGCTTGATAAGCTCGTACTTTCCGCGATTGCCAACTGGGAGGACAAACAGGGCGGCATGGAAAATGCGGACGACTACGATCTTTATATTAAAACCATTTATGCCGACGATGGCACGATGCTGAAGCGATTCCAGCCAGCACCTCATGGCCGTGCACACCGTATCCGCAAGCGTACCTGCCACGTTACTTTGGTGGTAGAGAACGCCACTGCACTGAATAATGGTGCCGATGCCGTTGAGGTCGAGGAAGTGGAAGACGCAGCAGTAGAAGAATAAGCTTTAATAAAATTGTAATACCATAGATATGGGTCAGAAGACAAATCCAATTGGTAATCGCCTGGGCATCATTCGCGGTTGGGAATCCAACTGGTTTGGCGGTCGTGACTACGCTGATAAAGTTGTAGAGGACGAAAAAATCCGTACGTACCTCCAAGCTCGTGTTGCCAAAGGCGGAATTGCCCGAATCATTATCGAACGTACGCTGAAGCGTATCACGGTTACCATTCATACCTCTCGCCCGGGTATCATTATTGGTAAAGGTGGTTCTGAGGTGGACCGTATCCGCGAAGAGCTCAAGAAGCTGACCGGTAAGGACGTTCAGATCAACATCATTGAGATACGTAAGCCTGAGCTGGACGCTGCCATCGTTGCAGAATCAATCGCTAAGCAGCTCGAAGCGCGTATCAACTACCGCCGTGCCACCAAAATGGCAATTCAGTCGAGCATGCGTGCCGGTGCAGAGGGCATCAAGGTCCGTATTGCTGGCCGTTTGAACGGTTCTGATATGGCTCGCCGTGAGGAATTCAAAGAAGGTCGTACTCCGTTGCACACTTACCGTGCCAACATCGACTACGCTTTGAAGGAGGCACTGACTGTCTATGGTAAAATCGGTGTTAAAGTGTGGATTTGCAAGGGTGAAATCCTTGGCAAACCTGACCTTTCCCCACACGCTGGCGTTCAGGAGCGTGGTGGTAAGACCGGTGGCAATGACCGTCGTGGTGGCGGAGGTCGCCGTGGTGGTGGAAGAAATCAGCGCCGCCGTTAGAATAATTCAGAAAAACGCTGTACCTTTGCCGAGCTTTTCGGGAGCGCGGTCAGGTATGACCATTTTTAAGAGGTTTAGACGCTTAAATTTAGTGTAAGATGTTACAGCCAAAAAGAACGAAATATCGCAAGCAGCAGAAAGGCCGCAATAACGGGCTTTCTTACAAAGGTAGCCGCATCGATTTTGGCTCCTTCGGTCTGAAGACAATGGATGCCTCGCGCATTACCAACCGTCAGATTGAGGCTGCACGTATCGCGATGACTCGTTACATGAAGCGTGAAGGTAAAGTCTGGATCCGTATTTTCCCGGATAAGCCAATCACTGCAAAGCCGCAGGAAGTACGTATGGGTAAGGGTAAAGGTGCCCTTGACCATTGGGTAGCAGAGGTAAAGCCTGGCCGTGTGCTGTTTGAACTGGATGGCGTCCCTATGGACGTTGCTCAGGAAGCACTTCGCCTGGCAGCACAGAAGCTGCCTGTTCGGACCAAGTTTGTGGTTCGCCACGACTTCGCGGGATAATCCATTTTAAAAGGACTATTTAATTCGATTATATCATGGCAACAAAGAAATTCCTGGAGCTCCAGGATTATTCGGACGCAGACCTGCAGAGCGAACTGGACACTACTGTTGCTCAGTACCAGAAGCTAAAGTTTGACCACGCTATCCGCGGTCTGGACAATCCGCTCGTACTGCGTGAGGTGCGCCGGGACATCTCTCGGCTCAAGACGGAGGTTCGTCGCCGCGAGCTGGCTTCAGCAACTCCTGAAGCGATTGCCGAGCGTTCAAAAATTCGTGCCAGAAGACGGCGCAAGAAATAACTGATTTAGCAAAGGTTTCAAAGTACCGCATAAAATGGAAGAAAGAAATCTGAGAAAAACCCGTATTGGCGTGGTAGCCAGCAATAAGATGGACAAAACCATCAGTGTTTCTGTTCAGCGCCGGCTGCAGCACCCTATCTACGGTAAGTTCGTGAAGAAGAGCCGCAAATTTGTGGCCCACGACGAAAACAACGATTGCAATATTGGGGATAAGGTCCGTATCATGGAGACTCGTCCACTCAGCAAGCGCAAGCGTTGGCGGCTCGTAGAGATTATCGAGCGTGCGAAGTAAATTTTAATTGCCCTGGACAGGCCGCTAGTCATATAGATTATGCCTGCCAGTTGAAATTCTTTAAATTATACAACGATGATCCAGCAAGAGTCCAGGATGAGAGTTGCGGACAACAGCGGTGCCAAAGAGGTGCTCTGTATCCGTGTACTAGGCGGTTCTAAGCGTCGTTACGCCTCAATTGGTGACCAAATCGTAGTTTCCGTGAAGGAAGCAACACCAAGTGGCAATATCAAAAAAGGTACGGTTTCTAAGGCGGTTGTTGTACGCACCAAAAAAGAAATCCGCCGCCGTGACGGCTCCTATATCCGTTTTGATGATAATGCTGTTGTGCTTCTCAACGCAGCAGATGAGCCCCGGGGCACTCGTATCTTTGGCCCTGTTGCCCGTGAGCTGCGCGAGCGCGATTACATGCGTATCGTATCACTGGCACCTGAGGTACTTTAATCCAATTATTGAAAGCGATCATAAGTCGATATACCATGCAGAAAAAATCACATCAAGGCAAAAGGTTCGCACCTAAGCTGAAGATCAAGAAAGGCGACCGCGTCGTAGTGATTGCTGGTGCTCATAAGGACCGCGATACGGTTCGGGAAGTACTTGAAGTACTCCCTAAAGAGAACCGTGCTATCGTAGAAGATACGAATATGGTCAAGAAGCACACTCGCCCAACTCAGGACAACCCTGGTGGGATCAACGAGGTACCTGCGCCTATCCATATTTCCAACCTGATGCTGGTTGACCCTAAATCAGGTGAGCCTACCCGTGTGGGCCGAAAGGAAGAAAACGGCAAGTTGGTACGTTATTCTAAAAAATCCGGAGAAATTATTAAGTAATGAGCTACACTCCAAGACTGAAGAAAAAGTATCGGGAAGAAGTAGTACCTGCACTCATGGAGCAATTTCAGTACAGCTCTATTATGGAGGTGCCTCGCATCGTCAAAGTTAGCTTGAACCAAGGTGTTGGGGATGCTACTCAGGATAAAAAGCTGGTGGACAACGCGGTGGAAGAGATGACCATCATCGCTGGTCAGCGCGCTGTACCAACCAAAGCCCGTAAGTCCGTTTCTAACTTTAAGCTGCGGGACGGAATGCCAATTGGTGCCCGTGTTACCCTTCGTAACATCAAGATGTACGAATTCATGGACCGCCTCATCACTGTCGCATTGCCTCGTGTACGTGACTTCCGTGGTGTTAATGACAAGAGCTTTGACGGACGTGGGAACTATTCCATGGGTATTACAGAGCAAATCATCTTTCCTGAAATTTTGATGGACAAGGTGAACAAGATCACAGGTATGGACATCACCATCGTTACCACAGCCAAAACAGACGCTGAAGCGCTGGCACTGCTGAAATTGATGGGCATGCCATTCAAGAACCAACGCAACTAAGTAATTCAATCATAGCAATTTATTCATAATGGCTAAGAAATCAATCATCGCTCGCGAACGGAAAAGAGAAAAAATGGTGGCAAAGTATGCTGCCTTGCGTAAGCAGCTCAAGGAGGAAGGCCGCTGGGAAGAGCTCGATAAGCTCCCCCGCAACTCCAACCCGATCCGCCTGCACAACCGCTGTAAACTGACCGGCCGTCCAAAGGGCTACATGCGTCAGTTCGGGCTGTGCCGTGTGAAATTCCGTGAGATGGCGCTGGAGGGCAAAATCCCTGGCGTAACAAAAGCGAGCTGGTAACTTTATCGAAGTCAATCATAGTCGTCTGCAAGCCTGGAAAGCATTTGAGGTTTTGACGGCTTCTATAATCAGGATAAAATGGCAGTATCAGATCCAATAGCAGATTATCTTACGCGTATCCGCAATGCTCAGCAGGCGGGTCACCGTATCGTTGATATCCCTGCGTCCAAGCTAAAAAAGAGCATGACGGAGATCCTTTATAATCAAGGATTCATCCACAAGTATAAGTTCCAGGAAGAAGGCTTCAACGGACAAGGCTCTATCCGGATTGCACTGAAGTACGATCCTCGTACCAAGCAGCCGGTTATCCGTAAGCTGGGGCGAATCAGTACCTGCGGTCTCCGTAAGTATTCTAAAGCCGCTGATCTTCCAAGGATCATTAACGGATTAGGCGTTGCAATCGTGTCTACTTCCAAGGGAGTAATGACCGACAAGCAGGCCCGTGCCGAGAATGTAGGTGGAGAGGTGCTCTGCTACGTTTACTAAGCCACTTTCATCGTTGTTTGAAAGTTCCAAAATACAGTAAAAATGTCAAGGATAGGAAAAGCACCGATCAGTTTGCCAAGTGGCGTTGAGATTAACGTGAGCAAAGGTAACCTGGTAACGGTAAAAGGACCTAAAGGTGAGCTGACTCAGCAAATCGATCCGGAAATGGAGATCGCTGTTGAGGATGGCGAAATCAGTGTAAAGCGCCCAACGGAGCAAAAGCGCCACCGTGCAATGCATGGGCTGAGCCGCTCCCTGGTAGCTAATATGATAACCGGCGTTACCGATGGCTTCGTTAAGGAGCTGGAATTGGTCGGTGTGGGTTATCGTGCTACTAACACAGGACAACTGCTGGAGCTTACTATTGGTTACTCTCACCCCATCATGTTTGCACTTCCTGATGAAGTGAAAGTGACTACAGCGATGGAAAAAGGTAAGGCACCTGTTGTACGCCTGGAGTCCCATGACAAGCAGCTGCTTGGGGAAGTCGCCAACAAAATCCGGTCTTACCGTAAGCCTGAGCCATATAAAGGTAAGGGTATCCGCTTCGCTGGTGAAGAAGTCCGCCGCAAAGCTGGTAAGTCTGCTAGTAAGTAATCGAACATTCGTTCACTGTTTATCATATACGGATCTTGGGTTTGGAGTTCGTTCCTTACACTAAGGTCAAAAATCAAGTGAATCATGCAATTTTCAAAGCGTAATCGACGCAAGCGCATTCACTGGCGCATCCGGAACAAAATTACCGGCACGCCTGAGCGTCCACGTCTCAACATTTACCGTAGTAATAAATACATCTACGCACAGCTCATTGATGATATTCAGGGACATACCCTGGCTTCCGCAAGCTCACGTGAGGAAAGCGTAGCAAAAGACGCTAACAAGTCTGAGCAGTCTAAAGAGGTCGGTAAGCTTTTGGCAGAGCGTGCCAAAGCTGCTAATATTGACAGAGCTGTTTTTGACCGCGGCGGTTACCTGTACCATGGTCGTGTAAAGTCTCTCGCAGAGGGTGCACGCGAAGGTGGTCTGCAATTATAATCATCTACAACAACATAAGTAATGGCAAAGAGAAGTTCCAACAGGGTTAAGCCCGCTGAAACCGAACTGAAAGAAAAGCTGGTCAACCTCAACCGCGTTGCAAAAGTAACCAAAGGTGGTCGTACCTTCAGTTTTGCCGCTATCGTTGTCGTAGGCGATGGTAACGGCACAGTTGGTCATGGTTTGGGAAAGGCCCGTGATGTTTCTGAGGCAATTTCCAAAGCAGTCGATGACGCGAAGAAAAACCTCGTGCAGGTACCACTGCACAATGGCACGATTCCTCATGAGCAGAAAGGTAAGTACGGTGCTGGCCGTGTCCTGATCAAGCCTGCTGCTGATGGTACCGGTGTAATTGCCGGTGGCGCAATGCGTGCTGTATTGGAAATCGCAGGCGTACATAACGTACTGGCGAAGTCTATGGGCTCTCCTAACCCGCACAACGTGGTTAAGGCGACAATTGACGCACTGCAAAAGCTACGCAGCCCACTGACAATTGCCAAGCAGCGTAATATTTCAATGGAAAAACTTTTCAACGGATAAAATCATCCGCATCTGCCGACAGCACTGAAAAAGTCAGATACTGTTTGATGCAGAATAAAAAGCTGAAGCAATGAGTAAGATCAAGGTCACTCAGGTAAAAAGTGTTATTGACCGCTCCAAGAAGCAAAAAGCAACGATGCAGGCGCTGGGGTTAAGAAAAATCCGTCAAAGTGTCGTTGTTGAAGAAACAGCCCAGATCAAGGGCATGGTGAGCAAAGTTAGTCACTTAGTTACAGTCGAGCCTGCAGGCTAAACTTTTTTTAAGCTTAAGGAAAAAGTTTGTAAAGCCGTTAATAGCGGATATCTTTGCAGACCATTCTTTAAAAGGAATAAACGTAATCGCAATGGAACTACATAGCTTAAAGCCTGCCGAGGGTGCAGTCAAAAAGCGCAAAAGAATTGCCAGAGGCATTGGTTCTGGGCATGGCCGTACCGCTACCCGCGGTCACAAAGGTGCTAAGTCTCGTTCCGGCTTCAAGAATAAGCGCAACTTTGAAGGCGGTCAGATGCCTATTCAAATGCGTCTGCCAAAGATCGGCTTCAACAATCACAACCGTAAATCTTACACTGCAATCAACCTGGAAAACCTTCAGGCAATGTCAGAAAAGTACGGGGTTGAGAAGTTCGACTTGGAAACCTTAATCAAGCTGGGTGCTGTTGGCAAAAATGACCTGGTCAAAATCCTGGGTAACGGCGAGCTGAAAGGCAAGTTCGAAGTCGTGGCTCATGGTTTCTCCAAGTCGGCCAAAGCCGCTATCGAAGCAGCTGGTGGCTCTGCTACTGTAGCTGAGTAATTATATTGTGCCGCGCTGAGCGGCGCTTTATTTTTTGGGGCTACGGTCCCACGAGGTTTTGAGAAGAGCTGATAGCCGCTCTTCAATGTGGTAGACAGGCTATAAAATTACGCAGATGAAAAAGCTAATCACTACTTTACAGAATATCTGGAAAATCAAAGAGTTGCGTAACCGCATCCTCTTTACCTTAGGTATGCTCTTTGTTTTCCGCTTTGGCTCTTATATCGTGCTTCCAGGTGTTATCCCTGAGGTGCTGGACAATGCCACTCAGAATAACAACTCGCCAAACGACCTGCTTGGGCTGATCAACGTATTTACTGGTGGCGCCTTTAATAATGCCGCTATTTTCGCACTCGGTATCATGCCTTATATTACGGCATCGATTATCATTCAGCTGCTGGGCTTTGCGGTACCTTACTTCCAGCGCCTTCAGCAAAAAGAGGGAGAGTCTGGCCGTAAGAAACTCAACCAGATCACCCGCCTGCTGACTGTAGCAATTACTTTGGTTCAGGGTGGTGGTTATCTGACTTATATCAACAGCCTTGGCGCTGTCGATCCGACTATACCTCTCGGCGTATTCTGGATTTCCAACATTATCATCCTCTCCACAGGTACAGTATTTTCCATGTGGTTGGGTGAACGAATCACAGACCGCGGTATTGGAAATGGTATCTCGCTTTTGATCACCATCGGTATTATCGCGAGCTTACCACAGGCACTGGTATTTGAATTCCAGTCTCAGTTGGAAAATAATGGTCTGATCATCTTCGTATTGGAGATGGCGGCTCTATTCGGAATCGTTATGGCTACTGTTCTGATCGTACAGGGGGTCCGCCGTATTCCAATTCAGTTTGCGAAGCGTATGGTTGGACGTGGTTCTAACCAAATGCCTGCACAGGGAGCACGGGACTACATCCCACTCAAGGTGAATGCATCGGGTGTAATGCCAATCATTTTCGCACAGGCATTGATGTTTTTGCCTGCCACCGTGGCTCAGTTCTTCGCAGGAGAGGGGAGTGATTTGGCAACCAGCCCTATCTTACGGGCATTGAATGACTTTACTTCAGCACCTTACAATATCATCTACTTTATTTTGGTGGTGCTGTTCACCTACGTATATACGGCGCTGTTGGTAAATCCGCAGCAATATGCAGAATACCTGAAGCGTCAAAACGCCTTTATACCTGGTATTAAGCCAGGTAAGCCTACGGCAGACTTTATTGATGCAGTGACGACTCGTATTACCCTGCCAGGTTCCATTTTCCTGGGGCTGATATCTATCCTGCCTGCTTTTGCAGCTGGATTCGGTGTCAACATTGCTTTCGCCATGTTCTTCGGTGGTACTTCACTGCTGATTCTTGTAGCAGTAGTGCTGGATACCCTTCAGCAGATTGAAAGCCACTTGCTCATGCGCCGTTATGATGGCTTGGTGAAGTCAGGCAAGATTCAGGGCCGCAGCCGTATGCAGGGTATAGGTGCTAATATGTAAGCACTGCCTGCGAAGAAAAGCTGGTCTTTCTGGAGTAAGGAAAGGATTGAAGAAGTTTATATGTTCCGTACCGCCGCAGAGTCTAATGTGCTCTGTGGCGGTATGGTGCTAGAAGGAATAGGGTTTTGTGAAGTGAAAACAGTGCACCGCAAACCTGTATTATTCCTAATAATATAAGATCTCGAGAATGGTTTTTTACAAAACAGAAGAGGAGATAGAACTGCTAAAGGAGAGTAACCGTGTTGTATGCATGGCCCTTGCCCACGTCGGCAGTATGCTCCGCCCAGGTATGACCGGCGCTGAAATTGATAAAGCTGCAGAGGAGTTGATCCGGGATCACGGTGGTGTCCCCTCATTTAAGGGTTACCAGGGGTTTCCTGGAAGTTTATGTGTTTCTGTTAACGAGCAGGTCGTTCATGGTATCCCCACTAAAGATCAGGTATTCCAGGACGGAGATATCGTGTCAGTGGACTGTGGCGTACACCTGAATGGTTTCCATGGCGACTCTGCCTATACGTTTCCGGTTGGAGAAGTGGAGGAAGCCGTAATGGAACTTTGCCGGGTAACCAATACTTCCCTTTACAAAGCAATTGATGCGGCAACAGTAGGGAACCGCATTGGAGATATTGGCTTTGCGGTACAGCAGTATGCTGAGAGAGAGCACGGATATGGTATTGTACGCGAACTGGTCGGGCATGGTATCGGGCGTGAATTGCACGAAGCTCCAGAGGTACCTAACTATGGCAAGCGCGGGCGTGGTCCGGTACTCAAGCATGGGCTGGTGATTGCGATTGAGCCAATGGTCAACCTGGGGCGCAAGGAAGTCCGTACAGAACGGGATGGCTGGACGATTTACGCCAAAGATCGTAAACCTTCAGCCCACTATGAACATTCTATCGTAGTACTGAAGACAGGCCCGCAACCCCTGTCTGACCACAGCATTATTGAAGAAGCCGTAGAGAAAAACCCCGATGTTCAATTCGTAGGGGTCATTTCCGAGGCGGTATAAGCCTGAAAAGGGCTGTTTTTAAAATCGGTGTAGAGGAGGATTTTGATTTTTTGTGCCTATTACCATGAAAGTCAGATAAAAATGATTATCTTTGCACACCGAAATTTCGAGTATGTCTAAGAAGAACTTAATTAAGCAAGACGGTATTATTGAAGAAGCTTTGTCGAACGCAATGTTTCGGGTAAGGCTGGAGAACGATCATGAGATTGTTGCGACAATCTCCGGAAAGATGCGCATGAATTATATCCGTATCCTTCCCGGCGATAAGGTAGCCGTAGAGATGTCCCCTTATGATCTGTCCCGTGGGCGGATCACTTATCGTTACAAATAAGACCGTGTTGTATATTACTGTCTAAACAGAAAAACGACCATCATGAAAGTTAGAGCATCTGTTAAGAAACGCTCCGCCGATTGTAAGATCGTTCGCCGTAAAGGTAAGATCTACATTATCAACAAGAAGAATCCTAAGTTCAAGCAGCGTCAAGGCTAAGCGTAGCCCGCTGATCTGCATTAACTGAATCAATTAAATAGCGTAAAATGGCTCGTATTGTAGGTGTCGATTTGCCTCGTAACAAGCGCGGTGTCATTAGCCTGACTTACATCTTCGGAATCGGTCGCTCCAAAGCAGCGATGATCCTTGAGCAGGCAGGTATCGATGAGAGTGTAAAAGTTGAAGACTGGACCGATGAGAATGTCCGGTCACTCACAAGCATTATCACTGACGAACACACAGTCGAAGGTGAACTGCGTTCTGAGGTACAATCCAACATCAAGCGTTTGATGGATATTGGTTGCTACCGTGGTTTGCGCCACCGTAAAGGCTTGCCCCTTCGTGGACAGCGTACACAGACCAATGCCCGTACTCGTAAGGGTAAGCGTAAGACTGTTGCGAACAAGAAGAAGGTAACCAAGTAATCATTTTCGTCAAGGCACATGATGGCTGCTCATCGCAGTAGTGCATCCGCTGTAGATACGAAACCTTGTTAAATTAATTTCCAATGGCAAAGGGAAAAGGAAAAGCAGCCGCAAAGAAGACTAAGAAGCGGAACATGAAAGTGGAGGCAGAAGGAATGGCTTACATTCAGGCTTCCTTCAACAACATTATCATCTCGTTGACCAATAAGCGTGGTCAGGTGATCTCCTGGGCTTCTGCAGGTAAAGCTGGCTTCCGCGGCTCTAAGAAAAATACGCCTTATGCTGCGCAGGTAGCGGCTGCAGATGCGTCTCGCACCGCTTATGATGCAGGACTCCGTTCCGTTGAGGTATTCGTCAAAGGACCTGGTTCTGGCCGTGAGGCTGCTATCCGGGCTATTGACGTGGCAGGTATCAAAGTAACTCGTATCAAAGACGTTACGCCTGTACCACACAACGGCTGCCGTCCTCCCAAGCGCAGAAGGGTTTAATCAATCGAAAATAGTTTATTCTGATGGCGAGATATACTGGTCCAAAGACAAAAAAAGCAAGAGCGCTCGGTGAAGCGATCTATGGTGCCGATAAATCATTCGAACGCAAGAAATATCCTCCGGGGCAGCACGGCAACGGCCGTCGGCGCAAGCAAAAGTCCGACTACGCCCTGCAGCTCATGGAGAAGCAGAAAGCTAAGTACACTTATGGCGTGCTGGAGCGTCAGTTCCGCAACCTTTTCGAAAGAGCTAACAGTGGTTCAGGTGTAACCGGTGAAGAATTGCTTCGCCTGTTGGAATCTCGCCTGGACAATACGGTCTTCCGTTTAGGCCTTGCTCCAACCCGCCGCGCTGCCCGTCAGCTGGTTACACACCGCCACATTACCGTGAATGGTGTGATCACTAACATCCCTTCCTGTTCACTGCGCCCTGGCGATATTGTCGCCGTACGTGGTAAGTCTCAGGGTATGGAGATTGTTAGAGATGCCGTAGCTGCAAAGTCTGATATCCGTAAATTCGCATGGCTGGAGTTCAATCCTGATACAATGCAGGGCAAATTCCTTGAATACCCAGAGCGTGAGCAGATACCAGAAAAAATCAACGAGCAGTTGATTGTAGAACTGTACTCTAAGTAATAGACTGTTGCGACCGGTCCGTCTACAGGCGGGCTTAAAGCAGCGACATGTACGAAAATACTGAAAAGTGCCTTCCGCAAGGAGGGTGCTTTTTAGGCGTACATAGGCAACCGTTTCTGCACCCGTTTTATTCTTCCATTTAAAGAACGAAGGTCAAATATATGAGTATCCTAAATTTCCAGAAGCCGGACAAGATTGTAATGCAGAAAGCCAACGATTTCGAGGGGCTTTTTGAATTCAAACCTCTTGAACCGGGCTTTGGCCAAACCGTAGGTAACTCCCTGCGGCGTGTGCTGTTGTCTTCCCTGGAAGGCTTTGCGATTTCTGCTGTCCGTATCGCGGGCGTCGAGCATGAGTTTGCTACGATCCGTGGTGTGGTAGAAGATGTGGTGGAAATCATCCTGAACCTTAAGCAGGTTCGTCTCAAGCAGTTGCTGAGCGAAGAAGAAATTACCACTGAGAAAGTATACCTGACCATTAGCGGTAAGGAAGAGTTCCGGGCCGGCGATATAGAAGAGCATACCAATGTCTTCAAAATCATGAACCCAGACCTTCTGATTTGTCAGATGGAGCCGTTCGTGAACCTGGAAGTAGAATTGACCGTGACCAAGGGTCGTGGTTATGTGCCTGCAGATGAAAACCTGCCTAAGGATGCACCAATCGGTGTAATTCCGGTGGATGCCATCTACACACCTATCAAAAACGTAGCCTACCGCGTGGAGAATACCCGTGTAGGTCAGCGGACTGACTACGAGAAACTTTCTATTGATGTGAAGACGGATGGTACCATCCACCCTGAAGACGCGATTAAGGAAGCTTCCCGTATCCTGATTCAGCACCTGATGCTGATCACAGATGAGAATATTACCTTCGATGATGCTTCCACCCGGGAAGAGAACATCGTCGACGAGCACATCTTGCATATGCGCAAGTTGCTGAAGACTTCACTTGAAGACCTGGATCTGTCTGTACGGGCGTACAACTGCCTGAAAGCAGCGAAGATCAACACATTGGCAGAGCTGGTGAAGTACGATACGCACGAGCTGCTTAAGTTCCGGAACTTCGGTAAGAAGTCACTGGTAGAGATCGAAGAGTTGCTACAGGACAAAGGGTTGACCTTCGGCATGGATCTTTCCAAATACAAGCTCGACGAAGAATAATAAGGATTCAACAGGTGGAGTAGTGCCTTTTACCCGGTACTGCTCCTCGTTTTTTTTATAACCCTGTGATCACTGCTTTTCCAAGCGGACCGACCTGTGGTCTATGCCTGAAATGGCTCCCGAAAAGTAGGTGTCACGATGTAAATCAATCTCTACAATGAGACACGGTAAGAAATTTAACCATCTCGGCCGCAAAGAAGGGCACCGCAAAGCCCTCATGCGCAACCTCGCTGCTGCCATCATTGAGCACAAACGTATCAACACGACGCTAGCTAAGGCCAAAGCGCTTCGTGTATATCTCGAGCCATTGGTGACCAAGGCACGTAATGGAAGTACACACGATCGTCGCGTCGTGTTCGGCTACCTGCAAAACAAAACGGCGGTAACGGAGCTGTTCGGTCCAATTGCTGAGAAAATTGGAGAACGCCCCGGTGGTTATCTTCGCATTATCAAGACTGGTTTCCGTCGCAGCGATGCCGCTGAAATGGCGATGATCGAGTTTGTAGACTACAACGACGTATACACCGCTGGCAAGAGCGAAGGTGGTGGCCGTCGCCGCCGTCGTCGTGGTGGCTCTGGCAAAGGTAAAGGTGCAGAAACCGCAGCTACAGCGGCTACTGCAGCAGCTGCAACCGCCACAGCCGCTTCCGAAGAGGAAGAATAGCAGCACTGCGACAGCTATAAAAATTTTGAAAAGGGTGGCTTTTACAGAAAAGCTGCCCTTTTCTAGTTGTACTTAGGCAGCATCGTAATCTTCCAGGCAAAAGCCTGAGTGGCTAAAACGAAAGAGGGCCACTGCCCCGTATGGGTAGTGGCCCTCTCCCTTTTAGGTTAGATTTGAAAAAGGCTTAGTTGGAACTAATGGCATAAGACAAGCCAAGTACCCAGTAGGTCTGTAGTGGATTGTCTTCCAGTCCGGCAGCAAGGGCTTCCTGTTTGTTGTTGCGCAAGCCTACGTCCAGCCCAATTCCAATACCTTTGTAGGCTGTGCTAAAGGTATTGACCCAGGTATAGTTGGAAAAGTCCTGATTCTCATAACTCAGAAAAGCAGACAGGTTGGATTTCCAGTTGAGCCCCTGAACAATCGTTTTGGTATAGTCTGCCACAACCTTTGCACCAAGCGATGACTCAAAGTTGAATTCTTCATCTGCAAAGACAAAGTTGTAGTTCAGTGGGTGTACTACCACCACCAGATCGGTAACCGGCGTCCAGGTCGCACCTACACCAAGATCGAGGTAGCCAGGGTTGTTAAATTTGCCATCAAGCACTGAAGTCCGGTACTCCCCTAATGTGGAAATCGCAAACTTAGGTGACAATTTATACCCGTAAAGGGATACCACGTTCAAGGCATCAGCTGAAACCTGGAACTCGTCGATGTCGTCAGGATTATCCTTGTTGTCGAATTTCAGCCAGCCCAGGGTAAGGTTGGCACTATTGCGCCAGAAGGCATTTTCCCAGTCTCCATTGATGAAGGCGGTAGAAGTCACACCGATATTGATGGCAGAAGTACTGGGTTGGTCTTTTGGCAGCCAGCTATCGAAGTTGGCAATATTTAGGCCAACGTTGCCCAGTAAGCCTTTTTTCCAACGCGGGTAAGGTGTGAGCTGGTCCGTTAAGCTGGCAACGTCGGACTGCAGCTTATTGACTTGCTTCTCCAGTGCCTTGAATTCTTTTTTCAGGGAGTCAAGTGTGGCGCTCTTTGCTGCTTTTTCTGCTTCCAGTTCTGCCGTTGTTTGAGCATGTAGCCCATTGTACAGGAAGAAGGAGCAGGCAATCAGAATTGTGAACAGTCTTTTCATTAAGCGTTTGTTTAAGTGTTGACTGAAAATTGTAAAAGTATAAAAGTGATTGAAGGTATACCAGTCCTAGCTCAATAATAGACGATGAACAGAGAGATAGTCACGCTTCGTATACTGGATATTCAGGTCAATCCGTGAAAAAAGAAGAAGGGGGGCGTCCAAAGCGCTTGGTGAATACCCTGGAGAAGTAATTGGGATAGGCATAGCCCAGGTGGTAGGCAACCTCCGAAACAGTGGAGAAGCTGCCATCAATGATAAGCTGCCGGGCTTTTTGTAAACGTACTTCGTTGATATACTCGGATGGAGTCAGGCCGGTGAGTAATTTTATTTGGCGTTGTAGCTGCCGTTCACTGGTGTACAGCTCCAACGCCAAATCTTTCACCTTTATCTCGGTGCCCTTATCAATCATATTCCAAAGTGCACTTTCCACCTGATTCAACCACTCCTGCTCGTGCTGTTTCATTTCGTCAGGTTGGGAGGGCTCGTAGGAAGCCAAAGAGGAAGGCTCGGCGGTAGCGTGTATTTGTGCATTGAGGCGGGCAGTTGCATTTTTGAGTAGGGTTTGGACTATAGCCTGGAGCTCATCAATATTGAAGGGCTTCTGTATGTAATCGTCCACGCCAATATTCAAGACTTTGATTTTTGTAACAAAGTCACTTTTGGCACTTAGCACCAGGATAGGGATAAGCCAAAAACGCTTGTTTGCTTTGAGCCGCTGAATTAGAGAGACACCGTCCAGCTCCGGCATCATAAGGTCAGTGATGATTAGGTCTGGCGTTTGTGGGGACTTTTCCAATAAGCGGAGTGCTTCCTCGCCATCAGTTGCTGTTCGCAGCTCATAATTAGCTTCAAAAATGGTCTTTAGCAGGAGCTGTACTTCCGGGTTGTCTTCGACTATGAAAATCAGCGGCTGTTGATTTTCAGTATGGGATACGCCGGTCTCTACTATTTGCACGCTTCCTGCAGAAGAGGGCATTTGAATCTGAGAGGAACCTGTGTCAGGTAAGGATTGCAGCGGTAACAAAATGGTGACTTTCGTACCCTGCTCCCGCGTACTTTTCAACCGAATAGCCCCATTCATAGCATCTGTATAATCTTTCACGATGGCTAGTCCAATACCCATACCGCCGGAAGTGGAGTCCACCTGAAAGAAACGTTCAAAAATGTGGGGCTGATCGGCTTCCGATATACCTATTCCGGTATCTTCCACTGAGAGCGTAATACCCTGTTCGTTTTCGCCTGTTGCAACTTCCAGACAGACCTGACCACCTTTAGGAGTGAATTTGAAGGCATTGGACAACAGATTGTGTAGCATATACTCCAATTTGAGCGGGTCTGCCAGATAACGAGCAGACAGGCGCTTATCGAAGTCCATGGAAAATCCAATGTCAAGTGTAGCTGCATTGTCCTCATAAATTTGGCCAATTTCCCGGACTAGTTTTTTCAGATCAACCGGCTGACTTTGAATCTGCAGCAGAGCTTCTTCTTGTTTATTGACCTCCACCAACTGATCAATGAGCTGAGTAAGTCTGGTACTATTGCTTTCAATGGTTTTAAGCCCACGCTCAGGGCTGGGATGCCGGTTTTGGCGCAATAGTTGCAGCGCCCCGGATATCATAGTGAGCGGGGTTTTAAATTCATGAGCAATGTTGGTGATCAGAGTGGTTTTGACCTGGTTGAGCTTTTGCAGCTCCATTGCTTGTTGCTGAATTTTATGGGTGCGTTTTCTGACTTCCTGCCGAAGCCGCATCCGGTCTTTGCGTAAACGCCGGGTGCGCCAACGGAAAAAGAATACTAAAGTGGTGGTCAAAGACAGTACCGACCAGAAAATAAAAGCAGTGCTCTGGTAAAAGGGCGGAGGGACTCTTATGTCAAGCCGGTAGATATCAGTAGAGTAGGCATCCTTCCCTTTTCTGCCTCTTACCTCCAGCGTGAACTGCCCTTTTGAAAAGCCGGAAAGATTGAGGTCACTTCCCCGCATAGGTGTCCATTGGTTGTTTTGCCCGATAAGCCGGTAATCGAATTGTTCTAAATCTACAGCCGCATAGTCCAGGATGGCGAATTCAAGGCTTAACTTATCTTTGGATGAACTAAGTGTGATGGCTGACTGAGTGGCAGGCAATGTTTTTTTTATTCCATCTGCATCAAATAGCTCAATTTTTAGGGGCCAAACGGGGTACGCGTGGTCAATCGACTCTGGTATTTTGAGCGGATCGAATTTCACAATGCCTCCAAGTGTGCCAAGAAGCAGGTGCCCATTCGCTAGCTGATGATGAGAAGAAAGGTTGAACTCATTATAGGGAAGTCCGTCCTTTGTGGTGAAAGTGAATAATTGTTCTGATTCCGGATGAAAGCGGATTAAACCATGGTAGGTAGGCATCCATAAGAAGCCTCGTTTATCCGGGTAAATGGCAAGGATTCGATCGTCAGAAAAGCCAGCCTGATAATTATACCTTTTGACATCCGGGGTCCCGGGTTGCCATCTGTAAAGCCCCTTACCGAATGTGCCCAGCCAAAAAGTGCCATCAGGTGCTTCATAAAGATGATTGACGGTAGTCCCGTTGGTAATGTGCCGGTAATCCTGAAAAGTATCTATTGATTCCTGATATAACAGCAGTCCTTCGTTTGTACAAAGCCATAGCCCTTCGCTATTTTCATGAATAGACCGGATTTCGGTACCGTCTATCAGGGGGCTAATGTTTTTTTTAATTAGCGTATCTTTCTGATGCGGCTTATACAGAAGGCCCGCCGAAGAACCAACATAAAGGATACCGGTTTGCCCGGACCTGTGAATCCAGTTCGTAGAGACCCTGTTGCCTCCTGCATCTGCTTTCAGTAGCTTAGTGGTTCCGGTTCTTGTATTGCCCTTGAGAATGTCCGGGCGGTATGTACCGGACCATAGGATGCCATCTTCATACAGCAAATGTATCCCTCCTTTGGTATCAAATAAGATTTTGGATGTATCTGACTCGTACAGATAAGTGTAGAAGTCGTTGTAGTAAATCTTCCCTTTTTTGTTAGAGGTTATTCCTCTAAGGTTAGCAATTTCACGCTGAAAGCTGTGAATGCGCTCGAATAGTACTGGCTTGAGTTTAAATAAATAAACACCATTAGCGGAGGCAATCCAGGCTTCCTGCTTTTCCTGGTCGAGGCGTACCCCAAAATAGGTACTTGAAGACAACTGGACTGTTGCGGAAGCAATTTTTCGACCGTATCTTTTTGAGTGATCAGAGCTTGGGGTATAAACAGCGACTTCCTCAGTGGTAATGATCCATATATATCCTCCGGGAGTGTAGGAGGCACCCAGCAGGGCGCCTGAGGGTTTGGGAATGGTTATGCTTTGGTGTTCCGCAGCATTGGTAAATTGAATCTCTGTAAAGCTGCCTTCTGTTTTATATTTACAAGAGCAAGGGGTCGGTTTAAACCTGCTTCTCAGAAAGGTTTTGAGGGGCTTTTGCTCCCGGAATGGGGGAGACATGACATGGCAGCTGTCCATGGATTCAAAAATGAAATCTTTGCCAGCAGTGTAAAAGGTGTATAATTGATGGTTGGGGGCAGTCTGAAAAATAGCATCATACGCTTTACCATCAAAGCTAAAAACCTTGCCATCATGTAGTAAAAATACAATACGGTTTTCGGGAGTCCCCGAGATTGCTGCAACCTCCTCTTTTTTAAATGGGGCTCCCGTTGAAACAAGAAGGCTGTCGGCAGAGATCAACTGTTCTCCGGTGCTGTCCCATATCGCAAATTTACCTTTAAATTCTGCCTGATTGGAAAATACAGCATAGCCATAACTGTTTACCCAAATTAGCTGCCCGGGCCCTTCATAAACCCGTCCCGCCTTAAAGGAATTCCCCTCAATATTTGTGATGAGAGGTTGGGCGCGTTTGCCATCGAATATAAACAATCCTCCGTTAGTGGAAATCCAAACAAGCCCTCTGCTATCTTCCAGCGTATGGTGTACAAGCAGGTTGGTCAGCCCATTCTCTTGGTTGATATGCCGGGATATAAGTTTGTACTTCTCCTGCGATTGGGCAAACAGGCCAATGGAGGCAAACAGGATTAGGCTGAATATTTTCAGGAGCTTATACAATAGGAAAACGCTTGTTTAGTAAATAGGTGTATTGATGAATGTAAAAGTAATAACATCGCGCTTCAATATTTATCCATTCCGGAAGAAGAGACACGGTATAACGCCTTTTGTCGGGTTAGTATAGATGCTTGTCCGATTTGTATCTGCCGCTTGATTTACCTTTGCATCAGTTAAATGCACAAATCACAATACTCATGAAAAATATTAACCTGTCACTGCCTAATCACCGACGGTACACTCATGCGCTCATCGCGTTCTTATATTTTAATGGTTGTTGGTTTTCCCCTTAGAAAGAAGGATTGAAAAGGTGACCCTGTCGTACAGGACATCATCTGCTTGTGATGATAAGGTTGAATTATCCATGTTACAATTTGCTCTTTTTGAGGTGAATTTTTCTCGCGTTGATAAGGGTTTTTTTAAAATTGGCATTACTTTTGCTCAGCCTATCATGGAATAATTATTCGATCAGTAGACATTTTCTTTGAACACAGAGATATCTACGAGGATTCTCGATCGAAACAGAGTAGGTAACACTACTCTCCTGTACCTTAAGTTTTTGAAATTCCCTTTGAATAATAAATCATAGTCTAATCTGCACCATTGCAGACCTGGCATACCTATGTCAAGTCTGGAAAAAATTAACGCTTAGCGACTAAACCCCGCTACAGTCAACGGTACAATCATGCACAAACAATAGCAACATGAAACCCACAATTACTCTGTTGGCAATTATTGCCCTGCTTACAACAACCCTCTATGCCTTTCACCCTGGCCTATTTTCCCTGAATTATTGGAGCGAAAGCCATCAGGACACACCCGATGCTAAACAGAAAATGGAGGAGCTAAGTATGCCCAATACCTTGATTTTGGATATCGGTATTATGGTCAGCGATTTGACTCCTGAAACGGGTGTCGCCTTTACCTATACGATCAGTTACGCGACGCAGAGCCTCGTGGAAGACGCTGACAATCCGGTCATTGAGGTCCCCTTGCCTAATGGGATTCAGGTTGTCAGTTTCGTAGGCAATGCTGAAGTGGGCAGCACTGAAATCGTCAATGTTGTGGGCACGCCGACCTTTCGCATCAATATGAAAAACCCACTTGAAGCAGGTGCTGCAGGTATCCTCATGCTGGAGCTGGTTATTCCTCCCGGTCAGGTATGCGATGGTACCATAATACCCGCTGCCGTTACTTTCTCCGCGGATGACGCTGACAATAGCCCGGTAAGCGATCAAACGGATATCACGGTAAGCGCACCTAATGAAGAGTGGAACGTAAACGTAAATGCAGTGACAGTTGGTGTCCCTGGCTCTACTTCATTGTTTCAAATAGGCGTCAGCCCATCGGCAGTTACGGGCTTTATCGCGCTCGATAACGCTACGCTCACCGCAGAAATCCCCACCAACACCAACGTCGTGAATTGCTCAGGTTGCATGCAATCCGGCACAACATTGACCTGGGATGTCAGCAACGCCTCCGGAGCAACCTCCTTTCCCCTGGTTTTGGAATTCCCCTCTCCGCCCTATGACTTCAGTGATAACTTTTCCATTGAAGCAACGCTCGACGGCACCACCATTTCAGACTGCCCCGTTGATGTGGATGATACAGATACCTATAACGGCACCCTGCCTTCGCCCAACCCACTCATTCAGTGTGGCGTGGGCCTCTCGACTTTTGAAATCGGAGATCAGGGTGGTTACGTGGCCAATGCCGATGTGACCGGTAACGTCGAAGTGGATGACTTTACCGCAACCATTACTATCCCGCAGCAGATCCAGATTACTGGCATCAAGCCTTCCATTTACCTGTTTGAAGGCTTACCGGTAACGGTTACTTACGAGACCAACCTCGGAGGCCCATTCCCACTAGGTAGCTTTAACACCACGCTTGATGGTTCCGCTGGTGATTTCGCGCCCCCGGCACTAGGGGCAGGTGAATTCCTGACCACTTTGGTTTTCGAGTTTGGTACGGTGCCTCCCGGGTTTGGCCCTGTAGACGGGATCGTCCTGGATTATGAAGTACTGGCTACTGATCAGTTGGGCAACCCGGTTATTGGTGCCAACCCCAGAGTCACTGATCCGCTATACGTTTCCTGTCCGAATGCTGTTTATACCTGTATTTCACCTGAAGTGGAAGTTTCCGCTAACTACGAAGGAGAACCGCTGCCGAATGACCTATGCGATGAAAGTGCAGCAGTTACCCGTATTCCACCGGTTGGGCCGGGTTCTCCTAATAAATCAGCTTCCGGAAATATATTCTTTGTTGAGGATGAAGTCACTTACACCCTGTCTTTCAATGTGTGTGGTCCTGACCCACTCGTAAATGGCCTGGTAACTGATGAATTGCCCGCTGGTGTTAATCTGGTGCCGGGATCGGTTGCCTACAGCTCCAATATCACGGATATTGGAACCCCGGCGCTCAACCAGATAGGGAGCACTCTGACTTGGGACTTTTCCGGTATTGACCTTCCTGGCTCCACGGACGTAGAAGAAGATTGCGGAGCAACCTACACTATTGAGTACACTGTAGAAGTGACGGAAGTGGCCAATGGCCCTGGTAGTTCTACCCTGAATAATACCTTCACAATTGATGGTGATGATGTGGATATCGCACCGGAGGCAGAGTTGCCCGGAGATGAGGACAATATTACCATTCCGCCCATCGGCCCTACCAATTTGTCGAAGACCTCCCTGAACGGCTCAGACGGTAACCCCGAAGATACCATTACCTTCCGGTTGCGCTTTCGCAATCAGGGCCCTTTTGATGTCAACAACGTCGTCATTGTAGACCAACTGCCCATGGGGCTGGATTTTGTGCCTGGCACCATTCAGTACAATGGGGGGCTTACGCCTGCCGATAACGATGGCATGGTCTACAACAGCGGCAATCGTACCCTTACTTTTGAATGGGCCAGCCTGAGCGGATCAGCTCCGGGGGAACGCTATTCCGAATTCTATGAAATCACCTACGATGTAGCCATCCCACGGGGCTTCCCTCCCGGGGCATTGCAAAACTGTTTTACAGTTACCGGAACAGGTGATTACATCCGTCAGGACCTGCCCCTCGAGGATTGCGAAACGTTCACTGTGAATGCTCTGGTACAGACCAGTTCACGGAAGGGGGTTCGGGGAGACTGTGATGCTGATTTCGTGTTTTTTGATCCCAACGGGCCGAATCCAACGCTCGATAACCTCAACGGTATCGGCCGCACTTTTCAGGGCGGAGCCGCAGACTGGAAACTCATCATCGAAAACACAGGCAACGTTGAGGTCAAGGATATCACAGTTATTGACATCATGCCATTCATTGGCGATGAAGCGATTTCCTTCCCGGCTGACCGGGAGAGCGAGTGGCGGACGAACTTCGTAGAAGTGGTTTCCATGCCAGCTAATGCCACCGTAGAGTATTCCATAGAGCCCAATCCCTGCCGTGCCGACTTTAGCCCGGCCTACGAGCCTGCGGGTTGTACAGGCCCGTTTTGGAGCACGACTCCTCCGGTTGATGTTACCGAGACACAAGCCTTAAAGTTTTTTCTGCCAACGCCACTGGGGCCCGGTGAGCAAACGGAGATCGTATTTAGCACACAGGCACCGGTAGATGCACCCGAAGATGCCATTGCATGGAACTCCCTGGCCTATCAGGGGCGGCGCACCGATACGCCAGACGAAGACTACTTTCTTGTAGCAGAGCCCAACAAAGTCGGTATCGCCATCAAAGCGGATACGGTCTCTGTTGGTAATTATGTATGGTCGGACGATAATAATGATGGTATTCAAAATGAACCTGCTGAGTTAGGTATCAATGGAGTATCCGTTGATCTGTACCGTTTGGTCGGCACTAAAGATGCTACCCCGGGCGCCGGTGATGACGTATTCGTAGGTAGCAGGCTGACCGGAGACAACCACTTCGGCAATCCGGGCTACTACCTCTTTGCCAACCTGCCTGAAGGCCAGTACTATGCTGTTTTTGATGAAAACTCCTTCCCGCCCGGCCAGGTCCCTCCTGCGGATATGCCCACCCTGCTCAATGCCGGTGTAAACGACGTTGTAGACAGCGACGCGGATCAGACCACCATGTTCATGACTGACCTGACACCAGCTTTGACAGAAGCCGGGCAGGCAAAAGATACCACTTTAGACCTCGGGCTGATCGCTACGAATTGTGATCTTTTCCCCACGGTAATGGTCATTTGTGATGACCGCGGCACGGCTCAGGTGAACGACGACCGCTACACCTGGACGCTGCAGGTCAACCGGGAAATTAACAGTGCTTTAGACAATAACGGGACCTTCACGCTGCAGGTGATGAATGCAGATGGCCTGGAAATTGACGTGGTACCCAATCTGGCTTACGGAGTGGAGCACCCTATTGGAGACGAGTTTGGGCCCTTTCCGATCTCAGGTGGCGACCTGATGTTCGAAGTCAAAGACGATATAGATCTTAGCTGTGAAGCTTTTGGAACCGTAGAAGCCCCGGCCACCCTGAATATTGCTAACCTGAGTGCCACCGATTGTATAGACGATGGCATGGGCAATCTTACTTACGACTTAACCGGGCAGGTACAAATTGGCGGCGATCCGGCTCCGGGAGCCCGCCTCGAAGTCTTCTTCATAGATAGTGGCAACACAGAAAGCCAGATTTTTGATCCTATCGCTGAAGACGGAACTTATAACTTCTCTTTTAACGGCTTGGTCTGCGACGGAGAATCCTTTGATGTCGAAGCCCGCTTTATTGATGGCATGGGCAATAGGATTGATGGTACCTGTTCCGGCGAACGCCGTTTACACGAGCCCTGCTATCTGGCCATTACAGACATCCAAATTGAAGATAACTGCCGGGCGGATGGTACCTACACCGTCAACGTAATTGGTACCTACTACAACGGTACCGGTGATATGGAAATCAGTATCGCCGGTAATTCTGCCTTTGACCCGGCTACTCAGACCCTTGACCTGGCCAATCGAGCGGATGGCGTTGAAGAGACCTTAGCATCATTCACTAAAACTTGTGATGGACAGTTGCACGAAGTAACCGCTAGCTTCAATGGCAGTTGCATGGATACAGAAAACTTTGAAGGGCCAAGGGACCGTGACTTCGGAGATGTCCCGGATACTTACGGTACTACACTCGGCCAAAATGGTGCTTTCCACATCATCCACGATGACCTGTTCCTGGGCGATTGCGTTGACTCCGAGTTGGATGGTTCGCCTGAGGCACAAGCCGGTGTGGACGGTACGCCTGCTGCTGGTGCCGGAACAGGAGGTGACGATGGCAGCGGAGTGGAAACCGAAATGGGTGAAACCGCTTTCAGTGAGTGTGTCAGCGATGACGAAGACGGCATCCGTTTCCTTACTTCAATGGTGCCTGGCAACGAAGCCTGCGTGGAAGTAACCGCAACCAACAATACCGGCAGCCTTGCCGCGCTACAGATGTGGGTCGACTTTGACGGCAACGGCAGCTTTAGCAGCGGCGAGGAAGTAGCCTTTACCGAGCCAATTGTTGGAACTGGAACGAATACCACAAACTACTGCTTTGAGGTGCCTGCTTCCGCTACCTTTCCCAATCTGGAAACCTTCGTCCGCGTACGCCTGAGCTCAGCGGGCGGATTGGATGCTACCGGGCCCGCCAATGACGGGGAGGTGGAAGACTACTACCTGGCTTTCGCCAAAATCGGCGACTTCGTCTGGGAAGACCTCGACTACGATGGCATTCAGGATGCCGGAGAGCCGGGTATCCCTAATGCGGAAGTGAGCATTTCAGGTACAGACTTGAATGGAGGTGCGTTCACGGCAAGCACAACTACCGATGGTACGGGCATGTACATGTTCTCCGGCCTGTTCCCGGGCGACTACATGCTGACCTTCACCACACCCGATGAACTGGCCCCTTCCCCACAGGGCGAGGGCAATGATGATACGATTGACAGCGATGCGGACCCGGGCACTGGCGAAACGATTATGTACACCCTTAATGCCGGCGACAATAACCCGGATGTCGATGCGGGCTTTTTCGTGCCAGCTATAGAAGTGATGGCAGAAGAAATCTGCGTCGATAACGCGCCTTATGTCAATTACAGCATTACACCCATTGGCTTTACCCCTTCCAACGGTGCAACCATTACCTGGGTAGATCCAGATGCGGATACTGTGGTAACCGTCCTGACTAATCAGCCACTTTCCGGGACTCTCTTATGGCCGGGTGCAGTAGTGGATAACGGCGTAGCCGTAGACTGGCCGGGCTGGGTACTGGTCGATGGCGTCTGGGAAAGAGTAGAGGATGGACTGCGCCCCGAGCTGCGCCTGCGGTTTGACGTAAACCCCTCGGACTCTACGGTTGTGCTGTATCCTCCAGCCACTCCACAGTGTAGCAGCAATCCAACATTTGGTGAGCTGGGCGACTTCGTTTGGGAAGACCTCAATGCCAATGGTGTTCAGGATCCCGGTGAGCCACCTGTGGAGAATGTGACCGTAAACCTGTTGACGGAAAATGGCGACTTCATTGAGTCCACTATGACGGATGAGAATGGTTTATACCTCTTCGACAGCCTGGGCCCTGCCAGCTTTATCGTGGAGTTCGTCACGCCCAATGGCTACGAGATCACCCCTGCCGATAATGCCGGTATGGACGATACAGTAGACAGCGATGCTGGCGATGACGGGCAGACTGAGGTCATTACCCTGGGCAGCGGAGAAACCAATTATACCATTGATGCGGGCATCTACCAGCCCGCCAGCCTGGGTAGCACAGTCTGGGAGGACTCGAATGGCAATGGGCAGCAAGATAACGGTGAGGGCGGCGTACCGGGCGTTACGGTTACGCTCTTCACGTGTGTGAATGGGGTGCAAGACGCCCCTGTGCCCGGCGCGGAGGTGATGACTGATGCCAATGGCGATTATGAATTTACCGGTCTGGTACCGGGCAGCTACACCGTTGTCTTTGACTACAGCGGCATATTTGCCGCACAGGATTACATCTACACCCTTGCGAATATTGAAGGCAATACGGTTGATGCCCTGGACTCAGACGTTATTGACGAAAACGGGAACGTAAATTGTGTCACCCTGGCTTCAGGTGAGGATGACCCAACGATCGATGCCGGTATCTACCCGGACGAAGATGGCGATCTTGTACCCGACGATATTGATCCGTCACCGGAAGAAGCAGACCCTACGGGATACATCTACTGCGAGTCCACGGGCGAAATTATCCCCGGCGGCAGCATCAGCGTAGACGGTCCCGGCCCGGTAGATATTGTACAGGACGGCTCCAGCGGTTTCTATGGTTTCTTTGCCGTGTCTGTGAGCGGTACTTACACCATTCAGTTTACGCCCCCGGCAGGCTACGCCGTTTCTCCGGACTGTATGGAAGAGGGCGGCGTATTTGACGCGCCAGTTGGCGTAACCACGCTGGGCAGCGGCGAAGATGCCGGCAATCCGGGCTTTATGGAAGATGCAGCCTGCGGGAGCAACCCGTTCTACTATTCCATTGACCTGGAACCGGGCGTATTTGTCTTCAACAACAACATCCCGCTGTCCTGCGCGAGCATTGGCGATTTGGTATGGGAAGACGACAACCTGGACGGGGTGCAGGATAATGATGAGGCCGGTGTGCCGGATATCGAGGTAGCCCTGTTTGAATGCAACAATGGCGTAAAGGGAGATCAGGTAGATGTCACCCAGACAGATAATAATGGCAATTACATTTTCACCGGCCTGCCCGCCGGTGTGGAATACTGCGTGCTGTTTGATCTTGAAAACTCCCCCAATACTGACGCGGAAAGCTATCAGTTTACGGATCAGAACCAGACGGATAATGGCGGCAACGATACCAATGACAGCGACGCTAATCCCGCTGACGGCTGTACCCCTGGTATTACCCTTTCAGAGGGTGAAGAATATGAAGACTTTGATGCCGGTCTTTTCCGCCTGGACTACGGCGACCTCCCAGAGGATCCAGGCTATGCGACCGCTGATGCCAACGATGGCCCTGCCCACTCTGTGCCTACAGACGTGGTGCTCAAGCTGGGTAGTATGCTGGATGCGGAGCCGGATGGGCAGCCCAGTGTCGACGCTCTTGGTGATGGTGAGGACGAAGATGGCGTAATCCTACCTTTATTCAACACGGGCAACCCGACAGATGTGCCGGTGACGCTCATGAACATGACAGGGGCGGATGCAAAGCTGGTACTCTTTATCGACTGGAATGGGGACGGAGATTTTGGGGACCCTGACGAAATGTATGATCTCATGGTACCCGATGGCGCTACGGAGGCTACTTTTGAAGATGTTACGCCACCACTGACCTCTGTCATAGGAGAGCAGCAGGTAGGCGTACGCTTCCGGATCAGTACCGATATAGACGCTGTGATGAGTCCAACAGGCATAGCGCCGGATGGTGAAGTGGAGGATTACCTAACCCCTATTCTTGGATTAGACTTCGGCGACCTGAATGATATAGCCCTTGGCACAGGTGGCGACCCTAACGATCCGCTTACTCCAGCCAATTATGCAACTTTGCGGGAAGGTAATGGACCACGCCACCGTATATTGGTTGATTTAAATAATATCACGCTGCTAAAAATAGGCGCCGCAGTAGACGACGAAGCCAACGGTCAGCCCAGCGCTGATGCGGGGGCTACTGTGGGGGGCGATGACAATACCGCTACTCCGGACACAGACCCGGACGACGAGGACGGGCTCGACCTGGACAACCTACCGCTGTTCATCTTAACCCAGACAACCACGCTGGAAATACCAGTGATGAATATGACGGGAGAGGAGGCGACATTGGCGCTGTTCCTGGACTTCAACAAGGACGGTGCTTTTGACCCGTCTACCGAGCGCTTTAGCGTGCTGGTCCCAAATAATGCCACGACAGTGAGCATAGATGTACCGGTACCGGCAACGAGTGTAGTCGGGCAAGATGTAGGCCTTCGCCTTCGTTTGGCGAATAACCCGGGCGAAGTGGCTAACGCCCTTGGTCAGGCTCAAAGCGGCGAAGTGGAAGACTACATGGTACAGATCATTGGCTTTGACTATGGCGACCTGCCGGTTTCCTACGGCACACAAGAGCCTGATGCGCCAAAGCACATCGTCAGTGAAGACTTGCTCCTTGGGCAGTGCGTGGACGTAGAGCTGGACGGCCAGCCGGATAACCTGGCAGAAGGGGACGATAACGGCTCCGGGCTGGTTACTTTCGGTACCTGCAATGAGGCCGATGACGACGAGAACGGCATTGATTTCATCACACCCTTGTTGCCAGGCACCGAAGCCTGTGTTTCCGTTACGGCGGTAAACAATACTGGCGAAGCTGCCGTGCTGCAGTTCTGGATAGACTGGGACGGTGATGGCTCCTTTGGTGCAGGAGAAGAGGTGTCCTTCACAACCGGCAACACCATACCAAACGGCGGTCTATCCGATGAAATACTGTGCTTCGAAGTGCCTGAAGGTGCTACTTTCGAAGGCGGCAGCGCTTACTCCCGCGCCCGCCTGAGCCCGGAAGGCGGCCTCGAGCCGGACAGCCAGACGGGCGAGATACCATTCGGCGAGATCGAAGACTACGAGGAAACCCTCTACCTGGTGGGCAGCTACGTCTGGGAAGACCTGGACGGCGATGGCCTACAGGGCGATTTCTCTAACCCCTGCTTTAATGACTTGCCTATGGAGCTGGAATGGGCAGGCCCGGACGATAACCTTGCTACGGATGGCGACAACCGTATTTACACTATCGGTACCGGCATCTTTAATAACGTCAATGGGAAGTACGTTTTCGAAGGGCTCATCCCTGGCACCTACACGCTTCGCATCCCGGACCTGCCAACGGGTTATGCCCCAACGGTCATTGGAGCGGGCAGCGATGAAGACCTGGACAGCAACGACCCGGAGAATACCACCTTCACGATCCTTGATGATGGCAGCCTGCGCACCGGCGAAGACGGCACGGGCGATGCCCCTGGCAATATCAACGGCTACCCGGACGATCAGGACAATTTGTCTTTTGACTTCGGCTTCCGCACAGAGGGCTACGAAGTCATCTGCAACTGCGACGGCTCCATAACGCTCGACTGGGAGCCTTTCTCTACCGGTAACAACTGGACGGTAGATGTAGAGGATGAGAACGGCAATCCTGTGGTCGACTTTGTGAATATGTCTTCTACTCAGGTGACGTTTGTACCAGGCACCCTGACAAATGGGGAATGCTATAACTTTGCGATCACCGAAAATCTGGGCAATGCTGAGGTGGAAGCCATCTCCGGCTTGCTGCATGCCAATTGCTACCCCGTGCCGGTACTCACCCTGAACGGCGAAGGCCCAAGCTGCCCGACAGCAACGGATGGCACGCTGACCATAGATTTGGATGAGCAGGGCTGCAATGCCACTTACGATGTATACCTGATTGAAGCGGGCGTTGGAGAAACCTTGGTTGGCTCAGCAGTTGCTCTGGCCCAGCCGATAATTGTTGAGAATCTTGGCGAGGGTACTTACCGTGTCCGCCTTGAGCTTGTGGACCGGGGCAATTGTGCTTATGGCGCAGGCTGCCTGCCTGAGCTGTATCAGGAAGAAGTTACTTTAGAAACTACAGATTCCACCCCACCATCCAAAACGGTTACGGATCAGACCGGCCTGGAGCCCCCGATGACGATTCTTCACGAAAGCATCCCGGAAGGGGAGTGTGGGGTGCAATTCAACTGGTTTGTAGAACTAGACGACGACTGCCTGAGCGATGGCGTGAGCCTGGAAGCGCAGATTACTACACAAACGGACAACCCTTCCGTATCCCCAAGTGCCAGCGTGACAGTATCCGATGAGGAGCCCCTCTACGTAGTGGCTGTCCATGCAGGCATTGGTTCGAATACCCTGCTCTTGATCACCTCAGATGAGGCGGGCAACAGAGATACGATGTCCTACGAAATCACGGTAATGGACAACCGTGCCCCTGAAATCTACGGCCCCGGCGACATGCAGGTGCAGATCCCGGCCTGCGAAGACGGCATGCCTGTGAACTGGCAAGTGTCAGCAATAGATGACTGCGACCTGGATGCAATGCTGGAGCAGATCAGCGGCCCGCAGCCGGGCGATGTGCTGG